>NZ_JBZCMS010000004.1:0-483049 GCF_058267595.1 Paenibacillus mobilis
CACAGATATCAATGGGGACGTAAAAAGATGACTCCTGTACAGTACAGGAATCATCTTTTATCTGCGGCTTAAAACCACAAGTCCCTTTTTTTACAAGTGTCCTTGACAAAGGGTACAGTTCACGCCCCCTCTTTTTGTATTTTAAGTGAGTTTGCGCTTGCCTGGCTTATATAGGCTATAATGTATTCGTATAATTGCCTACTGTTGACATATACTGTCGTTTGATCTACATTGCTTAAACATGCTATAAGTGTAGAAGTGTAGAAGTGAAGAAGTGAAGAAGCAGCAGAGACATGAGCAGGTTTATTTGTTTATTTTGTTAATTTTATTAATCGGGATAAAGCTTTATCCTGTGATCTATAGAGAGGTTTTTGATATGGAAAATAACTTTTGGCGTGATTTGCCACGACCATTTTTTATACTGGCACCCATGGAAGATGTGACGGACGTTGTATTTCGTCATGTGGTAAGTGAAGCGGCCAGACCGGATGTGTTTTTTACGGAGTTTGCGAATACAGAGAGTTACTGCCACCCGGAGGGGAACCAAAGTGTGCGCGGGCGGCTGGCTTTTACAGAGGATGAACAGCCGATTGTAGCCCATATCTGGGGAGATAAGCCGGAATATTTTCGTCAAATGAGTATCGGGATGGCGGAGGATGGGTTTAAAGGCATTGACATCAATATGGGTTGTCCTGTAGCCAATGTAGCGGAAAATGGTAAGGGGAGCGGCCTGATCTGCCGTCCCGAAATCGCAGCGGACATCATCCAAGCCGCCAAAGCCGGGGGACTGCCCGTAAGTGTAAAAACAAGGCTCGGCTTTACGGAAGTAGACGAATGGCGCGACTGGTTAACCCACATTTTGAAGCAGGACATTGTCAATCTGTCCATTCACCTGCGGACCAGAGAGGAAATGAGCAAAGTAGACGCTCACTGGGAACTGATTCCGGAGATTAAGAAGCTGCGTGATGAAGTCGCGCCACATACACTTCTGACCATCAATGGGGATATTCCTGACCGTCAGACTGGCCTTAAGCTCGCTGAGCAATATGGGGTGGATGGGATTATGATTGGGCGGGGGATTTTTCAAAATCCGTTTGCTTTTGAGAAGGAACCAAAGGAGCACAGCAGCGAAGAATTGCTTGATCTGTTAAGGCTGCATCTGGATCTTCATGATCAATATTCAGCGCAGATGCGACGTTCCTTCAGTGCTCTTGTCCGCTTCTTCAAAATCTATGTCCGTGGATTCCGCGGGGCCAGTGAATTAAGAAATAACTTAATGAGTGCCAAGTCGACGGGTGAAGTGCGTGCGTTGCTCGATGAGTTTGGTAGCAGAGATCAAGATGGTGCGGAGGATCGGTAGAGGTTAAACGGCGACAGTTTAGGACTTTATTTTCTTGTCCTTAGCTGTCGCCGTTTCATTTTCAGGAGCCAGTCTAAGCTTTTATTTAACCTAAGCGGGGGTTCGTCGTCATCAACGTGCTTCCGATGTTCCTCCCCAGGTTTCACCCCATATGCGCATTTCCCGAAGTACAGGGATGTACGCCCTTCCTTTATCTGTTAGCGAATACTCAACTGTAACAGGTGAAGTAGGGAACACCTGGCGGTTGATGACTCCATGCTGCTCAAAGTGACGCAAGACATCCGTTAGAGACTTGATGCTGACGTTGTTTAAATGTCTTCGCATCTGATTAAATCGCTGAGGGCCCAGACTAAGCAAGGTGAGTACTAAAATAGCCCATTTTCCGCGAACAACCTCCAAAGCCTCGCGAATGGAGACGAGACATTGTTCGTCCTCTTTGCTGATATCCACAAAATCATCCCTTACTATTGTATAGTTAGTCTAATTTATAGAGCTATATAAAAATAATGTGTCTACTTTAAAGTATATACTTAATAATTTATAGTAACAACAGAGCTTATTTAACTGCCAGGGTTGAATTGGTTTTGAAGGTCCACTGCTAATTATTTAGAACATATTGTGCCAGCATGGGGCAAGGTAATTATGAGGAGGAGATAAGTATGTCCATTGATCAATCGTCTCAGAAGGTGGAGGCTCAGTTTTTTGATGTTATTCAAGATCGGAGATCTGTAAGGTACTATGATTCCGAAGTGAAAATCTCACGGGAGGAAATAAAAGATATATTGCAGCTAGCTACGCTGGCTCCTTCTGGCGCCAATCTCCAGCCGTGGCGGTTTCTCATCATCGATTCGCAGGAGCTAAAGCAAAAACTGCTTCCGATCGCCAACAACCAGCAGCAAGTGATCGAGGCTTCAGCCGTCATTGCGGTACTCGGAGATTTGGAAGGTTATACAATGGCCGAGAAGGTTTACGGGATGGCGGTCGATGCGGGGTACATGCCTGAAGAAACAGCTAAATCATTCGTGGAGCGCTACCAAAGACTTTTCGCGAGTATGCCTCCAGAAAATGTACTCCAAAAAGTACTTATTGATAGTGGCCTGGTATCCATGCAGCTCATGCTTGTCGCTCGTGCTAAAGGCTATGATACGGTCCCGATGGGCGGTTTTGACCCAATAAAATTTGTAGAAGAGTTTGACATTCCGGCGAGATACGCTCCAGTTATGCTCATCGCCATCGGTAAGGCGGCAAAGCCCGGACACCGGACGTTAAGATTACCGATAGAAGATGTCGCTTTCTTTAATGAATTGCCTAAGGCTTGATATTAATCATTTATGTTATATAAAAAGAAGACAAAGGATATGAACTGCACCGCGCCGATTGTTAACCAAACTAACAATTGGAGGTGCAGTTTTTGTGTTTTTCGCGGAGATCAAGGAACTTCGGCACCTGATACCTTATTGACCATTAATGGGGATTTTAGTATTTTGCGGACCGTGTGGTAGAATGGAGTCGTGAAATTGATGCTGATGTTGCACTATTGGGTCATGGAGAAGAGCGCTAATCAAACAGCGAATGTGGAGGCATCCCCCATCATCTTGGCGGGGTGTTTTTTTGGGATAAGGCAATCGGCAATTGTATCGAAGTTAGCGGCAGAAGCCTAACCATATAGGGGGATTATATGTCCTGGAGTAAATTAAAGCAGCAGCTGGAGAGTTTTCTCAGTCCTGCGTTACATGGCAGGGTTGAATACCGGGCAACAAGTTACCGCTATTTACCGGATAAAGCAGGGAGCTCTTATATTTCGGTAGATAAAAAGAATGTATTCGATATGAGGGATAAAACCAGCGGTATCCGCTGGTATCAAACGGAACTGGAAGTCAAAAATGACCCAGGGATTGAAATTCCTATTAGCTCGGAAGAAATCGAGGCAGTTAGAAAAGAGACCAAAGGCAACGTTCCGGAGGATCGGCTTATCGTCATTGCCAGAAACAGAAAAATGACAGAACTTGCAAAAGAACTTATGGCGGCTCAGTCCTCCTTAAGTAAGTCCAATTTTACCGCTTTAGCTAATAAGTTTTTAACTACTTCTATAGAGGACAGCATGGAGAGCAACGATATCTTAATGAATGTTCTGGCTTTGGTGGACAAAAGAGTGGGGAAAAAGCGGATTTTAAACATGGCCGAGAAAATGAAGCTAAAGCATCCCGTTGTGCAGTATTTTTATGAGCTGCGGCGCAGTGCGTTGTGATGTAAACGAAAGAAGACGCCAGGAAACTCCTGTGCGTCTTTTTGCTTAGACGGCATATAGCCTGAAAACTTCCCTTTAAAACCAACTCCATAACAATGCTAATCAGCATTGTTACTCTCACTATATATATTTTTCTCTTTGAGAAATCAGAATCAGTCTTTTAAATATTGCATTTCTTAATTACATCTTGCAACATACGTAAGTTATAATGGATGATATGTATAATAATGTAAATCGGTGGTTTATATGGGGGCGAAGATTTTGAGGCTTGTAAAAATTTTATTAATAGTGTTAGGATTCAGCATGATATTTGGCTGTAGTTTTAATCAGAAGAGCATTAAAAGCTTTAAAAAGGATACTATTTACCAACTAAAAGTAGTGGCCTATGATGATGAGTCCTTTATGAATGATTTTGGGAATTTCATTAATACGGAGTACCCCAATATTAAATTTCAAGTGATGCCTTTCAAACAAGTATATCAAAGCGCGGATATGGCACAGGATTTTGTTAATTTGGTCGCAGAAAATAAACCTGATTTAATTATAGGAGCTTTTGATTTCTTAATGGCAAAGTTGCAAGAAGAAGGGCAACTTCTTTCTTTAAATACCCTATTAGGAAAAGATACATTGAACCTCTTACATCCAGGTATAAGAAAAGCCCTAGAATCTTCGGGAGATGGGGCTATATACAATATTCCACTCGCTTATGAGGGGGAAGCCTTATATTATAACACGGATATTTTTATGGAAAACGGTGTTAGCCTACCAGAAGAAACTATGGCCATGCCTGAACTGCTTAATTTAGCAGGGCGATTTACAAATTCCGGAGAGTCTGGGCTTTTTTATCCTTCGGATCCAGGTGCGTTAGTAAGGGAAATCGGGAGCCTAGAAGGGCTTACTATGGTTCAGCCGAGTAAATTAAATTTGGTAATTAACACAGATAGCTGGGCTAATATAGTAAATCAGATTAAACCGTTGTTTGAACAGGGAGCAATAAGTACATGGGATGATGAAGCGGATGAGGATTTATTTTTAGCAGGAAAGGCTGCAATGACAATAGCTTCAACTAACTTCTACAAGGATTTAGAGTCATCAGGTACTAAGTTCAACTGGAATGTTATTCAACTCCCCCAAAACAGCTCAAATCAATTGAATATTTCTACAGAAAGATTGGTTGCGGTATCTAAATATAGCGGAAACCCTGAGACGAGCAGCTTGTTAATTCATTATTTATTATCTAAACAAATGGCAACCGTTTTTCAAAATATGAACTCCCTGCTTTCTTCATCGATAGAGTCTCCAATAGCGATGGATTCGTCACATCCACTTCATTTTATGTATACGGGTGATGCGAATTTAGATGCAATAAGAAACATGAATTTGTTTGCAGAGATCCCGCCAGAAATCCAAGATAAATATAAGGACACAATTAAATTGATCATAAATAATGATATTGACGTTCAAAAAGGTCTGGAAGATATTCAAAGTTTTGCTGCAACCTATAAAAAATGATTAGTTGTATGTTTACTATAGCTAATTTAAAAGGGTGAACCTATTGAAAGCAAAGTTGTTATTAACTATTTCAGTATTGCTGTGTGTCATGTTGTCGGGATGTTCTAGTGCTAAGGAAAATAATTTATTTGATCAAGATCATACCTATGAATTAACCGTATTATATTCAGGATCTAATTTTTATAAAGATTATGGAAATTACATAGTAATGAAATATCCGAACATAACTTTTAAAGTAATTTCTATAGACCGGTTATTTAAGGAAACAGACCCCTTACAAGTGACCTTGCCTAAGCTCGTAGCAGAAGAAAAGCCAGATTTATTATTCCTGACCCCCGGGCAGGAACAGATATTAAGAGAGCAGGACAGGCTTCAGCCTCTACGCGCGAGTTTAGGTTCAAAAACAATAGAGCTCATCCCGCAAGCTGTTCAAGATGTGTTGGAATTTAATGGCGGGGGGGACATATATAGCATACCTGTATCATTCAGTTCTCAGGCGTTGTTTTATAATAAAAATGCGTTTACAAGTTTGGGGATTTCACAACCCTCTATGACTATGAATTGGACCGATTTTGTAAATACGGCTTTAAGATTTAGCCATTCGAGCTTTCTTGGATTATACCTTCCTAATCCTGACCCCAATGTATTATTTCAGTACATAGGTCTTTCGGAGAATCTGACATATATCGATAAAAACAGCGCAAAAATGATTCTGAATTCAGAAAGCTGGAATAAAATTATTAATGATATGAAATCCCTTTACAATGACGAGGTGGTAAATGCAGTACAGTCCAACACGGAAAACAATTTTATGAACGGGACAGCGGCTATGACAATTGCCAATGAGAGCCTGTTTAATCAGTTAACAAGCACAAAGGCTCCATTCGAATGGGGAGTTGTGCCGCTGCCAAGCCAAGATTCTACGATTCCTATAGATCTGGGTCCTTCTATATCTGTCAATAAAGATGGGGCACATGCAAATGATGCCGTAAAAATTCTTCAATATATATTGAACGATCCATCAAATATTATTTTTAGGCAGAATGCAGGTGGCATGCTTCCGGCCACTATGGCTGCTTCGGCTCAAACGGATGAAACAAATCCAATAAACTTTTTGTACAACATGAAAGCCAATCTTAATATGCATGAAGTAAATAAAAGAATTAATAAAACATCCGATGAATTCATAAGTAATTTTAATTCTTATTTGTCTGAAATGCTCTGGAAAATCATCGGGGGAGAGATAGATTCTTATGAAGGGCTGAGTAATGTTGAAAAATATGGAGCTGAGCAGTTGTTATTATTAGATATGGAGAATAAATCAAATGGGTAGTCAATAGATGCTCAGCGAAAGCTCTCCACTGCTCTATTCTGTGGTACCTATCCGATTGTTTGCCTATAAGGCGACCTTTGTCGCGGATGAGATTGAACTTGTCGATCACGACTGTATGGAGTGGATACATCCCGAAGCTGAAGGACTATGAGTTTGCTCCGGCGGATGTGAAGTTTGTGAAGATGGTATTATGATGTCGTTAGGAACGCTTGCTTGTAAAGCAGGCGTTTTTTTATGTACTCGTTGAACGAGTCGTTAAATGACGTACGTACATCAAAATATCGAAATTTTTAATCAAATTTTATTGACACCTAAAAAAAATCGGCGTTATGATCGTGACAACACCTAACCTACAACATAAAAACAGTTTTTATCATTGCCATATGAAAGCGAATACAGTTGCGGAGCGATTTATGAACGAGACGAAACGAATGACTTTAAAGGAAATTTCCCAGCAGATCGGCATTTCGGTTGCGACGGTGGACCGGGTTCTGAATAACCGGGGCAACGTAAAACCCGAGACGTACCGGAAAGTGATGGAGAAGCTGGGCGAACTGAATTACAAGCCGAATAAATCGGCGAGTTTCCTGTCGCGGAAGAAGGAGATTTCGGTCGCCGTCGTGTTCCCCGAGCTGCCGGATTATTTCTGGAGCCAGATTGAGAAAGGCGTAGAAGTGGCGACGGAGGAACTGCGCGATTACGGGCTGCGGATCGAGCTGTTCAAATCGGAGAAATACGATATGGAGAAGCAGAAGCAGGTGGTTCAGGATATTATCGACAGCAAGGCGTTTGACGCGATTGCGGTTTCGCCGAACGATTCGGAGGAAATGGCCGAGCTGATCGACCGCGCCATGGACGAAGGCATCGCGGTTTGTACCTTCAACAACGACTCGCCGTTCAGCAAACGGTTGTTTTACGTCGGCTGCGATTATCGGATTGCCGGCAGGCTCGCTGCGGATATGCTGTGCAAAATGACAGGGCCCGGAGCGAAGTTTGGTCTGATTACCTCGGATGCTTCTTCGATTCCTTCGGCCACTACGTTCCAGCTCCAGCAAAAAATCACCGGCTTCCGCGAAGTGGTCGCCGAACAGCGGGCGCAGCTGACCCAGCTGCTTAAACTGAAGCAGGAAGAATATGATCTGCCCGGCATATTCGCAGACTTGTTCGCCCGGGTGGATGCGGTTTATGTGACCAGCGCCAAGCTGCATATTGTTGCCAGACATTTGGAGCAGGCGGGCTTGACCGGAAAGGTGCCGCTCATCGGCCATGATATGACGGAGGAAATTTATGAGGACCTGCAGCGGCAGCTTGTCTCGGCAACGATTTGCCAAGATCCGGTGAATCAGGGCTACCTGGCGGTCAAAACTCTTTTTGATTATCTTGCTTATAATGAACCTATTGATTTGAAGGAGCATATCACCAAACTTGAGCTGGTGACCCGGGAGAACGCGAGATATTACATTTAATACCGGAAAGTAGTAGATATCCGGCCTTATCATCCATTCCCTGCAAGGGAGTGGAGTTATTCGGAGTAAAATGATGTACGTACATCATTTTGTTATTGATTTCAATCAGTAATTTATTCCTTGAAAGGGGGGATGCAAAACCGGGGTGAAGAGAGCTTTTTCTATATTGGGCTCCTATTCTAGCGGCTATGTTCTACGGCTATGTTCTAGTGCCCACATTCTAGTGCCCACATTCTAATGCCCATATTCTAATGTTCGTGCTCAAGCTGCAGGGGTCACCTGAGGGCTTGCCAGAGAGAGAAATGAAACCGTTTTTTTAGCTAGAAGCGGCCCTTCAGGCCGCCTTACCAGGCAAAGAAAGGAGCGTTCAAATGAGCCAAACAAGAAAGATGTTATCCGCCGTAATTGCGGTCCTTTTGCTGCTGACGGTCACAGCCTGCTCCGGAACCGGCCAAGCGGACGGCGGGAAGCAGACGATTACCTGGTGGGACACGATGACAACGGAGGGCAGCGTGAATGCCATCAACAAGATTATTAGCGAATATGAGGCGGTCCATCCGAATGTCGTAATCAAACGGACTTATCTTTCCTACAATGATATCAAGACGAAGCTGCTGCTCGGTTCGATCGGCGACAAAGGGCCGGATATTTTGTGGATCGACAGCGCCGACCATCAAACCTTTGCCGCGGCGGGCGTGCTCGCCGATATTACGGACGAAGTGAAGGCCTGGGGGCAAGCCGATAAATACGTAAAAGGACCGTGGTCATCGACCGTTTATGAGGGACGGAATTACGGGGTGCCGGTAGGCAGCAATAACCTGGCCCTTTTTTACAACAAAGATATGCTGGAGCAGGCCGGCCTGAAGCCGCCGACCAATTGGGAGGAACTGCAGACAGCGGCCGCCAAGCTGACGAAAGGCAATGTGTTTGGTTTTGCGATGAGTGCAGTCAAAACGGAGGAAGGTACGTTTCAATTTTTGCCGTTTCTGCTACAGGCAGGAGCCGATGTTACGGACTTTGATGCACCGGGAACTTTGAAAGCGCTAACCCTGCTGACGGATATGGTCAACAAAGGGTATATGTCCCGGGAAATCGTGACCCAGAAGCAGGCGGACACTGCCACGCAGTTTGCTGCAGGGAAGCTGGCGATGATGGAGAACGGCACCTGGCAGATTCCATTCCTGGATCAGAATTCGAAAGTGAACTGGGGCGTTGTGCCGCTGCCGGCCGATCAGCAGTCGGCCACCGTGCTTGGCGGAGAAAACTGGGCGATTTCCGCAGCCTCCAAACACAAAGAAACGGCGTTTGACATCATCCAGTTTGCGAACGAGCCGGACCGGCTGAAGGAGCTTTTGAAGACAAACGGACGGCTGCCGAGCCGAGGGGATCTGCTTCAAGATCCGTTTTGGCAGTCGGATGAAAGAATGAGGGTTTTTGCCGACAGCATGCTGGATTCCAAAGCGCGGGCTTACGGCCCGAATTATGCGAGCATTTCCGAAGCGATTCAAACGATGATGCAGGAAGCCTTTACCGGTGCGGAAACGCCGGAAGCCGCTCAGAAAAAAGCCAGCGCTGCCATTCATAAATTACTTGAGGAACAGCAGGCCGATTAAGCGGTGTGCGAGGTGCGCACTAACGATATTTTTACGATGTTTCAATAACAATTCTGTTGGCGTGTGCACGCCGCATGATCGGCGTACGCCACCCCCTATGCGATGAAATTCCGAAAGGAGGAATCCGTCATGGAATCCAAAACGGTCTCAACGATCCCGGCTGGCCCAACGATGCCGCAGGCCAATCCCCGGACGCGATCCGGCTTATTTACCGCGTGGACGAATTACCTATTCATTTTGCCGATCGTTTTGTTTGTGCTCGTGTTTGTGCTGTTCCCAATTCTGTATAATGTGACGCTGAGCTTTCAGGACGTGAACGTCTACAACTTCAAGAAAGCGCATGCCTTTGCCGGTTTGGAAAACTATATCGAAACGTTTAAAGATCCGGTGTTTTATACGGCTTTGCGGAATTCCGTTGTTTTTACGGTATTCAGTCTGCTTTTCCAGTTTGGCATCGGTTTTGCGTTTGCGTTGTTCTTCAACTGGAGGTTCCCCGGACGAAATCTGATGCGTTCGCTGATGCTGCTCGCCTGGATGCTGCCGGTCGTGATCAGCGCCTCGGTGTTCCAGTGGATGCTGAACGGCGACTATGGAGTCGTCAATTATGTGCTGCAGTGGCTGGGGATCATCCATGAACCGCACAGCTGGCTCAGCGATAACCGGACTTCGCTGATGTCCACGATCGTGGCCAATATCTGGATCGGCATTCCGTTTAATATGATCATTTTGCTCACCGGTCTGCAAAGCATGCCGGAGCAGCTGTACGAAGCCGCCAAGCTGGACGGGGCCAGCCGGGGGATGCAGTTCAGGAAGATTACGCTGCCCCTGATGAAACCAACGATTCTTATCCTGCTAATGCTCGGCATTATCAATACGTTTAAGGTGTTCGACCTGATCTTTATCATGACGGCGGGCGGCCCGGTCAACTCTTCCAATGTGCTGCCGATTTATTCGTACCAGCTGTCTTTTACGAAGTTTGAATTTAGTCAGGGTTCAGCCGTATCGATGGTGATGTTTATTATTCTGATCCTGCTGGCGATCGTTTACCTGAACATGACGCGGAAGGAGGAAGCCCAATAATGAGTACCGCCTATTCCCGAAAAACATACCTGCTCACCCTCGTTTCGGTGATCCTGACGGCGCTGTTCCTGTTCCCCGTCTATTGGATGATCAAAACGTCGCTCACCCCGATTACGGATTTGTTTTCGACGCCGCTGAAGTTCGGACTTGCGAATTCGACGGGGCAGGCTTACGCCGACAACTTCATTCACAACCAGGATATGCTCCGGTATATCGGCAACAGCTTTATCGTGGCGATCGGCACGATGGTGTTGACTTTGATTTTTGCGGTGCCGGGCGCTTACGCGCTGGCCAGGCTGAATATCAGAGGGAAAGCGCTGATCATGATTTTGCTGCTCGCGATCCAGATGCTGCCGGGCATTACGATGGCGATGCCGCTGTTTATCATGTTTTCCAAGGTGCATTTGGTTGACAATTATTTGGGACTTATTCTGGCGGATATGATTCACGCGCTGCCTTTTGCGGTCCTGATTCTGCGGCCTTCCTTCATGGCGCTGCCCAAAGGGCTTGAGGAAGCGGCGGCGATCGACGGCTGCAACAAGTTTACCGCTTTTATCCGCATCATGGTTCCGCTGGTCGTGCCGAGCATGATGACGGTCGCCGTGTTCTGCTTCCTGTTCGGGTGGGGGGACTTCGTGTTTGCGCTCACCTTGACGACAGACGACGCCGTCCGCCCGCTGACGCTGGGCCTGTACCGCTTCATCGGCCAATACGGGACCGAGTGGAACAATCTGATGGCGGTCGCCACGATTGCGGCGCTGCCGATTATTATCATTTTCGTCGCTCTGCAGCGTTATGTGGTTGGCGGAATTGTATCCGGTTCCATGAAGGATTGAGTTTGAACTAGAAAAATATAAAGGATAGGAGCATTTGCGATGAAATTTACTGATGGTTATTGGCATGTCAGAACAGGCTTAAACGTTTTATATCCGGTTGAAATCCGGGATGTGAAGCTGGCTGAGGATGCGGTGACGGTTTATGCCTCGACCAAAAAAATCGAACACAAAGGCTCAACCCTGAACACCACCTTGCTGACCGTCCGCTACAGCTCCCCGATGAAAAACGTCATCTGCGTCGAATACATCCATAATGACGTCGATGAAGCGGCTCCGAAATTCGAAGTCCGGCAGGACCCGGCTGCAGCCGTATCCGTCAGCAAGGAGGGCGGCATTGCCCGCCTCGCCAGCGGCGAACTGAGCGTAAACATCGACCTGATGCAGGGCTGGCAGGTGGACTATCGTTACGGGGACCGGAGATTGACCGGCACGGGCTATAAAGGTCCGGCCTACATCAAATCCCTGCTTGGCCCGGAGGTCTACATGCGCGAGCAGCTTGATCTTGGGATCGGAGAATACATCTACGGGCTCGGCGAACGTTTTACCCCTTACCTGAAGAACGGGCAGACGGTCGACATGTGGAACGAAGACGGCGGAACCTCCAGCGAGCAGGCTTATAAAAATATCCCGTTTTATCTGTCCAATTACGGATACGGTATTTTTGTGGACCACCCCGAACGGGTTTCCTATGAAGTCGGCTCCGAAATCGTCTCCAAGGTGCAGTTCAGCGTTCCCGGCGAAAGGCTGAGATATTACATCGTCGGCGGGGATACGCTCAAGGACGTGCTCGGCAATTACACGGCGCTTACCGGCAAACCTGCGCTGCCGCCGGCCTGGTCGTTTGGGTTGTGGCTGACCACCTCGTTTACGACCAACTACGACGAAGCAACGGTCAACAGCTTTGTGGACGGGATGCTGGAGCGGGATATCCCGCTGCATGTGTTCCATTTCGACTGCTTCTGGATGAAGGAATTCCAATGGTGCGACTTCAAGTGGGATGAGGATGTTTTTCCGGATCCGCAGGGCATGCTGGAACGGCTTAAAAGCAAAGGGCTTTCCATCTGCGTCTGGATCAATCCGTATATCGCCCAGAAGTCGGACCTGTTCCAGGAAGGCAAGCAGAACGGCTATCTGGTGAAAAATCCGGACGGCACCGTCTGGCAGTGGGACCGCTGGCAGTCGGGCATGGGCCTGGTCGACTTTACGAATCCGGCTGCGGTGCGATGGTACAAAGACAAGCTGATCGAGCTTCTTCGGATGGGCGTCGACTGCTTCAAAACCGACTTCGGCGAACGGATCCCGACGGATGTCGTTTATCACGACGGCTCCGATCCCGTTAAAATGCACAACTATTATACGTTCCTGTACAACAAGGCGGTATTCGAAGCGCTGGAAGAAGTCCGCGGGAAAAACGAAGCGATGGTGTTCGCCCGTTCCTCCACTGCCGGCGGTCAGCAGTTCCCGGTTCACTGGGGCGGCGACTGCTCCGCGTCTTACGCCTCCATGGCGGAGACGCTGCGAGGCGGCTTGTCCCTCGGTATGAGCGGCTTCGGCTTCTGGAGCCACGACATCAGCGGGTTCGAGCGCACGGCGACGCCGGATCTGTACAAACGCTGGTCCGCGTTTGGTTTGCTGTCGTCCCACAGCCGGCTGCACGGGAACGAGTCGTACCGCGTGCCGTGGCTGTTCGACGAAGAGGCGGTGGATGTGCTTCGCTATTTCACCAAGCTGAAATGCACGCTGATGCCTTATTTGTACGGCAAAGCGGTGGAGGCGGTGGAAGCGGGGCTTCCGGTGATGCGCTCCATGGTGCTGGAGTTTGCGGACGATCCGAACTGCGCGCCGCTGGACCTGCAGTACATGCTTGGCGACAAGCTGCTGGTGGCGCCGGTCTTCAACAACCGCGGCGAAGGCAGCTATTATTTGCCCCGGGGACGCTGGACACATCTGCTGACCGGCGAACAGCGGGAAGGGGGACAGTGGTATGCGGAGAATTACGATTATTTCAGCCTGCCGCTGTTCGTCCGCGAGAACACGCTGCTTGCTGTCGGGCAAAATGAACAGCGGCCGGATTATGATTATGCGGACGGCGTTTGCCTTCATCTGTTCGAGCTGCGGGACGGAGCTTCCGCAGAGACGGTCGTCTACAGCACCAAAGCCGAGCGGGAGCTTCAGGTAAATGCGGAAAGAGCAGGCCGGGAAATCTGCATTACGGCGCAAGTGCAGCCGCAGCAGGCGCAAGCTGCCGGCAAGCCGTGGCATCTCGTCCTGAGAAACGTTGACGAGGTGGAGTCGGTCACCGGCGCTTCTGCCGAGCAAACGCCGCAAGGCCTGCTTTTGACGCCGGATGAAACGGGGGACAGAGCTGTGATCGTTCGGCTGAAATAGCGGACAGGTGAAGTCGTAGGGGCATTCGGTATAACAAAGGTAGAAAAAAAGCTAAAAGCATAGGGGGATCGCGCCTTCATAAGGGGAACAGCGCCTTCGCCAGTGAATGTTAAGTTTATGGTGAGGTTAAACCGATAAATTTATTAATAATCGTGTTTAGAACTCGAAGAACGGAGATTCCCTTATGCTAAATAAAATACTCGCGCTATTTAGAAAGCCGCAGCCAGCTAAGGTTTCTAAGAAGCCACCCTCAGCCGCAGCATCCAAATCCCGCAGGAAAGTAGAAGCCGGCCGAATCGGGGAATTAGGCGAGCACAAGATCAATATTCAGCTGGATCAGCTGCCGAAGGACTGCAAATCACTTAGCGATCTTATGGTAAAAAATCCGAAGTCCCGGACGGGTTATTCGCAGATCGACCACCTGGTTATCACTCCTTATGCCTTATTCGTTATTGAAACCAAAAACTACAACGGTGAGATCAAAGGCGGGCGTTCCGACAAACAATGGTCCGTCAGCAACCGGTTTAAGATGTATAACCCCTTGATGCAGAATTATGGGCACATCAAGGCCGTAGAAAATTTGCTTGCTGATGAGACGAATCTGAGGTTTGTTTCGTTGGTTTCATTTACGATGAGATGCAGGTTCAGCATTGACCTGGAACTTCGAAAAATCCATTCGGACGAACTTATCGTTTATGACACTGAGCTGTCCGAGTTTATATCCAGAAAGCTCATCCGGTTAAAAACGGAGAAGCCGGAACCTCTGTTCAATCCTGAAACAATTCAAAAGATATACGATGAGCTTAAACAGGCCAATATCACGGATCCGGCCATCCGTCAGCAGCATATTGACAGCATCAAAACGACTAAGAGCAGTGCGTCCTCTGGACATGGACAAAAGACTTCATCTTAAAAAGACTAAAAAGCTGATCCCTGCACTTCGCAGGAATCAGCTTTTTGACGTTTAAAGTCACGTGCTTAATCGGTAATGGTCTATCCCAAACAGCTCTTCACGTGTCTCCTCGCCCCAAATCCCATGTCTTAATTCATCATTAAAGCATGCCCTGCTTCCGCTCAATTTCGCAGGTAGAATTTACAGCGAAACCGATTGTGCTGCCGGCAAAAGGGTCTGGAATTCCGCGAGCGAAAGCACGTTAGCGTATTTGGCGTTCAGATCAAACAGGTTCGTACAGTGGGAGAAATAGGAGCGGTCGAAGCAGCATTCGTCGATGACGAAGGTGGTGAAGCCATGGGAGTGGCTGTCCACGGCCGTTGCCCGCACGCAGCCGGAGGTGGATACGCCGCATACGACTACGGTGTTCACGCCCTCCCGAATCAGATGAGCGGTGAGCGAGGTCTGGAAGAAGGCGCTCGCTTTTGTTTTGTCCAGCACCCACTCGTTCTCCAGCGGTTGGATGAGGTCAGGGAACTTATTGAACTTTCCGCTCATATCGAGCTTGCTTTTCGACTTGACGGCTCCGCCGGCATAGGTGCTGTTATAATCGTCGCCGCGCGTAAAGATGATAGGCTGATTCATGCTTCGGAACAAGCCGAGCAATTGCGCGATTTTCGGCAGCGCCTCCCAGGAAGCGGGGCCGCAGGCGGTCGGAAACTCCGCGATGGACTCTTCCAGTGTAAGTCCTTCCGAGCCGGTAAAACCGTAAGTGGCATCAACGACCAGCAGGGCCATCCGCTGTCCGGCCTCCATTTCCTCCATAAAACCTGCCTTGCGGTATGTTGTCCATTCCGGTTCCGGAATGGCTTTCATCCATTCTTTAATCGTAGTTTGATCCATGAGGGTATACCCCTTTCCTTCCCAGAGGGAGTTCTTTTATATGGTTGCCGCTTTGGCCGCTGCGGATTTCCAATACTCGACGATTTCGCTGCCTGTTGCGATCCAGACGTCTTCACGGCTGCGGATATGCTTGAAAGCTTTCTCCAGATATTTGCTCCGGAAAGGATGGCCGATCAGGAACGGATGCACGCAGATCGACATCACTTTGCCGGTATGGCCGCCTTCCTCGTAGAGCACATCGAATTGATCGATGATGGACTGCGCAAATTCCTCGGCGGTATAGTTCAGGTTCAGAATAGCGGTAATATCATTAATCTCAATGGAGTAAGGAATCGTGTACAGCGAGCCGCTGCGGACCTTCATCGGATAAGGCTGCTCGTCGTTCACCCAATCGGCGACATAGGTAAAACCTTCCTCGGCAAGAATGTCCGGCGTACTGAAGGTTTCCGACAGTGCCGGTCCGAGCCATCCCTTCGGTGCCTTACCCGTGGCGGCCGTAATTGTATCGCGCACATTGCGGATAATTTGCCGTTCCTCTTCTTCCTCCATGCCGACAACGAAGCGAGAGTTGGTTTGCCCGTGTCCGAGCCATTCCCAGTCGAGCTTCATTCCTGCTTCCATGATTTGCGGATACATTTCACACACTTCGCTGTTCAGCGTTGCGCTTCCCTTGATTCCGTATTTATCCATCAGGTCCATCAACCGCCAGACCCCGACACGGTTGCCGTAGTCGCGCCAGGAATAATTCATGATGTCGGGGACAAGTCCGGCGGTAACCGGTGCAATGGACGTACTGGGCAGGTCGAAGTGAAAATGCTCGATATTCGGGACGACCCACAAAGCTACGCGGGCACCGCCCGGCAGAGGCAGCGTTTCTCTGTCGACAATTGGAACAAAATCGAACCTTTCATGATTCATTTTCTCTCACTCCTTCAATTTTGAGTAAAATTCGATAAAACCTAACCAAACTTATTCAAAACATACCATAATTATATCGGTAAATCCGAAGGGGTCAATAACTTTTTGTGAATAAACCTAACATATATATGACATAAAAGGCGACTTTTTCTTCAGCCTTACAAGTTGCCGGGAATGAGTCGATAAGATAAGATGGAGGATATTCGATCAAACTAAGTAGAAGAGAAGCATCAAAACGGAGGATATACCTATGTTAGTAGCCATCCAGGAAGCGGCCAAGCTGCTTGGCGTCTCTCCGACGAGCTTGCGCAGGCTGGAGAAGGATGACATTGTAAAAGGGTACGGCATTCGCGTCTATTACACGCCGGGGGGACAACGCCGTTATTCCACGGAGGAAATCGAGCAGTATTATTTGAACCGCGGATTCTCCGGCCGCTTCGGCTTCGGCGATCACCCTGTGCTGCTCGTTATGGATTGCAATACCGCGTTCACAAGCAAAGATTCGGCCATGCACGGCGAATGGGATAAGGAGATCGCCCATATTAGCGAACTGGTGGATACGGCGCATAAGACGGGGTGTCCGGTTATTTTTTCAAATTCTTATTTCGATCCAAAGGATCCGGCGCTGAACCTATTTCTCCGCAAGGTGCCTGCCATGGAGGCTCTCGCCCATGATCCGGCGGAGATCCAAATCGATCCCCGCATCAAGGTGAGACAAACGGATCGCAAGATTTTTACTAAATATTACACGGTTTATTCCGATACGGATTTGCTGCCCCTTCTTCGTTCTTTCGACTGCGATACGCTGATCCTGTGCGGCTTCTCCACGAGCGGCGCCGTCCGTTCCATGGCGACCGAAACGATCCAATACGCCATGCGTCCGATCATACCCGCCGAAGCGGTCGGCGACCGCGACGACCTTGTGCATCGCAACAATTTGAGCGATATCGACCGCAAGTTTGGCGATGTGGTGAAGCTGAGGGAAGTGCTGCAATATTTGCAGGAGCGTAAGGGTTAATGGTTATTGCCGAAATTCGATCTGAAACAAACAAGGCTTGGGAAGCGCCGCACGCCCCCAAGCCTTTGTTTGTTTGCGGCCAAAGCCGGCAAACGTGCCTCTTTTTACCGCCGCATTTTTTATTGCTCAGCCATATGTATTTAACATAGGTTTCTGCCTGTTTAAGCCTTAAAATGAACCACGGCGCTGTACTGCAGCTGGTTTCGGACCGGGTCGAAGGCGGCCTGATGCTGCACCGAATGAACCTTGAGCATTAAAGCTTTGTTAATGTCGATGCGATCCTCGATCGTTTTTTCCAGAACCTTAAGATCGTAAGCCTGAAAAAACTCTATTTTATCCTGAATTGTATCCAAGGTAATATTCACGGTTTCACCTCCTGCTTGCAATTCTATTGTAGCAAAAAAGTTAAAGGTTCCCGCAAGGTTTTCTGCCCTCTTTAGCGCATTCGCCGCCCAATCCCATTAGCTCCTTTAGCTTTGCCAAAAAGGCTGCCCTACGGCAGCCTTTCAAATTTGTTTTCCTGGGCGTCGATCAGCGCCAGTTTGTAATTGAGTTTTTCCAGTGTTTTCATCAGCAGTCCTATTTGTTCCTCGACTTTGTTTTTTTGGCTGGCGAGCATTATTTTTCTTAGGGGCAGGGTGCGGTCTCCGCTTTTGTACAGTTCAACGTATTGTTTGATTTCCGCCAGCGGCAAACCGGTCGAACGCAGCGCTTGGACCATCTCTACGCAGTCGACGAAATGGTCGCTGAATTTACGGACCCCGTTTGCATCCCGCTCTGCCGCAGGCAGCACGCCTTCCTTCTCATAGAAACGCAGCGTATACGGGGATATCCCCGTTTGCTTAACAACTTCCTTAAGGGTATAAGCCATAAAAGACCTTTCACCGCCTATCGAGGTTAGAGTTACTCTACTCTATTTTATAATCCCGGCTTGCCTTGAGTCTATAACCCCCTTGTCCATAAAGGATAGGGTTTTTCATTTGACTTAGAGCGGCTGTAGCCCGGTAAGCTAAAGGAGCAATCATAAACCAGTGGAAGAGGAGGGTCTTCAATGACCAAAACGGTATTGATTACCGGGAGTTCAACCGGGCTGGGAAATACGGCTGCCAGAAAATTTGCCGAAGAAGGATGGAATGTAGTAGCAACAATGCGTAAGGCTGATAAGCGTTTGGAAGAGGATTATCCCGAGAAAATATGCGTAATGGAACTGGACGTGACCAGCCCGGCCACGATCAAGGCAGCCATTGACGCCGGAATCCAGCGGTTCGGACGGATCGACGCCGTTGTGAATAACGCCGGCGTCAGCATCCTGTCCATCTTTGAGGCAACGCCGATGGAGACTGTCCGCAGCGTGTTCGAAACGAATGTTTTTGGCGTCATGAACGTCGTTCAGGCTATTACCCCGTATTTCCGTGAGCAAGGCGGCGGTACGGTTATTAACATCACCTCGAACGTTGGTTTTACGTCCAATCCGCTCCTGACGGTATACGTGTCGACCAAACATGCCGTCGAAGGATTTACAGAGGCGCTTTCGTTCGAGCTTGAATCGCAAAATATCGCCGTCAAGCTGGTAGAACCCGGCGCCATGCGGACCACCCATTTCGCCGCCAACACGATGGCCGCCACCAAAGACTTGGCTATTCCTGAAGCGTACAAGCCCTATTTTGATCATATGATGCGAACGATGCTGCATTATCCGTTTGAGAACGCGGATGAGAAGCAGGTCGCCGAACAAATCTACGCCGCAGCGTGCGATCCGTCGGATCGGCTCCGTTACCTCGCAGGTCCGGACGCGGAGGAAACGGCAAGGCTGAGATGGACCCAATCGGAAGAAACCTATATGGCGACCATGCGGGAGCTGCTGGGGCAGACGGCGTGGAACAACAGCCAAAACTGATGAAGGCTGATGGCATAAGCTAAGCTTTGAAGATTCTGCTCCAAAAGGATGGTGGGTTGGAAGATGAAGGAGAGATTGCACCCTGAACTTAAAGAAGGATTTAACGCTTTGCCGGAGGTCTTGTATACCCGGGACAATTTAGAGGACAAAAGGGAAGAGATGCAGCTGTTTGCCGCCGCCGTGGCTGCATCGCTGCCTGCCCATGATGCCGTAAGGATTACCGAGGCCTATGCGCCGGGAGCAGCAGGAGACCCGGATGTACGAATCAAGATTTACCAGCCGCCCGGGAAAAATGTCCCTCTTCCAGGCGTTCTCTACATTCACGGCGGAGGTTATATTCTAGGCTCTGCGGATATGATGGATCCTGCCCTGCAGCAAATGGCGGCGGAGCTCGGCTGTGTCATCGTATCCGCAGATTACCGGCTGGCGCCGGAGCATCCTTTTCCGGCTCCGCTCGAAGATTGTTACGCCGCGCTTCGCTGGTTCTCCGAGCACGCGCAGGAGCTGGGCAGCGACCCTTTGAGAATCGCCGTTATGGGCCCTAGTGCCGGGGGCGGTTTAACGGCCGCTTTGTCCCTTTTGGCCAGGGACCGGAAGGGCCCCTCAATCCTGTTCCAAATGCCGCTTTACCCGATGCTTGACGACCGGATCGTCACCCGATCCAGCCAAGAAATCACGGATGAGCGTGTATGGAGCACGGCCAAAACCCGGCTGGCCTGGGAGATGTATCTAGGAGAGCAGGAGGAGGTTTCTCCTTATGCCGCTCCGGCACGGGCCGCCGATTTATCGGGACTTCCGCCCACTTACACCTGTGTCGGGGATCTGGATCCGTTCCGCGATGAAACGATCGATTACGTATCCCGGCTGACGCAGGCCGGCGTACCTGCCGAATTTCATTTGTACCCCGGCTGTTTCCATGGCTTTGAAGAGTATTTTCCTTCTGCGGAAATCAGCCGGCGGGCGACCCGGGAATATTATTCGGCTTTAGCAAGAGCTCTGCACAAATGATCGGCTGCCCGGCCTAATCAGCTGCATCTAATCTCCTAAACCCCAAAATGCACCTTCCCTGTCAGCGTTCGCTGTCCAAGAAGGTGCATTTCATTTAAGTATTCGTTATTTAGCCTGATCCGTTCGTTTCCTTAGGCCAAAGCCCGCTCGACTTCCTGCTTTAACTGGCCTGCATTCAGCTCCGCAGGGAACTGAAATTCCTTGTTGTTTATGAATACGGTCGGGACCATCTTTACTTTGCGTTTCATCGCTTCGGCCGTGATTTGCAGGCTTAACTCAATGTTGTCCGGCTGCTCCTGCAAGCCGTATTCTTCCACCAGCAGCTTTTTAATCGAATGGCTGTCCGATTCGCTCCAGCGGTTTTGTTTGGCAAACAGCTCTTTCATGAGCTCATAGACCCGCTGCGGATCCCCATAATCCAGGAAGGCGTTCGCCAAGGTGCCGTACAACAGCATTTCGCGCGGCTTGTCGTAATGTTTGATCACATACTGAACCTGGCCGCTCGCGAGTGCGGGAAAATGCCCGCCGCGCGGCATGGAGGTCCAGCGGGTGATATTCAGGTTGCGGGAAGCCCAGCTTTTGGGAGGCGGCAGCACATCCGCCTTGAATAAGGCCAGGCCCGTCGGGACTTCGATATAGCCAAGCGGCGGCAAACCGTTTCCGTTTTCATAATACATACGCGTAGAGGAGGCTGCCGTGTCAGTCACCCAATAGATCATGATATGGGTGATTAATTCATCCCAGGAGTATATTTTTTGCAGGTCGCCTTCACAATCGCTCCAGGCGTGGAATTTCTCCATGATCCAGGCCGCCAGACCGACCGGGGAGTCGGATAGACCGTAAGCAAGCGTTTGTGGACGGGTACGGCCAAGCTGGGGATGTCGCCCACCACTTCCCGGGTAACTTCCCGTAAGCTGGCGGGTGCTTTGTAGCCGAATTTATCTATTGAAAAAGGTCATGGATCTCATAAAAAAGAACCTTTTCCAAGGAAAAGGCTCCCTTATCTGCTATCCGTTATTTGCTTTCGTCCTGGATTTCCTCGCGGAAACCCTTGAGGCTCATTTTGCGGTTATCGTTTTTGGCTTCGATATCCTGTTTTTCGGCCGCGGAAATTTCATCGGCATGCTCATCGAGATATTCCTCGGCTTCGTTCAGGTTCGCAATCGTGTGATTGATATGCTGCTGCAGATGAACGGCATTATCCTTGCGGTTATCCGGTTTAGGCACGGTATTCCCTCCTTTTTCTAAGAATCGCTGTTAGGATGCATGATTTAATTGAAAGCTATACGCAGGAATGAAGGAAATTATGGAAAGGAGCCTCCCGTCCAATTGAATCCCGCCCGCCGTTAGGGTAAAATTGCACTATCTGTACTTAGGAAAAGGGGATTGTTTCGTTTGAGCCAAGAAGAAATCGTAAATGAACTGCCGGAGAATTACGCCGAGCTGAAAAAACAGGCCAACCGCACGGCGGATTGGAGAGCGCGTCTGGCTGCCGTGGAGGAGCTGGGCCGTTTCGACCATAAACAGGTCATCGATATTTTGACCCGCCTGTTGGAGAGTGATCCGGTATATACCGTCCAAAATGCCGCCTATCAAAAGCTCAAAGCTTTTGGCTATGACGCGAAGGCGCCTTCTCCAAATAAACCGGAGCCCGTTAAAGGGGTATCCAAGATTTTGCTTCGCATCAAAAAAAGTCTTCCACGCGATCATGCCTATGAGGACTTCAAGGAAAAATTCAAGAAAATGCGTATCGATATCTATGACGCTTATGAAGGCGAAAAAGGCGAGGATTTTGATGCCTGGCTGCAGAAAATGTGGTCCGAGCTTGGAACGCCGGCGGGCAAATAAAAGATAACAAACCTAAAAAACCTCTTTGATCAGGATCAGCACCCCGGTTTATTGACGAAGTTCACCGTTGGAGCGTTCAAGTTCAAAGAGGTTTTTTGCTTTCAGGTTATCCTTGGTTCAGCCACGACTCGTTTACTTTGATTTCGGTTCTGATTATAATGAGTTTCGTAAAATTTAATTGCAAAACATTTACTTTCGAGAGGATACGGGACTAATGTTCTGAATCGGGACGCACGTTTGCAGCCGGTTGAAATCCCTGGAGTAAAAACTGGAACGTTAGGCCAGTTTTCTCCATCCCCTTTCGTTTGTTATGATCAGATTTGGAGAGGAGGGAAAAAGATGAAAAGAAAAGTGCTGTTATCCGGTTTTGAGCCCTTTGGCGGTGAGCAGGTGAATCCGTCTTACGAAGCGGTCAAAAGACTGAACGGTAAAACGGCAGGCGATGTGGAGCTGATCGGTATTCAGGTCCCGACGGTTTTTAAAACCTCGATCGAGGTGCTGACCGAGGCTATCGAACGGCATAAGCCCGACGTAGTCATAGCGGTTGGACAAGCGGGAGGCAGGGCGCAGATTACGCCTGAACGCATAGCCGTTAACGTCGACGATGCCCGGATTCCCGATAACCGGGGGCAGCAGCCTGTCGATGAACCGGTTATTACCGGCGGTCCGGCTGCTTATTGGTCAACGCTGCCCATCAAAGCCATCGTCCGGAAATTAAGAGAAGCGGGAATACCGGCAGCCGTGTCCAATTCGGCGGGAACCTTTGTGTGCAATCACCTGTTTTACGGTCTGATGCATGAGCTTCAGGAAAAATATCCGCAGATCCGGGGAGGATTTATCCATATTCCGTATTTGCCGGAGCAGGCATTAAGCAGCGGTCAGCCTTCAATGAGCCTGGATACCGTTGTCCTGGCGCTGGAGACGGCAGCCGCAGAGGCTGTTCATGCGCTTCAGGATATCAAGGAGACAGGCGGAGCGTTCCATTAAGTCAGGAAGCAGGGAAAGGAGGGGCGTGAGGCTGCTCCTCTTTTGCGTTCTCCCTTTACCGCCAATTTGGTTTACCTTATAGTTCCTTATGAAAGAGGCAAAAGGAAGCCGGGACGGCACACGGATTAGCAGCTTTAATCAAGATTCAAAATATTTAACAGAACAGAATATAGGAGAAGCGTGATGACAAAAAAATACAGCACGTTAGATGTTACGGAGCAGGAATTACGGCCGGACTCTATATTCGGTACGGATGCAGGGATGGCCTTGGTGGATGCTAAGGGAATTTTTATCAAAGTCAATTCCGAGCTGTGCCAGTTTCTTGGATATGAGGAACAGGAGCTTCTGGGAGAATATGCGGGAAAAATCGTCCATCCAGAGGATATGCCTCTTATCCGCAAGAATTACCGGGCCTGGATGGAAGAAGGCACAGAAATATTGCATTTGGAGAGTCGTTATCTACATAAAGAAGGACATGTTTTGCGCGTATTGGCCCGGTTATTGAAAATGCCGGTCATGGACACGAATTTCATAGTGCTTCATCTTACGGATATGACCTGGACCAGTCAGCGGAATCAAGGCAAGACCAACTGGGAAGTGATGAAAACCCTCTATCATTTAAATTCGGACGCCGTTATGGTTGTAAACCTTGAGGGCAGGGTCATCAAGGTTAATGGCGCGTTCGAAAAAATGTTTGGTTACCGGGAAGCGGAAATGCTGGGCGGGTATCCGCCTACCATTCCTTACGCGCTTCTTCAGGAAACCTTGGCTTGCCTTAAGGATCAGAAAGGAGATCCTGCGCTCCTCAAGAAGGAATACGAAACCGTCAAACGGACCAAAGAAGGCCGGTTGATTTCCGTTTTTGTGAAACTGTTCCCAATCTGCGATGAAACCGGAGCGCTTTATGCGCTTGGCAAGGTAATGAAGGACATTACGGAACAAGGCATTTTGACCAGCCAGTTTCATGATCTCGTGGAATTTAATCTGGATCCTATTCTGATCTTTAATTCCAGCGGTTATGTCGTGCAGAGCAACAAGGCGTTTACCGATCAATTCGGCTGGCCGATGAGCCGGGTGCTGGACCGGCATTGGCATCAGCTTCCCTTCATCGTCCGGGAATATGATTCGGATTTGAAGCAGATGGCCGAGAAAGTGAGCGGCGACAATATCGTGACCGGCTTCGAAACCCAGCTGCTCAAAGAGAACGGCGAAATCGTGCAGATTTCGCTGACCGGATTTCCGCTTAAATACGGCCGGAACGGTACGGGAGGCAGCGCATTTATTATCCGGGACATCACGCCTCAGAAGAAAGCGGAGCAGCTGATGATCGAATCGGAGAAACTTTCCCTGGCGGGCCAGTTGGCGGCAGCCATAGCGCATGAAATCCGCAACCCGATTACTTCTATTAAAGGGTTCCTGAAGCTGCTTGAAAATTCCGAACGTAAACAGCATTATTTTGAAATCGTCAATACGGAAATCGACCGGATCGAGCTCATCCTGAGCGAAATGCTGGCGCTGGCCAAACCGCAGGCTTCCAGGCTGGAGCGGAAGAGCCTCAGGCTCATTCTCGATCAAGTCGTTTCATTGCTTGGCGGAGAAGCCAATATGAACGGCATTGAACTGATTCTGAACGATTATGCCGAAGGAGCGGAGGTGGACTGTGACGAAAACCAGATCAAGCAGGTCTTTATCAACTTCATAAAAAACGCTATCGAAGCCATGCCGGAAGGAGGAACCTTGACGATCGAACTGTCTGCGCCGGAACCGCCTGATTCCCCTGATTTAAAAATCGTATTTACCGACACGGGGACGGGAATTCCGCCGGAGCTGCTGGCCAAAATCGGGGAACCCTTTTTTACTACAAAAAAGAGAGGGACCGGTCTTGGGTTTATGACCAGCAGAAACATCATCGAGAACCACAAAGGAAAACTAAGCATCACAAGTAAAGTGAATGAAGGAACAAGAATTGAAATCAGGCTTCCATCGGCTGGCCTGGCTTAGCACTAAGAAGTTTTACGCCAATGAGAAAGGTACCTGGGTTTCATTTGCCTAAGGGCCTTTCCCCTGACAACCATCGATAATTCGATTGACAATAGAGGTCCGGGTGCCTATTATATAGAATAATTTAATTGCCTTTTTTTGGCCTATAATTCCTACTATTTTCATTAACTTAATAAGATTTAAGGGGGATGCTCATGAACATCGACCATATCGAGGCCTTTATTTACATCCATCATTATGGAAGCTTTAACAAAGCGGCTGACGTTCTGTATATTTCCCAGCCTACTGTAACTGCCCGGATTCAATCTCTGGAGCGGGAACTGGACTGCCGGTTATTCGACCGCCTGGGCAAACAGGTTCATTTGACGGATAAAGGCAGACAGTTTCTTCCTTATGCCCAGCAGATTCTCCAAACCTATCAAAAAGGAAAACATCAGCTCCACACAGGCGAAGCCCTCCCGGGTGAAATCCGGATCGGCAGCACCGTTTCGGTATCGAATTATTTAATGCCTTCCTTGCTGACCGGCCTGAACAGAAAATTTCCGGACATCAAATTCAAGCTGTTGACGGCGGCAACGGACGCGTTGGCCTCCAAGCTGGCCAACAAAGAAATCGACTTCGCTTTTGTCCGAAAAATCGTTAACCCCAATTTCCAGTCCTATTCCTTCTATGAGGATCCGATCCGTCTATACGTCTACAAAGAACATCCGCTGGCTGCGGTGAAAAACGCATCCATCCGCGACCTGGAGGAGGAGCGGCTGATTTTCTTCGAATGCGGCTCCCTGGATTGGCTCCGGATTCAAAGAGCGTTCGAAATTCTGCAGCAGCCCCCGAACATTTTATACCATGTGGATAATTCCGAAACGGCCAAAAAGCTGGTGCTTGGCAGGTCGGGCATCGCTTTTCTGCCCGGCGTTTGCGTCAGACAGGAGGTGGAGAGCGGGGAACTGATCCCCGTAGACATCTCCGAAACGGCTGGAACCGTCCTGCAAACCCATCTGATTTCCCTGAAAGACGAGCATACAACTGTCATAGAATCCTTGTTGGAGCTGGGCCGGGAGCTGTAGCCGGAGGCGATTCGATTTTTACATCGAAAAATAGAAAAACTCTATTAGACGCGTGATAAAAATCACGGTAAAGTTAGTACCAATATAATTCTTACTAATTCGATAGGTATTATCGATAAAAGAAAAAGTCTAATTTGAGGGGGATCTATCGATGAGAAAAACAAGCGCTGTCCTATTTGCCATTTTATTGACCGGGGTGATCGCGGGATGCGGCAGCAAGGAAAAAGCCTCGGGAAATGCCGCTGCCGCGGCAGCCGGGAATAAAGAAGCCGTGACCAAAATCGTTGTCGGGACCGGAACCGGGTTTCCAAAGGTCTGCTTTATCGACGAAAACGGCAAATTGACCGGCTTTGACGTAGAACTGGTGAAAGAGATCGATAATCGCCTTCCGCAATATGAATTCGAATTGCAGACCCAGGAATTCTCGAACCTGCTGCTGAGCCTTGAAACGAAAAAGATCGATTTTGTCGCTCACGAAATGGAAAAGAATCCGGAAAGAGAAGAAAAATATTTGTTTAACAAAGAACCTTACGCCCACTGGAGAAACAAAATCATCGTGGCGAAGGATAACGACACCATTCACTCGCTGGACGACCTGCAGGGCAAAAAGGTGCTCACCGGAGCTACAAGCGCGGAAGCTCAGATTCTCGAAAACTATAACAAAGACCATAACAATGCGATTCATATCGTCTACCAGAATGGAGCGGCCAACGATACGGTAAGCCAGATTACGAGCGGACGGGTGGATGCTACCATCGGCGCGGATTTCTCTCTCCCGCTGATCGATCCGCAGGGCAAACTCAAGACGGTTGGCGATGACTTGTCCGAAGCGGATATCCTGTTCGTGTTCCGCAAAAATGACCCGGCCGACCAAAAGCTGGCCGATGCCATCGACGGCGCGATCAAGGAACTGAAAGCTGACGGCACGCTGGGCAAGCTGAGCAAGGATTGGCTGGGCCAAGACTTCACGGCGGATTCGGACACGGGCAAATAAGCATCAGGAACGGAGGGGACCGCATTGGGAGCGCCGTTTGATTTTTCTTTTATTTTTCGTTTCTTCCCCAAGCTGTTTGACACGCTTGGACTTACGCTGCTTATTGTCGCCGGTTCGCTGGCGGCGGGGATCGTCGTCGGTTTCCTGATTGCGCTCCCCCGGCTTTACAACGTACCGGTATTAAAGGGGTTCTCCCAGGTCTATGTTTCCTTCTTCCGGGGGACTCCGATTCTGATTCAGCTGTTCCTATTCTATTACGGCCTGCCGGAAATTCTTAAGCTGGTAGGGATTGACCTTTCCAAAGCGCCGGTGCTGGTTTTCGTCATCATTACTTACGGCCTGAATACCGGGGCTTTCCTGTCCGAGACGATCCGGGCTTCAGTGACGGCCGTGAGCAAAGGCCAAATCGAAGCGGCTTACGCGGTGGGCATGACGGGGGTTCAGGCGTTTACGCGCATCGTTTGGCCGCAGGCGCTGGCGGTAGCCGTGCCGGTGTTCTCCAATGTCGTGCTCGCGCTGCTGAAAGATACCTCGCTCGCTTTCACTTTGGGCGTGATGGAGCTTACGGGCAAAGCGCAGACGCTTGGCGCGATCACCCAGCATTTTATTGAAGCTTATATCTCGCTCGCTTTGATCTATCTGGTCATCAGCATGGCTTTGGAGCAGCTGCTCAGGCTGGCGGAGCGTAGACTGATGCGGCACGAACAAACCGATGCTGTCGCCGCCAGACGATTCAGGTTTCCCAAAGCCCGTTCTTACCGGCAGCTCATTGCGGGAGCGGATCCCGGCAAAGGAGGAGCGGAGTTATGAAAATCGACTTGACGTTTGTATGGACGGCTTTTCTGCAGATCCTGCCGGCGATTCCTACAACCCTGGTTATTACGGCGGTTTCGGTCTCGGCGGGTTTTGTGATCGGATTGCTGGCAGCATTGGCCCGGATCTACAAGGTTCCGCTTCTCGGGCAGGCGGCCTCAGCTTATGTCACCTTTATCCGGGGAACCCCGATGCTCACCCATCTGCTGCTGATTTATTTCGGGCTTCCGGTCATCCTGGACGCTTTGTCGGCCCAGTTCGGCTGGGGTTTCAAATCCGCTTCCATTCCGATGATCGGTTTTGCCTTCGTTTCTTTCTCGATTACAGCCGGCGCTTATATGTCGGAAGTCATCCGGTCGGGCCTGCTTGCCGTTGACCGGGGTCAGATGGAGGCGGCTTATTCCATAGGCATGACTACGCCGCAGGCCTTGCGCAGAATCGTGTTCCCGCAGGCTTTATCGGTCAGCATTCCCAACCTGTCCAATTCCGTGATCGGGATGCTGCACGGCTCTACGCTGGCTTTTACGGTGTCGGTGGTCGACATCAACGCGAAAGCTCAGATCGTCGCTTCGACCAACTGGAAATTTTTTGAGGCTTATGTGGCTGCGGCTCTGATCTTCTGGGGGCTTACGCTGCTTATCGAACGGCTGACCGCCGTGATCGAGAAACGCATGAATCTGTACAACCGGGGTGGCGTTATATGATCAAACTCAAAAATATCCGCAAATCCTTCGGCAAACATCAGGTGCTGAAAGGCATCGACCTGACCGTGCAAAAAGGGGAGGTCGTTGTGATTCTGGGCCCTAGCGGTTCGGGAAAAACGACGCTGCTCCGCTGCGTGAATTATCTGGAGAAACCCGGCGACGGCGAAATCCGGATCGGAGACTACCATTTGAACTGCAAACAGGCCGGCAAAAAAGAGATTCACGCCCTGCGCCGGAAATCGGCCATGGTGTTTCAGCAGTATAATCTGTTCCGCCATAAAACGGCGATCGAAAACGTCATGGAAGGGCTTGTCGTCGTCAAAAAGCTGCCCAAGGCAGAGGCGCACCGGCGCAGCGCCGAACTGCTGGAGAAGGTGGGGCTTGGAGCCAAGCTTGATGCGTATCCGAGCCAGCTTTCCGGCGGACAGCAGCAGCGTGTAGGCATTGCACGCGCGCTGGCGCTGGAGCCGGAAGTGATTCTCTTCGACGAGCCGACCTCGGCACTCGACCCCGAACTGGTGGGCGAGGTGCTGGAGGTCATTCGCAAGATCGCGGCGGAAGGCATCACGATGATCGTGGTCACGCATGAAATGGGTTTTGCCCGGGACGTGGCGAACCACGTTGTATTTATGGACGGGGGCGTCATCGTGGAAGAGGGCAGCCCGGCCGAGGTCTTTAATCATCCGAAGGAAGAGCGGACCCGGCAGTTCCTGAAGCGGATTACGCCGGAGCCGAGCTACAGCATCTGAACTCTAGCCAATCAGGGGGAATCGAAATGGCAATCAAGATCAGCATATTGGATCAAAGCCCGATTTATCCGGGCGAAACCTACGAGGTGGCGCTGGCCCATACCGTAGAGCTGGCGCAGAAAGCCGAAGAGCTGGGTTTCCGCCGGTTTTGGGTTTCCGAGCATCACGACTCCGGCCAGGTGGCGGGTTCGTCGCCCGAGGTGCTGATTTCTTACCTGCTGGCCAAAACGAATACGATCCGCATCGGTTCCGGCGGGGTGATGCTTCAGCATTACAGCCCTTATAAAGTTGCCGAAAACTTCAACGTATTGGCCACGCTGGCACCGGGCCGGGTGGATCTGGGCATCGGCCGGGCGCCCGGCGGGCTTCCCCGCAGCACCCAGGCGCTGCAGAGGGGCGGCGGAGATACCGCTAGCCTTACTGAGAAAATCACTGAGGTGGCCCAGCATTTGGGCAGCGGACTAGGTGAGGATCATCCGCTTGCGGGGCTGCGGGCTACGCCGCTGCCGCTAACCGCATCCCAGCTGTACGTGCTCGGCGCAAGCGTCGGCAGCGCCAGAATTGCGGCGGAGCTGGGCCTGCCTTACGTATTCTCCTTGTTCATCAACGGGGACGAAACCCAGGCGGCCGAAGCGGTTCAGGCTTACAGGGAAACCTTTGAGCTTCAGGCCGGGGAAAAAGGGCTTCCGGGTTTGAAGCCGCAGATTATCGTCGCCCTTTCGGTGGTCGTGGCGGAAACGGAGGAGGAAGCGGAGGAACTGGCCGGCCATTACAAGCTGGTCAAAATTCATTTGTCCAGCGGCAAAACTTTAACGGTCGCCACGACCGAGCAGGCGGAGGAATTTGCCCGGCAGACCGGAGAGCCCTATACGATTCAGGAGCTGGAGCCTGCCGTGGTGAAGGGCACCAAAGAATCGGTGCGGCAAAAGCTGCTGGAGCTGCAGGAAACCTTCGGCGTCGAGGAATTTGTTTTCACCAGCAACATTTCGCCGTTCGCCAAGCGGCTCCGCTCGTTTGAGCTGCTGAACGAGGCTTTGGCCGAAGTGCCGGCCGAAGCCTGAGGTACTGTTTCTATTCCGCACAGGAGGTGTCTCTTATGGCTAACCAGCCTACAGGTACAAATATAGATACGGCTGCGGAACCCGGGCTGGAGCAATGGGTGCGGATTCGCAGGCATCTCCATCAATATCCGGAGCTCTCCGGCGAAGAGATGGAGACTACGGCTTATATCCGCGCCCGGCTGGAGGAGCTGGGCATCCGGATTGCAGACGCCTTCCAGCTCCGCACCGGTCTGGTTGCGGAGGTAGGCGGGCAGCGCCCCGGGCCGGTCATTGCGATCCGCGCCGACATCGATGCGCTTCCCGTCACGGAGGAGACGGGCCTGCCCTACGCTTCCGCCATCCCTGGGAAAATGCATGCCTGCGGCCATGATTTCCACGCCGCGGCGCTGATCGGGACGGCGTATGCCCTGAAGCTGCGCGAAAGCGAGCTTTCCGGCACGGTCCGGCTGATCTTCCAGCCAGCCGAAGAGAAAGCGAAAGGCGCGCAGCAGGTCATCGCCAGCGGAGCGCTGAAGGGGGTGGCGGCCATCTTCGGGATGCACAACAAACCCGATCTGCCGGTCGGCACGATCGGGATCAAGGAAGGCCCGCTTATGGCGGCCGCCGACGGTTTTGCGGTGCAGGTGCACGGTAAGGGCACCCACGCCGCCGTTCCGGAAGCGGGCCTTGATCCGATCGTGGCCGCTTCGCATATCGTGACGACGCTGCAGTCGATCGTGAGCCGGAATGTCGGCTCGCTGGAAAGCGCGGTCATCAGCGTCACGAAATTCAACAGCGGAACGATCTGGAATGTCGTTCCGGACCTGGCGGTGCTGGAGGGTACCATCCGCACCTTTGAAGAAGGCGTCCGCACGCGGGTGCTGGAACGGTTCCGCCAGATGGTGGAGGGAACGGCGGCCAGCTTCGGCATGGCGGCGGAGCTTCGCTTCATTGAGGGGCCGCCGCCCGTGCGCAACGATGCCGCGCTTGCGGCGCTTGGCAGCCAGGCCGCCCGCGAAGCGGGTTATACGGCCATTGTGCCCGTGCCTTCGCCGGCGGGCGAGGATTTTGCCGTCTATCAGCGCCATGTGCCGGGTTTGTTTGTGTTTATGGGGACAAACGGGACCGAGGAGTGGCATCACCCGAATTTTAATTTGGATGAGGCGGCCCTGCCGGTGAGCATAGGATTTTTCACCAGGCTTGCCGAGCTTGCTCTTGAACGGTTTACGCAAGACGGGGGTGAGCCGAGATCACGGAGCTGAAAGCTGATCGGTCCGCCTCTCTTTTGCATAAAGTTTATGACGTCCTGATCGTCGGAGCGGGCTCCATGGGGATGAGCGCCGGCTATCATCTGGCCAAAAGGGGCGCCGGCGTGCTTATGATCGACCGCTTTGATCCGCCGCACCGGGAAGGCAGCCACCACGGCGAACCCCGGCTGATCCGCCATGCCTACAGCGGGGATCCCGTTTATACGGACATGGCGCTCCGCGCGCAGCGGCTCTGGGAAGAAGCCGAGCAGGAGAGCGGGGAACGGCTGTTTGTCCGGTCCGGCGTGCTTAACGTGTCCGACAGTGAGCTTTACGGCTATGGTCCGCGTTTCCTGGAAGCCCGGCGGCGTTCCGTTCCGGCGGAGCTGCTGGATGCCGGCGAAATCCGGAAGCGCTGGCCCGGTCTGCAAATCCCGGACCGGTTCGAAGCGTTGTACGAACCGGCGGCCGGTTATTTGCACAGCGAACGCTGCGTGGCCGCTTACCGGAAGCTGGCGCTGCAGGCCGGAGCGGAGCTGCTGCCTAATACGCCGGTGATGCACGTGGCGGCGGAACCCGGGCAGGTTACGATTTTTACGAGAGAGGGCTGCTATCACGGCGCTGCCGCCATTTTGAGCGCGGGCGCCTGGTTCCGCTCCCTGACGCCGTTCCTTTCGCTGCCCATCCGCGCCGTCCGCAAAACGGTCGGGTGGTTTGAAGCCGGCGGAGCGTTCCGTTCCGGAGATTTCCCCGGGTTCACGCTGAACGCCGAAGAAGGAAGCTACTATGGATTTCCCGATATTGGCGGGGCCGGCTTGAAAATCGGGCGTCATGATACAGGTCTCCCCTGGACACCCGGGGAGGAGCTTCTGCCGTTCGGCGCACGGGAGGAAGACGAAGGGGACCTCCGCAGGCTGCTGGAGCGTTATCTGCCCGGAGCGGCGGGCCGGCTGCAGAAGGGAGCCGTATGCAAATATGAGCTTTCGCCGGACGAGGATTTTATTCTGGACCGGCATCCGCAGCATAAACATGTCATTGCCGCCGGAGGTTTCTCCGGGCACGGCTTTAAATTTGCGAGTGTCATCGGGGAGGTTCTGGCGGATCTGGCAATGGAACAGCCGTCGTCTTTTGATTTAAGCCCTTTTGCGTTATCCCGCTTTAACCGCCGTGCGGTCAAAGCTTAATTTTTGACAATCTGGAGGAGATCCCTTTGAGCGAAGCGTATAAACTGGCTTTTTTAGAGGCTTATGACCAGCTAAAGGAAGCGGTGGACGGTTTAAGTCCGCAGCAGCTGGACTGGAAGCAAACCCCGGAGGTCTGGAGCGTCAAAGAGGTGCTTACTCACCTGACCGACCATCTCATCGTCGTTTCGTTCCGCATTCGCGACATTCTGGCGGGAACGGAGAAACCGCTGCCGGTATTCAGCCAGGACAACTGGATCAACGGCCAGCATGCCAACGACGGTGAAATCGAGGACATTTTTGAGGTTTATGGGACCCTGCTTCGGTATAACGCCAGGCTGTTCGGACGGCTGACGCCCGAAGACTGGGCGAAGACGGGCATCAATGCCAAAGGCGAAGAGGTGACCGTCTCCGAAATCGCACGTCTTTTTACGGCGCATGTTCAGAACCATCTGGGGCAGATCAGCCGGATCAAGCAGGCGCTTGCCGCGGCTGCGGTATAAATGAACGAAACCTACAATATTAAAGGAGGATGATCATGATGGCCAAATCCAAACAATTAAAGCTGGGCGCTCTGCTGCACGGAGTCGGAGGCGGAACGTCGATGTGGCGTCACCCGGACGCGAAAGCGGACGCCAGCGTTAATTTTGAGCTGTATAAGCAGTGGGTGCAGAAGGCGGAAGCCGGTAAACTTGATTTGATCTTTATCGCGGACGGCTTGTATATCACGGAAAAATCCATCCCTCATTTCCTGAACCGGTTTGAGCCGATTACGATCCTCAGCGCCCTGGCCGCAGCGAGCAGCCATATCGGGCTGGTCGGGACGTTGTCCACGTCCTACAGCGAACCGTTTACGGTTGCCCGCCAGTTTGCTTCCATCGACATGATCAGCGGTGGCCGGGCAGGCTGGAACGTGGTTACCTCCCCGCTGGAAGGTTCGGCGCTCAATTACGGGAAACGGGAGCATCCCGACCACGACAAGAGATACCGGATTGCAACGGAATACCTCGAGGTCACCCGCGGGCTGTGGGATTCCTGGGAGGATGATGCGTTTGTGCGGAACAAGGAGACCGGGCAGTTTTTCGATCCGGAGAAAATGCACACGCTGAACCACGAGGGAGAGTTTTTTTCGGTAAAAGGCCCGCTTAACATTGCCCGTTCCAAGCAGGGGCGTCCGGTAATTTTCCAGGCCGGAGCCTCCGAGGTCGGGAAAAATTACGCGGCCAAAGAGGCGGATGCCGTCTTTACCGGACATGAAACGCTGGCGGAAGCGGCGGCTTTCTACAGCGACGTGAAGCAGCGGGCCGCTTCCTTCGGACGCAACCCGGACGAAGTGCTGATCTTTCCGGGCATTTCGCCGATTATCGGCGCTACCGAAGCAGAAGCCGAGCAAAAATATCAGGACGTGGCGGCGCTCGTCACTATTGAAAATGCACTGGATTATTTGGGCCGATTCTTCGAGCATCATGATTTCTCCCAATATCCGCTGGACGAACCGTTTCCGGAGCTTGGCGAGCTGGGCAAAAACAGCTTCCAAAGCGGCACGGATAAAATCAAAAAGGATGCCAGGGAACGCGGCTTGACGCTCCGTCAGGTGGCGCTGCAGTCGGCGACGCCGCGCAGCGGCTTTATCGGTACGCCTGAGCAGGTTGCGGACCGCGTTCAGGAATGGTTCGAGAAGGGGGCGGCGGACGGATTCATGATTGCTTCCGCCGTTCCGAACGGGCTTGAGGATTTCGTGGACCATGTGGTGCCGATCCTGCAGGAACGCGGCTTGTTCCGTACGGAATACGAAAGCGGCACGCTGCGCGGCAATCTGGGATTGCCTGTGCCGGAGAACCGTTATGCGGCGGAACGCAAAGCGGCGGCAAGCGCTGCAGGCTCCCCGGCAGCCGCCAGCGAAACCGCCTCCGGCGTTTAAGATGCGCCGATGGTTATGGATATGGAGAACCGGGGGAAGGCACCTTATGCCGCAGGCATAGGTGAGGACAGCAGAAAGGCCGTAATCGAAGCTGTAAATGAAGTCACTGTGCATGAAGTTACTACTATGAATAAGGTTACTGTGAAAGGCTGGCGGCCTCCGTCTCGGCCAATGCCGGCGGCCGGTTCGAGCTGGTGCTTCGGGAAGGACTGGCCGTGGTCAACGACCCTTCGGCGGTAAGCAGAATCAGGCAGGCTGCCGTAAGGGAATTGGGGAATGAGGCTGTCCTTCGGCTTGACCGGGCCAGTCTGGCGGGGGAGGATTTCGCCTGGTATCTGGACCGGGTTCCCGGCGCTTTTGCTTTTATCGGCTGCGGCAACTCTGAACGGGGAATCAGCGCTCCGCTGCATCATCCGCAGTTCGATTTGGATGAATCCATCTTGGTACGCGGCGCGCGTATTTTTGTGCGGCTGGCTTTATCGGAAGGGACAGGAGGAGATCAAGAAAGATGAAAATAGCGCTGTTCAGCTTGCTGATGAACCTTCCAAATGCGGTTACGGGTGAGACCTTAGCGGCGCAGCAGAAATTTCAAAATGTGTTGGAGCAGGCCGCCCTAGCCGAACAGCTTGGCTTTGACGCTTACGGGATAGGGGAGAGGCACGGAGAACCTTTCCTTTCCTCCTCGCCGCCGGTCGTTTTGACGGCCGTTGCGGCCCGCACTTCCAGAATCCGGCTGCTGACCACCGTTACGGTGCTGAGCGTGCTGGATCCCGTCCGGGTGGCGGAGGATTATGCAACCCTGGATCATCTTTCGGGCGGAAGGCTGGAGCTGATCATCGGCAAGGGGAATGATCCCCGTCATTATCCGCTGTTCGGTGTGCCGGAGGAGGAGCAGTGGCAGTCTCTGGCGGAGCGTTACCGGCTGCTGCGCAGGCTGTGGAGCGAGGAACAAGTGACCTGGGAAGGCCGTTACCGGCCGCCGCTGCATGAGGTCACAACCCAGCCGCGCCCCTTTCAGCCGTCCATTCCGGTGTGGCATGGAAGCGCGTCGAGCACCTTGTCCACCGAACTGGCGGCCGAATTGGGCGAGCCGATTTTCTCCTCCAATACTTTTCATCCGATGGAGAAATACAAGGCGTTAATTGATCATTACCGCCAGCGCCTGGAGCATTACGGGCACGATCCGGGCAAAGCGGTTGTAGGGGCAGGAGCGGGAAGTCTTTATCTCGCCGATACTCCGGAGGAAGCGGTCAGACGCTATAAACCGTATCACGATGCTTTTGGCATGACCGAAGCTTCCAAACATAATAAATCGCCTTTTACCGGCCTTCAGGATTATATCGATAACGGCCCTGCGCTGGTCGGCAGCGCCGAGCAGGTGATCGACAAGATTCTGAAATACCAGCGGGCGTTTGGCCATGAAGTGCTGGCGATCAGCGTGGACGGTCTGACGGAGGCGGAGCAGCGGGAACAGCTGCATCGTTTTGCCGAAGACGTGTTTCCTGTGCTCAAACGGGAAATCCCAAGCAGCGTGTGGGGCGGATCGGGCAAGCCGGACCGCCGAAAACGCCTGCAGCAGGCATCCAACAAAATCTGATCAAGAGGAAGCGGAGCGGGACCGGACCGGAATAACGGGCCGTGTCCCCTTCCAGCCGAAACCCCGGAGAGAAGCCAAGGCTTCGACCGGGGATTTCTTTTTATATGAAGTAAGGGCTTTAGAATCCAGCTGAATTTTGTAGGATAAAATCAACATTAAACATTATAACGTTATATTTACATAGGTGTGTTGTTATGATAGTTTAAGGTATAAATAGATACTTCATTTTGGAGTGTGGAGGTGAGCCGATGAGCAGAAGGCTGCTTAGAAATCTGCAGCAGACCGATGGCAGGCGGATAGATCTCGTGATAACGGATGGAATCCTTACCGAAGTTCTGGTTCAGGGGCAGGATCAACCGGGTGAGCTTGGGGAGAAAGAGCCTGATTCCGGCGGCCGTTTTGACGGCTTTGACGTTTGGGAAGCGCCGGCTGGCACTTACGTCTCAAGCGGCTGGATAGATATGCACGTTCATGCCTTCCCTGAATTTGATCCGTATGGGGATGAAATCGATGAAATCGGCGTCAAGCAGGGCGTAACGACGATCGTCGATGCGGGCAGCTGCGGAGCCGACCGGATTGCAGATCTGGAAGCAAGCGGGAGGAAGGCGGATACCCGGCTGTTGGCTTTTTTGAATATTTCCCAAATCGGGCTGAAACGCATTGATGAATTGTCCGATATGTCCTGGATCAACCGGGAAAAGGTCGTGCAGGCTGTCCGGGATTATCCGGAATTTATCGTTGGCCTCAAAGCCCGGATCAGCCGAAGCGTCGTTAAGGAAAGCGGCATTCAGCCGCTTATGGCGGCGCGGGAGCTGTCGGAGCAGACGGGATTGTCGCTGATGGTCCATATCGGCTCGGCGCCGCCGGACATCCGGGAAGTGGTGCCGCTGCTGCAGCGAAAGGATATCATTACGCATTATTTGAACGGCAAAGCGAACAATTTGTTTGACGCGGACGGCAATCCGCTGGACGTATTGACGGATGCGGTACGGCGCGGCGTGCACCTGGACGTGGGCCACGGCACCGCCAGCTTCTCGTTCGCCACGGCGGAAGCGGCCAAACGGCACGGCATTCATCCGGATACGATCAGCACGGACATTTACCGCGGCAACCGGCTGAAGGGTCCGGTATACAGCATGGCGAACGTGCTGAGCAAATTTCTGGAGCTCGGCTACGGGCTGGAAGAGACGGTGCGGCGCGTCACGGTGAATGCCGCGGACTGGCTTGGCCGTCCGGAACTCGGCCGGATTCAAGCCGGGGATCCGGCGAACCTGACCTTTTTTACAGTGGCAGACGAAGCGACAGTTCTTGTGGATTCCGAAGGGGAACGCCGGACCTCAAACCGGCGAATTGAAGCTAAAGGAGCGATTGTCGGTGACAAATTCTTTTCAAGCGAAATACGGGCTTAAACGGGTAATTAACGCCAGCGGGCGCATGAGTATTCTCGGGGTATCCGCGCCAACGGACACCGTTATGGAAGCGATGAAGCAGGGCGGGCAAAGCTACGTGGAAATCGCCGATCTGGTCGATAAAGCGGGGGATTACGTGGCGCGCCACGTCGGCTCGGAAGCGGCGGTTGTCGTCAACTCCGCCTCCAGCGGCATTGCGCTTTCCGTAGCGGCCATCGTGACTCGGGGCAACCGCCGCCTCAGCGAGCGCCTGCACCAGGAGCCGATCGAGCGAAACGAGATCATCATCCTGAAAGGGCATAACGTACAGTATGGAGCGCCGGTGGAAACGATGGTATACCTCGGCGGCGGCAAGCTGGTGGAGGTCGGTTACGCCAACGAAGGCAAAGCCGAGCATATGGCGGATGCCGTCAATGAACGTACGGCCGCTTTGCTGTATGTCAAGTCCCACCATGCGGTGCAGAAAAACATGATCTCCGTCGAAGAAGCCTGGGAGGTCGCGCAGAGCAAAGGGATTCCGCTCATTGTGGACGCGGCGGCCGAAGAGGACCTGCAGAAATATGTAAAAGTGTCCGACCTCGCCATCTACAGCGGCTCCAAAGCGATCGAAGGCCCAACGTCCGGCATTGTGGCCGGCAAGCGAACCTATATCGAATGGCTGAAGGTGCAGCTTCACGGCATCGGCCGCAGCATGAAGGTCGGCAAAGAGACGACGTTCGGATTGCTTCAGGCCCTGGACGAATATGCGGAGAAGCAGGACCGCAGCGAGCAGGAGAAAGAGGAACTGCAGCGTTTGGTGGCCCTGAACGGCCAGATCCCCGGTATCAAGGTCACGATTGTACAGGATGAAGCGGGCCGGGCCATCTTCCGCGGCCGTATCCACGTGGACGCTTCGGAAGCGGGCTTAACCGCCAGGGAACTGAACGACAAGCTTCAAAAGGGAGACATCGCCATTTATACTAGGGACTATGGAGTCCGCCAAGGGTATTTCGATATCGACCCGCGTCCGCTCATGGGAGACGACATGGCCGTCATCGAAGCCAAAATCCGCGAATATACAGGGGGAACAGCAAATGTCTAATATTAGCAAACGTTTCTATAGAAACCGCGTCGCTTTAAACGTGTTAACCAAAGATATCGAAAATTCTAAAGAAATTTTTGAAGCGGCCGAAGGCCATGTTTTGGTCGGCGTCCTGTCCAAAAACTATCCGACCGTCGAGCAGGCCGTGGAGGCCATGAAAGCTCATGGCCGTGAAATCGAAGATGCGGTATCGATCGGACTCGGCGCGGGCGACAACCGCCAGGCCGCCATGGTCGCGGAAATCGCCAAATATTATCCGGGCAGCCACATCAACCAGGCGTTTCCGGCCGTGGGCGCTACGCGCGCCAACCTGAACGGCAAAGACAGCTGGATCAACAGCATGATTTCCCCGACGGGCGAGGCGGGTTACGTCAATATTTCGATGGGGCCTGTCAGCGCAGCGCAGCCGGATAAAGCGATTGTGCCGATCAAAGCGGCGATTGCGCTCGTGAAGGATATGGGCGGCAATGCGCTTAAATATTTTCCGATGCAGGGGCTTAGCCGGGAAGAAGAGTTCCGTGCGGTGGCCAAAGCCTGCGCCGAAGAGGAATTTGCGCTGGAGCCGACCGGCGGAATCGACCTGGACAATTTTGAAGCGATTTTGCGCATAGCGCTGGAAGCCGGCGTTCCGCAGGTGATTCCTCACGTGTATTCGTCTATTATTGATAAAGAGAGCGGAGCAACGATCATCCGGGATGTGCGGGTGCTGCACGAAACGATGACGAAGCTGGCTGACCTCTATGCCTAAGACGGTTGCCGCCTTTGGCGAGGTGATGATGCGGCTGCAGGTGCCGGGCCATGAGCTGCTTGCCCAAAGCGATACGCTTAAATATTCGTTTTCGGGAACCGGCGTGAACGTCATCTCGGCGCTCAGCCAGTTCGGACATAAAGGCTACCTAGTATCGAGGCTGCCTGACAATCCGCTTGGCGACGCCGCTGCCGCCTATTTGCGCAAGCTGGGGATCGACACTTCCAAGATTTTGAGAGGCGGCAGCTATTTGGGCATGTATTTCCTGGAAAATGGATTCGGAGTCCGGCCCAGCCGGGTCACTTACTCGAGCCGGCAGGAAAGCAGCTTTAACACCGCTCCGGACGGCGTTTATCCGTTTGAACGAACGGCCGGCGAAATCGACGCCGTTCATTTCTGCGGCATTACGCTGGCCATGAATGACGGCGTCCGCCAGGCGATGAAGGCATTTGCCGGGCAGGTGAAAGCCCGCGGCGGTCTGGTCATCTTCGACTGTAACTACCGCCCGGGACTATGGGCAGCAAACGGCGGTTATGCTTTCGCCAAACCGCATTACGAAGCCATGCTGGAGCTGGCTGACGTCGTGTTCATGAACGAGCAGGACGCGCTGCATGTGCTTGGCATGACCTCCGCCACCGGCAAGCAGGAGCGCGAGGAGCTGCTCGAAGAGCTGATCCCCGCTGCGGCGGAGCGGTACGGCGTGCGGGCGGTGGCGGGCACGCACCGCAGCATCCGTGCGGACGGGCGTCATTCGCTGCGCGGCTACGTATACCGGGACGGCCGGTTCAGCTATTCGGACGTGCTGGTGTTCCCGGTGCATGACCGGATTGGAGCCGGCGACGCATTTGCCAGCGGCATTATCCACGGCGAGCTTGAGGGATTTGCCCCTGAACGGACCGTCGCTTTTGCGGCTGCGGCGGGCATGCTGGCCCATACGGTAACGGGCGATACGCCGATGGCGTCCGAAAGCGAGGTGCTCCGGGCGATGGCCCAAGGCCTCCGCGATGTGGAAAGGTAGGAATACAAGGTGAGTTTAAAACGGAAAGACAGACCGTTATATTTGCAAATTAAACATATTATCAAAGACCGGATATTGCACGGCGTTTATCCGCTGGATTCGGTCATCCCCTCCGAACCTCAGCTGGAGAAGGAGTTCGGGGTCAGCAAAATCACGGTGCGCGGCGCCGTGCAGGAGCTGGTGCAGGAGGGGTATCTGGAGAAAGGCAGCGGAAGGGGAACGCGGGTTGTCCGCAATACCGTTACCTCCAAGCTGTCCAAGTGGAAACATTTCACGGAAATTCTCGTTGAAGAAGGCCATAAGATTCGCAAGCAGTGGCTCGGACTCCAGCAGGTCAAGAACGAACCCGGCAGCAAGCCCTTCGAGCTGTTTGGTCCGCTGTGCCTGAAGCTGAGCCGGATCTATTATCTGAACGATGTTCCGTATATTTACTACGAGCATTACGTGTCTCCGGCCGTGGACGGCCTGGAGGACGATGAGCTGGACGGGCGCTCCCTGTATGAGCTGCTTGAGGAGCAGGGAATCACGCTCGATAAACTCCGCGACGAATTCGCCGCCGAGCTGCCCTCCGCCGAAATCGCGGAGCTGCTGAAGCTGGACGAAGGAATGCCGGTGTTAAAGCGGATCCGGTATTCTTTTGACGGCCAGGGACAGGTCGCGGAGCTCAGCTTTGGTTATTACCATACGGCGAAGCAGAGTTATGTGGTGAATTACGAGGCTTAGCCGTTTTGAATCGTTAATGATTCAGGTTGTAAGATCCTTTAGTACGTGAATGGAACCGTTAATTATGTTATGTAAAATAACACATTAACGGTTTTTTTATAGCCATTTTAAGAAACTAACAAAAATAACCGTGTTTTCACGCTTTATCGCATTTATAATTTAAAGCACTATCTATAATTCTATCGCCTTTTGTCTGTTTTGCTCTCATGTGGCTTGCTTGGTTGGCATATGCAAATTCAGAAGGGGGAAATGGGAATGCGTTCAGCGATCCGCAGACGGCTGCTGCAGAAACACCGTGTCTTTTTTCGTCTTTTGGCACCTTATCTTATGTTTATGCTGCTCACAATGGTGCTTGGGACTGTGCTGTATGATAAAACGCTGAAGCTTGTAGAACAGGAGACGGTCAAATCCAATCAACAGATGCTGGACCAGGTCAAAGATATGATCGACCGGAGAATCTCCGAAATCGATACGATTGCCAGGCAGCTGATGTCCGACCCGAAAATCATGGGCCTGCAGCAGGTGGACAAGCCGTTTGAAGGCGCAAATACTTACAGGGTTTACGAAACGCAGAACAGCTTGTTTAACTACAACATCTCCAATAACTTTATCCTCGATTATTATTTATTCTTCAAAAAAGGCGATCTGGCATTATCCTCTCAAACCTCTTACACCCTGCCTAAATTTTATCCGACTGTGCTTCAATATGAAGGTTTGGATTACGACAGTTGGAAATCCACATTGTTTGATCACTATGAAGTCCGACGGTTTTATCCGGCCCATACTGCTTTATATGAAGGCGGAACTTATTCGCTGCTGACCTACGTTCGTTCTATTGGTTATCCGGGACATACGGAAGGGGCATTAGTGATTCTGGTAGATACGCGCGAAATTGAGAAGCTGCTCAGCCGCATCAACCTGCAGGGAGGGCAGGCCTCCATTACGGATGCCGACGGTCAAGTGCTTGTTTCCGTAGGGCCGGGACCGGAGGATGCCGGAAGCGGGGGCAAAATGCTGAATACCTATGCCAAATCCTCTTCCAGCGGCTGGACTTATTCGGTTTCCCAGCCTGCCAGGGTAGCGATGGAGAAGGTTTTTTATATTAAAAAGATTACGTTTATCCTCGTATTTGCTTTTCTCGGAGCAGGAGCGCTGCTGGCCTTTTTCTTCGCTTACCGGAGCAGCCGGCCGCTGCAGCATCTCGTCTTCCTGATTCGGGAACGTCTCGGGGATCCGGGCCGGGCGGGGGATACCTACGGTTTCATTCATTCCTCCGTTTCGAAGCTTATCGACAGTCATGAAGAGCTGCGGCATGAGATTGAACGCCAGGCCCCGTTTCTGCGCGAAAGCTTTTTCGACAGGCTGTTCAAAGGGGATTTTCAGTCTCCTGCGGATATTGAGTCGCTGCTGGATCACCAGAAGCTGCAGCTTAAAGGCAACAGATATGCGGTGGGACTGCTGTATTTCCATAGACCGGATAACGGGCTGAATACAGATCTGCTGCGCGAGCTGGATGTCAACCGGGTGCTGATCAAAGAGGTGCTCAGGGACACGCTTGGCAAACAGCATTTCTTTCATGACATCTCTGAAGATAAAATTGCTCTTTTGTTTGTGGATCAAGGGGAAGACGAAACGGCATTCCGGGGACAAATCGAGCAGTGGTCCCGCGAAGGCTTGCAGAGAATCACCGGGCAGCTTGGCTATAAGCCTGCTATTGCCGTCGGCCATTTATATGAATCGCTGCTGCAGGTCAACCGGTCGTTTGAAGAAGCCCGGCAGGCTGCGGCGTATTCTGCCGGAACGGAAGACGGCGCGGTGCGCTGGTACGGGGAACTGCCGGACGGAAGAAATGAATTTTATTATCCGGGAGAAGTGGAGACAAGGCTGATCAACGTTACCAAGGCCGGAGACGCTGCGGAAGTCGGGGAGCTTATCCAGATGCTGTATAACGATAATTTTGTTGCTAGGCATCTGCCTCTTTCCATGCAGCAGCTGCTGCTGTTCGAGCTGCTGGGCAGCCTGGCTAAAGCGGAAGCCCAGATCCGGCCGGGAAAGGTTCGCGATTTTCGTTCCCTGTTTCAACGCATTCAGCTGGCAGAGGTTCCTGCCGAGCTATTCGGGCAGATCGCCGAAGGGTACACCCAGCTGTGCCGGATTGTAGACGAAAGGAAACGCAGCCGGAACGTGCGGCTGATCGATGACATTATGGAGCTGATTGAACGCGATTACAACGTTGCCGATCTAAATCTGGATTGGGTGGCTGACCGGATGAACATGTCCAAGGTTTACCTGTCGCAGTTTTTCAAGGAGCAGACCGGTACGAATTTCTCCGATTATTTGGAGAAGCTTCGGATGGAACATGCCAAATATCTGTTGTCGGAGACAGAGCTGACCATCTGGGATATCGCCCTTCAGGTCGGTTATCGCTCCTCTAATACCTTCTGCAGAGCGTTCAAACGGAGCAACGGAACAAGCGCAACGGCATTCCGGGAAGCCGCGGAGATTTATCGGAAAGAAGCTTTATGACAGATTTCTGTCATGTATGTTTCCGTGAATAGGCCTGATTCCTAAGGGATTCCTAAGAAATGCACAAATGAAAGGGGATTCACCACCTGTTTTCTTAACAATTGCACATGCCTGAAACACAATACGATAGACTTCCTTCCACCGCTCTTTTAATCTTAGAACCAATTTCCGGCGCTTCGCGAGAGCTTCAGATTAAGCCGGAGTTTTAAGAAAGGCGGTGGTTGCTTCTTTCATCCTTAGCCCGGGAACTTTAACCGGGTTAATACCACATTTTCTGAGGAGGGGAAGACAAGTGGGCATGTTGCAGGAGCAGGTAACCCCCCTTCCGGCGGGCGAACGTGAGCCGGCTGCTGTCAGGAAGAAGCGGACCTTCTTCCGCCTGCGGCGCAGCTGGCAGCTTTATGTGTTAATGGCTCTGCCCTTTTTGTATCTGATTATCTTTAAGTACATCCCGATGTACGGTGCCCAGATTGCGTTCAGGGATTATATCGTTACCAAAGGCATCTGGGGCAGCAATTGGGCGGGACTCAAACACTTCGAGCGGTTTATACACTCTTACGATTTCTGGAGGATTACGAAAAATACGCTGCTGCTCAGCCTTTACAACCTGGCCGCCGGCTTTCCTTTCCCTATTTTGCTTGCACTTGGCCTCAATTATATGAGGAACGGCATCTTCAAAAAGTCGGTTCAGATGGTAACCTACGCTCCGCACTTCATCTCGGTCGTCGTGATGATCGGGATCGTCAAGGAGCTCCTCAACCCGCGCAGCGGCATCGTGAACCAGGTTATTTCGTGGTTCGGTTTTGCCCCGATCGATTTTCTGAGCAAGCCGGGTTTGTTCAAGACTATTTACGTGACAACAGATATCTGGCAGCACATCGGGTTTAACTGCATCATCTTCATCGCCGCGTTATCCAGCATTGACCCGGCGCAGCATGAAGCGGCAGTCATGGATGGCGCAAGCAAACTTCAGCGCATGTTCCATGTCGACCTGCCGGGCATTATGCCGATTGCGGTAATCCTGCTTATTCTGAACACCGGGCACGTGCTGGATGTCGGATTCGAGAAGGTGCTGCTGCTGCAGAACCCGCTGAACCTGAAGACGGGGGAAATTATAGATACCTATGTTTACAAGGTCGGCCTGGCCTCGCAGGTGGCTAACTATTCGTATTCCACGGCAATCAATCTGTTCAAGTCGGTCATCAACTTGATTTTGCTGATCACGGTTAACAAAATCGCGCAGAAAACGCAGCACGGAAGCTTATGGTAAAGGGGGCGGACTCGGACATGGAAACTGCATTTAAAAACGAAACGTATTCGGACCGTATCTTTACTGTGGTGAATTATGTGCTGATTACCATCCTGTTTCTGCTGATTCTGTACCCGCTCATTTATGTAGTCAGCTCCTCGTTCAGCAGCTCGCAGGCGGTGGTGTCCGGTGAAGTGCTGCTTTGGCCGGTGCATCCGACGCTGGAGGGTTACCGGGCGGTGTTCCAGTACAAGCTCGTCTGGAGCGGCTTCGTCAACTCCGTGATCTACACGGCGCTAGGGACGCTGGTGAACGTGTTTATGACCGTGCTGGCGGCGTATCCGCTGTCGCGGAAGGATTTTTTTGGCAGAAACGTATTTATGGTGCTGTTTATGTTCACCACGATGTTCACGGGCGGGCTGATTCCGACTTACCTGCTGGTGAAGGATTTGGGGATGCTGAACAGCCTTTGGGCGATGATCCTTCCCGGAGCTTTGACCGTCTGGAATGTCATCATTACCCGGACCTATTTCCAGATGACGATACCCGATGAGCTGCTGGAGGCGGCCCAGCTTGACGGCTGCGACGATTTCCGGTTTGTCTGGAAAATGGTGCTGCCTGTCTCCGGCCCGATCCTTGCCGTCATTGCGCTCTATTATGGAGCCGCGAACTGGAATTCCTATTTCAATGCGCTTATTTATCTGAAAGACCAGGATATGTATCCGCTGCAGCTGGTCTTGAAAGACATCCTGATCAGCAATGACGTCGATACTACCGTGTTCTCGGGAGATCCGGCAGATGCGGCCCGGCGCGAGGCGATGCGTGTTCTGCTGAAATATTCCCTGATCGTAGTCACCACGGTGCCGCTGCTGATCGTTTATCCCTTCGTACAGAAATATTTCGTGAAGGGCGTCATGATCGGATCGTTAAAAGGATAATTAGGAGGGGTTATCATGAAGGGAAGATTATTATTCAGAAACGGCATGAGCTGTCTTCTTGCCCTTGTTGTTTTGCTCAGCGCGTGTTCCAGCAAGGGAAATGAGGCGTCGTCGCCGGATGACTCGAAAAAGGCCGTTACGGAAGCCGGACAGTTTCCCATCGTAAACGAGCCGATCACGATTAAAGTCATGACGGCCGCCATTCCGACCGTCGAGGACTTTGCTACCAACGAATTCACCAAATATCTGGAAGAGAAAACAAATATTCATATTGAATGGGAGGTCGTACCCAGCAGTTCTGCCGCGGAAAAGCTGAACGTGGTGCTCGCCGGCGGCGACCTTCCGGACGTCATCATGGGCATGAACGTTTCGAACGATCAGCAGCAGTTATACGGACAGCAGGGCGTGTTCGTGTCCCTGAATGATCTGATCGACAAATATGGGATCGAAACGAAAAAAATGTTTGAAGAGCGCCCGTTGATCAAAGAATCCATCACAGCCAGCGACGGCAATATTTACGCCCTCCCGGCGCCTAATGAATGCTACCACTGCTCCATGCGCCAGAAAATGTGGATTTATCAGCCTTGGCTGGATAAGCTGGGGCTTCAAATGCCGACCACTACCGAAGAGTTCTACGAAGTTCTGAAGGCTTTTAAAACGCAGGACCCGAACGGCAACGGCAAAGCGGATGAAATTCCTTTCTCCGGAGCGCCGATGGCTTACGGCACGACAACGACAACCGCCATTGAAAACTTTCTGATGAACGCCTTCACCTACGCGCCTTACACCCGGATTTATTTGAACGACGGCAAAGCCGATGTGCCTTACAACAAAGACGGCTGGCGGAAAGGGCTTGAATACCTGCATAAGCTCTACGCTGAAGGTTTGATGGATCCGCAGGCTTTAACCCAGGATGGCACGCAGCTTATGCAGCTTGGGGAAAATCCGGGCGTTCCGATTTTGGGTGCGGCATCCGCGCCTAATATGAGTGCGATCACGCAGCTCAGCGGCGAAAGCGGCCGCTGGCTGGAGTATGTGGCTGTCCCTCCGCTGAAAGGACCGGATGGCCTTCAGGTCACGCAGGTAGATCCTTATCAGATCGCCGGCGGGGCGTTTGTCATTACAAGCGCAGCTAAAAATCCGGAAGCGGCTTTCCGTCTCGCAGACATGCTGTATGACCGCGAGAATACGCTCCGCCTGAATTTCGGCGTTCTCGGCAGGGATTGGGATTGGGCGGCTGAAGGCGAGAAAGGGATCAACGGCGAGCAGGCGATTTACAAGACCCTCACCAAATTCGGTGTTCAGCAGAATTCCAACTGGTCTCAGGTAGGGCCGAATTTCCGGCCTAGCGAACTCCGCCTGGGTGAGGTTGCCGATCCGGACAACCCGCTGGAAAGCATTTTGTACAAAGAGACGAAGGAAAAATACGACCCTTACAAAATCGATACGGCCAGCGTTATGCCGCCGCTATTCTTCACCTCGGATCAAACGGCCGAAATGGCGGATCTGGCCAAAACCCTGTTTGATTATGTGAATGAAATGACGGCCCGTTTCGTAACCGGAGATATGGAGCTGAACGATGCCAATTGGCAGAACTACCTGCAGACGTTAGACGGCATGAACCTGAAACGTTATCTCGAAATCTATCAGGAAGTTTATGATGCGAAACAGAAGTAAAGCTGACAGAAAAGAGGTCTAAATCACATGGGGAAATTGGAAATGCCGGAAGGCTGGAAATGGTTTACGGAGAGCCGGTACGGGATGTTTATCCACTTCGGGCCTTATGCCCAGTATGGACGCGGGGAACAGGTTCTGTTCCGGGAGCATTTGAATCAGCAGGAATACGCCGAGAAGGCGTGTTCCTGGAATCCGCAGCATTACGATCCCGAGCTGTGGGCGTACACCGCCCGGAAGGCGGGCATGAAATATGCGTGCCTGACTACAAGACATCATGACGGTTACTGTCTCTGGGACACGAAAACCACCGATTATTCCAGCGCCGCACAGGCGCCGAAACGAGATTTTGTCCGCGAGTTCGTAGATGCTTTCCGTAAGGAAGGACTGCGGATCGGCTTGTATTATTCCTGGATCGACTGGCGGATTCCCGCTTATTTCGACGGTCCGGACAAGGACCCGGAGGGCTGGGCAGTGATGAAAGCTTATCTGCACGCTCAGGTCGAGGAGCTGGTGACGAACTACGGGCAAATCGACCACTTCTTCTTCGACGGTGTATGGCCGAGGGATTCGGAGGATTTGGGCAGCGTCGAGCTTGTGGCCCGGATGAAGGAAATTCAGCCGAATATCCTCGTCAACAACCGGCTGGGATCCTCCAAGGCGGACAACGTTTATGCCGATGGCGGAGCCGGGGCGGGCGATTCGGAGGTGCTCGGCGACTTCGGGACGCCGGAGCATGTCATCGTTCCCGATAAGAATCGGCTTTGGGAATCCAACCAGGTGACCACCTGGCGGCTTTGGGGATATACAAACGGCGAACGCTGGCGTCCTGCCGATTACTTGCTGGATATGCTTTGTGAATGTGCGGAAAAAGGCGGCGAACGCGGCGGCAATCTGCTGCTTAACGTCGGGCCGCAGCCGGACGGCCAGCTGCCGCCGGAGTTTGTGCAGCGCGTGCTCCAGATCGGGCAGTGGCTGGAGGTGCACGGTGAAGCGGTGTACGGCTCCGACGGCGGTGCGGTGACCGAATTTATTACCTACGGACGTCAGACGACCAAAGGCAACAATCTTTATTTGATCATTCGCTTCTGGGACGGTTCCCCGCAGCTGCGTCTGGCTGATTTGGCCGTAAAGGTCAGGAAGGTTGTGCTGCTGACGACAGGGCAGGAGCTGACGTTCAGCCAGACGGAAGATGAACTGGTCATCCAGGGATTGCCGAGTGAACGCCCAACCCGGCTGTTCCCGGTGCTCAAGATCGAATGCGAAGGAACTCCGGCTGCCAACGATTGGGGCAAACAGCGGCTGTGGGAAGGCGACCCCGCAAGGGTGGCCGAATGGGCCCGCAGGCAGCGGGGCACATCGGTTTTTGTGAACGGGAATGATTAATTTCATATGGACCGCCGGATCGGCCAGGGCCCTTGTTCCTGGCCTTGATCTGTCAAATCGAATGAAAGGAAGTGCCGGAATGAACGAACGCAGGGGAGAAACCGAACGGATTATGCAGGAGAAAGGCATTGTGCCGGGAGAGGTGCCGAAGGCGGCGGCCGTGAATCCGCCAGCCGTATTGCCCCCTTTCTAAGTGGATAAACGCATGATCAGGTCTGCGCTGAGCAATACGGTTTCCTGCGGAGCACCAGGGCGTTCTATGCGCCGCTTGAGCATTTCTACCGCCCGCTGGCCCAATTCCTCTTTGTGCAGATTAACCGTTGTCAGGGGAGGAGAGGCCTCAGCCGCAGCTTTGATATTGTCGATTCCGGCAATCCGGATGTCGCTCGGGAAAGAAATACCCGTTTCTTGAAGCTTATGCATCCATGCCAAAGCGATGTCGTCATTGGCACAGATCCAGCTGTCCGGGCGTTCCTCCGGCTGGAGTGCAGCGTAGTTCTCCCACATTTTCTTGAGCCAGCCGGGGCCGCCCTCCATATAGGGAAGATTCCATTCAGACAAACGGACATCAGGCTCCGCATAGGCCTCAAAGCCAAAACGGACACCGAGCTGCCTTTCCTTAAAACTGGTCGTCCTTCCATCGTCACCGATAAAGCCGATATGCCGCATGCTAAGCGACAGCATATGACGGACCAATGTGCTGCCCGCCTCGAGGTTGTCGTGGACCACCTTGTCGCATTTCACCATGGGATCTTTGTGATCAACCAAAATCAAAGGTTTCCCCGTGTTCTCCAGCGTATGCAGAACGGGATAGGAGAATTCGCCCATTACGATAACGCCGACGCAGCCAGCCCAGTCCAGGTGGGGAGCGATAGCTTCTTCCGGAGTGGCTGCTCTGCCGATCTCCGTCTCCGAGGGGGCCAAAATCAGGTGATGCCAGCCCTGCTCGCTGCAGCCCTCAATGAGGCCTGAAAGCACTCGCTGCCAGTAGCTGGCGTTCCCCTGATGGCTCTGCTTCATGCAGATGAGCACAAAAGAAGCCGTTGATCTGGATTCAGATTTCGAAGGCAGCTTGTTTTGCTGTTTATAGTACCCTGTAGTGCGAGCCAGCTCGAGCACACGTGCCCGGGTCGCCTCGCTGACGCCTGACTTGCCGCTTAATGCGCGGGATACAGCATATTTGGACAAGCCTAGCTGATCGGCGAGAAATTGAATCGATATTTTACGTGCCATCCCTACCTGCTCCTATTCAGAGTGAAAAATAAATTTTATCCTAACAAATTACATAACGAAAATGGATAAAACAAATCCGGAAACCTCGTGATTTCCCGCCAATATTGAGAAAAGGTTCTTTATTAACAGGTCCCTTTGGGGAGTTGACGAGGTTTTGGAGAGCGGATAAACTGATCGTAATAACGATATCATATCATAACATAACGAAAATAACATATTTATTCGGAGAGGAAGGCGAAAGATGAACGTTCTCGTATTTTACGATGAAAAATTCCCCTATCCCGGCGAAAGGCCGTCTGCCGATCATGTCCGGCTGCTTCTGAGTGGAGGAGCCGAGCTGGTAGATGCCGAGGGTCTTGCCCGAAGTTTGGCTTCCTGTAAGCGGGAGGTGCTGGTTCATCTTCACGGCCCTTATTTTCCGAAAGAAGCTTGGCCGGCTATTCTTGGACATCTGAAAGGCGGCGGCGGGCTGGTGCATGCCGGAGGCGTTCCTTTCCGTCAGCCGGTAAGCCGGGAGGGCAGCGGTTGGCGGATAGAGCGGGAACAGCCGGCTTACCACCAGCTGCTCGATATGCATGACGCTCTGGACGTCGATGTGCAGGCGGTGAAAGAAACCAAGGCTTCGGCCGAGTTTCCGGTACTGAGCGGCCAAGAGCAGCTGTTCGGTATTGCCCCGACCTGCGGCCTTACGCTGCATCCAACCAAGTCAAGCGATATGCCTGCGGAGATGGGATCCAGCGGACCGATGGACGCGGTCATTTATCCGCTGCTTACCGGGGTGGACGCGGACGGGCGGGAGCGCTGCGCCCCCGTTGTTATGCTGGAGCAGTATAAAGGGGCTTATGCGGGAGGACGCTGGATTCTGATTAATCAGCAGCTGAGTCCGGAGTTTTGGGCAGGCGGGGGCCCGGCGCTGCTGGGGGAATTGGCGCGGTATTCGGGACTCGGCGTAACGGAGTTGTGGCTGAAGCCGAATTATGCGTCCTATGAGCCTGGTGAACAGGCCATGATCACGATTCAGCTGCAGACGCTTGCACGGACGGAGACCACCAGCCGGAAATGGAATTTTTCCGTGGCGGTGTATAAGGACGGGGCTGAGCAGCCCCTATGGACGGCTGGCGCTGAAGCGCCCGCAGGCCGGGAGCAGCCTGACCTGCAGTTCGTCAGGCTGCCCGTAAAGGCCGCTATCGAATCCGGCTTGTACCGCGTGTTGTGTGAAGCGGCGTCGGATGCGGGCGAGAAACGAATCCTGACCCAGGGGTTCTGGGGCATGGATCGGGAGCTGCTGCAGTCCGGCGAACCGCTTAAGGCGGGGCGGGATTATTTTACGCGCGGAGGCAAGCCGGTCCCGATCGTCGGCATGACGTATATGGCGTCAGATGTGGCCCGTAAATTCCTTCATCTGCCTAATGTGCAGCGCTGGGACAGCGACATGGCCGAAATGAGCCGGGCGGGAATCAACCTGATCCGCACCGGGGTCTGGACCGCCTACCGCATGATTATGTTTGCCGACGGCCATGCGGCTGAAGATGCGATGCGGGCGCTTGACGCTTTTATCCTTACAGCCAAAAAGCACGGTTTGGAAGTGACCTTTACCTTCTTCTCTTTTGCCCCGGAAACATGGGAAGGGCTGAACCCTTATTTGGACCCGCGTTCCGTGGAAGCCGAAAAGCGGTTTATTGCCTCCATCGTAAGCCGTCATCAAGGGACGGTTAACGTTCATTGGGATCTCATCAACGAGCCGTCCCTGTTTAATCCGCAGCGGATCTTCGAAGGGCCGGTGACGGCAGCTGATCCTTTTGAGCGGAGAGCCTGGGGCGAATGGCTTCGTCAAAGATACGAAGGTGATTTAACCAGGCTGCAGGAATGCTGGAATATGACGCCGGACCAGCTGACGTCCTTTGAAACGGCCCCGGCTCCGGATCCCGATGATACGGCCTACCACAGCGTGCTTCAGCCGAGGAAACGCGGGCCGATGCTGGATTACGCCCTGTTTAGCATGGATATGCATAACCGCTGGGCAGGCGAGCTGATCGGGACAATCCGCCGCTCCGATCCTGAGCAGCTGGCGACAGTCGGCCAGGACGAAGGCATCTGTTCACAGCGTCCGTCACCGTTCTTCTACGCTCCGGCCGTGGACTATACGACGGTGCATTCCTGGTGGCAGATGGACCATCTGGCCTGGGACGGCATTTTTACCAAAACGCCGGATAAGCCGAACCTGGTCCAGGAAACCGGGATCATGCACGTTCAGCGTCCGGACGGCATGGCCAAACGGAGCGAGGAAGAACTGCGCAATATTTTGGAGCGCAAGTATGCGTATGCTTTTTCGACCGGGGCAGCGGGTGCGGTGCAGTGGATCTGGAACATCAATTATTTCATGGATAACGCCAACGAATCTAACATCGGTGCGCTGCGGGCGGACGGCACGCAGAAGCCGGAGGCGGACGTCTCCTACGACTTCGGGCGTTTCATGAAGGAAAATGTGGCTTTATTTGAAGAACGGAAGCTGGAGGAGGTAGCGGTGGTCTATCCGTTCTCCAACGATTTTTCAAGCCGCAAGCTGGCTTTCGAGGCTACAACCCGGGCGGTAAGAACCTTAACTTTCGGGTTAAACGTTCATCCGCGCGGCGCTTCCGAATATGATTTGGAGAGCCTGCGCCGCTATCCGGCCAAGCTGATCCTCGTGCCGAGTGCTCATAATTTTGCGGACGAAGCTTTTGAAGAATTGGTAGCCCTGGCTGAAAAGGGCAGCACCGTGCTTTGGACCGGCCCGCTGCGGATCGACGCTTATTGGGGGCACAACGCCTCCAGGCTGAAAGACAAGATCGCTGCGACCTCGCCTGGCAACGTGCTGCGGGAAGAACTGCTTGAGCTTGACGGAGAGCGGTATCCGGTTTCCTTCGGGGAGAAAAAGATCGGCCTGCTGGAGCTTGAAAGACTCCAAGGAACAGGGGCGAATCAGGCGCAGGGAACAGTCACCGTACCGCTTGGCAAAGGAAAGTGGATTTGGTGCCCGCTGCCGGTAGAACTGAACGAGCGCTGGGAAGCGATTGAAGCCCTGTATGAAGAAGCGTTGTCCGCTGCCGGCGTTACCCGTGAGCTGGAGTGGCTGGAAGGCGGGGAACTGGCCGGGATTTACGGTCGAAGGCTCGAATACGGTGACGGAAATCTGTTTGTGTTCGTATCCGAATATGGCGGAGACGCGGATATCCGGGTGCGTGATCCAAAGTCGCTGAACGAATACGCCTTCAGGCTTCCGCAGGAGCGCTCCGTGCTGTTTGCGACGGATGCCGGCGGATGCGTCACCTCGCTTTATCGGCCGGGGCAGGTGAAGATCGAGAGGGCAGAGAAGAAGAAAGAGACAACGACGGCTTAGCGCTTTTTTATCTATCTCGGGTTCCCTTTCGGTTTCGGTTTCGGTTATTCCTTGGAATCAATAGTCGAATTTATTTATTCAAGAGAGGACGGATTGCAGTGGGACTTACGAATAAAATCGGAGTGATTGTCGACAGCTTTGGATTGGGTATCCGGGAGGGGCTTATCAAAGCCAAGGAAATCGGCGCGGACGGCGTGCAGATTTGGGTGACGCAGGGCGAGATGGAGCCGGACAATATGAATGCCGAGAAACGGACGGAGCTGAAAAGGTTCATCCGGGAGCTGGGGCTCGACATCTCGGCGCTCTGCGCGGATTTTGGCGGAAGCGGCTTTAAGGACCCGGCGCAGAACGGATGGAAGATCGAAAAATCGAAACGTGCGCTCGATCTGGCGCTCGATCTGGACTGCCGCGTCGTGACGACGCATATCGGTATCGTGCCCGAGGATCCGGCCGACCCGGTTTATGCCATTCTGCAGGAGGCCTGCAACGAGCTGGCGGCCTATGCGCATTCGCTGGGCGGTTATTTTGCGATCGAAACCGGTCCGGAAACGGCGGAACGCCTGAAAGGGTTCCTGGATTCGCTGGATACCAAAGGCGTGGCGGTCAACTTTGACCCGGCCAATATGGTGATGGTGACAGGAGATGATCCGGCACGCGGCGTCCATACCCTCAAGGATTATATCGTGCATACGCACGTCAAAGACGGCGTCCGGCTGCGGGAAGTGAATCCGTACGACGTATACGGCGCACTGGATCATACGAAGCTGGATCAGGAACCGGGCTTCAAGGAGGTGCCGGTCGGCGAAGGCGGCGTTGACTTTGACGCTTATTTCCAGGCTTTGCAGGACATCGGCTATGGCGGTTACCTGACGGTGGAACGCGAGGTCGGCGATACGCCTGAAGCAGATATCAAGCAGGCGGTCGATTTTATCAAACGATACCGGGCTTAGACGCGCTTAGAAACAGGAGTCTCCGAATCGGAAGGAAGATGGAGGCTTACTAAATAAATCATACTAAAGAAATCAAAAAAAGGCGGCACCCTGGTTCCCAGGCAGCCGTCTTTTCCTATAAAGACTTGAGTTAAAAGCTGAGTTAAAGGCCTCAGTTAAATCTCGTTCCAGAAACGGCGCAGATTATCCAGGCCGATTCTTGCGCCGTCCCGGCAGGGCTCCATGCCTTCGAATTCCAGGGAGAGATACCCGTCGTATCCCGACTGTTTGACCAGGCGGAGCGTTTCGCGGATGTTCAAATCGCCTTGGCCGACGATGGCCCCGCGCAAATATTTGCCGGCCGCCGAACGGAACCAGCCTTCGCCGGGATCCTGGGAGGCAGGGCGGATGTAGAAGTCTTTGATATGCACGATGGAGGCGTATGGAAGGTTATTTGGCACGGCCGCCAAAGGATCTTCGTCGGCGCAGACGAAATTGCCGATATCCAGCGTTGTTTTGAAATTGGGTTCGCCTACGGCCTGAATGAGCGTTTGGACCCGGTCGCTCTGCTGGATGAAATAGCCATGGTTCTCTACGCTGGTCGTTATGCCGTACCCGGCCGCATAACGGGCTATTTCCCGGCATGCTTCAGCGAGCCGCTGGACCTGTGCATTGAAATGACCGATCGAGACGTCAGGAGAGGAAGCAACGTCATGGCGCATAAGAGATACGCCAAGCTTGGCGGCGATATCGACCTGCCCTTTGACCCGCTCAATCTCCTTGCGGAACAATTCATCGTCGTCCGTCAGGAAGTTGGCACCGATCGCATAATTGGAAAGCTCGAGTCCGTTGTGCTCCGCCCGGGAGCGGATTGCGTCAATCAGGCCGGGATTGTCGGTCAGGCTGTAGCCGAGCGGCACGATTTCGACGTGTTCGCCGCCGATGGAGGCCGTATAGTCGAGTACGTCCTCAACGGTCATCTCGCCGGATTGCAGGGCGCCATACAGGCTGTAAGTGCTTAATCCGATTTTCATAGATAAACCTCCTTGCCGGTAGCGGCGGATTCATAGACGGCATTCAGGATTTTCATGATTTCTACGCCGTCCTCCACCGGGCTCAGCGGCTGTTTATTGTGCTGGACGCAGTCGATGAAATGGGCGATTTCGCTTTCGAAGGCTTTCTCGAACTGGAAGCCGGCGCTGTCGGTTTGCGGCTGGATGTTGAGGATGGTGTTGTTTTTCTCCGTGACGATGCAAACCTCGGGATCGATTTCGAAGCCGCCTTTGTCGCCGTACAGCTTCACGATGCCTTCGTTTTGTTTGGCATGCAGGGAGAAGCTGACGTCGATCATCAGCGAAGCGCCGTTTTCAAACCGGATCAGGGCATTGGCCATATCTTCCACATCATTCAGCTCGGCGTTGTAATCGGCGGCCTGATAACGAGAAAGGTTCTGGATGTGGGCCCGGTTGCCCAGCTTGCTGTAAGTATTGCCGCTGACCGATTTGACCTTCGGACGGCCCATCATGTACCAGCAGAGGTCAATGACGTGTACCCCGATGTCGATCAGCGGCCCGCCGCCGGAACGGCTTTTGTCGCTGAACCAGCCGCCCGGATTGCCGAAGCGGCGAATATAGGAGGCTTTCGCATAATAGATTTCGCCGAATTCGCCGCTGTCCGCGAAGGCGCGCAGCATTTGGGCGTTCGGATCGTAGCGGCGGACGAAGCCGACCTGCAGCAGCTTGCCGGAGCTTTGAACGGCTTCCTGGACCTGAAGGGCCTCTTCCACGGTCTTGCAGAGCGGTTTCTCGACCAGGACATGTTTGCCGGCCTGCAGCGCGGCGATGCTGATTTCGGCGTGAGTATTGTTCCAGGTGCAGATGCTGACCGCGTCGATGTCCGGATCGGCCACAAGCTTGCGGTAGTCGGTATAAACCTTCTTCGCACCATAGGCGGACGCGGCGGCGTTGGCCCGCTCTTCATTCAGGTCGCATACCGCGTAAACTTCAGCTTCCGGATGAGCGGAGTAAGGCTTGAGATGATATTCGGAGATCGAACCCGTGCCGATCACGCCGATTTTGACGATGGACATAAATAAAAGCAGCTCCCTTCGATTTAAGAAACTTATCAGGTGAACCTTAGAAATTGAGTGGGGCAAAGAAGGAAAAATACGCCTTTAAAACGAAATGTTCGCCTGAAAGTGTTCTGCATATTTTGCCCTGAGCGAAATTCAACCGTTCACCTGAGGGTTTCGGATTTATTTGTATTGTTATCGATTTGCGGCTGGAAAGCCATGCACCACCTTGCTGTTTGTTTGAACAAATGTGCGATCAGGGGGAATCAGAGATGAACAAACCAGCTTCTTTACGCGAACCGATGGATATGCCGGATCCTTATTTTCCGGTCAAGCTGCATACCTGCCGTCATGGCAGCTGCGGGCGGGAGATGTTTCCGCCGCATTGGCATGAGCATATGGAGGTGCTTTATTTTACGAAGGGAGAAGCCGTTATAGAATGCAATTCCGTCCCATTCCGGGTCCGGGAGGGGGATGTGTTGATGCTGAACTGCAACGATCTGCACCAGGGAACCTCCCTTTCAGATGAGGTGGAATATTACGCCCTGATCTCCGACTTGTCTCTGCTGCAGAGTCCTTCGCCGGATGCGATGGAGGTGAAATACATAGCACCGTTCGTCCAGAACCGGATTCTGTTTCAGCATCTGATTCGGGACGATGAGGCCGTTGGAAAGGTCATGGATGCCATCGTGCAGGAATTTGCCAGTCAGCAGATCGGCTACGAGCTGGCGGTAAAATCGTCCATTTTCAGGCTGCTGACGCTGCTGATAAGGGAATATACGGCCGAGACACCGAAGGCGTCTTCCGGCGACAACACCCGAAGGAGGAATCTGGAGCGGTTTGCTCCGATTTTTGAATATATCGAACAGCATTATCTCGAGGAAATCAGCGTCTCGCAGCTCTCCCGGTTCGCGGGCCTGAGCCGCTTTCATTTCAGTCGGCTGTTCAGCGAGCTTACAGGACAGACCGTGACGGAATACGTCAACCATATCCGTATTTCAAAGTCCGAATACCTGCTCCGCAACACGGAAATGACGATCTCCGAAATTGCACTGGCTTCCGGCTACCAGGATCTTTCTTATTTCAGCCGGACCTTTAAGAAATTCAAAAGCGTGCCGCCTTCCGAATTTAGGACGTTTGCTCCTGAAGGAGCTGAAAGAGGGCGGCCATGAAACGGCTCCTTCCCCTGCCGGCTGTCCCGCAAAATCAGGGTCCCCGTTTCGGGCGTAACTCGCTTTTTTTCTGGATTGTGTTCGCTTTTTTGCTGGCGATCGTGCCGGTGTATGTAGTGGCCATGGCTCTGAACGAATCCGGTTCGCGGAGCGTCAAGAAGGAAATTTTCAGCTCCATGCAGTCGCGGGCCCGGTTTTTTATGGGGACTTTGGAGCAGGAGCTGGGCAACACGGTGCTGCTGATGAACAATTTATCCCAGGACTCCGACTTTCAGAAGCTGGGTACGATCGCCCCGGCATTGGGGCGGACGGAATATTTTCAGGCCGTGGAACGGGTTCAGGGCAAAATGCTGCTGCTGCAGAGCTCAAATCCTTATATTACGAGCGCCGAGGTTTATATTCCCCAAATCGAAAAAACGATCCGGGGCACGACCTACGTGGAACCTATGCCTGAGAAACAGATTGAGGCCATTAGGCGGAAGTCGGCCAGCTTTCTTTTTACATTCGAGAACAAACTGCAGATGGGTCTGGTTTATCCGGAATACAGTTCATCCGGCAAAGCCCCCAACTTCGCGATTCTTGTCACGCTGGATCGTTACCGGGTGCAGGAGGCGATGGAACAGGCTGTCGGCGGAAGCGGGGGCGCCGTTCTGACGGGGAATATGATCCCCTGGTCCGTGTCCGAAAGCTCTGAACCGGCTGCGGCCGAAACCGGGGACAAGCTGATGGAGCAAATTCAGGCGGGAAGCAGGGACCTGAAGGAGCTTTCGGGGAAAGTAATCCCGGTTAAAGCGAACGGAATCCGCTATTGGGTGAGCGTCCAGCCATCGGACAAACTGGATGCCGTGCTCGTCTTGTATGCGCCGGAGCGCCAATTCCTGCAGTCGCTGGGCATGTACCGGTTTATCTTTATCGGTTTGTCCATCTTCTCTCTACTGATCGTATTAGCCTTCAGCGTTTGGATTTACAATCGGATTCATCAGCCTCTCAACCGGCTTGTCCGGGCCTTCCGGAGACTGAATATTGAGAACCTCCAGCAGGTGGAGCTTCACCATGGCCATCCGGACGAATTTCATTATCTGTACGAGCACTTTAATGAAATGGTCCAGCGGATGCAGATGCTCATTCAGGAGGTCTACAAGCAGAAGATTCATGCCCAGCGGTCGGAGCTCAAGCAGCTGCAATCGCAGATCAATCCGCATTTTTTGTATAACAGCTTTTTTACGCTGCATCAGATGGCGGAGATGTGGGACATCGACAATCTGGTGTTGTTTACCCGTCACCTGGGCGAATATTTCCGGTTTATTACCCGCAGCGCTTCGGACGAAGTGAGGCTGCAAGCCGAGGTCCAGCACGCCCAATCCTACACGTCCATCCAGACGATCCGGTTTCACAGCTGGATTACCGTAGAGTGGGACCCGATTCCGCCCGGCTGGAGTAACCGTACGCTGCCGCTGCTAACCTTGCAGCCTTTAATCGAAAATGCCTATGAACACGGCTTGAAAAGCAAAGAGGGAGGCGGGAGGATCGAAATTCGAATGACGGCGGAGGTAGACGGTCTTCGACTGTCCGTTGAGGACAACGGCGATGCTTTAACGGATAAACAATTATCCGGCTTAAAGGATAAGCTCCGGGGACCGGAAACGGAAGGGGAGGAAGTTACGGGACTGGTTAATGTGCACCGCCGCCTTCAGCTGATGTTCGGCGGTCAGTCCGGACTTCAGTTGACCCGCGGCAGGCTAGGAGGATTACGGATCGAAATCATTTTGCCTTTGGAGGAGGAGACCCAGGATGTACCGGTTGCTGATCGTGGATGACGAACCTTTTATTGTGAAAGGGCTTACTTATTTGTGTGAGCACACAAGCCGGCTGGATCTGGAGGTTGAGCAGGCTTACTCCGCCGTTTCGGCTCTGGACAAACTGGAACGGACGCCGGCCGACATCGTCCTTACGGATATCCGGATGCCGGGTTTAAGTGGATTGGAGCTGCAGAAGGTGATTCGCCAACGCTGGACGAGAACCAAAGTGATTTTTCTGACCGGATATGATGATTTCGCTTTTATTCAGGAAGCCACCCGGGACGGCAGCGCGGATTATATTTTGAAAACTGAAGGCAATGAGGCCGTGCTGGCTGCCCTCAGGCGGACGATTGTTTTGCTGGAAGAAGAGTTTAATGCTTTCAGGCTGCTGGTGCAGGCGGAAGAGAGGATGGCGCGGACACTTCCGCTGCTGCAGAGGCAGTTTCTGCTCGACCTGCTATACGGTCAGGATATTGTTGAAGACACTCGCTCCGATTTTGCCGAACTAAAGTTTGAGCTGGACGAGACAGTTCCTTCTCTGCTGGTGCTCTGCCGGATCGACGAAAGTGCGGCCCTGGATCGGGGGATGAAGACTAGATTCGGATATGCCCTGGAGCAGCTGGCTCATGAGCTCATAAAGCCTTTTGCCCGCATGGCTGCCGTAGAATACGAGTCGTTCCGGAACGTCTGGTTTATTCAGAATGTAACTTCGGGCGGCAGTGTGACCGGAGGGAACCTCCTGCAAAGCTTTAATCTGGTTAAACATGCCTTGGAGCAGGTTCAGAACCGTTCCAGAAGCCTGCTAGGACTTCGAATTTCACTGGTTGTCGCCGGAAATTGGGTCTGCTGGAGGGAAATCCCCGGAAAGTTTGAGGACCTGAAGCTGCTGCTGGGAAGTGGATTGGGCTGCGTGGAGGAAACGCTGCTTGTCGAGCATGAACCCCGTACCGGCAAAGGCCTGGTGGAACGCAGCAAAGACGCTGCTGTCCGGACCGTAACCAAAAAGGTGGAATTCATGCGTGCATCCCTTGAACAAAGAGATTGCAGGACTTTTGGAGAACTGCTGGAGGATTTGACCACCTCCATATTCGAGGACAATTCCCCGGCTGGAACGCTGGATAAAATCACCGTCTATTATCAGATCGTTTCGTTGTATTTCCCTTATATTCGCCACGTCGAGAATGCTTTGGACCCGGCTCGGGGCCGGTTTATCGATCTAGGCAGGCTTACCCGGTACGACAGCCATTCATCATGGAAGGACGCAGCAGCGTATATCAGGCAGATTGCGGATTGCATCTTTGAAAGCTTGGAGAACGGAAGAAACGAGCAGCAGCATGAGGTTATCGACAAGGTGAATTTATATATCGAGCAAAATTTATCGGGGGATCTGTCCTTAACGCAGATCGGCGACAAGGTGGGCCATAACCCCTCTTATTTATCCAGACTGTACAAGCAGGTAACAGGACAGGGATTATCCGAAGCGATTACGGCGGCGAGATTGTTGAAAGCCAAGCAGCTACTGGAGGAAACAACGGATAAAATTCATGAAATCGCGGCCGCGGTCGGCTTTATTTCTCCCCCTTATTTCTATCGTTTCTTCAAGGCGGCTACCCACTTGACTCCGCAGGAGTACAGAGAAATCACAAACAAGTAAACAAAAGATAGCAAAGTAAAGAGCTTAAACTAGATAGCTCTTTTTTTGTCCCCTTATACTTTTGTTAAGCCATTGTAAAGTTTCCTTCAGAACTAATGTCAGGTAACGGGTCTTATGCTGTGCATGCAGTCTACCCAATTACAAGGAGGTTAGCGTAATGAAGAGAAAGAAAAAAGGTTTGGCGCTGCTCGCAGGTTTGCTTGTGTTATCTATGGCCCTCAGCGGCTGCGGGAGCGGAAACGGCAGCAGCAACACAGGGGAAGCATCAGCCGGTACAAGCCCGGCGGTCAGTGAACCCGGTGATCCGTTTGGCGTTTATGATCCTCCCGTAACCCTGACAGCGGTAAAGATGCTAAGCGAAGAAGTAAAGTTTCCGGAGGGGCAGGACATTGAACACAATGTCTGGAGCGACTTGTACAAACAGATGGGCATTGATGTGAAGTATAAATGGACGGTAACAGGGAGCGACCAATACGATTCCAAGCTGAATATCGCCATCGCATCCAAGGATTTGCCCGATTTTATGATGGTCAACGAAACACAGCTCAGACAGCTGGCCGATGCCGGACAGCTGGCCGATTTGACGGAGGCTTTCAATAATTACGCCAGCGATGATCTTAAAGCGGTCATGAAGATTGACGAAAATGCGCTGCCTTCCGCTACCTTTGACGGGAAGCTGCTGGCCATTCCGTCCACGCAGCCGGTGATCGGCGGTTCGGCGCCGCTGCTTTGGGTCCGGGCGGACTGGATGAAGAAGCTTGGGCTGCCTGCGCCAAAATCGATGGACGATGTCGTGAAGATCGCCGAAGCTTTCGCTGCTAACGACCCGGACGGCAACGGAAAAGCCGACACTTACGGCCTCGGGCTGACTCAGAAGATCGGGCAGAGCACGGACAGCATCGGCATTTTCAACGGATACGGAGCTTATCCGCAAATCTGGGTGGATGACGGATCAGGCGGCCTCAAATACGGCAGCATCCAGCCGGAAATGAAAGAGGCGCTGGCTACGCTGCAGAAGATGTATGCAGAGAAGCTGATCGACCCGGAATTTGGTGTGAAGGATACGGTAAAGATGTTCGAAACCATTACCTCCAATAAACTCGGCATGGTGGTAGGTCCAAGCTGGTATCCGGCATGGCCGTTCTGGGATATGGTGAAAGCCGATCCATCGGTCGATTGGGTATCTTATCCGATGCCTTCAGTGGATGGCGGCGAAGCTACCGTCCAAATGCCATTCTCCGTTTCGCAATATTATGTGTTAAAGAAAGGCTACAGCCATCCCGAGTTGATCGTAAAGCTGGCGAATCTGTATTATCAGAAGCTGTACAGCGAAGAAGCCGAATTTGATAAATACGGCCAAGTAACCACGGCAACCGATTCGATCGGGGTCAACAAATATTCGCTGGTCGAGGTCGTAAATCCAAACAAGGATTTGATCCGCCAGCAGGAGCTGGAGGAGGCGCTCAAGAGTAAAAGCGACGCCAATATTTCCAGCTCGGAGACCAAAATCATGTATAAGGAATTCCAGACTTATCTGGACGGGACCAATCCGGCCGGCTGGTCCGGCTACGCCGCCAACGGTCCGGACGGTGCGATGAAGCAGTTGCGTATACTGAACGATGCCGGAAAAGTCATCAGCAACGGATTTGTCGGGGCCCCTACAGAAACCATGGCTGAGAAGAAGGTGACGCTCGACAAGCTCGAAATCGAAACGTTCACCAAAATCATCACCGGCGAAGCATCCGTGGATTCCTTCGATTCCTTCGTGAAGAGCTGGAAATCGCTGGGAGGGGACCAAATTACGGAGGAAGTTAACGAATGGAAAACCTCGCATTAACCTCTGAGCGGAACAAAGGGGAAGGGCCTTCAGGAGTTCCTTCCCCTCCCGGTGAAACGATCCCTTCGCCGGGCAGAAGGCCCGCTTTGTCGCTGCAGCTGCGCAGACAATGGCCGCTGCATCTCATGGTTCTGCCGGCTATTGTGATTGTGCTGATCTATTGTTATTGGCCGATGGTGGGCATCATTATGGCTTTCCAGAAGTTTGACCCGTTCAAAGGCATGCTTCATTCCAAATGGATTGGCCTCGATAATTTCAAGTATGTATTCGCTTTGCCGGATACGCCACATGTCATCTTCAATACGATTTTTATTGCGGCGATGAAGATCGTTGCCGGGCTGATTGTCCCCATCACGATAGCCCTGCTGCTGAACGAGCTGCGGAGCGAACTGATCAAACGCGGGGTGCAGACGCTGATTTATTTGCCGCATTTCTTGTCTTGGGTTATTCTCGGCGGCATTTTCATCGATATTCTGTCGCCGACCACCGGGATCGTCAATCAGCTCCTTGGCCTGTTCGGCATAGAGCCGATCTTTTTCCTGGGCAGCAACGCCTGGTTTCCTTATACGCTTGTCGTGACCGACGTTTGGAAGGAATTCGGGTTCAGCACGATCGTTTATTTGGCGGCCTTGACGTCGATTGACCCTTCGCTTTATGAAGCGGCTACGATGGACGGGGCGAACCGCTGGAAGCAGACTGGGCATGTCACGCTGCCCGGTATGCTGCCGATCATCATTTTGCTGGCTACGCTCAGCCTGGGCAACGTGCTGAATGCCGGCTTTGATCAGGTGTTCAATATGTACAGCCCGACCGTATATGAACGCGGAGATATTCTCGATACCTTGATTTACCGGATAGGCCTGGAAAATGCGCAATACGGCGTGGCTACGGCCATCGGCCTGTTCAAGTCGGTCGTCTCCCTGATCTTTATCGTCACTTCTTACAGCCTTGCATCCAAATTTGCGAACTATCGAATCTTCTAGCGGAGGAGGTCAAGCCGATGCATCTGATGACGCCGGGTCGCAGAATTTTCCTTATCCTGAATTATATCCTGCTGATCGGGATCTCCCTGCTTTGCCTGTTGCCCCTTATTCATATTCTGGCCGTATCGCTCAGCTCCAAAGGGGCGGCGACGACGGGAGCGGTAAAGCTTTGGCCCATCGAATTCACCTGGAGCTCCTACGAATATGTACTGAACCGGCCCCAGTTTCTGGCGTCCATGTGGATCAGCGTTCAGAGGGTGCTCCTGGGAACGGCAATCAGTATGCTGCTTACGCTTCTCACTGCCTATCCGCTGTCCAAGGAACCCTCACAATTCAAATTCCGGACGGGTTACGCGTGGTTTTTTGTTTTCACTACGCTGTTCTCCGGCGGGTTGATTCCCTGGTACGTGACCGTGAGGGATACCGGACTGGTGGATACGCTGTGGGCTTTAATTATTCCCAACGCCGTAGGCGTATTTAACGTTATACTGCTGCTCAACTTCTTTAGGGGGCTGCCGAAGGAATTGGAAGAATCCTGTTTTATGGATGGAGGCGGCTACTGGACCAGCTTGTGGAAAATTTACGCCCCTCTGTCTTTGCCTTCCTTGGCAACGGTTACGCTGTTTACGATGGTGGGTCATTGGAACTCCTGGTTTGACGGGCTGATTTTAATGAATTCGCCTGACAACTACCCGCTATCGTCCTATTTGCAGACCGTCATCGTGCAGGAGGATCTGTCGCATATGAATGCGGATCAGGCGGCGGCTATGGCCGACGTGTCCAACCGGACATTCAAGGCTGCCCAGATCTTCGTGGGTTCCCTTCCCATTCTGGTCGTTTATCCTTTCCTGCAGCGGTATTTCGTGAAGGGGATAGTGCTGGGGAGCGTGAAGGGATAACCTCGCAGGGCATAAAATTAAGGATAACCAACAAGAGAATAAATGGACCGTATCCGATCACCGCAGGTTCGGCAACTTTAAGAGATTATCCTAAGAACTTCGGGATAATCTCTTTTATTAGGGGGATTCATTTTGTCCTCAAATGTAAACTTTCGGCCCCAGGGTCAATTTGGGCTTCCCGCCGACCGATAACAAGGACAGAGGGAGGAGGAAGAAGATGGATATCCCAGCTACATCTATGTCTATGAGCCAAGCCAAGCTGGCTCAGGCCGTCAGCATTCAGGTTTTATCGATGGCGAAAAACCAGGCGGAGACGCAAGGACAAAATCTCGTGCAAATGCTCGAAAAAAGCGGCAGCCCCAATCTGGGGAAAAACCTCGATATCTCCATTTAAGGAGCGGACAACCGTCGGCTTCCAAAACAAGCAGGCATGCCGTTAAGGAGGTGCCTGCTTGTTTTTGTCCAAGAGCCTGCCGAGGATGGAAGCAATCCGCGACATAATATGATAAAATGATTAGGTTGCTGGATATTTGACCATAACTGCAGAACGCCCGAAGAGATACGTGGGGACGAACCTTATGTTCAGCCCGCAAATCTTAAGGCCGCCTGCTAAACAAGATCGCTATAGATGGAGGGGAATACGATGCTGCCGATTGATCCGCAATACATTCAACAGAGAATCGACGAGATGAAAGACCAAGATTTATATATACATCTTGAATTAACAAACGGGGCTTATGCGGCTCACCACGACGCGTCCCGGCATCCTGCCGCCAATTTTATTACGAATGCGGTCATCCGCTACGTCCATGGCGGTATTTCCGGAGTTGGACCCTACCGGGTAGGTCTCAAAATGGAGCAGGGCTGGATCTATTCCGAAGGCCTGACCCATTATGAAGAGACGGAAAATGATCGGCTTATTCTGGCCGGGCATGACAAGGACGGCAAGCTGGTAGTTGCCCTGCAAATCAGCCCGTACCCTTTTAAATGACGTTACGAGGAATGGAGATGAGGAGATGATCACGGATATGGATCGTTATGACAATCACCGCGTATTGGTCGTACTGCCTCACCCGGACGATGAAAGCTTCGGCGTCTCGGGGAGTTTGGCCAAATACGTAAAAAACGGCTCCCGGGTTACATACGCTTGTTTGACCCTTGGACAAATGGCTCGCAACATGGGCAGCCCACTGTTTGCAAACCGTATTACGTTGCCTGAAATCCGCAAGGAAGAGCTGGCGCAGTCCTGCCGGGCGATCGGCATTCAGGATTTGCGGATGCTTGGCTTCCACGATAAAACGATTGAATTCGAAGAGCGTGAGCTGCTGGACGGAGCGATTTCAGCTTTGATTGAAGAACTGAACCCGACGGTTATTTATACATTTTATCCTGGTTATGCGGTTCACCCCGATCATGATGCGACCGGCGCCGCCGTTGTCCGCTGCGTAGAGAACCTGCCGGCTGAAAGAAGACCGGTGGTCCGCGCGATGGCGTTCTCAAAAGGCTGCGAAGATATCATCGGGCCGCCTGACGTCCGAGTAGATGTTAAAGATTTCGTGAAACAGAAAGCGGCTTCGGTTCAGTCGCATAAATCGCAGTTCTGGGTGCCTGAGCTCAAGAAAGCCAGCCAGAAAGATTTGGAGGACCGTTTCGGCACGGAGCGGTTCTGGACCCTGAAATTCGATTGACGGTTGGTTATTGGGGGAATTCAATTCTTAAACGAAAAAAAGCCCGGTACAGTGATATGTGCCGGGCTTTCAATATCTTACTTCGAAATGTCCAAAAATCCCTCTCCAAACACGTCCCGCACATCATGAATGGTAATAAAGGCTGCCGGATCGACGGCTTTTACAATCTTTTTCAGCGGGGAGACTTCCTGTTTGCTGATGACGATATAGAGAACCTCTTTCGGGTTTTTGGTATAGTAGCCATGGCCTGACAGCACGGTCACGCCGCGGTCCATTTGGGTAATGACCCTCTCGGCAATGTCGTCCTGCTTCTCCGATATGATCGTTACTGCTTTTTTGGGATTCAGCCCCTCGATGATAAAGTCCATCACTTTCGTACCTACATACAAAATGACGATGGTCAGCATCAGCTTTTCCGCACCGATAATGAAATAGGAGGAAAAGGCGACGATCAGATCAAAAAACAACAGCGCGTAACTGATATTCCAATCGAGATATTTATTGGCGATCCGGGCGAGAATCACGGTTCCCGCCGTGGTTCCGCCTACCCGCACGATCAAGCCGATGCCCAGTCCCACAAGCACGCCGGCAAAAATCGCATTAACGGTCAGCTCGTCGGAATGAACCCTCCAGTTTGCCGTTAAATGCAGAAACAGGGAATTAAAGGCGACGGCAAGGACCGTGTACAGCGTAGTTCGCCGGTCCAGAAATCTATAGCCGACAATCAGCAGAAATCCGTTGATGACGATATTGACAATAGAAGGCGACCACTGAAACAAATAATATAAAATGATGGTGACCCCGGTCACGCCGCCCTCGCCAAACTCATTCGGGATAACAAACAAATTGACGGCCAGCGCGAATAAAAAGGCACCTAACATAATGAATGCGATATCCGCAGCTTTCTTTTTCATAACTTAACTCTAGTCCTCTCTGCAAGCATGTCTCCAGTTTTACAACCAAATCATCGTATCTACTTACGCCATCAAAGTCAATACGACTTTGACACTTTACTTTGCTATCCAATTCACTTGAAAAAGAACCGGATTCGCTCCGGACGGATGGACGACCGGGAAGGGAGAAGCATAAAAAATGCACCCTCAGAATTTCCATCGGCTAAACCCAAGCGGGTTCCAATGTCTATTTTGAGAGGTGCATTTCATTTGGCTGTCTCCGGTTCTTTTACGGTTATGTCTGCATTTTGTTGAGCGTGCCAGGTTGAAAAAAAGTGCCGGCAGAAAGACCGGGTTAGAATAAACGTCAGGAAGATGCTGCTCCAGGAGCAAAACCAGTTCCAGTCGAGGTACCGGACCAAGTCGGTGTAGCGTTCAATCAGGACCTCGATAACCGTTAATCCGGTGCTCCAGAGGACATAATAGACAAATTCCATAAGTCTCCGTTCTCTGACGGGTTTGTAACAAATGCAAAGGGCACAAATACTTGGATAAGCGATGTACTCATAAGTAAAGCTCGTCACGTAAATGTCCGAAAGTTCCCGGACAGGGTAGGACAACAAACCAAGCTCGACGGCTAAATGGCCAATCAAACACGTCACCAGCTGTTTAAAAAAGAAAGCGGTACACGCCAGTCGTCTTTTTGTCCGCGGAATGAAAAAAAACAAAGCAAAGGATACAACCCAGACCATGATAAGAATCCCGTATTGCACCTTAAGGCTCATAAAATGACCTCGTCTTCGTTTGGGCCTGCCCTGAAAAACCAATCGACGATCCGCTCCACGGTTGTTAGCAAAATCAGAAAGCAGATGGATCTGAGCGCCCAGTTAAAATGGTGGTATTCTATCAGCCGCGTGTATTTGACGATCAAGCTTTCACAAAACGTAAGAAAAGCAATACAAAACAAGAAATGAAGAAACCTGCGGGTTCGCGAAATGCCGATACTGTATACAATGAAGATGCTGCATACCAAAGGGAACCAGATCACTTTGAAAGTGAGCCCGATATGGGAGGCTTGAGGAAATTCACGAACCGGGTATGCAATGAAATGCCATTCTACAAGGCAGGTTTCGATCAACCAGGCGATCCCTTGGCATACAAGCCAGCTTAGGACAAAAATATGTCCTTTCCCTTTTGGGATGAGATAAGCGGAAAGGGTACCGGCGACGACCCAAATGATTAATAGAAGATTTTTGTCCATGTCCATACCTTTAAAATGTGTAAAAAAGCTAATTTCATGCATAAACGGCAGCCTTGGACGCTAATTCGGTCCTGAGGCTGCCGTTTGTTTTTTATCCGGATATGCTGTATAAATAAACTTCGACATTCGCCAGCGTCGGGCACCAGCGGGATTGATCGATGATCAGCCGGATGCGGGCGGCCTTGACGGGAGCGAAGCGGCAGATGTGCTTGTATCCCACCACCGTGCCTTCATATACAGGTCTCCAACGGGTTTGCGTTTCTACCGACAATCCATCGCCCAGCCCGTCTTCCGTCTTTCCGTCCTCCTGAATCTCAATCCGGAAGGCTTCAATCCGTTGTCCTACCGCAATATGCTCTTGGAGCACTATGCGGTTAAAGGTTTGAATGGAGCCAAGGTCGATTTCGAGCTCGGCCCGCTCCACGCCTTCCGGGGCGGACCAATAGGTTTGGTTTCCGCCGCTGACGGCAGACGCGCCATCATGCTCCGCATCCAGGCTGGCAGACGCGCGGACGGCTGCGTTCGCCGCGAGATTATGGCTGTACAGTCGACTGATTCGTTCGCCTAATCCGGCCAGGCTGCGGACATCCTGCTCGTGAATCAGTCCCCGCCGGTCCGGCGGCAGGTTCAGCAGGAAAGTGGAGTTGCCGCCGACCGTCCGCTCGTACAGCTCCATCAGCTCATCCGGCGATTTCACCTGATCGTCTTCCGACTCGTGGTAAAACCAGCCGGGTCTGATGGAGGTGTTGACTTCAGCCGGATACCAGACCAAAGCGTCGGCCTTCTCGATGATGCTGCGGCTTCCAAGATCGTCTTCGTCCGAATTGATCCGGGAGGCAAAAACCCCGTCATCTTCGGTTTGCGACTTCTCCTGGATTTTTTCGTTATCCTGCAGGCTCGCGGGCACTACGCTCCATTCCGAGGTCCGGGTATGTCCGGCTTCATTGCCGCACCAGCGGACGTCCGGTCCGCAGACCGAAATTACGGCATTCGGCTGAAGCTCCCGGATCACGGCGTAATAGCGGTCCCAGTCATAAACCTGCCGTTTGCCGTTTGGACCTTCGCCGCAGGCTCCGTCAAACCAGACGCTGAACAGTTCGCCGTAGCCGGTCAGCAGTTCGGTCAGCTGCCGGACGAAGTAATCATTGTAAGCGTCCGAATCCCCGTAACTCGGCTCATGCCGGTCCCAGGGCGAAAGGTAAATGCCGAATTTCAGCCCGGCTTCCCGGCAGGCGTCCGAAACTTCACGGACGAGATCGCCTTTGCCGTCCCGCCAGGGGCTGTTTTTGACGGAATGCTCCGTTACGCCGCTTGGCCACAAACAAAAGCCGTCATGATGTTTGCAGGTGAGGATCAAAGCTTTCATGCCAGCGGATTGGCATGCCGCCACCCATTGCCGGGCGTCCAGCTCGGTCGGCTGAAAAAGGGAGGGAGACTCGTTGCCGAGTCCCCATTCCCGATCCGTAAACGTGTTTACGGTAAAATGGATAAAAGCGTAAAATTCTAGGGACTGCCAGGCCAGCTGGCGTGGAGCCGGCTGGACCCGGGCAGCTTCCCGGATGGAAAGGGCCATGGTTTTGTCTTCCTTTTTGCATTTTTTTTCTTTCTTTTTGCATTTTTTATCGCCGCCGTGAAGAGACCGGTGTCAGAGGCGGATTAATGATTGAACTTTAACTTGCCGTCGTAAAGCTGGGCCACCTGCTGGTCTGTCAGGGCACCGCTCAGAATCAGCACTTCGTCCATCAGGCCGTAATAAGGATTTTTCCCTGCGGCCGAAGTGGATTGGTTGCCTAGAAGCAGCGGTTTGTTATTGGCAAACAAATCAGCGCCTTCCTCGGACACCGGCACGGACATGACCAGAGCGCCGTTGATATAAACTTTATAGTCGTGGCGGTCATAAGTCTGAACGACCTGGCTCCATTTACCGGCCGGAACGGTCAGTTCCGAATTCGGACCCAAAGTGGTCGGATACCAGCGGGCGCCTTTGGCTCCGTCTTTGCCGGCCAGGATAAACGGATTCTGGAATCCGCCGGCCGGAGCATCGGTCAGCAGCGTGGCGCTGTACATTTCGTTGGCGTTGTCTCCTTTGGAGTAAAGCACTTCAGCTCCGTTGGCCGCAGGCGCGGACAAGCCGAAATCATCCGGTTTGACCCACATGGAGATGGTGTACTCGCTGCGGTTCAGCAGCTGGTTATTAGGGATGGAAATGTAGCTGTTTGCCGCCGAACCGCTGCTGCCGAAGCGCAGTGCACGTCCTTTGTAGCTGTCGTTGTTAACGATGCTTACGGAAGAGGATTTGGTGCCGTTCAACCCGCTTTCCGAGCTGTCTTTCACCTCGCTGCTGTTGCTGCGCACATTGTCGAAGGTATAGTGGGCAATCACGTCTACATCAGCGGCCTGGGGCTGGTCCGGAGCCGTGCCGGCCGGATCGGCTTTGGCAGCCGGATCGTTGTAAACGGCAATCTCGGTAAGAGCCGGCGCGTTTCCGGCATCATGGATCGTCATTCTGATTTGGCTTGCGGTTACCGGATCAAATACTGCGGTATGACTTGCGCCGATACCGTAGCCTTCATAAAACGGCACCCAGTCCGTTCCGTTCCAGTAGTCATAGCTGTAGGAACCGATGGCAGGCTGGAAGGGGCGGTAGTTCCCCGACTCCGGCGCTGTCGCTACATATTCCCCGGCTTTTATGGCGTTAAAGGTGGTTTCTTCGCCCAGGTCGATCGTAATTGACTGTTCCTTATTCGTGCTTGATGTCCAATAGGTGCTGGGCAGGCCGTCCGTAAGCGAACCGGCCGCATAAGGCGTTGTGCTCGTAAAGTCGGTGGTCACCTTTTTCCCGAGGGCGAGGTTCACGATTTCCGGCGGATTCTCCGGCGTTACCCGGTCGCCTTGCTGCACTTCCTGTACGCCGATGTCCGGCGCATCCCCATAATAAAGCGGGTTTCCGTAAAAATCCTTGTCGCCAAGCTGCGGCACGTAAATGCCGGCGTCAACCAGCGGCGAGCCTTCCTGCAGCTTGTAGCCGTCCCAGACGGTCGCGCCGCTCAGCACGCCGTTGGGACCTGCGCTAGGCGCCTGGCCGGGATCCACGAAAGCCGGATCGGCGGTTACTTGATCCGGGTCCTCCGGCAGTCCGACGGCCGTGAAGCCGTTGGCCGCATAAAAAGCGTTATGGCTGAATTCGCCCGTGCCGTAGTCATCAGGGGAAGCGGCCCAAGTGGACGGCGAAGGTCCCGTTTTGTCGTAGAACACATTGTTGTAGAAATAATACGGCACTTGATCGAAATAAGCCCCGATATCATCGTTCCGGTTCGTAAACGCGGTTTTTTGTCCGTCATAGACAAACACGTTGTTCAAGAAATAAGTCGGTGAGGAATCCGGCCCGAACCAGCCGAATTTAATCAGGTATTCTCCGTCGTCGTCGCTGATGTTGTAGCGGGCGATGTTATTGGCGCTGCGGCCCAGGTAAGACATCCAGCCCATCGGATTGTCGTGCGTATAGTTATATTGGTAAACGATGTTGATGTTCGGGGAATCGAAGTCAAAGGCGGTGCCGTCCCCGTTGCTGGCATCGGTCGTTGTCGGACCGCCGTAAACCTCGTTGTTCTGGAACACGACATTCCACGATTTCCATGGATAAATGCCCGCGGACTGGGCGTTGTACCGCTGCATCCAGCCGTCCAGCACGTTGTATTCCACGACGGCATCCTTGGCGTCGCAAAGGTCGATGCCGCCTTGGGCGATATCCTGCAAATAGTTGTGGCCGATGTAGATGTTGGTTTGCCACAAGCCGTATCCGCCGATTTCATCCTGGAAATCGGTTTTGGTCGTGTAGTTGAAATTAGCGATTGCGAGCAGGTCGACGTGTTTGATAAAGTTGCGTTCGATCCGCACGTCGTCAAACGTCATGTTCGGCTTAAGCGAACCTATCACGTAGAACATGATGCCGCCGTTAAAAGAAGCATTTTTGTATTCGTTAGGCCATTCATCGGGGCTGTCGACATCATGGATGTAGCAGTCGCTGATGTAAATGTGATGCATGACGCTGTTGCCGCCCTCCGGCACCTGGTCCGTGTTCAGCACAACGAGAATACCGTCCCGGATGTTGGAAGGTTCACCGTTCTGGTAAGTCGTTTTGACCAGATCGGTATCAAAATCGTCGTCATTGGTCACCTCGAGATGACGGATCTCCCAATACTCCTGATTTTGCAGAAAAACAGCCCCGGTCTGATGATAAGGCCGCGCCACGCCACCGCCGTTGATCACCGGCAGATCGCCTTCGCCGTAGCGGTCGATGAGGATCGGCGCGCCTTCGGTGCCGGAGCCTTTAGGCCACAGCTGGCCGTTCCAAACGCCGCCGGATTTAAACAGCAGGGCGTCGCCCGGCGCAAAGGTGGTGGCATTGATTTTTTCGAGGGATTTCCAGGCTTGGTCCGGGCTTGTGCCGGTATTGGAATCATTGCCTGCCGCGGAATCCACGTAATAGGTGGTTCCCGTTACGGTAGGCGGCTCGGCGTCCGCGTTCACGGATGCTTCGGCAGCAGCCGCGGAGGCCGGGGAGGAGGATAAACCGGCGGTGCCGGTATCCGGAGAAGCCGCGTAAACGGCGGAATTTCCGGTTGAGGGGATGCCCCATAAAGTAGTTAAAGCCATCAGCACTGACATCAATAAATAACAAGTTTTCTTCAAATCCGTCCGCTCCTTTTTCTAAACAATTTAGAAACTATCCTTTTCGGGTTAGCGTTCTTCTGAATTTACCGTTATTTGATCATAATGGGCTTGCTGGATATTCACTTTCGCGGATTTGGCGGCAGAGCTGATATAGTCCGCGAATTTAGTCCGGAGCAGCTGTTCCCGGATCTGCCCCTGAACCTCCTCGAAAGGAACGGCCTGATTTTGTCTAACCGCATCCAATTTCAGCAGGCTGTAGCCGGAGCCGTCATCCAGCATGGAGGAATGCTGGCCGGGCTGCAGGTTCCCGGCGGTACTGGAGAGGAGGTCTTTGTTTTGAAAAAGCTGGCTTGAACCCCCTGAACCGCTCGTACCGCCTGAACCGGCAGCCGTAACGGTCTGCTTACCGTAGGTGGCTTTCTTCGCCTTAAGCGCGGCTTCCGCAGGGGATTTTCCGCTGTCCAGTGCCTGTCGGACCTGTTCGGCAGCCGTTTTGGCTTCCGCTTTGCTGTTGTCCTGGTAGGGGATGCGGATCAGCTCGATGTCGTATTCGTCCCGGCTTTGAAACAGCTCCGGATGAGCGGCGTAATAGCTTTTCATTTCCGCTTCCGCCGGTTTCAGAATTCCTTCGCCAAGCTTCTCCTGAAGCTGCTGCTTGAGATGGCTCATATAATAATCGTAATACTGGTCCAGCGTAAAAGAGGAAAGCCCGTAAACCGGCTGGCTCGATTGAAGATTTTGGCCGCGCTGCCGGTTCTGCGCCTGCCAGTCGGCAAGAAGGCGGGAGAAAGAAAGGTCCTGAATGAGTCCCGCCTGCCGGGCCAGCCGCTGGACGGTTTTGTCTTCGGCGGCGATCCGGTTGGTCCGCTGCTTCAGCAGCTGGATCGGGATTTCGCCCCCGAAGGAAGTCGTCCAGTAATCCGGCCGGTCGTCGGCGCCGTATTGGGTTTTGAAATACGTGGTGACGGCGCTTTTTTCACGGTTCATCAGCAGCCGGTATTCCTGTGCGGTCACCGGCTCGCCGTCAACCGTCAGGATTACGGCGTCAGCGCTGGCGGCGGACAGCTTCTCCGGGCTGCCGGGCATGGCGCCGTCAGGGCTGACATTGGCGGTTATGGCTGGGCTATTGTCCGCCTCCGGGCTGCCGTCCTTCCCGCCGGAAAAAGCGGCGGACAAGCTGACGGCTGTTCCCCCGGCCGCGGCCAGAACAAGCGCAAACGCGCCGAGCACCAGCAGCCGTGTCCGCTTCTTCGCTGCGGATTTGACCCGGCGGCCGGCCTTGGAAGAAGGTTTCCATTCGCGACTCCAATTTTGAATTCGACTCTGATTTCGATTCTGGTTCCGTTTCCGGCTCCTGTTCATGCCAGGCACCTCCCGAAGCTTCAAATCTTGCAGAAAGAAAAAGTCCGGTAAAAAATCGAACGTTGTCCGATCCCTCGGGCCCAGGCGTTTACCCCAAATCCGGCTGATCCGTGAGCCGGACCTCCGGCCGTTCGCAGCCGTGCAGCTCGAACACAACAAGCTCGTTGCGGCCTTCCTTCAGCAGCGGGGCAGGGATGTACAGCGTTTTTTGCGGCCCTGCTTTCCAATACCGTCCGAGGTTGAAGCCGTTTACATAAACAACGCCTTTGGTCCAGCCGTCCAGCTTCAGGAAGGTATCCGCTTTCGCTTGGGCCTGAACCTCAAACGTGCCGCGGTAAAACGCCGGCTGCTGAGGCTGCGGGCATTCGGCTGCTGCCTTGCCGCCGAATGCGCCGGTCCCGGTTTCATTCGCCGGCTCCGGCTCGCAGGCGGAGTAGATCAATTTGTTCAGGGAAGCGGGCTCCAGCGGAAGCCGATGAATCGTCCAGCCGTACAGGAACTGGTTCCCGTGGCGGACGCCCTCCGTGATGCCTTTCGGATCGCGCAGCAGCGGCCCGTAGTTGATGCGGCCCATATTTTCCACCAGAATGTCCAGCTTGAGTCCCTCTGGAGGGATGGATAAAGGCAGCGTGGAAGGCGACCAGCGCTCGATCGTCCCCAGATAACGGCCGTTGCCGTAAACGATGGCCCGGTCGCTTACATGCTGGAGCACCAGCTCCATTTCCGGGCGTGGGCCGGTGATTGTGGTGGAGTACAGGATAAAGCCGTATTGCTGGCCCAGCTTTTCCATCGGCTCCGGAGAAGAGCGGTACAGAGGCTCGGACAGCTGCTCAAGCGAGCTGAACAGAGGGACTTTTTCCTTCATGGTAGCTATGCCATAATCGGCGGTCGGAATCGGCTCAGGGAGCGAAAGGGGAGGCAGTTCCTCAAATTGCGAAATCACTTCCCGCACCGCAAAAAATTTGTCCGTCGGCACCCCGCTTTCGCTGAGCGGCGCGTTGTAATCGTAACTCCCCACGGTCGGTTCGTAGGCGGTGATATGATTGGCCCCGTTATAGAAGCCGAAATTGGTCCCGCCGTGAAACATATACAGGTTAAACGAAGCGCCGCTGTCCAAAATGTCGGCAATCGTTTGGGCCGTATCATCGGCGGTCCGGGTATGGTGCTCCTCCATCCAATGGTCGAACCAGCCGTTCCAGAATTCCATGACCATGAGCGGACCTTCCGGCTGGTATTCCCTCAGCTTGGCAAAGGCATCCTTCGGCTGGGAGCCGAAGTTGACGGTAGCCAGCACCCCGGGAACCGTCCCGCCCTGCAGCATAAAATCCTCCGGGCCGTCGGACGTGAACAGCAGCACGTCGATGCCTCGCGTTTGCATGGCATTTTTGATGGCCTGCAGATAGGCTTTGTCATTGCCGTAGCTGCCGTATTCGTTTTCGATCTGCATGGCGATTATAGGGCCGCCGTTTGTACACTGCAGCGGACGGAGCAGCGGCAGGAGCACGTCGAAGTAGGCTTCGACCTTTTTCAGATAGAACGGATCGTTCGAGCGCAGCCGAAGGTTGGCATCCGCCAGCAGCCAGGCCGGCAGGCCGCCGAATTCCCATTCGGCGCAGATGTAAGGACTTGGCCTTACGATGACATGAAGTCCCACCTCTCCGGCTAAAGTGATAAAGGACACAACGTCAGCCATGCCTTCAAAGTGAAAAACACCTTCCTTAGGTTCATGCAAATTCCACGGAATATAAGTCTCTACCGTGTTTAAGCCGCAAGCCTTCAGCTTGAGCAGGCGGTCGCGCCAGTATTCCGGCACGACGCGGAAATAGTGGAGTGCGCCGGACATGATTCGCAGCGGCTCCCCGTTCCAAACGAAATCATTGTTGGTGATGCCAAAAGAACCCACAAATTTGCCCTCCCGTGATTGCTGTGAATTTGGTTGTGTGGTTATGCTCTCTACGAAACCGGCTGATCCTTATCCCTTCACGCCGCCCATCATCATGCCGTCGGTCAGCCGCTTTTGCAGCAGGGCATAAATGATAATGGTCGGAATGAGGACGATGACCAGTCCGGCAAACAGCGAACCCCAATCGGTCGCATACTGCTGAATCTGCATCAGATTGGACAAGCCGATCGGAATGGTTTTTTTCTCGTCGCTCGTAATTAAAGTCAAGGCCAGCACGTATTCGTTCCAGAAATCAAAGAAACCAAAAACGATCAGGGTCACGACGGCAGGACGGGTAATCGGCAAAATAATCCGGAACAGCGTGCTGGTATATCCGCATCCGTCGATCAAAGCCGCTTCCTCAAAGTCGCGGGGAATGCTTTTCATGAATCCGATCATGAGGTAAACAGAGAAAGGCAGGCTGCCCGTGGCATATACCGCGCTTAGCCAAAATCGGTTGTCAAGCATGTGCAGATTGTTCATCAGGATAAAGAGCGGCACGATAATGTAGACGCCGCCGATAAAGAGACCAGCCATGTAGACGTTGGTTATGAACGTTTTCCCCCGGAAGGACATCCGGCCAAGCACGTAAGCCGTCGGCAGCGCGACCGCGAGCAGAATCGCCATCGACATGGCGACCACAAACACGGAGTTCAGCATATAATCGCCGATGCGTGCCGTAGTAAAAGCTTCCACGTAGTTGGACCAGTTAAGCTGTTTGGGCAGGCTCCAGGGACTTTCCATCACCTCCTCATTGGATTTCAAAGAAGCAAGCACGTTCCAAAGCAGCGGATAAATGACAATCACGGCCTGGATGATTAAAATAAGGCGGAGAAACAGCCGTCCGATCCAGGCCAGCGATTTTTTCCCGGAATGGGGAAGGGTTTGCGGCGTATGGGAGGAACGGGTGGTTTGGGCATTAGCTGCAGCGGACATCTCAGGAGTTCCCCCTTTCCGTTAACCGGTTGCTCAGCAGGGCGAGCACGAATGAAACGATAAAAACAAACACGCCGATCGCCATGGCGTAACCAAAGTTGGAGTTGGCGAAAGCCTGGCTGTACAGGTAGGTCATCACGACTTCGGAGTGGCGGTCCGGCCCGCCTGCGGTCATGATGGACACGATGATAAAGCTGATCGTCAGCACCCCGTTGATGCTGAAGATGATCGTGATCCGGATGATCTCCCACAGCAGCGGGATGGTGATATGGAAAAATTGGCTGACCGGCGTCGCCCCGTCGATGCTGGCCGCTTCGTAGAGCTCCGGCGAAATGCCGTCGATGCCGGCCATGTACATGACCATGTAATAACCGGCTGCCTGCCAGATCATCGTCACCGCAAGCGCCCACAGCACGGTCCGGGAATCGCCCAGCCAGGCCAGCGCCCAGTTGCCGAGACCGACGCTTTCAAGCCCGGCGTTCAGAAAGCCGATCGTCGGGTGATAAATAAAGGACCAGAGGATTGCGATAACTACGAAGGATAAAATGCTCGGGAAAAAGAAAACCGTCCGGTACAAAGAACGTTCCCGGAGTTTGGAGCGGGTCAGGATGGAGGCGTTCACCAGCGCGATGAACAGCGTCAGGACGGGAACGACCAGCATCAGGAACCCGGTGTTGCGCAAGGACAGCAGGAACACGTCGTCATGAAACAGGTCGGTAAAATTTTGCAGGCCGACCCATTTTGGCTTGTCGCCGATTCCCGTCCATAAATAAAAGGATTTCTGGAACACCTGAATGGTCGGATATAGCTTGAACAAAGCCATCAGCACGAGGCCGGGCAGGAGACAGAACAAGAGGAACCATTGGCGTTTGGCTTTCATGGACATGGGGATTCACCTCCGAAAGGAACTATTGAGCTGGGGTGTCGATGTGAGCAGGGATGCAATGTCTGCGAGCGATGTGTGCAGAGCTCCGATGCAAACCGAGCGCTACGCTTCTGCAGACGGGTCCTCCGATGCAGACCGAGCGCTACGCTTCGGCAGACCGCTCCGATGTCGAGTGTTCTTACGACCGCTGTTCCTCCCGCATTTCTTTAACTAGGTTAAGAAGGATGAAATCCGGGAGCAAGCCTATGCTTCCGAGGTAGCTTTCCTTTGGAAAGCTTTCAGGCGGACGCTTCGCTTCTTCAGAATCACTCGCCCTCTCCGTTAAGCAGGCTTAGCGCTCTTTGGTGAGGGAACTGGCAGGGCTCAAAAAGTTCATTGCATAGCTGAATTTTGTAATAGGGTAAAAGGTTGAGCGTGTTAAAGGCCACGCTCGAACCTTAGGGGTAAAGCTTTTTGTTATAGCCGTGAAAAGGTACGGCGACTAAACTTTAAATCGTTAAATATAAACTAAAAACCGAGATAGAGAACCCAAGATTTAAAATCTAGGATATAAAACCTAAGATATAAAGCCTAAGACCATGAAACCTAAGATCACGAAACATGGATCTGGAAGCTGGCTCGCATCGCCAGATCCATGTTTTGAACCTAATTCCCGTTTTTCTCGAGCTCCTCGTTCAGCTCGGTATAGAGCTTGGTCAGCTTGCTGCTGTATTCGTCGAGGCTCATCTGTTTGTTCATAATGGAAGAGATCGGCTTGTAGACCTCGTCGCTAGGGTTGTATTTGCTGCCTTTGGCAACGGATTTGAAGCTGCCGTTGACGGCTACCATGCCGCTGTCCACGGCTTTATAGACGTTGTAGGTCGTTTCGGAGATGTAAGGTTTGGCCAGATCGGGCGCGCCTTTGACGGCAAGCACGGCTTTGGATTTTTCGGCGTTCAGCTTCACGCTTTCGTCGGTGTAGAGGTAGCGGAGGAACGCTTTGGCCAGCTCGGTGTTTTTCGCTTTGGCCGGGATGACGATCTGCTCGACGCTGGTCAGCGCGGTTACCGGATCGCCGTCTTTAAAGGCCGGCACGCCGAGGAAGCCGAATTGGAAGCCGTCTTCGCGCGGCGCGTCTTTCATTTCGTCCTCGAACCAGGTGCCGTTCGGAATGAACATCGCTTTGCCCTGCAGGAAGGAGGTTTGCGCCTGGGTGTGGTTGAGGGCGACGGTGCCTTTCATGAGGCCGTTGTCTTCGGTGGCGATTTTTTCGATGATGCCCCAAACCTGCTTGAAGCTGTCGCTGCTCCAGAAGGCGGGATCGTAGTCAAAAAACTGGTTCAAGGCGTCCTGGCCGCCGACATTGTAGATGGAGGGGACGATCATTTCCTCCAGATACCCCGGATAGAGGCCTTGGTAGGTGAACAGCGACCGGCCGTTGGCTTTGGCGGTGTCGTTCAGGGCGAACAGTTCGTCCCAGGTTTTCGGCACCGGAATGTTGTTGCTGTCAAACAGGTTTTTGTTGTACCAGAGTCCCATGACGCCGAAGTTAAACGGCGCGAGATACACTTTTCCGTCTCCGTAAGGGGACATGGCGCGTGATTCCAATACGCCCGGTAAAATTTTATCCTTGAGCGTGCCCGAACCGCTTTCGTCCTGGCCGTCAAACACGTCGGTCAAGTCCAGCAGGGCATGGTCTTTGATAAGCCCGTCGAGGATCGGCGTGTTGTCGCTGCCCGCGACGTACATCAAATCGGGCGGGTTGCCCGCGACGATTTTTGGCCGCACCAGCTCGGCGATTTTTGGGCTTGCGGTAATGTTGATTTTGGTGCCGGGATAAGCTTTCATAAAATCTTCGGCGATCGTATCCCAATATTCGCGGCCGTAGCCGCCCTGGAAGACGGCGATGTTCAGCTCGGGATCGGCAAAACCGCTAGTACCCGCAGAAGCGGAGCTGCTGCCGGCATTGCTGCCCGGGTTATTGCTTGCGCTGTCCGAGCTGCTGCCGCCGTTGCTGCCGCAGCCTGAAAGGACAAGGAATGCCGTTGCTACAATGCCTAAGGTTTTAATACGTGTCTTTAAGCTCATCGAATGACCTCCCCTGAAAAATATGTGTTCATTATATAAGCGGAAAGCCGATTGCCAAATATACAAAACAGCGGAATCAGCTGGACGATTTTTGGGGATTTTACACGGACTTAACAAAAAACTGGACGATTTTACGATGAAGCTTAAAATCGTCCAGTTTGATGGGAAACCTCTAACCTTTTATGTCAGCTGGTATAGGAATACCGCTTTAGTAAGCGTTTACCATTATGAGGTTTGAGGGATGATTTTTTTGGGAGAAACACCGAACTGGCGTTTAAACAGACGATTGAAGTAATAAGGGTCATGAATGCCGACCTCGGCTGCCGCTTCTTTCACGAGAAAACGTCCTGAGGACAGCAGCTCGTAAGCTTTGGCCATCCTGAATTCGTTCAGGTAAGTCAGAATGCTTTGCCCGGTTTCCGTTTTGAACAGCTGACACAGGTAGGCTTCGGACAGATTGACATAAGCGGCGACCTCCGTCAGCACGATCCGTTCCGCGAAATGCCGGTGCAAATACTCCAGCACGCTGACGATTTCCGGACGGTAACTCGAACCCGGACCGGAATGCGGTTCCGCGCCGGAAAACGGATAGGCAACCCCATCCGGGTCCGAAGGATAAAGCGAGGCAGCTTGCCCCGGTATGTTTACGGCGCTGAGCGGCGGGGCTGCCGAAGCCGGCAAAATGGCGGGGGCCTTTCCAGGTTCCGTAAAAAGCACGGGCAGTACGGCTTTGCATTGCCGGATCTGCCGGTTAAGCTCCTGTACCGTGCCTGCGCCTTCCGTATAAACAATCCCCGTCTGAAGGTTGTAATACATATGCATCAGGCTGGCGATCCGGTTAGCCAGGTGCTCCGGCCATTCCGCCCCGCAATCCGGGTCGCAGCTCACGGCAAGCAGCCATCCCCCGTTCTGCAGGGTTACGGCCGACCGGTGAGCGGAATCGGGGCAAAGCTCGCCGAGCAGGCTGATTAAAGCCGGCTCCAGGCGCCCGGTTTCCTCCTGCGACAGAGGAGATGCAGGTGAAGGGACGGCCAGGAACAGCAGCACCTGTTCGCCGGGGGCGAACCCCGGAAGCGCTTCCGCTTTTGTTTTTACGGCAGGCGCTTCCGAAGGGGAAGGCAAGGGGAAAGTAGAGTTCCAGGCTTCCGCTGAAAGCTGCCTGAACGCTTTTTCGAAAAGGGAACCGGCGGAAGGAGGAAGCTGGCCATGAATCTGATAGCGGCGATCTTTCCTGTCCAGCTTGTCGGCGATTTCGTGCAGCACCTTCATAAAATTGTCCCTTTCCAGCGACAGCTTGAGCATATAGTCGTGAGCCCCCTGCTTCAGCGCTTCGCGGACCAGCTCGAAATCGTTATAGTTGCTGAGGACCAGCACCTCGCCGTCAAACGGCTCGTTTTTCAGCTGCTTGATCAGCTGGATGCCGTCCATGTCGGGCATTTTGATGTCCGTGATCACGATGTCGATGCCTGTGCCCTGTATACTTGAATTCTCCGAAACATCCGAAGCGGCGGCCGGCCGGATCGCCTCCAGCGCCGCCTGCCCGCTGGAACAGGAACCGGCATAAACAAACCGTCCGGTTTCCCAGCGGATCAGCGTTTGAACCGCATGCCGCACAATCAGCTCGTCGTCAACAATCAGCACTTTATACATACGTTTTGACCTCCTCATGAACGAAATGTACCGGCAGAACCAGCCTGGTTTTTGTTCCGTGCCCGGGTGCGCTTTCCGTGCGGAGCCCGTAAGCCTCGCCGTAATGAAGCCGGATCCTTTCGTGGACGTTGTGAATGCCGATGCCGGACAGCCGGCTGCCCGCATTGTTTTTGTGCTCAAGCTCCGCCGGATCAAACCCCTTGCCGTCATCGGCCAAGGTCAGCGTCAGATCGCCGCCGCGGACGGCAAAACGGACGGTAATAAACGTTCGTTTGCTGTTTTCGGCGCCGTGAAGGATCGAATTTTCCACGATAGGCTGCAATATGAATTTTGGCACAATGACGTCTTCATCCGGCTCGACGGCCTGGCAGTCCAGTTCAAAGGAATCCCCGTAGCGGATCCGCTGGATGTTGGCGTAATGGCGAAGATTCGCCATTTCTTTGCTTAAGGGAATCAATTCTTCCTTCACAAGAATCGTATTCCGCAGCAGCTCCGATAAGGAGCCGATGCCTTGGGTGAGCGATTCGTTGCCGCTGAGCATGGCGCTCCACTTCAGCGAATTCAGCGTGTTGAACAGAAAATGAGGATTGATCTGCGCCTGCAGCATTTTCAGCTCGGCCTCTCGTTTGGCCTGCTGCTCCAATTGTACCTGCCGGATCAGCAGCTTCAGCTCGGTCACCATGTCGTGGATCGTGATGGTCAGCTGCTGCATTTCATCCGGCGGAGCCACCGGCTTCGGAATCGGGTCGAAGCGGCCTTTGTGGATCCGTTTGGCATAACGCAGCAGGGAACGGAGCGGCGAGTTGATGCTGTCGTAAATCCAAAGCCCGATCACGCTGGAAAGGACCAAGGTCAGCAGGCAGAGCAGCACGATATTTCCCCGCAGGTCGCCAAGCTCTGAAATGATATAGGAATGGGGGATCAGACCGATCAAATACCAATTCGCCGCATCGATGTAGGTGCTGCTGACCAGATACTGCTTGGACCTGATTTTGGTCTGGAAAGCCCGCAGCGACCCCGCCTCATGCTGCCGTTCGATCCGTTCCGTCAGATCGGCCCGGTTCAGGCTGCCCTGCTGGACGGCCGGGCTATTGGAAGAGATGATGACGCCGCTCCGGTCGGTGACGTAAACGCTGCTGTCTTTGCCCAAATCGACCGATTGGAACATGTTGCGGGCGAACACTTTTTCATCCATGGCAATGACCAGATAGCCAATCTGCAGATTGAGGTTGTCGGCGGAGTAAATTTTCCGGCTGAGCGCAATGACGGTGCTCCCGCGATTGGACCGGAGATAAGACCAGTAGGCGTTCCTCGGCGCGCCTTCCGTCTGCTTGACCATGCTCCCGAGCTGGTTGTCCGGGTACCATTGATAACCCAAATCGAAAAAGCTGGACCCGTCATTGGTCATGATCACGATGTTCGAAAGATTGCTGAAGCTGAAAAACTGCGAGCCGAGCTCGTTGCGGATCCGGGTCTGCAGCGTGTTTTTATCGATATCGCTCAAAGCGGAGTAATGGGTGAGGCCGTATTGAATGGAGTCGTTAATGATGATATTTTCGCTGAGCGTTTCGTATTGCCCGAGCTCGCGGGAAATGTTCCGGGTCAGCTCCGTCAGCGTCTGGCTGGAGTAGGCGCTGATTTTTCCCGTAATGGAATTTTCGTAGATTTGATTGGAATAAAAAGCGACAATGGCGACCGGCAGCAGGGAAGTGATGAGAAAGGCGGTCAGCAGCCGGTTTTTGATGGACAGGCGCCGCAGCAGGAAAGAAGATTTCTTGTAGATGGGAGAATAGAATCCGGGACGCACTTCAGAACACCTTCTTCGGTCATCTTTTGTATCATCATAGCAGAATCTGGCGGACTGGCAACCGTCACAGGGGATGATAGTTTGCTTGCAGAGTTGACATAAATACCTAATAATGCTATATAAAAAAGGGTTAGCACTCTGGAATGATGAGTGCTAAAGAAAGTTCAAATCCATTCCTTATCCCTACCCATATTGAGCTTGAAAGGAGAACGCTTCATGGCAAAAATGCAGTTTAAAGCCGAGTCCAAACGTTTGCTGGACATGATGATTCACTCCATTTACACGCAAAAAGAAATTTTTCTCCGCGAACTGATCTCTAACAGCAGTGACGCCATCGACAAGATTTACTACAAAACGTTAACCGACGAGAACCTGACCTTCAACAAAGAGGATTATTATATTAAAGTGTCCGTGGATAAAGACAGCAGAACGCTCAAGCTGTCCGATACCGGGATCGGCATGACCCGCGAAGAGCTGGAGAACAACCTGGGCGTCATCGCCAAAAGCGGCTCCCTGGCGTTCAAAAACGAAAACGAAGCGAAAGACGGCTTCAACATTATCGGCCAGTTCGGCGTCGGCTTCTATTCCGCGTTTATGGTCGCCGATAACGTAACCGTGATCTCCAAAGCGCTGGGCAGCGACGAAGCGTTCAAATGGGAGTCCGAAGGCGCGGACGGCTATACGATTGAGCCTGCTTCCAAGGAAACGGTCGGCACGGATATTATCCTGAAAATCAAAGAAAACACGGAAGACGAGCAATATGACGAATTCCTGGAAGAATACCGCCTCAGATCCATCATCAAGAAATATTCCGACTTCATCCGTTATCCGATCAAGATGGACGTCACCCGGCAAAGAGCGGTGGAAGGCAAAGAGAACGAATATGAGGACTACACCGAAGAGCAGACGCTCAACAGCATGGTGCCGATCTGGCGCCGCAACAAAAACGAGCTGACCGACGAGGATTACCAAAACTTCTATTTTGAAAAAAGATACGGCTTCGACAAACCGCTGAAGCATGTCCACATCAGCGCAGACGGCGCTGTCGTCTATAATGCGATCTTGTTCATTCCGGAGAACACACCTTTCGACTACTATACCAAAGAGTATGAGAAAGGCCTTGAGCTCTATTCCAACGGCGTACTGATCATGGAAAAATGCGGCGACCTGCTGCCGGACTATTTCAGCTTCGTCAAAGGGATGGTTGACTCCGAGGATCTGTCGCTCAATATCTCCCGTGAGCTGCTGCAGCATGACCGCCAGCTGAAGCTGATCGCCAAAAATATCAAGAACAGAATCAAAAGCACGCTGCTCGGTCTGCAGAAGGACGAACGCGATAACTATGAAAAGTTCTACAAAGCGTTTGGCAGACAGCTTAAATTCGGCGCTTACAGCGACTTCGGCGCGAGCAAGGAGGATCTGCAGGACCTGCTCATGTTCCATTCCTCCAAGGAGAACAAGCTCGTTTCTCTCGCCGAATATGTCTCCCGCATGCCGGAGGATCAAAAATATATCTATTACGCAACCGGTGATTCGGTAGAACGCATCGAGAAACTGCCGCAAATCGAGCTGGTGGCCGATAAAGGCTACGAAATGCTTTATTTCACCGACGATATCGACGAGTTTGCCATCAAAACGATCGCCAAATACAAAGACAAAGAATTTAAAAACGTCTCCAGCGGCGATCTGGGCATCGAATCCGACGAGTCGGCGAAAGCAGCCGAAGCGGAGCAGAACGAGAACAAAGACCTGTTCGAAGCGATGGCCGGCATTCTCGGCGACAAGGTTAAAGCCGTCAAGGCTTCCAAACGCCTGAAAAGCCATCCGGTCTGCCTGTCCTCGGAAGGCGAGCTGACCATCGAGATGGAGAAGGTGCTCCGCTCCATGCCGAACGGCGAAGACGTCAAAGCCGACAAGGTGCTGGAAATCAACGTCAACCATCCGGTGTTCAGCTCCCTGAAAGCCTCCCTGGAGAGCGACAAAGAGAAGCTGGGCCTGTACACGAACCTGCTGTACAACCAGGCGCTGCTGATCGAAGGCCTGCCGATCCAGGATCCGGTGGAATTCACCAACGACATTTGCAAAGTGATGGTTTAATTCCGGGGGCAGCCGCCTTGCCGTAATATCTGCAACAGCCCAATAGCAAGTAAAAAAGCCCAAACGCAGAGAATATCTTTTCTCTCCGTCCGGGCTTTTCTTTTGCGCTGCGGCCTAGGGCCGCCTTTTTCAAATCTGATGATTCGAAACGTAAGATGTGCCTGAGGCTTGAACCGCCGGGGAATAACCCAGCTTCTGCGAAATTTCGTCCGCGGCGGCGCATACCTTCAACGCCAATTCCCCAACCCGTCCGGGCTCGAATTGAACCTCCAAACCGGCGGTGCTCAATGCCGCGATGATTTGGCCCGAATGGTCAAAGATGGGAGCGCTCAGCTCGACCGTATAATTTTCCAGTTCCGAGCGGCTGAAGCTGTATCCTTTTAACCGGGAGTCCTCCACGGCCTTCCGCAATTCCTGTTCGTCGGTGATCGTTCCGGAAGCAATCGGTTTCAAGTCCGTTGTATTCAAATAGGCTTCTCTTTCGTCCTCCGGCATGAAGGCCAAAATGATCCGGGAAGAGGCTCCGGCGTAAAGCGGGGCTTTTCTGCCGATTTTCGTGAACAGGCGGACCGGGTGGTCCGTGTCCAGCTTTTCGATATAGATGCATTCGCTGCCGTCCCTGATTACCAGGTGAACGGCCTCCTTGATGTCGTTTCTGAGCTTTTCCATAATCGGCAGCGCCGTGTGGCGGATATCCAGCCGTTCGGCCACCAGATTCCCGAATTGGAGGAACAAAAGCCCAAGCGAATATTTCCCTTCCTTGTCTTTATTCAGAAACCCCATTTCCTCCAGCGACCCTATCATGCGGTGTACCGAGGTTTTGGGAATCCCCGAAAGCTTCGCCATTTCATTGATGTTCAATTTATGATGATTCAGAAAAAGATTCAGCAGATCCATCGATCTGACTACCGTTTTGTTTTTGTTTTGCACGTGTTTCCTCCTGAAAAAATTCCCTTAGGTTTCCTATTAAGTATCAAGTATACAACCAGTTTGGCCAAAATGGCATGCCGTCTTTATCATAAATGCTGTTGAAGACAAAAATCAGACAAAATTTTTGATTTTTCTCTTGCTTTCCTTTCAATTCCTACTATAATGATCGTATATATTGGCTTTCATAATTCGGATCAATAGTTCCGAATTTCGGTACATAAAGAAAGGGGAGATGGATGAGATGGAACCAACGGTGCTTCGTGTATCCAGCAGAAAAGATATTTCAGACTTCGTGAATTCCCATCCGGTCAGCAAATCCGGTTTTAAAATTATTTTACTGGCGCTGGCCGGCGTATTCGTTGATGCTTATGATTTTACAAGCATTGGCATCGGTACGGCCCAGCTTCAGGAGCAATTTAGTTTATCGGCTGTGGAACTGGGCAGCCTGACGGCGATTATGGCGGTGGGTTCGCTGCTCGGAGCAATCTTCGGCGGGTATTACACGGACAAATTCGGACGGAACAAAATGTTCCTGGTTGACTTGTTCCTGATGGTGTTTGCGGCATTTGGTGCCGCGCTTTCCCCCAATTTCGGCTGGCTCGTCTTTTTCCGCCTGTTGATGGGAATCGGCGTAGGGCTGGACATTCCGGTGGCTTTAAGTTTTATAGCGGAGTTCAGCAACCTTAAGAAAAAGGGGAGCAACGTTACGCTCTGGTGTCCTTTATGGTTTACAGCCGCGTCGATTACGGGACTTATTGCGCTTCCTTTTTATTTGCTGGACCAGCACGAATACATCTGGAGATGGTCCGTTGGCATCGGCGGGGTTTTTGCCCTGATCGTGTTGTTCCTCCGCTATTTCTTTATGAATGAAAGCCCGCTTTGGGCGGCGCATCATTTATCGATCGAGGAAAGCGCCCAGGTGCTGCGCAAAACCTACAACATTGAAGTGGTGGTAGAGAAGGGAGCGGAAGCCGGCGGCGAAGGGCAGGCTCCAAAGGCCAAACCGTCATACAAAGCGATCTTCCAAGGCAAATACAAGCTTAGAACCTTGCTGTCCTCCATTATTACCTTCACGCAAAGCATGGAATATTTTGCGGTAGGGTTTTACATCCCGACCATTTCAAGCATTTTGTTCGGCAAAGGCGTGATCTACGCTATCGTGGGCACCATCGTTTTTAACTTGTTCGGTGCTCTCGGCGGCTTCCTTGGCGCATCGCTGAATACCCGCTGGGGGGTCCGCAAGCTGTCCATCCTCGGATACGTGCTTGCCGGGCTCGGTCTTCTGCTGATGGGCACCACCGGCAACGCATATGCCGGAATTTCCGCGGTGCTGCTGGCGGCGTTTATTTTCGGGCATGCGTTTGGCCCGGGCTCGCAAGGGATGACGATGGCAACGTTGTCTTATCCGACTGAACTCCGGGGGCTCGGAACCGGCTTCGGGCAGGGCATTACCCGGGCGGGCAGCGTACTTGGCTTTTTTCTCTTCCCGGTGGTGCTGGCGGCGATCGGCCTTTACAACACGCTGCTGCTGCTGGCGATCGTTCCTATCCTGGGCCTGCTGGCAACGCTCCTGATCAAGTGGGAGCCGATCGGACTGGACGTGGAAAACGGGAAAGACGTTGTGGCTTGATCAGCATTATTTTGTCTAGGAAAAGATTTATTTGATCTGGATTCAGGGCTTTTACCCAGAAAAAAACCTTGATTTTTACGGAAATGCCTTCAAAATAAACTATAAAATAATAACCGAATAACGGTTTTTAAGTTCCGAATTTCGGTATAAACAACGAGTTTTAATAATCAGGATTAAGCCATTCAGATTGAGGGAGTTCAAAAGCGCTTTTCCCTTTTCAGGAGGAACAGTATGGTAAACAGTAATTCAAACGGAAAGGGGATAGGGAGCGAGCCGCAAATCCTGCCGCTCGGGGATTCGGCGCTGGTAGTCAAATTCGGCGATTCCATCGGGCTTGAGACGCACAAACGGATCCGGCAGCTGTCGGAGCACCTGGAGCGGCATCCTTTTAAAGGCATGATCGAATATGTTCCGGCTTTTACGACGGTAACGATTTATTACGATCTTTGGGCGGCTGCGGGAGGGGACTTGGCAGTGACGCAGGAAGCAACAGAACGGCCCACCCCCTTTGAGAAAGTAAAATCGACCGTCCTGGAAGTGCTGTCCGACCTTAAGGATACCGGGACATCGGTGCCGAAGACGGTGCGGATCCCGGTATGCTACGGCGGGGATTTGGGGCCAGATCTGCAGGAGGTTGCGGACCGAAACGGGTTAACGCCGGATGAGGTCGTCAGAATTCACAGCTCGGCTGATTATCTGGTTTACATGCTCGGGTTTGCGCCGGGATTTGCTTATTTGGGCGGGATGTCCCCCCGGATTGCGACTCCGCGCAGAGAAACCCCGCGCCTTGCGATTCCTGCGGGAACCGTTGGCATCGCCGGTGAACAGACGGGGGTATATCCGATTGAAACCCCGGGCGGCTGGCAGCTGATCGGGAAAACGCCGGTCCGGCTGTTTGTTCCGGACAGGATGCCGCCGACCGTGCTTAAGGCCGGGGACGTTGTCCGGTTTTATCCGATCTCCCGTGAAGAGTTTGAGGACTGGGAGGAGGCGAAGTCATGAGTCTGCTTATCGGCAAACCGGGACTGCTGACTACGGTGCAGGACCAGGGACGGTTTGGTTTTCAAAAATACGGCGTGATCGTCGGCGGCGCCATGGACGCTTTTGCCCTGCGCACGGCGAACCTGCTGGTCGGCAATCCGCAGGACGCTGCGGGGCTTGAAATCACGATGCTGGGCCCGGAAATCCGCTTTGAACATACGGCGCTGATTTCGGTCTGCGGCGGCGACCTGTCGCCAAAGCTGAACGGACGGCCGTTCCCGTTATGGAGAACGGTGCTGGTTCCGAAAGGCGGCGAGCTTTCTTTCGGGAAAATGCAGCTTGGCTGCCGCGCCTATCTCGCGGTAGCGGGCGGCATCGACGTACCGCCGGAAATGAACAGCCGCTCGACCTATCTGCGGGCGGGAATCGGCGGTTACCAGGGACGCGCGCTCCGGACCGGCGATCTCCTTCCGGTCGGCGAGCCGACGCTGCTCGGCTCGCAGCTGCTTGCGCTGCTTGCACGCAGCGCGGATAAGGAGGCCGGAGCGGTCAGCCGCTGGTCGGCGGCATCAAGCCTGCGGCCCGCATATTCCGCAAATCCGGAAATCCGGGTGACCGCCGGCGCGCAATACGGCGACTTTACCGAAGAAAGCCGCGCAGGCCTGGAAAACGGCACGTTTTCGGTGCTGCCGCAATCGGACCGGATGGGCTACCGCTTTACCGGCACCCCGCTGAAGCTCGAACAGCCGGCCGAAATGATTTCGACGGCCGTTACGTTTGGCACGGTGCAGGTGCCGCCGGGCGGCGATCCGATCGTGCTCATGGCGGACAGGCAGACGACGGGCGGTTATCCGGTCATCGCGCAGGTGGCAGCCGTCGACCTGCCGCTGCTGGCACAGGTGAACCTGGGAGGCCGGGTGCGGTTCCGCCTCATTCCGCTGGAAGAGGCCCAAGACCTCCAGCTGCAGCGGGAGGCGGCGATGCAGACCCTGGAAAGCGGAATCGAAAGCCTTCGCTGATTGGATGCGGCTCTTTTGCAGGGCGGGTCTACAGTCGTTTGCTTTAGTGCATTCACGATGGAACGAGGCAGAGAAACAAGGCTGCCTGGATTTTAGATAAAGCTTTTTTATATCCGAAGGAGAGGAGGGCGGCTATGACTGACAAGGGTTATGCCAAATTGGAAATATCGAATTTGAAGGTGGAGTATTACACCAAAAACCAGCGGACCGTAGCTTTGGAAAACGTAGACCTGAAGGTGGAGGACGGCGAGTTTGTTTCCGTCATCGGTCCCAGCGGCTGCGGAAAGTCCACGCTGCTGAAAGTGGTATCCGGCCTGCTTGCTCCCGCGGCCGGCACGGCCCGGATCGACGGGCAGCCCGTCAAGGAGATTCCCGGACAGGTCGGCATGGTGTTCCAGAACGACGCGCTGCTGCCCTGGAAAACGGTGTCGGATAATATCCGGCTGCCGCTGGTCATTAAAGGACTGCCCAAAGAGGAGCAGGAGCGGGAGATTCAGCGTCTGCTGCAAATGGTCGGGCTGGAAGGCTTCGGAAACTACCATCCCAAACAGCTTTCGGGCGGGATGAAGAAACGCGTCGCGCTGGCCAGAACTTTTGCGTATGACCCTGACATTTATCTGATGGATGAACCGTTTGGACCGCTGGATGCGCAGACCCGGGTGAAGATCGGCGAGGAGTTTCTGCACATTTGGGAACGCGTCGGCAAAAGCGTGCTGTTTATCACGCACGACATCGAGGAAGCCATCGCTTTGTCGGACAGGGTGATCGTAATGTCCGCCCGGCCGGGAAGAATCAAGGCCGAATTCAAGGTCAACCTGGAGCGGCCGCGTCCTTTTTACGATATCCGCTTTGATCCCGTGTTTAAAGAACTGCAGAAAGAGATCTGGGCCCAAATGTCCAGCGAAGAATAGAAAGGAGAGGGAAATCATGGCCTCGGAACCGAAAGAGAGGGATTCAAGCCCTCCTTCCACAACTCCCGGAAGGTATAAAAGCAGAAACATCTGGCTGGGAAGAGTGATTTTATTCGTGGTAATTATCGGCCTTTGGGAGCTGCTGTCGGGCCGGGCATTTAACGCTTTTTGGGTCAGCAAACCTTCGCTGATCGCCAAGCGGATTTACGACATGACCCTGAACGGAGATTTGTGGTTCCACTTAAGCGTTACGCTGCAGGAATCCGTCGTCGGGCTGCTGATCGGGATGGTCGGCGGGACGCTGCTCGGGATTGCGATAGCGTTCAGCGGCATTTTTCAGAAATGGGTTTACCCGTACATCATGGCTTTATACAGCCTTCCGAGAGTATCGCTGGCCCCGCTCTTCATCGTCTGGTTCGGCATCGGCATGTCCTCCAAAATTTTGATGGTTGTGGCGATGGTCATCTTTGTCGCTTTTTATAACGCCTATGAGGGCGTCCGCAATATCGACAAGGACCTGCTGGATATGATGAGCACCTTCAAGGCCAAATGGACGCATAAGCTGAGCTGGGTCGTTTTCCCGTCCATTACGACCTGGATTTTGACCAGTCTCCGCCTGAATATCGGGATGGCACTCATCGGTTCGGTAATTGCCGAGCTGGTCGGCTCCAACCGTGGGCTGGGTTATTACATCACTTATTCTTCGAACATGCTGGATACGACCGGGATCTTCACCGGCCTGGTGCTGATCATGATCATCGCTGTGGCTTTGGAGCAGATCATTATCCAGATCGAACGCCGTTTGCTGAAATACCGTTAAGCCAGTCCGTTTTCGGCGCGCCCGCTCAAACTATGCGGGCCTTGACAGGCAAAGCCGGGCCGAATTCAATATCAAATCCAATTAAGAGATAGGGGAGGCATGGAAAATGAAAAAAACAAAGATTTCGATTGCTGCGCTGCTGGTACTGATGATGATGGTGCTGGGAGCGTGCGGGAACGGCAATAATTCGGCATCGTCCGGCAACGGTGCGGAGCCGGCTGAAACGGCTTCGGGTGCCGCTTCAGGCTCAAACGCCGGCAATGCCGGAGGGGCAGGATCTTCCCAGGAGCCGGTCACGATTCGCGTCGGGCTGGTCGGCGGCGGCATGACTCCGCTTATCGCGCAAATCGGCATCAACGACGGCTCTTACGAGAAAGCGGGAATCACCGTCAAAGAAGAAGATTTCAGCTCAGGCGCAGACATGGTGCAGGCGCTGGTCGGCGGCAGCCTTGATATTGCGCTCGGTTCTTACGAACACGTGCTGAGACAGCAGAAAAACGGGCTTGGCGTTAAGGCCTACGGCGAAATCTTTAACGGCGGCGGTTACGCGCTAGTAGTCAAAAAAGATGCCCCTTACCAATCCCTGGCGGATTTGAAAGGGAAAACGCTGGCCGTAACCAAAGTCGGAAGCTTGTCGGATACGGTTCTCCGCGAGGGGCTGAAAGAGGTAGGGATTGACGGGAACAAAGACGCCCAAATCATTAACGGCGGCAGCGGCGCAACGATGCTGGCTGCGATCGAAAGCGGCAAGGCGGCCGGCGGCATGGCCTCCGAGCCGACGATTTCGCAGATGGTAGCTACGGGCAATTACCGGGTGCTGTACGATCCGCCGTATGATTTTGCGGGCATCGTCGTGATGGCCAAAACGGATTGGGTGGACAAAAATCAGGACGCCATGCGCCGTTTCCTTCAGGTGAGTACCGAAATTAACGACCGTGCGCAGCAGGATCCGGCTTCAGCGGTGACAGCCATGCAGAAAGCGTTCAACCAGGTTCCTGCAGACGTCATGCAAACGGCTGTGAAAAACCAGCTGGCCAAAGTGCCGGAAGGGCTGAAAGTAACGGAAGCCGGTGCCAAAAAGGTATCCGACATCGAAATCGAACAAGGCGTCATCACCGAGGAAATTCCGTTTGACAAAACCGTTGACCTGTCTTTACTTCCACAATAAAGGAGTGACCTTCAAGACTATGGCTAAAGATTTGAGATCTTATCTGGCACAGCTGGTCCGGCAAAATGAAAACAGTCTTCGTCTGGTGGACACGGAGGTGGACCCGCGTTTCGGCATTACCGCCTATGCGGCGGCGCTTGCGGAAAAAGGCGACTATCCGGCCCTCCTGTTTAACCAGGTAAAAGGCTCGGAAATCGCCTGCATCTCTAATTTGCTTACCTCCTACGAGCGGGTGGCTTTGTATCTGGGCTGCGAAGTGCAGGATATTCCGCGGGTTTACGGGGAGAAGCTGCAAAAGCCGATCGATCCGGTCGTCGTTGAACCGTCCCAAGCTACCGTTAAGGAACGGGTGATCGAAGAGAAGGACGTTGATTTGTCGAAGCTGCCGATTCCGGTGCATAACGAGCTCGACGGTGGCCCTTACCTGTCCGCAGGCGTCATGATTATCCGTGATCCTGATTCGGGACAGATCAACGCCGGCATTTATCGGCACCAAATCTTCAACGAACGCGATATGGGCGTCTGGTTTCTGGGGGCGCACCACGGCGGCCTGATCTATAAAAAATATAAGCAGCAGGGCAAACCCGCCCCGATCGCCATTGCGCTGGGCCACCATCCCGGCTTTCTGATGGGCGCCGTATCCCGGGTACAGGGCATCGGCGGCGAATACGAAGCGGCGGGCGCCTTGATGGGCGAAGCGCTTGAGCTGGTCAAGGCCGATACCTCCGATCTGCTGGTTCCGGCGCATGCCGAAATCATTCTGGAGGGCGAAATTCTGCCGGACAACGACCATGCGGAAGGGCCTTTTGGCGAATGGCCGGGCCATTACCTCGGCGGCGGCTCCGTGCCGACAATCCGCATCACCCGGATTACCCACCGGAACAACGCGATTTTCCAGGACATCGTCGCATCTGGACGCGAGCATCTGGTGGTAGGCGGCGTGCCGCGTTCGGGCAGCATTTATCAAACGGTTAAACAAGTCGTGCCGAGCCTGAAGACGGTTAACGTGCCTTTCTACAGCCGGATGAACTGCTATATTTCGCTTCGCAAAGAACGAGATTCGGACGTGAAAAAAGCGGCCTTTGCCGCGCTGAATACCGAGCAGGAAAACCTGCGCCACATCGTGGTCGTAGACGAGGACATCGACGTGTTTAACGGGGAAGAAATCGCCTGGGCCATAGGCACCCGTTTCGATGCCGAGCGGGATCTGCTCGTGATCCCGAAATGGAACGGCCCGGGCGGACTGCTCCCGACCAACTGGGAGTATAACGCCGAAGGCAAAAACACGCCGCGCATGTCCAGCGCCGTGGTCGTGGACGCGACCAAACCCGCGCCGCCGGTCGTCTTTCCGAAGCGAGCAGTCGTTCCGCGCGAGCAGGTGGAGCTTGCGGAGCTGCAGGCGCTGCGTCATTTGAACGCAGAAGAGAAAAGCAAGTGGCTGCCGGAATAAAGCGGCAATCTATAATTTTTTAAACCTTTTTAAGCCTCAAGCCCATTCCGGAGGCCTGACTTGTTCAGGCGCCGCAATGGGCTGGGGCTGGCTGTTTCTTATCGGAAACCGGCAGTTTTACAGATTGGCCGTGAACAAACAATGGGAGGGAAAACAAACCATGACTATCGTAGATTTGAACAGCGACATGGGCGAAAGCTTTGGCGCTTATACGCTGGGGAATGACCAGGAAGTTTTGAAATACGTGACGTCCGCGAATATCGCCTGCGGTTTCCACGGGGGAGATCAGGCCACGATGCGCAAGACGGTAAAGCTGGCGCTCGAGAGTGGCGTAGCGATCGGCGTGCATCCAGGGCTGCAGGATCTGATCGGCTTCGGCCGGCGGGATATGGATATTTCTCCTCAGGAGGCTTACGATCTCGTAGTCTATCAAATTGGCGCTTTGTGGGCTTTCGTTAAAGCCGAAGGCGCCCGATTGCAGCATGTGAAAGCACATGGCAATTTGTACAATATGGCCGTCAAAAACGCGGCGCTGGCCGAGGCGATTGCCGAAGCGGTTTATAAGGTCGATCCCGAGCTGATCCTGTACGGTCTGGCCGGAAGCGAGCTGCTTACCGCCGGAAACAAAGCGGGCTTGCGTACGGTCAGCGAGGTGTTTGCCGACCGTACGTACCAGGCGGACGGCTCGTTGACCTCGCGCCGGCTGCCCAATTCCATGATCACGGATGACGAAATCTCCTTGAAGCAGGTGATCCGGATGGTCAAGGAAGGCAAGGTCTTGTCGCAGCAAAACATTGACGTTCCGATTCAGGCGGATACGATCTGTATTCACGGCGACGGGATTCATGCCGTAGAATTTGCAGCCAAAATCAGAACGTCGCTGGAGGCCGCAGGGATCACCGTTCAGGCACCAGGCAAAACATTCGGACAAAACGCCTGACGGGCGCACGAAGGAGGAGAAACCGTGGAGAAACTTCATTTACGGACCGATGTGTTGATTATTGGCGCCGGAGCGGCCGGCATGATGGCGGCCCGGGCGGCGGCGGACGAAGGTGCCGACGTTATTTTGACCGACAAAAGTTTGATCGGCCGGGGCGGAGCGACCATTCTGGCGCAGATGACCGTAGCCGTAGCTTTGGGAGAAGCGGAAGAGGATAACCCGCAGGTCCATTTCGAGGATACGATGAAAGGCAGCCGTGGGCTGGCCGATCCGTCCATTGTCCGTGCGATCGTGGACCGGGGGCCGGAGGTTATTTTGGAGGCGGAGCGTTACGGGGTCAAATGGGCGCGGACGCCTGAAGGCAAACGATCCCAGGCTTTTGCGCCAGGGCACTCCAAAGCGCGCTGCGTTTACGTGGATATTTTGAACACGGGCGGCGCGACATCCGCCGGGTTAAAGAAATCCATCTGGCGGGATCCGAAGATCAAACGCCTGAAAAATATCATGATTACCAAAATCGTCGTCGAGGACGGAAAAGCGGTTGGAGCCGTCGGCTTTGAAATGGAGCAGTACCGGCCGGTCAGCATCGCGGCGTCCTCGATCATCCTGGCGACGGGCGGCCTGACGGAAGCGTTCGCCCGCAACAGCGCCTCCGCCAACATGACCGGCGACGGTTACGTACTCGCGGCTGAAGCGGGCGCAGAGGTGCGGGATATGGAAATGGTGCAGTTTTTCCCGATTGCCCACTTGTTCCCGCCGCTCGTAGGCATCGATCCGATTATGTGGGATCCTTTCCGCTACAAGCTCGGCGGCCGTCTCTTAAACGGCAATGAAGAAGAGTTTATGGATAAATACAACGGCGAGGTGGCAGGCCGGTATACGGCTGCGCGCGACCAGACTACTCTGGCTATTTTCCGCGAGGTCGAAGCCGGCCGCGGCACGCCGCACGGGGGAGCTTACCTCGATTTCCGGATGGTGCCGGAGGAGAAGCTGAAAGAAGCGTTCGGCCCGGTCATCGACATTTTGCGGAACCAGGGCGTGGACCTGACCAAAGACATGGTCGAAGTCGCCCCGATGGCGCATTTTATGCTCGGCGGCGTAAGAGTGGATGACGCCATGCGGACGCGGGTGCCGGGATTGCTGGCTTCTGGCGAGCTGATCTACGGCATGCACGGCGCGAACCGTCTGTCCGGCAACGCTATCACGGAAGCGCTGGTCACGGGCCGGATTGCGGGCGAAACCGCGGCTCGCGAGAAAAACGAAATCGACGAAGCGGCGGTCCGCCAAGCGCTGGAGGAAGAAACCGCCGTGCTGGAGCGTTTCTGGCATCCGCAGCCAGTCGAGAAGGACACGGCTTCCCTGCAGGCCTACAAACGCAAGCTTCAGCAGGTGATGTGGCAGGGCGCCGGACCGCTCCGGACGGAAAGCGGGCTGCTTGAAGCGCAGAAAGCGCTGGCTGGCCTGAAGGAAGAGCTGCAGGCCATTTCGCTTGCCCGGCCGAGCAAGTTTGCGTTAAGCCTGATTGAAAAAATCGAGGCGGCCAATCTGCTTAAAATCAGCGAAGCCATCATTTTGGGTGCGCTGGCCCGCAAGGAAACACGCGGTGCGCACGTCCGTCTGGACCATGACGAAACGATGGATGTCCCATTGAGCTCAAGCTTTGAACTGAACGGAGACGGGGAATGGACGCTCCGGCAGATCGAATTGCCTGCTGCCGTTAAATAAGAAAGCCCCATAGAGGTTTAATCAGAAGGGAGATTTGCATGATGCCGGTTGTCAATTTAAACGTCCTGCGCGGAGATGCCGAAAACGGTGAATATACCGAACAGTTTGAGGTCCCTTATGAGGACGGAATGAGCCTGCTGGACGCTATTTTCTGGATTCGGGAACATCAGGATCCTTCTTTTTCGGTCAGATATTCCTGCCGTTCGGCGAATGCCTGCAAGGAATGCTCCGCACTCGTAAACGGGAAAGCGGGGTATCTGTGCAGCATCCGCGCCGTGCCGGACACGGAGGTCAAAATCGAGCCGCTGCGCGCTTTGCCGTGGATCAAGGATCTGGCGACAGGGCTGGAGTGAGCCGAGGGTGCTTTCGAAGCAAGTTTTATTGCGAAGTATTTTCTATAGAAGTAGTCCTTCATAAAACTTTTAGGAGGAACCAACCATGGCCTGGTTTCAGCCTCGCAGCTTAAGCGAAGCGCTTGAGCTGCTTTCCGGGAATCGTTCCCGCATCGTGTGCGGGGGAACGGATTTGTTTGTCAACGGGCAGCGTTATTTGAACGAAGCCGAACCGGCCGATTGGGTCGACATCGGCCGGGTGAAGGAGCTGAAGCAAGTCCGGCGCACCGAAGCCGGGCTTGAAATCGGCGCAGCGGTAACGGCGGCGGAAATTTGGCAGGACCAGCGGTTTTCGTCCGTGCCGGCGCTGCAGCAGGCAGCCAAAACCGTCGGCGGATGGCAGATCCAGAACCGGGCTTCGCTTGGCGGGAATGTTGCCAACGCTTCGCCTGCCGCCGATATGGTGGTCCCTCTGGCGGCCTACAGAGCCGAGGTCCGGCTTGCCGGCAAAGACGGAACCCGGACCGTTCCGGTCTCCGAATTTATTACCGGCCCCAAACGTACGGGTCTCCGATCAGGGGAACTGATCGTTTCGCTGTTTATTCCATCGGCAAACCTGGATGTCCCGCAGGTCTTTTTGCGTCATGACCAGCGTTCGGCAACCGATATTTCCATCGTGTCCGTTGCGCTCCTGCTGAGCGGCAGGGGGCAGCGGATCGATTGGGGAACGGCGGCCGTCGGCGCTGCTGCCCCTAAACCTTTTGTCCTCAGCGAAGAAGAAGAGCAAAGCTGGAAAGGCGAGCTGAATGCCGACAAGCTGAAAAAGCTGGGCAACCTGTACGCCGGTGCAAGCTCGCCTATAACGGATGTGAGGGCAAGCGACGAATACCGCCGCGCTCTGGTCGGTACTTATGTGCAGCGTGCAGCCAAGCTGCTGCTGGATCAGATCGCGGGAAACGAGAAGGAGGAAAACCAATGACGGACCAAAAGCTGACCGTAGCGATGTCGGAAAGCGACCGTACGCTTAAGCTGTTGACGGGGGCGCGCAGCATCCCGGGTTATTCGATAGAGGTGCAGCAAGAATCGATTGAGGATATTTTTGTGAAGCAGATTTCCGAAGCCGCTTATGACGTCTCCGAACTTTCCCTGGCTTCTTATTTGATTGCCAGAGGCGGAGGAGACGCGCGGCTGACCGCGGTTCCGGTGTTCCTTTCCCGTTCTTTCCGCCATAACGCCATTTATGTCCGCTCCGACAGTCCCTGGCAGCATCCTTCCGAGCTCAAAGGGCGGAAGTTCGGGTTCCCCGAATACCAGATGACGGCAGCGGTTTGGGTGAGAGGCATGTTCCGCGACGAGTGGGGCATTGCCAACGAAGACATGCAGTGGTTTACCTTCCGCCCCGAAAGGGTTCCCGTCGATATTCCGGCGGTGCTGACCGAAGGGGATATTTTTGCGGCGCTTGTAGAAGGTAAGGTGGACGCGATCATGACGGCTCGCCGCCCGCCGGCCCACCTGTTTCCGGCCTCGGGAGAAGGTGGGGTTCTTCGCCGCCTGATTCCGGACGTGTGGAACGTGGAACGGGAATATTACGGCCGAACGGGGATTTTTCCGATTATGCACTTGGTTTCGGTCAACGCGGAGACGGCCCGGCAGCACCCGGATCTTCCGGAACAGCTGTACAAACAAATGCTGGAAATCAAGGATGAAGGCATCTCCGGCATGCTGGAGACGATCAAAAACTATACATCGGCGCCGTTCCTATGGGAATCCGTGGAAAGCTCGGCCAAGCTGATGAACGGGGATTTGTGGCCGTATGGCCTCAAGCAGAACCGGGCCCAAATCGAAAAATTTATCACTTACCTGCAGGCGGACGGTCTGCTGCACCGCAGCCTTTCCCTCGAAGAATTGTTCCACGAGTCGGTGCTGAACACCTAAACAAACTAGGGAGGCGGTTTTGTGAGCGCTGGACGACAAGACGACAAAATCAGGCTGAACCTTAACGGGCAGGAAGTAGAGTGGGCGGGTGAACCCGCCGCGTCGCTGGCGGACGTGATCCGTGAAAGCGAAGGACTCACCGGAACCAAAATCGGCTGCCGGACCGGGGAATGCGGCGCGTGCACGGTGCTGCTGGAAGGACAACCGGTCGTCTCCTGCCTGATTCCCGCGGCTTCCGTGCAGGGGCAGCAGGTAGAAACGATTGAAGGGCTGGCGCGCCAGCCCGAATTTCAATCGCTGATGGCGGCTATGCAGGAGAACGGCGGCGTGCAGTGCGGATTCTGCACCCCCGGCGTCATGGTGACGCTTTGGGCCTGGCTGCAGAATCCGGCTTTGTTTAACGGGGACGTCGGTGCTGCGCTGAAAAACAACCTGTGCCGCTGCACGGGTTATGTGGGCATCATTCGTTCGGCCGAGCAGGTTTTGGCGGCGAGGGGGGCGAGCTTATGAGCGAGCTTAGAAAAAAATCACCCGCCGACCTCGGCGCGAAACTTGCCGGCGAAACCCGTTATTTGCATGACATGAATTTCCCCGGGCAGCTGGTAGGGGCTATCTACCGCAGCCCTTACGCTCACGCCCGCATTCTTTCCATAAACGTAGACAAAGCCCGCGAAGTGGAAGGTGTCGTGGCGGTGATCACGGCGGACGATGTGCCGGACCATAAATATGGGCCGACCAAATTCAAGGATTGGAACATCCTTGCCAAAGACCGGGTTTTGTTTATCGGCGACGAGATCGTGGCGATTGCAGCCGAAACGAAAGAGGCGGCCCGGCGTGCGCTCGAGCTGGTGGAAGTGGAATTCGAGCCGCTTCCCGGCGTATTCGATCCGGAAGAGGCCATGAAACCGGAAGCGCTGCTGCTGCATGGAGAAGTGGAAGCCAACCTGCCTATGCACGTCAGCGTAAGCCGAGGGAATGTGGAGGAAGGGCGGCAGCAGGCGGCGGTCGTCAAAGGCGGCCGGTATTATTCCAACCGTGTTTATCAGGGGCATCTGGAACCGGTCGGCGCGATTGCCAGCTGGTCCGACGAAGAGGGCATCACCATCTGGGCTCCTTCGCACATCCCGTACCGGGCAAGGGAAACCTATGCGGCCGGTTTCGGACTGCCGGAAGATAAGGTGAGAATCATCGTACCGCCGATCGGGGGTTCCTTTGGCTCCAAATATGTCCTGAAGGTGCATGTGATTGCGGCGGCGCTGGCGATGGTGACCCGCAGGCACGTCAAAATCATCCTGGACCGGTACGAGGATATGATTACGGCCCACCCCCGTGTTCCTTTGACCTTCGATATCGAAATCGGGTCGGATGCGGAGGGTCATTTCGTTTATAAAAAGCTTACCGTTTATGCGGATGCCGGAGCACGGGTTTACTGGAGCCCTAACGTGGTTTCCACCGTGTGCACCCGGGCGGACAATATCTATCATTTCCGCAACGTCCAATCGGACGGTTATCTTTGTTACACGAATAACAGTCCCACAACGTGCATGCGCGGCTTCGGCAATGCGGAGATGCTGTTTGCGGTGGAGAGCGTCATTGATGAGCTGGCGCTTGCGCTGGACATGGACCCCGCCGAGCTGAGGCTGAAAAACATCGTCCACCAAGGCGATACGACGCTGCACGGCTATCGTCTTGACACCTGCAGGCTGGATGAATGCATTGAAAAAGTGAAGGAGCTGTCCGGCTGGGACCGGCGCTCTTCGCTGCCGCCTTACCGGGGGCTTGGCCTTGCGGTGGCGAACCACGTCTCCGGATTCCGGGCGATCGACCCCCGTTTCGACGGCTCGACGGCGGTCATCCGCCTGAAGCAAAACGGGGAGATCGAGGTGGAAACCGGGGAGATTGAGCTTGGACAGGGCATGTCTTTGACGTATGCCCGTATTGCGGGGAAAGTTCTCGGCATTCCGGAAGAAGCCGTTTTGGTCAAATCGGGCGATACCGGCCGTTACCCGTTCGGCATTGGCACCCTGGCTTCGCGCAGTACGGTGATGGGAGGCAATGCCGTGCAAAAAGCCGCGTCATCGCTGGCCCGCAAGCTGACGGAACTGGCTCGGGAGATGTTTGACGAGACCGCGGAATACCGGGAAGGGGCCGCCGTTTGCGGCGGAAAAACTTATGCCTTAAGCGAGCTGGCCGCCTGGTATCGGACCCGGCATGCAGGCGAAGAACTCGAGATCAAGGAGACCTACGTGCCGGATACCGTGCTCCCGGACGCTACGTATTTCGGTCATCCTTCGCCGAATTATCCATTCGCGGCCCACGTCGCCGAAGTTGAAGTTGACCCGGATACGGGCAGAACCAAAGTGACCGGATATTGGGCAGTACATGATTCAGGCACCATTATTCATGAAACGATGGCCAAAGGCCAGGTTTTGGGCGCGATCGCCCAAGGCGTCGGCTGGGTGACGATGGAGGATCTGCTGGTCAAGGAAGGAAAAGTCATGAACCCTTCGATGATGGATTACCGGATGCCGGGGGCGGGCGATATGCCGAAGGCGGAGGTCTTTTTTATCCAGGGGGCGGATCCAAACGGGCCGCTTGGCGCCAAATCGATCGGCGAGGTGGCGCTTGATCCGGTGCCCGGCGCCATCGCCAATGCGATTGCCCATGCGACGGGCAAACGGGGGTATACCCTGCCGCTGTCGGCGGAAAAGGTATGGAAATCGCTGCAGAACGTATAGGCCACAACCGGCGGGAGCCGGAGCCGGCTCATCCGGTTGTGCGGGCGGGAGGGAGAAACGATGGAAGAAATCATCCGGATTTTGCAGGACTGTGAATCAAACGGTGAAACCTGCGTCATCGCTGCCGTCGTGGATGTGGACGGCTCCGCTTACCGCAGGGAAGGCGCACGCTGCGTTATTTTGGAGCATGGCGAAATCAGGGGCATCCTCAGCGGAGGCTGCATTGAAGAGGACTTGAAGGAACATGCCGCGGAAGTATTTGCCACGGGAGTTCCCCGCCGTTTGAATTACGATTTCCGGGCGGGAGAAGATGAGGTATGGGGTCTGGGCGTCGGCTGCAACGGAGCAGTTGGCATCTGGCTGGAATTGTACGATCCTGTCCGTTTTCCGGAGGAGTCGGAGCAGCTGGCCTCCGATTATCGCCGCCGCCAAACGAGCCGGATTCCCTATGAGACGGTAACGGTTCTGGCTTCCTCGGACCCGCTTGTCCATCCTGCCGGCAAGCGTTGGACGGCTTCCGCCGATCCCTCCGCGCCGGGAACTTATGCCGGACAGTTCCGCAAGGGGCAGACCGCAGGCCTGGTGAAAACGGTGAAGGACGGGGCCGTGCTGGAACTGCTGGTGGAGCTTGTCCGTCCTGTTCCCGAGCTGGTCGTTGTCGGCGTGGGCGAAGATGCGCGCGTTCTAAGCGACTTGGCCAAACAGCTCGGCTGGAAGGTCAGCCTCTTGTACCATAACACGGACAAGGCGACTCGGCAGCATTTCCCGGGTGTGGACGATGTCCTGATCGTCCCGCGTTTGGCTTTTGCGCAGGCCGACGTGGCAGGCAAATTTGTGGTGGTCATGACCCACAACCTGGAGCTGGACCGTGAAGCGGTCCGGCAGCTGATCCGGGCCGACATTGCTTATATGGGATTGGTTGGCTCTAAATACAGGCTGGAGCAGATTTTGAACTATATTTACCGGGAGGAACCGTCGTTTGATGCCGGACTGCTGGATAAGCTTTATTCGCCGGCGGGTTTGGACATCGGCGCGGAGACGCCCGAAGAGATTGCGCTCAGCATTTTGGCGGAGGCGGCGGCCTGCCGCAGCGGCCAAAGCGGCGGTTTTCTGCGCGACCGCAAAGGTCTCGGAAACGTTGGAGGCAGCGTTCGCAGCGTTCCTCCTATTCCCGGGGCCGGCCAGACCGGTGCAGCAAAGCCGACGGCACGGCATCAGGAGGAGCACAGCCATGCTTGAGCGGATCAGCGTGCTGATCCTGGCCGCAGGCTCCTCCAGCAGGATGGGCACGCCGAAGATGCTGCTGCCCGCTCCTGAAGGCAGCTTGCTGAGGCAGACGGTCAGCCGCGTCCTGGCCGCAGGGCCGCTGCATGTGGCGGTCATAATGTCCAAAAACGGCCCGGTCGGACGTGAGCATCTGGTCGGCCTGCCGGCGGAATGGCTGGAAACGGACCGGTCGCGGCTGGGTCTCGGAGACTCGCTGGCTGCGGGCATCTCAACGCTTGCGGCTGGCCGGTCTCCGCTTGGCATCATGGTGCTGCTCGGCGACCAGCCGCTGATCGATCCCCGGCTGATCCGCCGCGCAGCGGAGCTCTACTTGGAAAGCAGGGCGCCGATCGTTCAGGCCCGCTACACGGACCGTCCGGCCCATCCGGTTTTATTTGACGCGACCCTTTTTCGCGAGCTTGAAAGCTTGTCAGGCGATGAGGGGGCGCGGAAGCTGCTTCAGAAATACAAATCCCGGATCCGCTACGTGGACGCCGGATTTCCGGCGCCGGGCGATATAGATACGCCCCAGGACTACGAAAGATATATCCGGGAAATAGCGGATGTCTGACCGCCGAATTTCCGGACAGAGGACTTAAACAGGAAACCGTTCCGAACCGCCGGGCGGTTTTCTGTTTGTTTTTGCCCGAACCTCAAATTTAAGCTGATAAATCCGGGGAGTTGTTATATAGTGGGTTTAAAATACTTAACAAAGAAGGGAACAGCCGTTGAGTTTATTTGTGCGTGAAAAACCCTTTTACCGGACTTTTTTTTATTTAACGATGATTATCGGGCTGCAAAACCTGATTTCCTTCGGGGTTAACTTGTCCGACAACCTGATGATCGGCGGCTACAGCGAGGCTGCGTTGTCAGGAGTAGCGCTCGCCAACCAAATCCAGTTCCTGCTGCAGATGCTTGTTATGGGCACTTGTGAAGGCGTTGTCATTTTGTCCGCCCGGGCCTGGGGAGGCAAGGATATTCAAACCGTCAAGCAGGCTGCGGCCATCGGCATGCGGATTGCGCTGCTGCTGAGCGCCGTGATGTGGGCCATCGTTTTCTTTTTCCCTCATGCCTCATTATCGGTATTCACGGGAGACGAAGCGGTAATCGCCGAGGGAGCCCGGTATTTGCGGATCATTTGTTTTTCGTACCTGTTTTTTGCGGTGACCAATATTCTGCTGGCTTCCCTGCGCAGCGTGGAGACGGTAAAAATCGGATTTGTCGTGTCCATGTCCACGTTGATCATCAATATTTGCCTGAACTATATCCTGATCTACGGCAAGCTTGGGTTTCCGGAGCTCGGCATCCGGGGTTCGGCGATTGCGACCTTAACCGCCCGCATTTTGGAGACAATCATCGTGACGGTGTATATCAAACGGTATGACGCCAAGATTTTGCTTCGCTTCAGGGAACTCCTGACCCTAAATGCCGCTTTGTTCAGGCAGTATTTGAAGGTCGGCTCCCCGATTCTGATGTCCAACACGATCTGGGGGGCGGCGATGGGCGCGCAAACCGCCATCCTGGGACATATGGGAGCTTCGGCGATCGCCGCGAACAGCATCGCGACCACGGTTTTTCAAATCGTGACGGTTATTACCTATGCATCGGCCAGCGCGACTTCGGTGGTGATCGGCAAAACGATCGGCCAGGGCAGGATGGAGCTCGTGAAGCCGTACGCCAAAACGCTCCAGCTGCTGTATGTCATTATCGGGCTCGTTACCGCCGTTCTGCTGTTTGCCGGCAAGGATTACGTGCTCCGGTTCTACAGCATTTCCGGCGATGCGAAAGATCTGGCGCTGCAGTTTATGACGGTGTTATCCGTCACGGTCATCGGGACGGCTTACCAGATGCCGGCTTTGACCGGGATTGTAAGGAGCGGCGGGGATACCAAATTTGTGCTGTATAACGATACGATTTTTATGTGGCTGGTGGTGCTGCCTTCTTCGGCTTTGGCGGCATTTGTCTGGCATTGGTCTCCGCTGGCCGTGTTTATTTGCCTGAAGTCCGACCAGATCCTGAAATGTTTTGTCGCTTTGGTGAAGGTGAACCGTTTCCGGTGGATCCGGACTTTCGGGAAAGCGGCCTGAGCCGAATATGGCTGACGGTCAACCGTCACAACGCGTCCAGCATTGCGGTATATGAGAATAAAGGGTTTAGGAACCGGTGGTGGTCCGGTTTCATCATGCGGCGGCGGTCCAGGGCTTCTTAGGAGTCCGGGGCGCCGTTTTTGCATTTAAGGAGCAAGGAGTGAAAAGAGAAGGGCACTGCTGCCGCTGAGCAGGAACAGCTTTTGCCTCTCCCGCAGCGCAGTGAGGCGGGATTCGATTTTTTTCGAATTACGAAAAGGGAAAGTCGAAGAAACTCGTTTTTTCAGGAACCATCTTTTTTCTTACTGAAAATGGTTATAGAGCAAGGAAATTGGGTATAGAGTACTAACCCTAATTACGTCATCTTGTGATCATCAGCTCTAGGACAAACGGTTTAGAAACCGGGAATTTTAACAAAAAAATTATAGGAATTTCGATTCTAATATCGAATGTAAGCGCTTTTTGGAAGCGGTCAGGCTTGTTATCAATTTCCTTTTTATGTATCATCCAAATAAACCTGATTCCGTTCTTCAAAAAGCGAACTACGGTTTCGTGAAGCGAAAGAATAGGGTGGTGGGATGAAATCCAAGTCAGCATTTGAACACAACACGTGGAGATTTACGCGCTACGGTTCTCTGTCTCTGATATCGCTGGTCTATTTGTTTAATCCTTCAAGCATTCCCTTATGGATCAGGTTAGGAATTATTATTGCGCTTCTGGGAACTGTCCCCGTTACCGTCAGCTTATACCGTCATTACTCCAATAAGCCGGCTGCCATTCAGCTAGCCGTAATCTGCGAGATGGCGTTTATTGTGCTGCTGCTGTTTCCGACCGGAGGAATGGACAGCCCGTTCAAGTGGTATGCTCTAAATCCGCTCATGGTGGCTTCCGAGCTGCTTAGCGCTTGGTTTGCTTGGAGCCTGCTAGTCAGTTATATCGGTGTTCTTGGCACCGTATTTTATATTTTTTTGAATTTAGAGTTAAAAAATGTACCCGACTTCGCCTTTAAAAACTCCGGCTTGATCGCCGCGCTTGTGGTGGTGGTCGTTGCGATGCAGCTCATCGGGAGAGTGCTGCGGGAGCTGGACCGCGCCAACGAGCGGACGGACGAGACGCTGGAGCATATCAAATCGATTTATCATATCGTCGAAACCGCCAGTCACCATGAATTTATGAATATCGGCCAGATCATCGCCGATTGCGTCGTCAAGCTGACGAAACTTCCGAAAGCTTTGTTCTGGTTTGCCCCGAGGCCGGGAGATGTTACTCCCGCCAGCCGTCAAACCGGGTGGAACAAAACGGAGGAAGCCCTCCTGTTCGCCCATATGGAGAAGCATCTGGAGGAGTGGAGGAAAAACGACGAACCTTTTTACAGGGGCATTGAGCATTTCGGCGACTTTTTGTTTATGCCGGTCAGGATGAATACGCGTTTCGTAGGCATGATCGGCGTCAGGCTGGAAGCCATAGACAAAATGGAAGTGAACCGCTGGCTGGCCCAGCAGCTGATTCTGCTGCAGGAGATCAGCTCGATTATTCTGGAGCGCCACGAGCTGACCGTTACGGAGAACCGTTTGATGATCATCAACGAGCAAAACCGGATTGCCGACGAAATGCATGACAGCGTTTCGCAAAGCCTGTTCGGGATCGTTTATGCCGCCCACTCCCTGAAGCAAACCTGGCGACAGTTGCCGGAAGAGAAGCTTGAGGAGCAAATCGATCTCATCAAGGACAGCGCGACGATGGTGGCCAAGGAGCTGCGCAAGACCATTCACAGCTTAAGCTCGAAGAAAAGCGGCGGGCAGAACTGGCTCGGTACCGTCCGTTCCCATCTCAGCACCCTTTCCAGGCTGAACGGCGTGGAAATCGACCTCAAGGTCAGCGGGGATGACTACGGGCTGCCTTATCATTATCAAAAAGCTTTGTTCCGCATCATTTCGGAAGCGACGGGGAATTCAATCCGCCACGGCAAAGCCAAGCTGGTCCGCGTGGAGTTGTCCCTGCGCCCGGAGTGGATCAAGCTGTCCGTCTCGGACAACGGGCTCGGCTTTGATCTGGAAAGCGCAGCGGCCAAGGAGCCGGAAGGCGGGCTGGGCATGCACAACATGAATTATTTAACGAAGTCGCTTGGCGGGGAAATCAACATTTCCAGCGCGGTCGGCTCCGGCACCCAAATTGAATTATGGATACCGGTCGGCGTTCTTGAATACAAATAAAGTTACGCTGAGGAGGCTGCTTAACGATGAAAATCGTCATTGTAGATGACCATCCGCTTGTGAGGAAAGGACTGGCTGCCGTTATATCCATGCAGCCGGACGTCCACTTTGCTGGCGAAGCGACAAACAAGCGTGAAGCTTTAAGCGTTATTGAGAATACAAGTCCTGATTTGGTGCTTTTGGATCTTAAGCTTGCCGAAGAGTCGGGTCTCGACGTCATTGTGGCCGCCAGGCGCATGGGGATCCGCAGCAAGTTTGTCCTGCTGACCTCTTCGGCCAGCCGCGAGGACTTTAAACGGGCCGAAGAGATCCAGGTGGACGGATACGTCATGAAAGAAGCGCTGCCGGAAGAACTGCTGTATGCGATCCATCTGGTACATAAAGGCCGCAAATATTATGATCCCGGTCTGGTGACCAGCCGTCTGCAGGACAATGAGATGAGCCCGGCGGATGAACTGACGCCGAAGGAGAAGGAAGTCCTTATTTCGCTTGGACAAGGCTGCAGCAACCGTGAAATTGCCCAAAGGCTGTTTATCAGCGAATATACGGTCAAGAAGCATGTCAGTCAGATTTTGGCGAAACTTCAGGTGGCGGACCGGACCCAAGCCGCCCTTTATGCCAATTCGATCGGATTGTGCAAATACGAGGCGACAAATTAAACGTATTGGTTTTGACAAAAACAGTGGATTTCCGCCCTGTTCTAAAGCTGCTGAAACGAGCAGCAGCGAAACGGATAAGAAGCGGAATACGAGAGACGCGGATGAGGGCATCCGCGTCTTTTTTATGGGCGCAAACCCGCGTCACTCTAAGGAAACGCTTACATTCACTGCCTGCGTCGAGCGTTTTTTTTGCATGGTACAAAAGTATACTTTTTGCATGTTCACAAGTAGCACCCCCGTTTCCACGAAAGTTAACCCTAAAGTAATCCAAGGAGTCATGTAATTTCACATGTAATTGCTAGAATGAAAACATCAATAAGAGGTAGCGATGATTTGGCGGATGCCGGATCAAGCCGTTTCCAGGGCGGAACGGTTGATAACGGAAAGGGGGATACCGATGGAAAAAACGATTTTGGATTATGTCCATATCATCCAAAAGAAGCTGTGGATCATATTCGTATTCGTATTGATCGCCTGTGCCACCACCTACTATGTTAGCAAGACGTTTGTTACACCGGTTTATGCTGCTTCCGGCCAATTGATCGTCAACTCTATCAATCCTGTCCAGGGCAGCAACAACCTGAACGATCTCAATACGAGTTTGAATCTGGTCCAGAGCTATAAGGAAATCATGGAGTCGCCAAAAATTTTGGGCGAAGTGGTTGCGAATTACCCTCAGCTTGGACTCACGGAGGAAGAACTGGCCAAGAAGCTGGAAGTGAAGGTTTCGGAGAAAAGCCAGGTCATGAACCTGAATGCAACGGATGAAAGCTATACCAGAGCCGCCGAAATCATCAACGCGGTGTCTGCGACTTTCATCAACGATATCCCGACGTTAATGAATCTGAATAACGTAAAGCTGCTCACGGCGGCGGATACCGAAGCTCATCCCGGTCCGGCCAACGGAAGCGTGATGATGAATCTGCTGATCAGCTTTATCGTTTCTTTGATGGTCGCCATCGGCGTCATACTTTTTCTGGAAAGCATCAACAACACGGTGCGTACGGAGAAGGAAACCGAAGAATGGTTTGGCCTGCCGGTTATCGCAAGCGTGCCGATGATGTCGAAGAAGCAGGCCGGTAAATCGTCGGCGCAAATCACCGGAAGAGTGGAGGAACCGTCTTATGCTGCGCTTAAATGACAGCCTAGTGGCCGAACGAAATCCGTCTTCGGCGGCAGCCGAATCCGTCAGGGCGCTTCGGGTATATATCCGCCAGCATCTGCGCGGCGCCGGAGACAACGGCACCGCACTGCTGCTGACTTCCGCAGGTGAAGGGGAAGGCAAAACCGTGCTGGTCTCAAACTTGGCCGTGTCTTTCGCCCAGGAGGGCAAGAAGGTTTGCGTGGTCGACGCTAACCTGAGAAAACCCGCTTTGCATCTGGTTTACGGCCTGAACAACGGAAACGGCCTTTCCGAATATTTGAGGGGCGCCTGCGAAGCCGAAGCGATCGTCCGGCCCAGCTCCATTTCGGATTTGGCCGTCGTTACGGCCGGCGCCGAGCCCTGGAATCCGGCGGAGCTGCTCGGCAGTGAGCGGATGGGCGAGCTGCTGGCCAAGCTGAGGCAGGAATATGATGTCGTGCTGCTGGATTCAGCCGGCGTGCTGAACTGGGCCGACGCCCGCGTGCTGGCTTCTTTAACCGACGGGACGGTGCTCGTCGTCCGGCATGGACGGACGAAACGGGAAGCCGTAAGCAAGGCTAAGCAATATATCGATCAAGCCGGAGCAAACGTGCTCGGGATTGCGATGAATCAGGTCAAATAATTTCAAATCACTTGGGAGGGTACACGATGAAAAAGGTTAAAAAGGCAATCATCCCCGCAGCAGGTCTTGGCACTCGTTTCCTGCCGGCAACCAAAGCGATGCCGAAGGAAATGCTCCCGATCATCAACAAACCGACGATCCAGTATATCGTCGAGGAAGCGATCGAATCCGGCATCGAAGATATCATTATCGTAACCGGTAAAGGCAAACGGGCCATTGAAGACCATTTCGATAATGCCTTCGAACTGGAATCCAGGCTGCTGGAAGACGGCAAGCTTGAGCTGCTGAAGGAGGTTCAACGATCGGCGAAAGTGGAAATCCACTATATCCGCCAGAAAGAACCCAAAGGCCTCGGCCATGCCGTATGGTGCGCCCGCCGTTTTATCGGCGACGAACCTTTTGGCGTGCTGCTCGGAGACGACATCGTGACCGGCCAGAAGCCTTGCCTTAAACAGCTGATCGACCAGTATGAAGAAACGCAAAATTCGGTGATCGGCGTCCAGCAGGTTCCCGATGAGCTGACTCACCGTTACGGCATTATTGAACCCGACTTCCAGCAGGACCGCTTGTACCGCGTAAATAATTTCGTGGAGAAACCGTCTCCGGGTACAGCGCCTTCCAATCTGGCAATTATGGGTCGTTATGTATTTACCCCAAAAATCTTCAAATATCTCGATCTGCAAGAAAAAGGCGTGGGCGGCGAAATCCAGCTGACGGACGCCATCCAAAAGCTAAATCAAAGCGAACGCGTTTACGCTTACGATTTTGAAGGCACCCGTTTTGATGTCGGCGAACGCCTCGGTTATATTTTGACGACGCTGGAATTTGCGATGCAAAGCGAGGATTTGCGTTACCCTGTATTGGATGCCATGGCGGAGTATTTAGAGCGGAACGAACAAAGAACAACCATGATCGGTTGAGAGGAGTTGCGATAAATGAGCATGCCTAAGCCTAACCTTCCCGAAGAAATGGACTATGCCATGCCCACGCAAAACGTTTTTTACAAGAGGTACGAGGAGACTCAAACGATCCCCGGCTCCATGTATCTCTTCATGAAGAGGCTTCTGGATATCATGCTTTCCTGCATCGGGCTGGTGCTGACGGCACCGGTATTCCTGATCGCGGCGATCTGCATCAAAGTGGAGGATCCGGGCGGCAAAGTATTTTTCAAACAGACCCGGATAGGCAAAGACGAACGCCCCTTCGAAATGTACAAATTCAGATCCATGGTCTCGAACGCCGAAGAGCTCAAGAAAGAGCTCATGAAGTACAACGAGGTCAGCGGAGCGATGTTTAAGATGAAAAACGACCCCCGCATTACCCGCACCGGACGGTTTCTCCGCAAAACGAGCATCGACGAGCTTCCCCAGCTCTGGAACGTGCTGCTCGGCAATATGAGCCTTGTTGGTCCGCGGCCGCCGCTTCCCGATGAAGTCGCCCAGTATACCGATTACCACAAGCAGCGTCTGAAGGTCACGCCGGGCTGCACGGGGTATTGGCAGGTCAGCGCCCGCAACAGCGTCGGATTCGAAGAAATGGTGCAGATGGATTTGACCTACATCAAAGAACGCGGTATCTTGCTGGATCTGAAAATTATTATGCTTACCGGCTTTAAGATGATCAATTCCAAAGATGCGTACTAAACGGAAACCTTTAGGAAAGTAGGGTGATCTGATGCCTTACGGGAGCGGGAAACCTGAGCTTTCGATTGTGATCTGCACATACAACCGCGCCGTTTTGCTCCGCAAAACGCTGGAGTCGCTGAAGGATCTTGAAGGCTTGGAGCAGGCTGAGATCATCGTGGTGGACAACCGGTCCACGGACGATACCCGAGAGGTAGTGGGACGTTTCGTGAAACGCGGCATGCTCCCGGCGCCCTGCCATTACGTGTTTGAATCCAGGCAGGGGTTGTCGGCGGCCAGAAATGCCGGGATCGCTGCTGCAAAAGCCGAGGTTATTGCCTTCCTGGATGATGATGCGATTCCGTCGGCCGGCTGGATCGAGGCCATCCTGTCCACGTTTGACGAAAGACCGGAGGTCGATGCCATGGGCGGAAAAATCCATCCGCTGTTCGAAAGCGAACGTCCGGGCTGGCTGTCCGGACCTTTCGAGCTTCCGTACACGATTGTGGACTTGGGAAATTCCGTCAAAGAATATCCCTCTTCCTTGCATCCATATGGAGCAAACATGGCGATGCGCCGCGAGGTTTTTAACAAAGGGCTGTTTCCGCTGGAGTTGGGCCGCAAAGGAAATCTGCTGCTGTCCGGGGAGGAGACCTGGATCTTTGACCAGATCCGCCGCGGCGGCGGCAAAATCGTTTATCATCCCCGGATGGAGGTCGAGCATTTTGTTCCCTCAAGCCGGCTGAACAAGGAATGGATTTTGAAACGTTATTATTTTCAAGGAATATCAAACGGCATGAAGCGGGAAGGACTGGGGTCCACCTGTTTTTTGCTCGGCAAAACGGCCGCCAAAGTATTGTACGTCTCGGTGAGCAAGCTGTTTGCCAGAGATGAAACCGCAAGGCTGCTGAATCAATGCAGAATGGAGAGCATCCGCGGAACTCTGCATACCGTGCTGAGCCGCGGAAGGGAACCGGGCACAGAGTGAGGTGGGAAGTTGGCTATGATCAATGAATGGTGGGCGGCAAGGCGGAATATGTATCCGATAGGCGCCGTGCTGGCCGTCCTGCTGTCGGCCCTGCTGCTTGGAGGAGCCGTGATTTATCAGCCCGGAGCATGCGCCGCCTTGGCGGTTCTGGTCCTCCTGCTGGCTTTTACAATCCGGCATCCGCACCGCATCAGCTATCTGGTTCTGCTGTCGACGGCTTTATCGGTGGATTACCTGTACAGCGGATCGCTGTTCGGCATTGAAATTTTGTCCTTATACAAACTGGCCATTTTGGCGCTGCTTATGCCCTGCATCCTTATATACGGCATTTCGCTGAAATTCGTATACCCGGTGCTGGCGCTGATCGCGATGCTGGGGATCACCTTCTTTTTCTCCACCTGGCTTCCGCTGCTGACCGCTTCCATTGCGGTCAAGTCGTTTATCGGCTTGTCCCTTCCCTTCTTTTTTCTGCTTATCAAGTGGAAAAAGGAAGTGGCCGAGCGGCAGATGAAAATCATTTGCCTGCTCCCTATCGTAAGCGTCAGCGTCGGCGTCATCCTGCAGCTCCTGCACGTGCATCAGCTGCTGGACGTTGAATTCACCGGCGCTATCCGGCTGCAGGGGGCAAACATTCCGCCGCATCTCGCGATGCTTTCGTTTCTGGGAACCGCGATTCCGTTTGTAGAGCTGAAGCGGAACGGGGCAAACCCGAAATTTTTTTATACCGTCATGGCGGTTAATTTCGGGATTCTGATTGCGACAGGAACCCGGGGGCCGATTCTGGCGATGGTTTTTCTGGCGCTTTATTATTTCTACGATTTGGCGCGGGAATATTTGAAGGGCAAAGCCCAGCTGATCATTCCGCTGGCCGGAGCTGCGGTCGTCATTGCCGCAGCGGTAGCGCTGCAGTGGGACAACATGAAGAAACGTTCCTTCGAAAGATCGACGGACGATGCCGTTGACTTGTCGGGACGGTCCGAAGCCTGGGCTTACTTTCTGAAACAGGTGGACGGCCATACGTTGGCCGGGAGGGGGCTGGGCTCCGTAACGGTAGCGAACGACGGCACTTTGTTTTCGGGTTTCGTAGTTCCGCATAACGAATATATCCGGTTTTACGTAGATACCGGTTACGTAGGCGCCGCGCTGCTGTTCCTTTCGCTGTTTATCGTTTTCTGCAAAATCTACAAGGTGCTGCCGGCAGCGATCAGACCTTATTATATCGGGCTGATTGCGGCGTTCCTGATTTATTCCTTTTCTGACAACACGTTGTCTACCGTGCAGTTCATTATTCCGTTCTGCTGGTATTTGAACGGTCTGTACCGCTATTCCAGGCCCGGGTCAAACGATTCCTCTTAAAGAGAAGTGATACGATGAGCCAAGTTAATCTGTTTGATGTCAATTTCAATAACTACGATTTCGCCGATCTGCTGGAGTATATCGATTATTCGATCCAGAACCGGAGGCATTCCTATATCCTGACCTGCAACGTGGATCATTTGATCAAGCTGCAGAAGGATTCGGAGTTTAGAAACGTTTATTCGAAAGCCGGTGCCATCGTCGCCGACGGCATGCCGATTATTTGGGCCTCGCGACTGCTGGGCAGCCCGCTGAAGCAAAAGGTGTCCGGGTCCGATCTCTTTCACCGGCTCGGGAGCGATTTCGAGAAACGGAAATACCGGCTGTTTTTTCTAGGCTCCGCAAACGGGGTGCCGGAGATGGCAAGCCGGAATCTGAAACGCCAGTATCCCGGCATCAACGTGGTCGGCTGTTATTCCCCTTCTTACGGCTTTGAGAAAAATGCGGAAGAAAACGAATATATCGTCCGCATGCTGATCGACACCCAGCCGGATATCGTATTCGTCGGGGTGGGGGCGCCCAAGCAGGAGAAGTGGATTTACCGCAATTATCTGGAATACAGGGCCCCGGTCTCCATCGGCGTAGGCGCAACCTTCGATTTCCTGTCCGGCTCCGTAAAACGGGCCCCGGATTTCATGCAGAAGACGGGCTTTGAATGGTTTTGGCGGCTGGCCCAGGAACCTCGGCGGCTCTGGAAAAGATATCTGATAGACGACTCCCGGTTCGTCGCGCTACTCATGAAGGAATATTTCAAACATGGCAAACGGAGAAGGGAGGAGGCGGATGTGCTGAATTCCGCGGACGATCATGAATAAACCGGCGCGCCTGTTGTGGCTGCCTGCCGGAGTCATGCTGCTGATCTTTCTGTTCTCGTCCCAGTCCTACGAACAGCAGACGATCAAAAAGCCGCTCGCCGAATGGCTGGGAAGCGGCAGCGTCAGCCGCCATCTCTCGGATGTTACCATTCATTACGGTTCCCAGACGGTGGACGGCAAAAAAGAAGGCTCCGCAGCCGTAGCGGAATTTCTGCTCCGCAAATGCGCCCATCTGCTGGAGTACGGCATTCTCGGATTTTGCCTGATCTGGGCCATCCGGACCTTCTTCAGGCCGGGAATGTCCATGGCGGTGTGGCCCACGCTGCTGACCGCCGCGGGTTATGCGTCTCTGGATGAATTTCATCAGATTTTCGTCAAAGACCGAGGACCCCATCCGGAGGATATTTTGCTGGATACGGCGGGTTCCCTGGTCGGGATTTTACTATATGCCAGCTGGGAGAAGCTGAGAACCAAACGGCGGAAGGACAGTCCCGCCGTAAACGGGAGGACATTATGAAACCGACGGATTTCTTTGTACGATTTGCGCAAAGCCGCGGAAAATCTCTTGGGTTCACGGCGGCCGCCGGCGCTGCCTGCATCGTGCTTCCTTTTGCCATCGGTTCGGTCAGCGCGAAGCTGAGTCCCGCGCTCAGCCAGCAGGGTTTGCTGCTGCTGCTCCTGCTGTTTCCGGCCTTCCTGCTTGCTTTAAGCGGCTCGAAATATCTGGTGACCTACGGTCTGTTTGTCTGGGCGATCGGTCCGGAAATCAGAAGGCTATCTGACTGGATAGGCGGTGAATATACCTCTGTTTCCGTGCTCAGCTTGGCGCCGCTCCTGGCCAGTTCGATGACGGTCATTCCGGTTTTGCGGGGCATCCACCTGATGGAGAAACCCGGCAGGAAAGTGCTGCTGTATTTCGGGGTGGCTCTTCTGTACGGAAGTGTAATCGGGCTTGCGAGGAACGGAACAAGTTTTGTTTACGATTTGGCCAACTATGCGATTCCGATGCTGCTGCTTCCTTTTTTTGCGATCAAACGCTTCAGTCCGGAGGAAACGGATAAAATCCTGTCCGGCTACGGCAATATAGCCGTTCTGGTCGCCGTTTACGGCATTATCCAATACCTGGTCGTCCCGCCGTGGGACGCCTTCTGGATGAACCATGTGGAGATGAACTCCATCGGGTTTCCCGAACCGCTTGAAATCCGGGTGTTCTCCACGTTGAATTCGCCGGGTCCGGCGGCAGGGTTTCTGGCCTGCGCGGTGGTCCCTATGGTGCTGGAGAAGAGATGGAGAGGAACCCTCGGCTGGTTAGGCGTGCTTCTGGTCGCTTTTTGCCTGCTGACGACACTGGTGCGCTCCTCCTGGCTAATGATTATCGTCATGCTGCTGGTCTATATCGCTACCTCTTCTTCCAAAAGGAAATGGAGAACGCTGCTTCAGCTGGCGCTGGTTGCGCTCGTCGTAACCTGGGCGCTGCCGAAGCTGCCCGGCGCAGAAGGCCTTACGGCGAGGATGCAGACGCTGGGTTCGATCGAAGAAGACCATTCTTATAACGAGCGGCTTGACCTGCTGAACACGATGCTGCCGATGGTGCTGCACAATCCGGCCGGTCAGGGCATCGGCAGCGTGGGGACCGGAACCAAACTTGGCAATGAGGGCGAGCTCGGGGAATACGGCATTATGGACAACGGTTTTCTGGCTTTGCTGCTTACTTTTGGAGTGGCGGGCGGACTTTGTTTCTTCGGAGCGCTTGGCCTGCTGGTCAGATCGATTATTGCCGCGGTGCTCCGCAAAGGGCCGATGCAGCTTTATGCAAGGCTTTCTTTGGCGGTTTGGGCGGGAGCGGTGGCCAGCTTGTTCTCGGATAACGGATTTCCAGGCATGCGCGGTTATCTGATTTGGATGCTGATCGGCATCGGGCTTGGAGCCCGATCAGCCATGCTGCAGCGAAAGGAGGAGAGCTATGGAGCAGTCCAACGTGAAGTCGTTCCCCGGTAGGAGCCTCTTCAGCACGTTCAGCCGGTTTGCCAGCAGCAAGGCGCACAGCTCGGCGGCGCTCAAAACGATGTTTTTCAGCATTTTTGTTTTGCTCATCAACATGGTGACCGGCGTCCTGACGGCCCGCTTCCTCGGACCGACGGGGCGGGGGGAACAGACGGCCATGGTAAACTGGTCGCAATTTCTGGCTTTCTGCATGACCTTCGGCATTCCCTCCGCTCTCGTGTTTAACGCGAAGAGAAGGGCGGAGCAGACAGGAGGGCTGTATGCGACGGCCCTTTTGATGGGCGTCGGTTTCGGCGGCGTGGCTATGGCGGTTGGCATTCTGGTCCTTCCGATGTGGCTCGACTCCTTTGACCGCGACGTGGTCCTGTTCTCGCAATGGTCGATGATCCTGTGTCCCCTAATCGTGATTTCGCAGATCAACAACGCGATTCTTCAGGTCAGGGACGAGTACAGGCAGTACAACAGGATCCGTTACCTGGTGCCGCTGACCACGCTGCTGATGCTGGTCGTTCTGATCCTCACCGGCACCATGAATGCCCATACGTCGGCCGTGGCTTACCTGCTGCCCGCCGTGCCGTTTTACATCGCCATGACGGTAAGGATGCTCCGCATCTACGGCAGGCAGCTTAAGGTGAGCCTGGACAATTTCAAACGGCTGTTTACTTACGGATTAGGCTCCTACGGCAACGATTTGATGGGGCAGGTTTCCTTATATATCGACCAGATCCTCATTGCGGGCCTGCTGAACCCGTCGGATCTGGGGCTTTACGCGGTAGCGGTCAGCCTGGCGAAAATGGTCAGCGTTTTCTCCAACTCCATTATCGTCGTGTTGTTTCCGAAGGCTAGCAGCCTGAACAAGCAAGAGGCGGTTGATATCACCTTCCGCGCGTTCCGGATCAGCACGGCGGCGACGCTGCTCGCCTCGCTTGCGCTGATGCTGATTGCGCCTTACGTGCTGACCCTGCTGTACGGCGCCGAGTTCAAAGCGGCGCTTACCGTTTTCCGGCTGCTGCTGCTGCAGACGGCGATTGGAGGGGGGACGATGGTTTTGGCCCAGGCCTTTATGGCTCTCGGCAAACCGAAGGTCGTCACGCTGCTTCAAGGGCTGGGCCTGGCGCTAGTCGTACCCTTGCTGTTTCTGGTCGTTCCCCATTTCGGCCTGATAGGAGCCGGATATGCGATGCTGGCTTCGGTACTGATCCGGTTTGTCTTCATTCTGCTTAACTTCAAATACACGTTAAAAATCAAAATCCCACCGCTATGGGTCACCAAAGAAGACATCTTGTGGCTGCGGAGGACGATCCATTCCACACTGCGCAAAAAATCAGTGAACATGTAGAAAGGAGAGGGTACACGCCATGCATCCTATGACCGTTGGTTCTAAGGACAACCGAATTTCAGTCGTCATCATAGCCCAGAATGACGAACAACGCATTCCTGATGCTGTTGCATCATGCCGCTCATTTGCGGATGAAATCGTCGTTGTCGATGGAGGGAGTGAAGACGGCACAGTAGCCACCGCCGAAGCGCTGGGGTGCCGCGTGTATGAGAACGCTTGGCCCGGTTATGCCAAACAGCGGCAATTCGGGGAAAATCAGGCTTCCTATGATTGGATATTTGTCATCGATACGGATGAGGTGGTGGACACCAAGCTGGCCGCTTCCCTGCTGAAACTGAAACCCGGATTGTCCGACCCCACAGCGGCCTATTCGGTATACCGGATCGGGGACTTTCTGGGACGCTGGCTTGATAAGGGAGAGTATCTGGTGCGGCTGTACAACCGCAGCGCATACAAAATCTCGGATTCCCTCGTTCATGAGATGCCTGACGTGGAAACCTCCAAGATCGTAAAGCTGAACGGCGTTTTGTGGCATTACGGCTTCCGCAGCATCAACGACCATGTGAACCGCTTCAACAAATATACGGATCTGGAAGCCCAAACCGCCCTGCGCGGACGCAAGCCCTTTCGGGTCTTCAACCTGCTGTTCCGCCCGCCGGCCCGGTTCGTGCAGAAATATTTCCTGCATGGCCTTTACCGCAAAGGCGTGGCCGGATTTGCCGTGGCCGTCTTTTGGATGATGTATGAATTCCTGGCTTGCTTCAAGCATTACGAGCTGACTTCAGCCCGCAAAAGGCTGGATCAGCATCAGCCTTCCAGAGCGCGGGCGGCGACTGCCGAATCCGAAAAGAAAGGGGAGACGAGTTATGCCGTACAATGAAGGGCTCCGGGAAGGGCTCCGAATCATGACAACCGGCATGAGCTGGCCTACATTTCAGCCCGGAGGACTAAACACCTATTTCAGATCGATCTGCGAGCAGCTTGCGGAGAACAATCGAGTGGAGGCCCTGATCTACAGCGCCGAGAAGCCGCAGGTCCGGGAGGGGCTGGACATCCATCTGGCCGGAGAGCCGGGCATGACGATCTGGAAACGCAAAGACGCCTTCCAGCGGCTGGCCGCCGAAAGGATGAATCAGGGACATGTCGACGTGCTTTATTCTCATTTTGCGCCGTACGGGGTCGGCCCGGCAATCGAAGCCAAGAAACGGGGCATTCCGGTCGTCATGACCTTTCACGGTCCGTGGAACGAAGAGATGAAAATCGAAGGCCGCGGGCTTCAGCACCGCGTCAAAACGACGATCGCAAAAGCGATTGAACGCAAAGCCTACCGGCTGGCGGACCGCTTCATCGTGCTGAGCGAAACGTTCCGCGACATCCTGCACACCCAATACGGGGTGCCGCTGCATAAAATTTCGATCATCCCGGGAGCGGCGGATATCCATCGCTTTACCCCGGCCAGCAACCGGCTGGCCGTCCGCAGGCAGCTGAATCTGCCGGAAGGGGCTACCACGGTGCTTACCGTCCGTCGGCTGGTCAACCGGATGGGGCTGCTTCAGCTGCTGGACGCCTGGAAAAAGGTGACGGCCCAGTTCCCGAACGCGATCCTCCTGATCGGCGGCCGCGGTCCGCTGCGGGCCGAGCTGGAGAGCCGCATCGCCGATTACGGCCTGTCGAGCAAGGTCCGCCTGCTCGGTTATATTCCCGACGAAGAGCTGCCTTCCTATTACCAGGCGGCGGATATGTTCGTCGTGCCGACCCAGGCGCTGGAGGGCTTTGGGCTAATTACGGTCGAAGCGCTGGCGGCGGGATTGCCGGTCATGGCCACGCCGGTGGGCGGCAACCGGGAAATCCTGAGCGCGTTCCGGCCGGAGCTTCTGTTTAAAAGCGCAGACAGCTCCGATATCGCGGACGGCCTGATCCGGATGCTCGATAACCGCCGCCTGCTGCCGGACCGCGAGCAGTGCCGCGGTCATGTGCTGGAGAAATACACCTGGCCTGGCGTAGCCGGGCAGGTGCAGGACTTATTTTACGAAACGCTCGGAAAGGAGGCGGTGTCGGGATGATCAAAGTCGCTTATATCGACCATACCGCCAAATGGAGCGGCGGCGAAGTCGCCTTGTTCAACATCCTGACCAACGTCGGCGAACATGTGGAGCCCCTTGTGATCCTTGCGGAGGAAGGAGCGCTGGCCGACAGGCTGCGGGAACGCGGCATCGATGTCCGGGTTGTGCCGCTGGATGAACGCGTGCGGACAAGAGGACGGAACGCCTTAAGTCCGGGAATTGCCGGAGCGGCGCTGAAGCTGCTCGGTTACGGCAGAAAGCTGGCTCCGCTGCTCAAGGAAGAGAAGGTGGCCTGCGTGCACACCAACTCGCTTAAATCCGCCTTATACGGCACGATAGCCGCCAAAAAAGCCGGCGTTCCGCTGATCTGGCATATCCGGGATCATATCGGCCCGCCTTACCTGAAGCCGGTTGTCGCCAAAGCGATCCGGCTCATGTCGCGGAGCCTGCCGAACGGCGTCATCGCGAACTCCAACTCCACGCTGAACGCGCTGGAGCTGCCGAAGTCCAAGAAGACGCTGGTCGTGTATTCGGCGTTTGCGAAAGCCGTCGGCGAGAAACGCCGCGCCGCCGGATCCGGACCCGGACAGCAGTTCAACGTGCTGCTGGTCGGCCGCCTGGCTCACTGGAAAGGCCAGCACGTGCTGCTGGAAGCGGCCAAGTCGTTTAAGAGCGACCCGCGGGTCAGCTTCTGGCTGGCCGGCGACGCCCTGTTCGGCGAAGAGGCCTATAAGGACCAGCTGCTGGGTGAGATGCAAGCTAACGGTTTGACCAACGTCTCCATGCTCGGGCATGTGGACGACGTCCAGGCCTTGATGGCTTCGGCGGACCTGCTGGTGCACACCTCCATCACGCCGGAGCCTTTTGGCCAGGTTATCGTGGAGGGCATGGCCGCAGGCCTGCCGGTGATCGCCTCCAACGAAGGCGGACCGGTTGAAATCGTGGTTCCGGGCCAGACGGGAATGCTGATCGAGCCGGGCAAGCCGGAGAAGCTTGCGCAGGCGATCCGGTGGATGCTGGAGCATCCGGAGGAGCGCGAGCGGATGGGCCAGAAAGGCATCGAGCGGGTGAAGGAACGTTTTGTCATCGAAAATACGGTCAAGGACATCGTTGAATATTACCAAGGTCTGCTTTCAACAGTTTAACCGACCTTCGGGCTAAAGGATGATTGGGATGAAAATGGCAATTGCTCACGATTACCTGATACAGATGGGCGGGGCGGAAAGAGTGGTGGAGGTGCTCCACGACATGTACCCGGATGCGCCGATCTTCACCACCGTTTCTCACGACAGCCGTCTGCCGGACTCGCTGAAAAACGCGGACATCCGGACGACCTGGCTGCAGAACATTCCGGGCGTGAAGACGAACTTTAAAAAGATGCTGCCTCTCTACCCGCTGGCGATCCGCAATTTCGACTTTCGGGGTTATGACATTGTCCTCAGCTCCAGCAGCGCTTTTATCAAAAGCATTCAGGTGCCCAAAGGGACCTTTCACCTTTGCTACTGTCATACGCCGATGAGGTTTGCCTGGGATTACGACACCTACATGGAGCGCGAGAGCCAGCCGGGCATGGTGAAGAAACTGCTGAAGGTGTACATCCAGCAGCTTAAATCGTGGGATCAGCGGACTTCTTCCCACGTCAACCAGTTTGTGGCGAACTCTTCGGTCGTGCAGCGCCGCATCCAGAACTACTATCAGCGCGATGCCGAAGTGATTTTTCCGCCGATCAATACCTCCCGGTTTCAGAAATCGGCCGAGGTGGAGGACTATTACCTCATCGTCTCGCGGCTGGTGTCCTACAAGCGGATCGATTTGGCCGTCGAAGCTTTTAACCAAAGCGGTCTGCCGCTGTACATCGTCGGCGACGGACCCGACCGCAAGCGTCTGGCCGATATGGCGAAAGGGAATATCAAGTTTCTCGGCCGTCTGGGCGACGCCCAGGTCAACAAGCTGATGTCGAAGTGCCGGGCGTTCATTTTTCCGGGGGAGGAAGATTTCGGCATCACGCCGCTGGAAGCGAATGCCGCAGGGCGTCCGGTCATCGCTTACCAGGCGGGAGGAGCGCTCGACACGATCGTGCCCTACGTGAACGGCGTTTTTTTCCGGAACCAGAAGGTGGATGATCTGCTCGCGGCGGTGGCCGAGGTGGAAAGACATGCCTGGGACGCCGACCAGATCATGGGCCATGCGAAGAAATTCGACGAGGATACGTTCAAAGAGCAGTTTAAGCAATACGTGGAACAGGCTTATGTAAACTTTTTAAAGGGAGGAAGCGGATCATGAAGTTGGCAGTCATTGGAACCGGTTATGTAGGGCTTGTCTCGGGAGTATGTTTTGCTTCGAAAGGAAATGAGGTCGTTTGCGTAGACCTGGATCAAAGCAAGATCGACAAGCTGAACCGCCTGCAGTCCCCTATTTATGAGCCGGGCATCGAACAGCTGATGGAGGAAAATGTCCGCGAGGGACGTTTATCCTTCACATCCGACTTCCAAGAGGCCGTCCGCCGCTCCGAGCTGATCATTCTGGCGGTCGGCACGCCTTCGCTGCCGGGCGGCGAAGCCAACCTGCAGTATATCGAGCGGGCGGCCGCCGATATCGGAGAAGCCATGAACGGTTACAAAATCATCGTGACCAAAAGCACCGTACCGGTGGGCACCAACGAGAAAATCCGCCAGGTAATCGCCGCCCATACCTCCTTTACGTTTGATGTGGCTTCCGTCCCCGAATTCCTGCGCGAAGGCACGGCGATCCAGGATACGCTGAAGCCGGACCGCGTCGTGATCGGTCTTGACAACCCCGAGCTCGAAGGGACGCTTACGGAACTTCACAGATCTTATACGGACAACATTTTTGTGACCGATATCCGCAGCGCGGAGATGATCAAATATGCTTCCAACGCTTTCCTGGCGACAAAGATTTCTTTTATCAACGAAATTGCCAACATATGCGAAAAGGTAGGCGCGGATGTCACGGAGGTTGCCAAAGGCATGGGCAGCGACCAGCGCATCGGCTCCTCTTTCCTGCGTGCGGGCATCGGTTACGGCGGTTCCTGTTTCCCGAAGGATACCAAAGCGCTGATCCAGATTGCCGGCAACGTGGATTACGAATTCAAGCTGCTGAAGTCCGTGGTGGAAGTTAATACGGGCCAGCGTTATAACGTCATCGCCAAGCTGAAGGAGACGCTCGAAACGCTTAAAGGCGCACGCATCGGCATTTGGGGCGTATCCTTCAAGCCGGATACCGACGACATCCGGGACGCTCCGGCGCTGGAGATCGTCGAAACGCTGATCCGAGAAGGCGCGGTCGTCAAGCTGTACGATCCGATTGCGCTGGACAATTTCCGGCAGCAGTTCGACCATCCGGGGCTGCATTGGTGCAGCTCAGCCGAAGAGGCGGCAGGAGGCTGCGATGCGGTTTGCCTGCTGACCGATTGGAACGAGTTCAAGGAGATCAACCTGCATAAGCTGGCCCTCTTGATGAGGCAGCCGGTCCTGATCGACGGACGGAACGTTTACGGACGTGATCAAATCGAAGGCACCGGACTGGAGTATATCTCCGTCGGCAGACCGCAAATGGGCGCTTATTCCGAATATCCCCGCAAAATTGCGGAGGTTCTGTAAAGGGGTGGATGACAATGAAACTGGTACTTCTCTCAGGCGGTTCAGGAAAAAGATTGTGGCCTCTCTCGAACGACTCCAGATCCAAGCAGTTCCTCAAGGTGCTTCATGACCCGGACGGACGCCCGGAATCGATGGTGCAGCGCGTCTGGCGCCAGCTCGGCCAGGTCCGTCTGGCGGATTCGGCTTATCTGGCCACCGGCCGGGCGCAGGTGGAAATGATCCAAAGCCAGCTCGGCCAGGAAGTGCCGATCATTGTGGAGCCGGAACGCCGGGACACGTTCCCGGCCATTGCGCTCACCGCGGCGTACCTTTATTCGGTTGAAGAGGTTTCTCCGGACACGGCCGTCGCCATATTGCCGGTGGATCCTTATGTGGAGGATGCTTTTTTCCATACCGTATCCAGTCTGGAGGAAACGCTGGAGCAGAGCGGCGCCAATCTGGCGCTGATCGGCGTAGTGCCGAACCACGCCTCCGAGAAATACGGATACATTATTCCGGCGGAATGCGGGGAAAAGGATGCGTTTAAGCCGGTCGGCCGTTTTCAAGAGAAACCGGAGGAGCATGTGGCCAAGGCGCTTATCGAACAGGGGGCGCTCTGGAACTGCGGCGTGTTTGCTTTCCGCCTCGGGTATCTGCTGGATATTTTGCGGGCCAAAGGGCTGCCGCTGCAATACGAGGAGCTGCAAAGGCAATATAAGCTGCTGGCGAAGATCAGCTTTGATTACGAGGTCGTGGAGAAGGAGCAGGATATCGTTGTCGTGCCCTATGACGGCTATTGGAAAGACCTGGGCACCTGGAATACGCTGACGGAGGAAATGGCCAACCCGCAGCTTGGAAAAGGCACGATGACCGTCGATTCCAGCAGCAGCTGCCTGATCAACGAGCTGGATATCCCGGTCGCCGTGATCGGCGCTCCGGATTTGATCATTGCCGCAAGCCCCGACGGCATTCTGGTGACCCAGAAGGATGCCTCCCCGCGGGTTAAGGAGGTCCTCAAGTCTTTCGAGCAGCGGCCGATGTACGAGGAACGCCGCTGGGGACATTACCGCGTGGTGGATTATATCCAATACGATGACGGCAGCAAGGTGCTGACCAAACGGATTTTTATTCATGCGGGCCGGAATATCAGCTACCAGCTGCATAACAAACGCTGCGAAGTGTGGACGCTGGTCAGCGGCCAGGCGAAGGTGATCCTGAACGAGAAAATGCATGATGTCCGCGCAGGCGACGTCGTGCGGATTCCCGAAGGAACAAAACACAGCATTCTGGCCGTGACGGATGTTGAATTTATCGAGGTTCAAACCGGGCCTGAGCTGGTTGAGGAAGATAATATCCGAATTTGCATGGATTGGGAGGACATTGTCCTGCACCAATTTATTTCCTGATCGTATTCTGATAGAAACGGCTATATGAAAAAAATGGACCAATTTTGCGAGCGTATAATGAAAATTTTCAGTAAAAATTTAGGCCAATACATGAAAAATATATTTTTTTTCAAAAATCGACCAATAACGCTGATTAATCCCAAAAAAAATGTCGATATATACGGTATACAGGTCCGAAAGGGGAAAAACATCAACATGAAATACCGTATGTATCGCTCTGTTTGTCACGTGTTATTTGTCGTCCTGCCGCTGCTTTTAGGTCTGGTTTCCACTGCTTCTGTCCCTGCAAACGCCTTGGCCGCTGCAAGTCCGATCAATCCGAGCGCTACTCCGGAGGCCAGGGAACTGCTGAATACTTTATACAACGTTACCGGTAAAAATATTATTTCGGGCCAGCACGACTATCTGGAGAGCCCCGATGAGATCAATAACAAGCTCACCCAGCTGAGCGGCCAATATGCCGGAGTACACGGCTATGAGCTTGGTCCGATTCTGGGGCAAACCCCCGGCCAAATCGCCGAGGAGCGCCGAAATGTCGTAAACAGCGCCATCAACTGGTACCGCTCGGGCGGCATCGTGGCGATGACCTTCCATGAAGCGCTGCCGGGCACCGCACCGCTTTGGAGCAACGTTCAGAAATCCGTTTCGCAAGCGGATTTCAACAAATACGTAACGCCGGGCACCGCGGAGTACAACGCGCTGATTGCCGACCTGGACAGCGTGGCGTCTTCTCTGGAGAGGCTGCGGGACGCCGGAGTACCCGTACTTTGGAGACCTTATCATGAAATGAACGGCGACTGGTTCTGGTGGGGAAAGAAAACCAACTTCTCCGCGTTGTGGAACTTGATGTATGACCGGTTTGTCAACGTCCACCATCTGGACAATCTGATCTGGGTATGGAGCCCGAATGCGCCGGCCAACAGCAATTATTCTTATGGGTCTTATTTTCCGGGAATCGCGAATGTCGACGTCCTGGCGCTGGATATCTACAATAACGATTTCAGACAGTCCTATTACGATAATCTTCTGAAATTAGCCCAGGGCAAGCCGATCGCGATCGGGGAAAGCGGTGAAATGCCGAGCCCGGCCCTGCTGTCCATCTTCCAGCCTGACTGGTCCTATTTTATGACCTGGGGCAGCATGCTGACGGACAACAATTCGAAAGCCACGATTGATTCTTACATGAACAACAGCTTTTTCCTTACCAAATTCAAGCTGTCTCTGCTGAACAAAGTGCCTCTCAGCAACGAGCTCCAGCCGCCGACCTTGCCGCTGACCAGCGGCTTGTTCGGCGAATATTTTCCAAACGTTAATTTGACCGGCGTTCCGCTGACCCGAACCGATGCCAAAATCGATTTTGATTGGCGCAGCGGTTCGCCGGGTATGTCTATACCAAACGATAATTATTCCATTCGATGGACAGGATTGATCAAGCCGCTTTACAGCGAAACGTATACCTTCAGCACACTGTCCGACGATGGAATTCGCGTTTGGGTTAATGGCAGCCTCCTGATAGACAGCTGGCTGAAACAGAGCTGGACGGAGCGTTATGGCAGCATTGCGCTTAACGCCGGACAACTCTATGACATCAAAGTTGAATATTATGAGGGGCAGGGCGACAGCATGGCCAGATTAATGTGGCAGAGCGCTAGCCAGGTCAAACAAACGGTACCGCCGGAGGTGCTGTTCCAACCAAGCGCTGTGCTTTAATCATCGCCGGTGAAGCGACTCTGCCGGGGTGCTGCGCCCTACATCTTAAGCCTAACCGGTTCAGAGGTTGTCCGGCTGGCAAACGTGGGGTGAAAACCATATGGGATTAAGACGTATCTCTGCAATCAAAAACTTGCTGTTTGTCATGGAAATTATCGGACTTATCGTCTTGTTATCTCATGCGGGCCGATCCGGAAAAACGGACCTCGCAGCAGCAAGCGCCATGGACAACAATAAGATCATCTGGAAGCTGGGCAGCGAGGACGGGAAGTCGACCGAATTCGGGGTTGCTTCCGGGAGCTCCGCCAAGACGGCCAGTCTTGCCGCATCCGTGACCGGAACGGAGTGGAGCAGCGTTCCGACAGGACTCAGCATGGCGAAGAATCCCGATTTTGAAATGAACTATAACCTGAATCAGATTCCGGAGAACGGGGTCTTGTTTCGGGTTAAAATTTTGGATGCCTACAAATCCGTTCCGCAGCTTGCCGTGTTCTCCAATCATGAACTGTCTGGCATTATTCAGGTCGCCGGTTCATCCGGCACGGGCAGCAGCTATGCCTATAACAAGTCTTACGAGATTTATATCCCGAAGGAGCAGCTCCAAACGGGCAGCAATCAGCTTAAACTGCAGCTTGTCCGCTGCCTGTACTGCTCTTCGGCGGAGGATCCGTATCTTTGGCTGACCTGGGATGACCTCAGCCTTGTGGAGCTGACGTCGCCGGCTGCCGAGCCGATCCATGGCCGTTACGTGCAGACGGGCACCAATCTCAATGATTTTGAGTTTTATTACGACGAAGGCGCCGTCCGGCATTTGCCTTACGTGCTTAAATGGCTGGGACTTGCCTACAGCGGCAATATCATGCGGGTAAGCTGCGCCAGCAACGTCGGGGAATCCTGCTCCGATGTGCTCGACTATTATAAGGTGCTTAAGGATTATAATACGCAGGCCGCGGCCTTGTATTTGTATACCGGGGACATCAAGCTGAAAGCGGACGGCTCGCTGCCGGACAGCGCCAAACAAAAGTTGTCCGCCTATTTTGACAAATACGGCAAGTATTTTCAATATTACGAAGTGGACAATGAGCCCGGCCTGTTTAACCGCTCCAAAGCGGTGGATCTGGCTGTGGCCGGCTGGCTGAATCAGGAAGGGAAAAAAATCTCGCCCGAGCTCAAAACGGTCGCCCCCGGCTGGGCTTATTGGCCCGCTTATTCCGTGAAGCAATGCCAGAATCAGAACGGAAGCGCCCGTTCCTGCGGCACGCCGGACGGCTGGGAACGGGATCCGGCACAACGCCTGGATCTGGAACGGGTAACGGACCTCACCAACGGTCATGCATACGGAAGTTCTTATGCCGATAAAGAAGGCGGAAGCCTGACCGAAAATCTGCAAACCTTCAAAGGCGCCAGCGACGCTTTCACCAAACCGATGTTGTCCACGGAGTTCGGCACCTCCGACAGCCATACCGATCCGCCGCTTTACGGAGCTTCGGAGCCGCAGTCGGCCGCTTTCGACCGGATCTTCAGGGCGCACATCGGCTTTGCCGATCTGTTTATCCAGCATGCGGCTTTCTACAAGGACTACTCGTTGTTTGAAACGGGGTTTGATCTGTCGAGCCATAATCCGGCCGATACCAAGCAATACGAATTTCAGTCGGGCGGCGACACGCGGGTGGATGTCATGAGGCGTTTGACACTGGCTTATGCGACGCACGGCAAACCGCTTGCTTACGAGGTGCTGAACAAGGATCAGACGGCGGACAAGCTGGTTTATGTCCGCGCGGTGGACACCTCGACGCTTGAGCCCTTGCCGGTATCGGGCGCGACGTCCAACAAATTGCTGATCAACTTCGTCAATTTCGAGGACAGCACGCAGACGGTAAAAGTCAATGTGACGATGCCGGAGCAGACGACTTATGAAGGGGAGCGGTTTGGCGCCGGGGAAACCTATGAACAGGCCCGGAGTTATGTGACGGGGCTGAAGGCGTCGCCTGTGCTCACCTTTACGGAAACGCTCAAACCCGGAGAGGCTGTGCAGTATATTCTGCAGCCTTCCTCCTCCGTTAAAGCGGAGCCGCCGGCCTGGGTGACCGCTTCCGAAGAGAAGGGAACGGGAATCAAGGTGGAATGGCTGGAGTCGGAGGGCGCGGCCAGCTATGATGTTCTTCGGGCTGAAGGAGAAGCTGGGGCCTGGTCCGTTATTGCCGGGCAGGTCAAAGAAACCGAATATACCGACAGCAATGTAGAAAAGGGCAAATCCTACCGCTACGCTATAACGGTAAGCGGTCAGACCGCCCGCTCGGATGCGGCTTCGGCTTTGTTCACGGGGACGGCCGAGCTGGACCGCACAACCTTTAGGGTAAGCTCTAATATTCCCGCCGGCAAAACGAACCCGCAGGCTGCCATTGACGGCAATCCGCGGACCCGCTGGGATACGGCCGGCAATCAGACGCCGGGGCCGTATTTCCAAATCGATTTAGGGAACGTCCGGCAGGTCGGAAAAATTTTACTGGAATACGAAAATTCGCCCTATGATTATCCGCGGCAGTACAGGGTTGAGGTTTCCACGGACGGCTTGAACTGGCGGACGGTTGCCGAGGGACAGGGGAAAAAGGAACGGACGGAAATTTCGTTTGCTCCGGCGGAGGCGAAACAAATCCGGATTACCCAGACGGGATCGGGAGGAAACTACTGGTCCATCCATGAACTGCATGTGTATTCCGGTTAAGCCGGAGAGGGATACGGGACAGGCGTAGATCCGCTTAGGCGGAACGTGCTGGCCCGGTTTCTTTTTCTTCGGGATTATTGGCGGAAGGTTTCAGAGGATAAAGTTAAAGGACATAACGGATAAACGCCCAAATCAGCAGTACCCAGATCGGGATGGAAATGATGAGGGCCCAAAGAAAACCTTTGGAAAAAGACGAGTGATTGTTCTCTTCCATTTCTTTCTCTCCAATTCTATAAAATAAGGGACCAGGGACTTCCGTTAGGTCCTAGAGACGGCCAGTAGGGCTTTAAGTATAACTTACCATAGAGAAAGGCCTTCTTTCCAATATAGATCGGCCGGATGCCTCCGGATCTTTAGATCAAAGGCCCTGCGTTTTCTCCGGGGACCTCATAATCGGGGTCCGCTCGCCCCGCCGGGATGCCCGTCCAATTATTTCATTGGGAATTGCGGTGGGTCAGGCTTGACAGATTGGACGCCGGGATATAAATTGAGGGTCATATATGATATATTCGTATGGTATATTCGGTACTATGGGGAAATTAGAGAAAATGAGGTTTTTTCAATGTTGACTGAAATTCAATCTCTTTCTGAACAACTGACTAGAGAGTACGCAATCAAAGGAAATGTCGTAACCGGTCTGGCGGATTTGCTGTCCATGCTGAACAAGGCCAGATTGTCCGCGTTAGCCTCCACGTACGAAATTGTCGGCCGCTCCAAAATGAAAAAAGAGCAGCTGGTGGAATCGCTTGCTGAGCGGATGACCGATCCCGCTTACGTAAGATCCGTTTTGCTGCTGGCTGAAGAGCCGGAGTGGAAGTGGTTTGAGCGTCTGGCCAAGAAGCCGGTTCTGGAGGACAAGGGACAAGCCCTTGTGGAATCCGTTTTTCTGCTTGAGTATGGCCTGGCATTTGCTGTTGATGAAGACGAGAAAACGTATTTTGTTCTGCCTGAAGAAATCAAAGCCGCGTATGCGAAGCTTAACAAAACCGAATTCAAGAAGCAGCAGGCTCGTTTATGGCTGGTCCATGATTATGTGGCCGCTTTGACAAACCTGTACGGCGCTTTCAAACCGGAGACGCTGCTGAAGGTGTTTAACGCGCAAAATGAGGTTAAACTCACGGAAGAAGAACTCGCGACCGCCCTGAACCATTTTCTGCTCCGCGAGCAGCTGTTTACGGTGTATGGGGAATATATTGTGGATCTTTCGCTCGAACCCGAGGAGACGGAAGAGGATTTGAACGGCCTGCTTGAGCTCCGAGGCAGCAAACCTTTTTATATCCCGGAGCAAGCCGAACTTCTGAAATATAAAGATGATCTTTATTTTGAAATGACGCCTCAATTGGCCGAACTTAAAGCGTATGTCGTCAAGGAGTTTGGCGCGGAGGAAGCGATGGCCGAAGCGCTGGTGGACGACGTGCAGCTGGCCTGCGCGGTTGAATCGCCGCTTGAAGAGATTTTCGAAGAGTTCGGGAAATTCGGCCTTGAATTCCGTACGGAGGAGCAAGCCCGGCAACTGACCGAGCGGGTGATCGAAGTCTACAATCATACCCGGATGTGGTCGAACGGCGGATATACCCCGGTGGAGCTGCGCAAGCTTTTGAAGCCGGAGGTCGTGAAAGCCGCTCATACGACGCATTATTTTCCAAATAAAAAGCAGCAGGTTACCGTCACCAAAGTGGGTCGGAACGATCCTTGCCCTTGCGGAAGCGGACTGAAATACAAGAAATGCTGCGGCAAAGCTTAAAACGTCTATCTTGCTAACTTAATGGTTTATATTAGGATTACGGTTTCATCCTCTAAGTCCAAAAGGCCTTCTCTGCAGCTGCAGAGGGGCCTTTTTTAGTTTGTCTGTGAAGATGACCCGGGACCGGCGGTTGATGCTGCACAGGAGTGGAAAAAAGAAATAAAGCCGTTTTTTGCCCTTACCAACTCCCTGAAACAGAACTATTATAGTGAGGGGCTGCAGGGAAACACCAGTTAGAGGATAAGTTGGAGTTATTTGTATCTGAATGAAATGGGGTTTGATAACGTGTTTAATTTGAATAATATAGACATTGCCAGGCAGCATGCCCGGGAAATCGTGGAGGACTGTCTCCGGATGCAGGCGGCGGCCCAAATCGCCAAAGAGCAAAGCAAACAGCGCAGGGAAGAAAAAAGAACCGGCGTATGGCAGGAGTTCTGGTCCGCATTGACCGGCTTTGGAAGAAGAATGCTGTAATAAGAAAAGGCAAACTTTAATTAAGGTTTCGATAATTAAGGATTTAGGCTTCCTCCGGGAAATCAAGGTTTCCTCAAGCGGTACATGCAAGCTTGGCGGACCTCAGGGCTAGACTTCGAGGAGTGAAATTTTTCCAAAATAGGTTTGTGTCCCCTTTCCCGAGAGAGTTATAATAGACGCGAACTATACAATCTAGCTCTGGGAGGTTCGAAGGAAGCATGAATTATAGAACGCTTGGCAAAACAGGACTTCGAGTATCGGAAATCGGCTATGGAGCCTGGGGGATCGGAAAATCGGGCTGGCTCGGCGCCGAAGATCAGGAATCATTAAAGGCGCTTCATCGCTCCATCGATTTGGGTTTGAACTTTATTGATACGGCGCTTGGCTACGGGAACGGACACAGTGAAAGCCTGGTTGGACAAGTGGTCCGGGAGCGCTCGGAGACGATCTACGTGGCGTCCAAAATTCCGCCGAAGAACGGGCAATGGCCGGCCCGCGCGGGCGTTCCTTCATCGGAAACCTTTTCGAAGGAGCATGTCATCTCCAGCACGGAGCAAAGCCTCCGCAATTTGGGGATGGATACGCTGGACGTTCAGCAGTTCCACGTCTGGTCTGACGAGTGGGTTGGACAAGGCGATTGGCTTGAAGGGGTTCAGAAGCTGAAGGAGCAGGGGAAAATTCGCTTTTTCGGCATTTCCATTAATGACCATCAACCGGAAAACGCCATTAAGCTGATTGAAACCGGTGTCGTGGATACCGTTCAGGTCATCTACAATATTTTTGATCAAGCTCCAGAGGACCAATTGCTGCCGGCTTGCGAGAAACATAACGTTGGTGTGATCGTGCGCGTCGCGCTGGACGAAGGCGGGCTTACCGGCACGATGACGCCGGAAACGACTTTTGCGGAAGGGGACTTCCGCAGCCGTTATTTTAGAGAAGACCGCAAGCAGCAGGTCATCGACCGGGTCAACCGGATCACGGAGGACCTGAACATTACGAACGCGGAAATGGCGGAAACAGCCCTTCGCTACGTACTCAGCCATCCAGCCGTTTCGACGGTAATCCCGGGCATGCGGACTGTCCGCAACGTGGAACGGAATATGGCGGTAGGAGACGGCAGGGGACTGCCGGCAGCTCAGGTCGAGAAGCTGAAGAACCACCGGTGGATCCGGAACTTTTATCAATAATCGGCAGGGTTTTGCAGCGGCATGAGGCGAGGCCGCCTGATAGGGAGAACAAAACAAAAAAAGGCGGGGCAGCGGATCATGGATCCAAACTGGCCCTGCCTTTTTTTGCGTTTATAAGAATCCGCTACCGCAGCCCCGTTTATTGAAAAAGAGCATCGATAGAGTAGGAACCGGCGCCGGTGAACGCAAGGCCTGCAAATACGGCAATCAGGATCAGATTTAACTCGTAACCGTTCGAAGTGCTCCAGAAGCCGTTGCGTCCGTGAACCTTAACGATAGCCATAACCATCGTCAAAGCCAGCAGGATCGCCACAACCGGCGTAAAAAGTCCGGCAGCAAAAGCAAGGCCGCCCACAAATTCAATCAGACCCGCAACAACGGCTGCCGCTACACCGGGTTTAATGCCGATGGATTCCATCCAGCCGCCTGTTCCCTTAGGTCCGTAACCGCCAAACCAGCCAAACAATTTCTGTGCCCCATGCCCGGCGAAGGTGAGCCCAATCACCAGACGGATAATCAATAAACCTAAACTTAACATCGTGAATACCCCTCCAATTAATTTTTTGTTAAGAATCTTTCATTAAAGATATATGTTAAAAATAATCCTCAGCGTACTTAAAATCGTTCCCGCTCACCTCCCGTTTCCTTCTACGCCCTGATATTCGGTGGACAAAATATCTTAATTTAAAGATAAATTTACTATAACTTCTTTCTGGGGTTCTGGCAACCCTTTTTTGGAAAAAAGTTAGTAACTAAATTTAATTTACACCAAATGCAAAGCCGACACGTACAATAACCTATATTTCGCCTAAAAGGGAGGATTCCTTAATGATCCATATATTGTCCGGAAATGCCGGTTTGAATACGTTAAATCTTACTCCTTGGGAACGGGGAGTGCTGAGTATGAAGCAGAACAGTACCGTCGTTTATACTTACAGCACGCCGGAGGCTTTAGCCTTTGAATTGAAAACGAGAAAAGCAATCGTGGATGCTGCCGATGGCTTATACCGGAGCGGAGCTTCTTTTGCCGAATTCCGCCGGAGCCGCTGCAACCCGCGTTATTGGATCCGGACCCGGCCCGGCGGCTTCCAACTCAGAAGCGATGCCCTGCCTTCGGACGGGATCAACGATATTTTTCAAAACGGCAGAATGTATGCCTTCGAATGCGCGACGGCGATCGTGATCATTATGTATAAGGCGATTTTGGACGCGGTTGGGCCGACGACTTTTAACACCTATTTTAAGGATTTGCTGCTTTTCACCTGGTATTTCGATAACGATTTGAAGTTTAATCGCGTCGAGCTTCCGAATGTTTATCCGGGAGACGCGCTGTATTTCAACAATCCCGATTTCAACCCTAGGACGCCGGGCTGGCGCGGGGAAAATGTCATTATGATGGATCAAAACCTTTATTTCGGCCATGGTCCCGGGATTTTGTCCGGCGAGGCGATGCTGGCGATTTTGAACTCCAACCGGATTCCCTTCAGCATGACGCCGGCTTATCTGATGAAAGAAGCGCTTTGCCTTGACTTTGAACACATCCGCAAGCTGCAGGACGGATCGGCGCGGATCGGCCGGCGGAAATATTTGTTTGCTTAGAAGAGACTTGGAGGAACGCTTTTGTAGGAAGATTTGCTCGGCGGCTAAGCCGGAATTCGTTCTTTAAGACCAGGGCGGCAGGAAGCGGGAAAAAGGCTGGGGACTGTAAGTTGACAGCGTATATCGGTCGTGATAAATTCATCTCTGAAATAGAAGGAAATCGATAACGGATCAGGGAAAAAAACGGACTTTTTACTATTTTAATAGCAGAGAGAAGGAAATCAAGGATATGCGATTCAGTTACATCAGCCACCTGCACTGCCCGAAATGCGGCGAGGAATATCCGGAGGACGAGATTCAGCAGCTGTGCCAATGCGGTTCTCCTCTTTTAGTGGATTACGACCTGATTGCGTTGAAGAAAAACTGGATGCCTGCCGACCTGGCTGGCCGCAATAACGATTTATGGAGATACCACGAGCTGCTGCCGGTTAAGGAAGAGGAAAATGTGGTCACGCTTGGCGAGGGGATGACGCCTCTTCTGCGCATGGAACGTGCGGGGCAGGATATGGGCATTTCGAATCTGCTGATGAAAGATGAAGGAATTATTCCGAGCGGAAGTTTTAAAGCGCGCGGCGCAGCGGTGGGCGTGTCGAAAGCGAAGGAGCTTGGCGTAAGAGAGCTGGCTATGCCGACGAACGGAAATGCGGGCGCGGCATGGTCTCTTTATGCGGCAAGAGCAGGCATAAAAGCATCCATCGTCATGCCGGTTGAAGCACCGGTCATCACCCGAAACGAGGTGGCGGTATCCGGGGCCAACCTGAACCTGGTCAACGGTTTGATCAGCGATGCGGGGAAAATCGTCGGACAAGCGGTGAAAGACTACGAATTGTACGATGCTTCAACGCTGAAAGAGCCCTACCGGATTGAGGGCAAAAAAACGATGGGCATCGAAATCGCGGAACAGATGCACTGGAAGGTGCCCGACGTTATTTTGTACCCTACGGGCGGCGGCGTAGGACTGATCGGCATTCATAAGGCGCTTAAGGAGCTGGCCGAGCTGGGCTGGATTAAAAATAAGCTGCCGCGCCTTGTAGCCGTGCAGGCTGCAGGCTGCGCTCCGATCGTAAAAGCCTGGGAAGAAGGCAAAACCGAATCAGAGTTTTGGGAGCATTCGGAAACGGCGGCTTTCGGCATTAATGTGCCGAAAGCTTTAGGGGATTTCCTGGTGCTGGCGGCTATTGCCGAAACTGGGGGCTGCGCGGTAGCGGTCGACGACAGCGAGCTGCTTCAGGAACAGGCGGTCATCGCCCGGCTGGAAGGCGCCTTTGTTTGTCCGGAAGGCGCCGCCGCGTTTGCCGCTGCCCGCAAGCTGAAGCAAAACGGCTGGATTCAAGCCGAAGAAACGGTGCTTGTTCTAAACACCGGCAGCGGTATTAAATATCCGGAAACCGTTCAAGCGGAAGCACCGGTGCTTCAGCCTGGGGACCTCTTGAACCGTCCGTAAGATAAAGAGGAAAAGAGCGACGTAGCGCATTTTAACTGTAGAAGAGCAAAGGGGGAGCCGTATGGCACGATCTGAAGAAATCAGTCTGGAGGTCATTCCTTGGGGCTCCCGGGCTTACGATCAGGCGGTCAGGCTCAGGGACGAGGTGCTAAGAAGGCCGCTGGGCATGAGCATTTATAAGGATGATCTGGACGGAGAGAAGGCCGATGTTCATCTTCTGGCCACCCGGAATTCGGAGGCAGTTGGCGTTCTGCTGCTCCGCAGCATGGACGGAGACCCCTCCGCCTTGCAGATGAAACAGGTCGCCGTAGCCGACAGCATGCAGGGCAAAGGAATCGGCCGGCTGCTGGTCGCTTACGCGGAGCGGATTGCCGGGCAAAAGGGAGCTCGAAAAATTGTTCTGCACGCCCGGGTGACCGCGCTTCCTTTCTATGAAAAACTGGGGTACGTTCCGATTGGGGATCCCTACACGGAAATAGGCATTCCGCATAGGTTGATGCAAAAGGAGTTGCCGGAAGAGCGGCCGACTGCAGCTGAAAAGCAGCGGAATAGAACAAGAAGAGAAGGATATTTAAACGAAACGTAAAAGGGGGCTGCCAAGGCAGCCCCCTTTTACGTTTCCGCGTTCCTGGCTATAAACTCGCTGAGGAAGGAAACGAACATGTTTCTTTGATATTCACCCGGTTGCGGCCGGCTGATTTGGCAAGATACAAGGCTTGATCCGCCAAAGCGATTAATTCGCTCTGCTGCATGGCCGGATCGGGGATGATGGTAAAACCTCCGATGCTGACGGTAACCAGGTTATGAAACGTTGAGCGTTCATGAGGAATGCCCAAAGCTTCGACGGCGGTCCGGATGCGTTCGCCCAGCTTTTTAGCGTATTCCGGTCCCTGCCTGGGAAGGACCACGGCAAACTCTTCGCCTCCATAACGTGCCGCAAGCCCATCCGTTCCGGACAGCTCCCGCTGGATGGCAGCCGATACTCTTTTTAAAACCTGGTCGCCTCTTAGATGTCCGTAAAAATCATTGTACGGCTTGAAGCAGTCGATATCGAGCAGAAGCAGGGAAACCGGGAGCCGATCTGCCGTCAGCCGTTCAAAATGCTCCTTCAGATAAGAATCGAATTTGCGCCGGTTTGCGATGCCTGTCAGGCCGTCCAGATTGGAGAGCCGGGTTAATTTGACGTTGGCCAGCTCCAGCCTTTTCTGGGAGGCGGACAATTGGATATGCTGGCCAACAATTTGCGTATAAAGCTGGGTAACCTCATATACGAGGGAAGCGATTACCACGCTGGCTGCGGCCAGAGAAAGCAGTCTTGCCGTATACCAGCCGACGCTGTAGCGGGCCCCGGCGAACAAGGTTACCGTGACGTCCATCAGCGACGCCAGAATAGCGATAACTAACCATAAATTCAGGACATTGTTCAGCCGTCTGCGGCGGAACGCCATAAGTAGAACCAGCAGGTTGATCAACCAAACCGCTGGACCGATGCCTGACGTAAACAGGATTTTGTAGTTCCCTTTTTGAATGATTCGGGGCAGCCAGTCATTTCCCAAAGTCGTGAGCAGATAAAGGCCCAGCACCAGAGCCAGGGTAAGGGTCACGGCCAGCAGGCCCAGGGGAACCACCTGCCGCGGAGGGACCAGCCGTCGTTTTATACGGGAGGCCGCAAAATAGAAGCCGATGCCCAGCGGGAATCCCGTATGCCAAAATACCCAAAGCCAGACCGCGCTTTGCGTACCGGCACCGATCAAACCCGTCTCCGAAAAAACGCCCGGAAAGGTTAAGATATGCGGGATCATGATAAGACCGGTAAATAAAAACGTACAGCTGAGCACGAGCACGGCTTTGGAGCGCGAAGCGTTATATTGGCCAAACAGCATGAAGGCGGTCAACAAATCCCCGAACATGTACCAGGCGATGAAAGCCGGCAAAAAGGCTTTGACCTCACCCAGCGGATAAGCCCCGAAAGGAAGCACTGCCGCCGCTATAAGCAGGATGATCAGCCCCAGATAACCGGCCAATTTAATTTGATTTTTGCTTGGAGGCACTTGCAGCAGGTGCCTAGCTTGTTCCATTTGTTCTTCCATATAGAGCCCCTTTACTGTAAATAGGGTGTCTGAACGTCCAAAATCTATATATACCCTTCAATCCATCAACTTGAAACAACATATTTCTACATTATTCGATAAATTTCGCCACGTCTATCCTAAATTCCTTAATAAACAAAATTTTGGAACCTTTTTTTGATATGGTAAGATGGTAAAGTCTTTTATGTTGAATTCCTATACGATCATCGGAGGTAGAATCATGATAATAGAAGTCTGGTCAGACTACATGTGTCCTTTTTGCTATATAGGCAAACGCAGGCTGGATACGGCAATTCAGCGTTTTGGCCACGAGGATCAAATTGAACTGGTCTTCCGCAGCTTTGAATTAAATCCCCATGCCGAGGTAAGCAGCGGCAAAACCATCGCTGAGGAGCTGGCGGCCAAATTCGGGGTCAGCGTGGATCAAGCGAAAGCGATGAACGAGCAGATGACGGCCAATGCGCGTACAGCAGGTCTGGAATACCACATGGAAACCATGGTGCCGACCAATTCCTTTGATGCGCTTCGTTTAACCCATTGGGCTGCGGCCCAGGGGAAAATGAAAGAGATGAGCGAGCGGTTGTTCAGCGCGGTGTTTACGGAGTCCAAGTCCGTAGGGGACCGGGCGGTTTTGGCCGGCCTTGCCGCGGAAATCGGTTTATCGCGCGAGGAAGCGGCGCAGATGCTGGGGAGCAGCGCTTATGAAGCCGAAGTGCGTTCGGACGAGGAAGAAGCGGGGAAATTGGGCATTACAGGGGTTCCGTTTTTTGTATTCGACCGTAAATTCGCCGTATCCGGCGCCCAGCCGGACAGCGTATTTATGCAGGCCCTCCAGAAGGCCTGGGAGGAAAGCCAGCCGTTCACCGTAGTGGGCGGGGATTCCTCGGCGACTTGCGGCGACGATGGATGCAAGCTGTAAGCGATGATGGAAGCAAGGCCAGCATTAATCTGAAAAAGCAGCCAAAGGCCGCCGCCGGCCGGGGTTCATCCCCGGTTCGGCGCGGCCTTTTTTCATTCATTCTTATTCCCGGCTCGCCGGTTCAACTATGCCAATGACTTCCATGCCTCCATATTCAGCTCGTTATTGAGGGCTGCGGCGGTAAAAGCTCCCGCGGAAGCGGCCATTATGGCCTGATGGGCTCGCGATGAGGCATCTCCGGCGCTGTAGACGCCGGGAATGGTTGTTTTTCCCATTTCATCGATGACCACCATGCCTCTTTCTGTAACCTCGCATCCCAAGGCCAAGGGCAGCCCGGATCCCGTAACCAGCTCCGGTCTGAAAAAGATGCCTTCACAAGGAATTGCAGTTCCGTCATTAAGCAGTACCTGCCGGACCTGTCCGCCGTTCGAATCGATCGAGGCGATCGGTGTTTCGAATACCGGAACCTGATGCTGCTCAAGATCTTCCCTCTGTTCACCGGTCAGCTCATCGGGGCCGTTTGTAACGAGCGTAAACCGTTTCGTCCATCCGGCAATCAGCCGCGCGAAATGGTAAGCCTCGTCTCCGTTGTTGATCACGACAAGCGGTTTGTCCCTAAATTCCCAGCCGTCACAATAGGGACACACAAACGCACTGGTGCCGTAAACCTCAGCAAGTCCCTGGATTTCCAGCGGCCGGTCTTTCATTCCGACGGCAAACAGCAGTTTTTTGCCGGAATAGCTTTGCCCCGACGCCGTCGTGATCTGGAAATTCCCGTCCGTCCCCGAAGCGGAAACGGCCGTATCGTCCGTAAAGGAGACGGACGGGTAAACCAGGATCTGCTCTTTGGCAATCCGCTTGAGCTCGCTTGGCTTGATGCGGTCTCGCGAAAGAAAGCCGTGCGCTTCCCTGGTTACGCGGTTGCGGGGTTTGTCCTCATCGATGACCACAACCTCTTTCCTTGCCCGCCCCAAAACAAGAGCGGCGTTTAATCCCGCCGGACCTCCGCCGATGATAACGACATCAAACAGTTTATTTTGCATATTGCACACTCTCCTTTTATATAATAGATCCACGATATCCATAATTTGTGCGCAAGAAGCGACCGTAGTCACTCCTTGTCCGCTCCCCAGCTATGCGCTTAACTGTTTATTTCACTGTTTACTTCACTGTGCGCTTCCTCGTGCCCCTTGCAGGTTTGAGCTGCAGAGGCGGAGTCCAGCACCGACTGGATCGTATGATTTTCAAGATACTGATAAAGCTGCCGTTCCGCACCGTCCATCACTTGTTTGACCAGACATTCGCTGCCGCGCTCCAGCGGCTGGTGCTCCTCGTCGGTCCGCTCTTCGGCCAGCAGGCGGTGCTGCTGTGAACTGGAGTTTGAACATTCAAACAAATGTTGTCTTCCTTCAATCACCTGAATGACCTCCCGGAAGCTAATCTGACGGGCCGGACGGGCCAGCTCGTATCCGCCTTTTACGCCGGGCACGGCGCGGACGATGCCATCTTGCCTGAGCTTGGACATGATTTTGGACAAATAGCTTTCCGACACGCCAAGCGCTGAGGACAGCTCTTTGATGCCGATGTTGTGTTCGTGTTCCGAGTGAGCCAGGTGGATTAAAGCATGAAGCGCATAATCGGTGCTTTTTGAAAATTGCATGTTCGACTTCCTTTCGCAAACTCGCTCCATTATGGATAATGTGGATGTTATATATCTATAATATAAAACTTCATTCTCGTTTGCAACCATCGCCCGTACCTCTCCCCTGGTCCATAAAATTTTAAAGCGTTGAAAATAACCGCCTAAAGCGCGCTGGTGCTGCGTTTTGGGCGGTTTTTCCGCGGTTTTGCATACGATATCCCGGGAATCAATACACAAGAAATAATGACACAGTGGACAAAATGAACTATAATTGCTGAGGATTATAAACTATAACAGATATATAATAATGGTAATACAATAAAAATCACACCCTGTGGGAAAGGCGGAGCAGGACATGATTTCGCTTAAACACGTCGGCAAAACCTATGGGATTCCCGGACAAGAGGCCTTTTCGGCCGTTCAGGACGTATCCCTGGACATATATCCCGGCAGCATTCACGGCATCATCGGGGAAAGCGGGGCCGGAAAATCGACGCTGCTTCGCATGATGAACATGCTGGAGCGGCCGGACGCCGGGCAGGTCTGGTTCGATAGCCGCGAGCTGACCGGCATGACGGAGCAGCAGCTGCGGGATATCCGCCGGCAATCCGGCATGATTTTTCAGCAATTTAACCTGCTGCATAACCGGACCGTCGCCCGCAACGTGGAGATGCCGCTGGAGCTGGCGGGCGTGCCGAAGAAGCAGAGAGCTCTTCGCGCGGAGGAATGCCTGGCCATTACGGGCCTGACCGATAAAGCGCGCCAATATCCGGCCGGCCTGAGCGGCGGGCAGAAGCAGCGGGTGGCGATCGCCCGGGCGCTGGCGCATAACCCGAAGGTGCTGCTCTGCGACGAACCGACCTCGTCCCTGGATCCGCGTACCACGGCGGATATCCTGAGCGTGCTTTGGAGGATTAACCGGAGCCTTGGCGTAACCATTGTAATCGTGACTCACGAGATGGAGGTCGTGCGGCGGCTCTGCGACGAGGTATCGGTGATGGAGGGCGGCCGTCTGACCGACCGGTTTGCGCTTCCGCAGCGGAGGGCAGGCTTAAACGGAGAAGGCGTTTATGCTTACGACGAGATTTCATTTCCCCCTCCGGCCAGTTACCGTGAACAGCTGCTTGGGAAGGACGGTGAGCGAAAATGACAGAAGGGTTTGATTTTCGGACGCTGCCCTTTACTTCCGGCCTGGCTTCGGCCGACTTGTCCCTGTACGATAAACTGGTCCAATACCAGACGGAGATTTGGAAGTCGATCGGCCAAACGTTTGAGATGGTGGGCATTTCGCTCGCCGCGGCCATTCTCCTCGGCCTGCCGGTCGGCACGCTGCTGTATTTGTCCCGCCGCGGCCAAATGTATGAGAACCGTACGGTGTCGGTTGTTACGAACACGCTGGTCAACATTATCCGTTCGTTTCCCTTTCTGCTGCTGGTCGTGTTTCTCATTCCGTTTACTCGCCTGCTGGTCGGCACTGCGATCGGGACGATCGCCGCTTCCGTTCCGCTGGCCATCGTGGCCATCGCTCATTACGCCAGGCTGGCCGAGCAGTCGCTGCTCGAAATTCCGCGCGGCGTCATTGAAGCGGCAAGATCTATGGGATCTTCCAGGCTTCAGATCATTTTAAAGTTTTTGTATCCGGAAGCCCGCTCCGGCCTGGTGCTGGGGCTTACCTCCTCCACGATCAGCTTTATTTCCTACTCTACGGTGGTGGGGATCGTTGGAGGCGGCGGGGTCGGGGATTTTGCGATCCGCTATGGCTACCAGCGTTATGAGATGGACATTACGGTTTTTATTATCATTCTGATGATTATTTTGGTGCAGGCCGTGCAGTTTGCGGGGAGCCGGCTGGCTGCCTGGCTGGATAAACGCTGAAGCGGAGGATAAAGGGGGGGCTGGCCGTTGCGCTGGCCGTTACGATTTGGATGCACTTCGCGGTTCGCCGCGTTTCAAATACAGCCGCTTGTGCGGCAGCATCACGTAAGGCATTTATTTAGAAGAGAGGTTGGGTTTTACATGTTCAGAAAAATGGGATTGCTTTCGCTGACGCTTGTGCTGGCTTTGGCCGCTGCAGGCTGCGGGAAAAAAGATAACAATGCCGGCAATGCGGCGTCATCCGCTCCGGCTTCGGAGGGGAAAGGCCAGGAAGTGAATTTGAAGGTCGCTACGTTGATTCCGCCAATGACGGATATTTTGGATATCGTCACGCCAATTCTGAAGGAAGAAGGCGTCAATTTGCAGCAGGTTGTGCTTTCCGACAACGTACAGCCGAACGACGCGCTGGCCAACAAGGAAGTGGACGCGAACTTTTTCCAGCACGTTCCTTACATGGAACAGTACAATGAAAGCAAAAAGGCAAACCTGGTTGCCGTGCAGCCGGTATATAACGCCGTTTACGGCGCTTACTCCAAACGTTACAAAAAAATCGAAGACCTTCCGGACGGCGCAACTATCGTGATCGCTAACGATCCGTCCAACATCGGCCGTTCCCTGAACATGCTGGACGTAGCCGGACTTATTAAATTAAAAGAAGGAACGGGCATCAACTCCACCCAAGCGGATATCGTGGAGAACCCGCATAAATTCAAATTCCAGGAAGTGGATCTGCTGATGCTCGCCCGTATGCTGGACGATGCGGACCTGGTGCTGATGACGCCGGCTTACGCGAAACCGGTCGGCTTGACGCCAACCAAAGACGCGCTGATCAAAGAAGGCAAAGACGACTCCGAATTTGCCATCACGCTGGTAGCGCGCGAAGACAACAAGGATTCGGACGCCATTCAGAAATTGGCGAAAGCGATCTCCGGTCCTGAAGTGAAGAAGTTTCTCGAAGACAATTACTCAGATATTGCCATTCCTGCATTTTAAGCGGGGTGATTCCCGGCTCCTGCCACCCGGCAGAGGGTCGGGGATTTTTTTTATGCAGAAGAGTGCGTTTTCCTTACAGCCAAAGACACGTTCCTGAGAAATCAAGGAGCAGCGCCTGCGTACCCTGACCTCCGGTTTTACGGTTTAGCCGGTTGTCATTTCCTCTTGCCCGGGAATGTACTATAATGAGTGGAACCCTGGACCGGAGGTTATGGAAGACATGAAAAACCTGCTCGTTACCGGCTACCGCGCGCATGAGCTGAATATTTTTAATCAGAAACATGAAGGCATTCCGTTTATTAAACAAGCTATTAGGAATAAATTGATCCCGCTGCTGGAGGATGGCCTGGAATGGGTCATTACCCCCGGGCAATACGGCGTTGACCTCTGGGCCTGCGAAGCGGCCATAGAGCTGCGGGAAAGTTATCCCGCACTCAAGTGTTCGATCCTTGCCGCTTACGCGAACCCGGATGAGAACTGGAAGGAGGACAAACAGGCGTATTTCCGGCAGATCACGGAGCAGGTCGATTATTACGGCGCGGTCAGCAAACAGCCTTACAACGGCGTTTGGCAGCTGACCGCCCGGGACGATTTGCTGCTGCGCAAAACCGACGGCCTGCTGCTTGTTTACGACGAAGACGCCGGCGAAGCCAGCCCTAAATACATCAAACTGAAGGCTCTCAAGAAACAAGGGGAAGAAGATTATCCGGTGATCACGATCAGTGCGGAAGATATTGAAAGCGTCGTGAATGAGGCCAGGCTGGACGGGCCCGAATGGGATGATGCGTATGAAGGGGGGACAGGCCGTGAATAAACAAGAACAGGTCTTGATAGAATTCCGGGACTTATTCAACAAGATGGTTTGGCTTAACAAAATGAAGATGGAAAACAGTCTTAAAGGTTATAAACCTTCCGAAGTGCACTGCATCGAATACATGGGAACCCATGCAGATTCAAACGTGACCAAACTTGCGGAATCTTTTTATATGACCAAAGGCGCCATCAGCAAGCTAACCAAGAAACTTATGGAAAAAGGTCTGATCGAAAGCTACCAGAAGCCGGACAACAAAAAAGAAATCTATTTTAGGCTTACTGAAAAAGGGAAAGGGATCTATCATATCCACGAGAAGCTGCACAAAGAGTTTCAAGAGCGGGATAAAGCCGTATTTGAGCAGGTAACCGAGGAGCAATACGACAGTCTGCTTAGGTTCATCGACAAGTACAGCAGACATTTGGATGCGGAAATAAAGAAACAGGGGATAGAGATGAATTAAGTCGGAATTAGACCGAATCAACCGAATCGAACGAATCAACCGAATCAGGAAAAAGAATCCCAGGCAGCCGGGCTCTTCCAGAGCAGGCTGCTTTTTTGTGTCTGTTATTTTGTTGACAAGGAAACTAAATTGCGTTAATGTTTAGTTGACTAGGAAACAAAGAGTAATACCGAGAGGAGAATAAAATGACTAAACCTCAAATAAAAGAACAAGGATTACCCAAAGAAATCCTTATGGCAGCCTGGGCTATTGCGCTGGGAGCCATTGCCCCCATGCTGGACTCCACGATGGTGAACATCGCCATCGATCAACTTAACAAGGATTTTAATACGACCTTGGCTGCCATCCAATGGGCCGTTTCGGGTTATGTTTTAGCGCTTGCGATAGCCGTTCCGGTATCCGGCTGGCTTATGAACAGATTTAACGGTAAAAAAGTGTTCGTCGGCGCCGTCATTGCCTTTGGCGTAACTTCCGTTCTTGCCGGCCTGAGCTGGAACGTTTCCAGCTTTATCTTTTTCCGGCTGCTTCAAGGCTTCAGTGCCGGGATTATTACCCCGCTAATGTCAACGCTGCTGGTTAAAACGGCAGGCCGGGAAAATCTGGGGAAAGTGATGGCGATCGTCAGCACGCCTATGATTTTCGGCCCGATCCTGGGACCTGTAATCGGGGGATTCATCGTTCAAAGCGTGTCTTGGCATTGGATTTTTTTCATCAACGTGTTCATCGTTTTGATTGCCGCGCCGCTTATTATGAAAAGGATTCCGGACTTTGAACCGTTCAACAAAGACAGCGGATTCGATCTGTTCGGGATCATTAATTTGTCCTTAATGAGCGCGGCATTGATCTACGGAATTACGAAAGCAGCGGATCATACTTCATTTACCAACAGCGAAACCCTGTTATGGGTGGGTACCGGCCTTGCTTTAGGCATCATTTACATCGGATATAACCGGATCAGAAAAGACCGGACCGTACTGCCGCTGAATTTGTTCGCGCACAGGAGTTTTACGGCATCCAGCATCAGTTTGTTCCTGGCGAATATAGCCGTGATGGGCCCGATGTTAATCCTGCCGTTGTTTTTCGAAAACCTCCGCCATTTTACGGCCATCGAAGCTGCGCTCGCATTGATTCCGCAAGGCGCAGGGATGCTTGTTACGAGGCCGCTGATCGGAAAAATGATTGACAAGCACGGCGCAAAATACGTGGTTATAGGCAGCCTTGTGATTTCCCTGATCGGATCCGTGCCGCTGATCTTGATCACCGATCAGACAAACCTGATCTGGATTTCCATCCTGTTGTTCATCCGGGGGACCAGCTTTGGGGGAATTATGCTTCCGCTTACGAGCGACGCCTATACGGGACTTGACGGCAAACAGCTTCCGGAAGCCGGAGTGGGAATAAATATCATTGAAAACCTGGGTTCAAGCTTCGGCTCCGCTTTGATCGCAACCGTTGTCGCAGCTGCCGCGCAAGGCCTGCAGCCAACAGTCTCAAGCGGCTTAAAAGGTTATCATGCCGGATTTTTAGTTTCTGCTGTTGTCCTTGCCCTCGTTTTTATTCCGGGACTGTTTCTCACCCATAAAAAGGCGTAAAAAAACCTGCGCTCAAACCTTCGGACGCAGGTTCCTTTTTTGTATTCCTTTAGCGATGTACCGAGAAGGCTTTGGTTAGGGGGCTAACTAAGATTTTCCTTCATGCCCGGCTGCAGCAGATGGTTGTAATTGCTCCGCAGAAACTCCAGCACCTTGTCGCAGATAATCCGGTGTCCGTCCTTATTCGGATGTATGCCGTCCACGCACAGAAATTGGGTGTAATCAGGATGAGCGAGAAAAGCGCTCCGGACGTCGATCATCTTGGTTTTGGTCAGCTCCGAAACTTTGAAAATAGTAGAGTTGTAGCGTTCCTGCCACCAATAAATTTTGGTGACGCTGCCGAGCCATTTCATGATGTTGCTTTCGGCTGCCGGATTGCTGCCGCTGACCCATTTGAAATAATTGTCCGCGTTCAGCGGAGGCAGGTTCATCAAAATCGGGGTGATCTGCTGGCTGCGCAGGTATTCAATCGTTTCGGTCAGCATGCGCTCAAACAGGTTGAAGTCCGTTTTCGGGCTATGCTCGGCATCCGGATCGGCCGCGATCTCCTGCCAGTTGAAATCGCAATCGTTGCCGCCGTATTCGATCAGCACAATATTCGGCTTGTCCTTTGAAATATCTTTCTTCAGGCTTGTGATGCCTTTCATCAAGGTGTTGCCGAATTTGGCCGTATTGCGGACGGCACCCCTAATTTTCTCCTGCAGTAAAGAGACGTAATTCTCCTCTAAAATCACATATTTGCTCCGGTCCTCGTCGTACACGACTCCTTTGGAAATGGAATCGCCGCTGACGATGTATTTCGGATCGCCGCTGTCCATTGAAGGAACAAACGTATCGTTTTCCCGCATGATATTCACCCCTTTATCCGTTAGAAAGCTTCTATATTTATTGTAATCCAGCCGAAACGCGAAGAGCAAGCAAGGAGGGCGGGAATAAAGAGACTGAAAAGGTTTCCAATTTTGAAATTTCCAATCTTTCATTATGGTGATAGAATAGAACCGAATGACAGGCAGCAACTTACCAATAGGGATCGGGAGGGATAGACGAATGGCACAAACCGAGCAAAAGAAGATCAGATGGGGCATTTTAAGCACGGGCTGGATTGCCGAGATGTTTGTGGAGGACTTGGCTCATGTGACTAACGGGGAATGTGTGGCGGTTGGTTCACGGACTTTGGAAAGCGCTTCAGCGTTTGCCGAAAAATTTGGCATTCCGAAGGCGTACGGCAGTTATGAGGAATTGGTTCAAGACCCGGACATCGATGTCATTTACATAGGAACGCCTCATCCTTTTCATAAGGAAAATACGTTAACCTGCCTTCGTGCGGGCAAAGCGGTATTGTGCGAGAAACCTTTTACGATCAACAGCGGGGAACTGCAGGAAATGATCGACCTGGCGAAAGACAAAGGCTTGTTTCTGATGGAAGCGATGTGGACCCGTTTTCTGCCTCCGATCCGCAAAGTAAGGGAATGGATTGCCGAGGGACGAATTGGCGAAGTAAAAATCGTGAAAGCGGAATTCGGCTTTAAAGCGGACTGGAATCCGCAGCACCGGCTGCTGAACCGCGGGCTTGGCGGCGGAGCGCTGCTGGATGCGGGAATTTACCCGGTTTCCTTCGCTTCGATGGTTCTGGGGCCTTCTCCGGAAAAGGTCCACAGCACCGCCCATATCGGCGAAACCGGCGTGGATGAACATTTCTCGATCCTGCTCGATTATGGAAGCGGCAAGTCCGCGCTGCTGAGCGGGGGCGTGCGCGTCGGCATGCCAAACGAAGCCATCATTTACGGAACCGAGGGATATATCCGCATTCCTTCTTTCCTGAGCACCAAAACGGCTACCCTTTATGTCAACGGGGAAGAAACCGAAACGGTGAAGGACGACCGCGAAACCCACGGATACAATTTTGAAGCCGAGGCGGTTGGCGAATACCTGCTGGCAGGCAAACAGGAAAGCGAAATCATTTCGCTGGACGAATCGCTGAAGCTGATGAAGCTGCTGGATGAGCTCCGGGGACAGTGGGGACTTAAATACCCGAACGAATAAAGGCCTGACGAAGTCCTGATTCTTAAGTTGCGCAAAACGGAAACCGTCCTTGCCTACAGCACCGTTTGTAGCGAAAAGGGCGGTTTTCCTATGCAGATGTTTAACTATCCAAGGATACAGCCATTTTTCAAGAAAGTTGTATTATACATATAAAAGATTGTATGATACAGATAAATAGGCTTGAAGGGAGAGCTTATGCGAACAAGATATGTGGAAGAGATTGAACATGAAGTCATCGCCATGCTGCGCCGTGCCGACTTTAAACGTACGCTCGACGGCTCGGAAACGTCCATGGACCGGTCGGGATACCTGCTGCTGAAGTGGCTGGAGAAAGACGGACCGGCAGCTATCGGAGCGATCGCCGAAGCTTTTCATCTCGATAATTCGACGATCAGCCGGCAAATTGCCGCGCTTGAGCATAAAGGCTGGGTGCACCGCACGCCAAGTCCGGATGATGCCCGGATCAGCCTGATCGGGGTTACGGCATCGGGAACCGAAGCCCTTGCCCAGGCCCGCCGCAAGCGGAAGGAATCGTACAACGTGCTGCTGCAGGATTGGACGGATGACGAATTGGAGACCTTTTCTTCCCTGCTGACTCGCTTGAACCGGACGATCGATGAATATAAGCGCCGGAAATAACAAAAAACAGGGCCATGGGCCGCACATAGAATAAGGAGGAAACAAGATGAACGAATTGAATTTGGATTTTAGCAAAACGGCTTTGGTGCTGATTGACCTGCAGAAGGGCATCGTGCAGATGTCGGACGGCCAGGAAGTAGTCAACCAGGCGGAGCGGCTGGTCAAGCTGTTCCGGAAAAATAACGGGTTTATCGCCTTCGTTAACGTCGGCTTCCATGACGGCAAAGATATGCTTCAGCCGCTTACCGATCAGCCGGCTGCACCGGCGGGCGAACGTCCGGCGGATTTTGCGGAATTTTCGCCCGAACTTGAAGTAGGCCCAAGCGATTACGTAGTAACGAAACGCCAGTGGGGGGCATTTTTCGGTACCGATCTGGACCTGCAGCTCCGCCGCCGCGGAATCGATACGATCGTGCTGGGCGGTATCGCTACCAACATCGGGGTGGAAAGCACTGCAAGGGAAGCCTTTCAGCACGGCTATAACCAGATTTTCGTGACGGATGCCATGAAGACCTTCAGCCAGGAGCAGCATGACGCGACCGTGAAATACATCTTCCCGCGCATCGGCAAAATCAGAACGACGGAACAATTTTTGGCCCAGTCGCAGGAATAAGAGGGCTGTAAAAAAAGACCGGGAAACCTCGCCGTCAGGCGACTTTCCCGGTCCTTTTTTAGGGCTTTTTCCAAATCACGGTATCCCCGTTTATCCTTTCTGGGGCGAAAAACCTTCCTCCGCCAAATACTCCCCGGCTTCTTCGCGGGTTTCGAAGGCCATTTCCAGATTAGGTCCGGAGTAGATATACCACAGGTCGTCTTCATATTTCAGCGTCAGCGTTTGGCCTTCGTCATTGGTCCAGATGCCGCCTGAAGTTTGCGGTTGGAACGAAGCAGATTCGGCGGACGGAGCCGGTGAGGAACCCGGGTCTACCGCCCGCTTGGCGGACGCAGCTGTCTCACTGGAGGCGCCTGCGGCACTAACCGCACCATCCGCACCTGGTACGTTCGCTGCGCCGGAAGGACTGCTGCCTGTGGAAAGGGAACGGATGGATTTTTCCACCAGCTCCCGGAGGGCCGCTTCCGAATAGTCGCGGATGTTCACGAAGCCTTTATCATCGGTTTCATACCCCTCCAAGAGGCCGGCGTAAATAAATCCGTTTCCGTTTGGATGGAGGTGGAAAGCCACCGTCTTTTTGTCGTGCACGCTTTGCTCGTAATGGAAGTTAACCCGCTTGAGGGAGACGTTTCTGCGCTCCAGCTCGGGGAAAGATTCAAGGATTTCCAGTTTTTGCTCAAAAGTTAACATGAGGGATCCAGCCTTTCGAAGTTTTCATAGCATGCCTTGCACGCCTGCTGCTGCCGATTCGACTGTGATTATAACACAGCTGCCGGGAAAAGCGATGGCCCCGGGAGACCGGCCGGTACTAACGATGCCGGATTCAGGCTTGCCGGACCTTTATTAAAAAAGGCTCATGATGCCGCCGAACAAAGCGCGGACGGCGCTGAGCAGCGTGGAATACAACGTCGTATAAATTAAATAAAATGTCACCGCGTTGACGATAAACAGGCTGTAAACCCCGTCCAGTTTACCGATCGAAAGCACGGAAAGCGGATGGTTGAGCAAAACCACATTAATAGCCAAAATAAGAAATAACACAGCTGCCAGAAAAAAGAGATAAGACAGCCCGTACAGCGTAAGCAGCGCGCTGAGGTCGGCCAGCAGCACGGAAGCTGCCGCCGGAACCAGCAGGGCTCCGAACCTGGAAACGGACATCTGCCAACGGTTTTCCGCACCTGTCAGCTTTAACAGCCCGGCAGTCAGGATGGCCGCTGCAGCCAAAGTCAATGCCATCAGCCATAGCGGCTTGATAAACGTAGTCCCGAAGGACATATTTAGCGGCGCCAGCCGGATGACAAAAAACAAAGCCGACAATACCGTGATCAGGATCATCGTAATCAGTCCATGCGGCATATGGGATTCGTTGACAGAGCGGGCGGTTTGATAGGGTTTGGCCAGCAGGCCGAGAAAATAACCCAGGTACCTTTTGCCGGCCTCGGCCGCCTGCTGCTTCCGGTCCGCCCCGGCGTCCTGGCTGCCAGGCAAAGGAATGGATCCGGTTCCATATCTTGAGCGAGAGCCCGGCTGGCCCTCGGCTGGAGATTGCCGCTGCTGGCTTAAGCTTGAATTCCTAGCGGTTTCCGTGGGATGGGCCACTCTCGGAAAGACATAGTGGTCCCGTTTATCGGAGACACTTGGGGTGCCCGCCGGGGGCCGTTCGGCTGAAGAGGCGGTTTCGCTGATGGACCTATCGTTAATGGACGTATGTATGTTTTGTAAAAGCTGAGAAGGCTTTGTGGCCGAATCGGCACGCCCGTTTCCAGGGTCAAGTACCGGGCCCTTTCTTATTTGACTGCTGCTTGCTTCGCTTTCTATGCTGCTGTTGTTGCTGCTTTCATGCTGGCTGGAGTCAAAGGCTCCCTGGTTTCTGAATCGCTGGTCTGAGTTTTCCAATTCATCTCCTCCTAATATTTTACAAAAAAAGTTCTTACATTCTACATACTAAAGAGTTTGGCGTTTTTTGTATACCGTTGTGGCCGAAAAAATGCCGAAACAAGGCTGAAAATGTCGATCGCCTATAACCCGTGTTATACTTAGGACTAACGGCATTTCGGAGCCATTAACCTGGAAAGGACGGACTTTCATATGAAGGATAAACAGCGGTTTCCGGCTGCATTCCGCTCGTCTGGAGCTGCCGGGGACGAGAGCTCCAAAACAGCGGTTTTTCTGGACGTTGACGATACCTTATACGATCATTTAATCCCCCTGCGCGAAGCCCTGACGGAGGCGCTTCAGCTGCCGGACGATTTTCCCCATGATCGCGCTTATTATCTGTTCCGTTATTACAGCGACTTGCTGTCCGATCAGGAGGATCTTTCCGCCGTGCCGGACAAAGAGAAGGTGGCAAACATGCAGCGGAAACGTTTTAGATTGATGCTGGCGGATTTAGGGGTATCCATCACGGAGAGACAGGCGGAGCAGTTGCAGGCTGCTTATCTGTCGAAGCAGTTCTCCATCCGGCCTTTTGAAGGGGCGATGGAGCTGATCGGGGCCTTGAAGCAGCAGGGGCATATTGTGGGCCTGATTACAAACGGGGCTGGACCGCATCAGATGAAAAAGCTTCACGCGCTTAACGTGCATAACGTAATCCCGGGGCAGAGGATTTTTGTGTCCGGCGTTGTGGGCATCGCTAAACCGGATCGGGCCTTGTTTGCTCACGTCAACCGGTCTACGGGCACAAAACCGGAGCACAGCATTTATATCGGCGATTCCTGGCGGAATGATGTGGCAGGCAGCCTGGGCGCGGGCTGGACCTCCATCTGGTTTAACCACCGTGGCGCCGAACCGGAGTCCGTCTTGCAGCCGCATCATGTGGCGGCCAGTTACGCGGAGATCAGCCGCATTCTGCTCGGCTCCGGGCAAGGGGAGGGGTAACCGATGGCTTTCCTTTTTTCTTATCTCAAAAAATATCGGGTCGCGGCCATTTCCGCCCTTGTCATGATGATGGCCGAACTTGCGGTGGAGCTGATTCAGCCCTATCTGATTTCCAAAATCATCGATGAGGGCATCCGCCCCCAGCAGCTCTCCGTGGTCTGGCTGTGGGGAGGCGTGCTGGTAGTCAGCGCCGTGGTGGCGTTTATAGCCGGCGTTTCAAGTTCCTTTTTCGCTTCGCATACGAGCCAGGGTTTTGCTTTTGATCTGCGCGACCGGCTGTATACCAAGGTCCAGTCTTTTTCCTATTCGATCTTCGGCCGGTTTGCGGAATCCTCACTGATTACCCGGCTTACCGGCGATACGACGGTGCTGCAGGACATGATTTTCATGAGCCTGCGGTTTGCGACGCGCGTGCCGCTGGTGGTGGCGGGAAGCATGATTATGGCGATGGTCGTCAACCTGAAGCTTGGTTTGTTCCTGACGGTCATTGTGCCGCTGCTGCTGGTTTTTGCCTTTTTTATGATGAGAGCGACGACGGCTCAATTCCGTAAAGCCCAGCGCAGGCTGGACGAGGTGAACGGCGTCATTCAGGAAAATCTGACCGGCATCCGGCTGATCCGGGTGTTCGTCCGGATGGGGCATGAGGTGGAGCGTTTCGCCGGGGTCGCTTCCCGCCTGATGGCCGACACGGTTAAGGCCTTGCGGCTGACGGAGACCACTACGCCGGTTATCCTGCTGATGATTAATGCTGCGGTTATCACCGTGTTGTGGTTTGGCCGGCTGGATATCTCCACAGGCAGCGCCACCGTCGGCGAGACGGTAGCCGTCATCAATTATTCGCTGCGCGTTACGGGAGCTTTATCGGCGTTGTCCTGGATTATGGCTTCTTATTCCCGGGCGGGGGCTTCCGCGCAGCGGGTCGGAGAGGTGCTCGGAACGGAAAGCGGCGATACTGCGTTTGCGATAGGAGAGCCTGCTTCTCCAGATAACAGGGGGAAAGGCTTAAAAACGGCGGATGCCGAAAGCCGGAAAATTTCGGGCACGGGCCTCAAAGGCAAAGTCGAGTTCAGGGACGTCAGCTTCCGTTATGCCGACAGCGACATGGAGGTGCTGGAGCATCTTTCGTTTACCGCCGAACCGGGGCAGACAATCGCGATTATGGGAGCGACGGGCTCGGGCAAATCTTCCCTGGTGCAGCTGATTCCGGCCCTGCACGAGCCGTCCGGCGGCAGCGTGCTCATTGACGGAGAGGAGTTGTCCGCGTTGGACGCTTCCGCCCTCCGCCAAGCGATCGGTTACGTGCCGCAGGAAATCGTGCTGTTCAGCGGCACGATCCGCGACAATATCGCCTGGGGGCGCGAAGACGCTTCGATGGAGCAGATCCGCCTGGCGGCGAAACGCGCGCAAATTCACGAAACGATCGAAAAGCTGCCCCAGGGCTACGACACGATGCTGGGCCAAAGAGGCATCAATTTATCGGGCGGACAAAAGCAGCGGTTATCAATCGCGCGTGCTTTGGTCCGGGAGCCGGCGATCCTGATTCTTGACGACAGCACCAGCGCGCTCGATTTGCGGACGGAAGCGGCGCTGCTCGGCGCGCTGGAGGAATTGTCGTGCACGACCTTCCTCATCACGCAAAAGATCAGCTCCACCCGGTCCGCCGATCTGATTTTGCTGCTGGATGAGGGCAGGCTGATCGCCAAAGGGAAACACGAGGAGCTGCTGGTTTCCTCCTCGCTGTACCGGCGGATCTGCGAATCGCAGAACCAGCTGCCGGTTGGCGACGACGAGCCTGCAGCATTACTTCAAGGGGAGGGAGCAGCGCATGTTCAAAACCTTCACTGAGCCGTTCAGGCATCCTTATCCGAAGCTGGAACCGGCTGGCCGGACTGAAGAAGATGGAACGGAATCGGGCGCAGGAGGCGGAGGTAGAGGCCCAAGATCTGCTGGCGGCGCCAGGGCAGCCTCCGGACGGAAGCCGAAAGCCAAACCGAAAAACTGGTCCGCCACGCTGGGCCGGATCTGGCTGTATTTAGCCAAACGCAAGCTGAAGCTGATGCTGGTGCTGCTTATGGTCTTGTTCAGCTCGGCTTTGTCCCTGCTTGGACCCTATATGATCGGAGTTGCAGTCGACCATTATCTTGAAGGTTCGGGCGGCGGCCAATGGGTGAAGTTTCTAATAGGTCTCAGCGTGGTTTATTTCCTGTTTTCCCTGACCTCCTGGCTGCAGAACATCTGGATGATCGAGATTGCCCAGGAGACGGTATTCCGTATGCGGTATGATTTGTTCTCTCACCTGCACCGGCTTCCGATCCCTTTCTTCGGCAAAAGGCAGCAGGGCGAAATCATGAGCCGCCTGACGAACGACGTGGAAAATGTCAGCTCAACGCTGAACAGCTCCGCAATCCAATTATTTTCCAGCGTGCTCATCTTGGTTGGCACTTTAGGCGTCATGCTTTTCCTCAGTCCGCTGCTTACGTTGCTCACCTTTATCGTTGTTCCGCTCATGATGCTGGGCATGCGGTGGATTACGCGCCGCACGGGGCCGCTTTATAAAGCCCGGCAGCGCAGCCTCGGCGAACTGAACGGCTTTATCGAAGAGACGCTGTCCGGCCAGCGAATCATCAAAGCTTTTTCCCAGGAGGAAAAAGTCATCCGCGGATTTCGTGAACGCAACGACGCCATCCGTTATTCGGGTTTCTGGGCCCAGACGATCTCCGGATTTATTCCGAAGCTGATGAACGGCCTGAACAACCTGAGTTTTGCGATCGTTGCGGGCATGGGCGGGATTTTGGCGATCCGGGGGGCCATTACGGTCGGGGTGATCATTGTGTTTGTCGAATACGCCCGGCAGTTTACCCGGCCGCTTAATGATTTGGCCAACCAGTGGAACACGCTGCTTTCGGCCATCGCCGGTGCGGAGCGTGTGTTTGAGGTCATCGACGAGGAAGTGGAGTCGCAGGATGAAGGGCAGGCTGAGCCGGTTAGCCGGGTAGAGGGTGCCGTTTCTTTTTCCCAGGTCGGCTTCTCTTACGAGGAGGGCGGCGATACGTTGTCCGACATTACCTTTGAGGCCAAGCCGGGCGAAATGATCGCGCTGGTCGGCCCGACGGGAGCGGGAAAAACAACGCTGATTCAGCTGTTGTCCCGCTTCTATGATGCAACAGCCGGCACCGTAACGCTGGACGGACGGGACATCCGGTCTATCCAGCGGGAAAGCCTGCGTTCGCAGATGGCTTTTGTGCTGCAGGATTCCTTTCTGTTCCAGGGAACGATCCGCGAAAATATCCGTTTCGGCCGTCTGGATGCCACGGACGAGGAAGTCGAAGAGGCGGCCAAATTGGCCAATGCGCATGGTTTTATCGCCCGGCTGCCCGGCGGCTACGATAAAAAGCTGGACGTAGGCGGAAGCGGAATCAGCCAGGGGCAAAAACAGCTGCTCGCTATTGCCCGGGCAATTTTGTCGAATCCGGCGTTGCTGGTGCTGGATGAAGCGACAAGCAGCATCGATACGGTGACGGAGCTGAAAATTCAGGAGGGGTTGCAGCGTCTGATGCAGGGGCGGACCAGCTTTGTCATCGCCCACCGGCTGAATACGATCCGGCAGGCCGACAAAATTCTGGTGCTGAAGGAAGGGCGGCTTATCGAGCAGGGGTCTCATGAGGAACTGCTGGCGAAAGGCGGATTTTACAGCAGCCTGTATCACGGAAGGCTGGAGGAACAGCTGCAGGAATTCTAGGAATCTTGGAACGTATAGCAGGATCAGCCTTACTTGGAAGCATCGCCGGGGCAAAAACAATTTAGGTTGTTTGCTCGTTTGTGCAGGTTGGCGTTTTATGGTAAGGTAAAAACAATTCTAAGGATCGGAGGGTTTGCGAAGCGATGTGGAACTTTATCCGTTTGCGTAACGACGCTTTGTGCATCTAATTGAATAGAGCTCAAAGTTCCTGCCTGGACGGCGGGACGAACGGGATTGGTCTGCATATGTACGTAAACCGGAATAGAGGGACGCATCATTCGGCAGCTTAAACGGCTGCCGGATTCGCGGCTTCTTTAAAGGGGGCGGACAACAGCGCCCTCTTTTTTTGTGCGCCGAGGTATGCGCCCAGTTGTTTCTTCCGGCTCAGTGATTCACGGAATCAGGCGATTCAGACCGGGCACAATAGGGTTAGGTTTTTTCCGTTCGTATCCATGCCAGGCAGGAACTGAGATGGAGCAGGGAAACCCTGCAGACAACAAATTGAATCTTGCGGCAGAAGCTGCCTGAACCGCGGCAGGCCCCCTTTGTATGGGGCAGCCCTTCCCGGTTTGGATAAAACGGAGGTAGAGGATTTATGATGGAAATTCAGGAGCAAAAGGCCATTCTCGTCGGCGTTAATTTGAACAACCAGCCGGATTTCGATTATTCAATGGAAGAGCTTGCGAATCTGGCAGCGGCTTGTGAAGTGGAAGTGGTTGCCGAGCTGACGCAAAATATGGAGAAAATCAATAAATCGCATTATATCGGCACCGGGAAAGTGGAGGAAGTGCGCGATCTGTTCAACAAACTCGAAGCCAATCTGGTCATCTTTAACGATGAGCTTTCCCCGTCCCAGATCCGGAACCTGGAGTCCGATCTGGATTGCAAAGTCATCGACCGGACGATTCTTATTCTGGATATATTTGAACAGCGGGCTAAAACGCGCGAGGCCCAGCTTCAGGTGGAAGTGGCACAGCTGCAGTACATGCTGCCGCGCCTGATCGGCCTGCGCGAATCGCTGGGCCGCCAAAGCGGCGGCGTAGGCACGAAAAACAGGGGCGCCGGAGAAACCCGGCTGGAGCTGGACCGCCGGCGGATCGAAGAGAAAATCAGCGCCCTGTCTAAGGAGCTTGAAGTGGTGGTCGCCCAGCGCCAAATCCAGCGTAAACAGCGAAAGCGCAACGAAATTCCGGTGGTTGCTCTGGTCGGCTATACCAATGCGGGCAAATCCACGGTGATGAACGCGCTGCTCGAAACGTTTGGCGGGGGAGAAGGCAAACAGGTTTTCGAGAAAAACATGCTGTTCGCCACGCTGGAAACGTCCGTCCGCAGCATCGAGCTGCCGGATAACAAATCGTTCCTGCTGACGGATACCGTCGGGTTTGTCAGCAAGCTGCCGCACCATTTGATCAAAGCATTCCGCTCTACGCTGGAGGAAGTAGCGGAGGCCGATCTTCTGGTTCACGTGGTGGATTATGCCAACCCGAAATATGAGCAGATGATCCAGATCACCGAACAGACGCTGAAGGACATCGGCGTGAAGGATATTCCGACGCTTATGGCTTACAACAAAGGCGATCTTGCCGGAGCCGAAATTCCGAAGATTGAAGACAACGCCATTTACATGGCGGCAAAACCGAGAACAGGCATCGCCGAGCTGGTAGACCTGATCAAAAAACAGATATTCAAGGATTACGTAACCTGCGAAATGCTGATCCCTTATGACCAGGGGGCAGTCGTTTCTTATTTCAATGAACACGCAAATGTGTTGGAGACGGAATATGAGAATGAGGGTACTCGGCTGCGGCTGGAGGCCCGGAGGAAGGATTTTGAGAAATATCAGCAGTATGTGGTGTAATTGAGGACACGGCCCTTTAAAAGGTCGTGTTTTTTTATGTTTGGAAAATAAAGATGAGCTTTAGCAGGAGAAGTCCATATTACCCTTTCTTGAAAAGTCTGTCTTATTGCTGTTTACGTAGTTTTTCTCTTCATTGTAAAAAATGAAACGATCCATGCAGACCCGGATAAGCTGTGCTCTTTTCACCTGCTTGAAAAAGGTGAGCGGTAATCACCTTGATTACTGTCAAATGAACTTTTCAACCTTTAGTATTGTTTATAAAGATGAACAGATCGAAGTGAATTGCTAAGGAAGGAGGTTGGCTTTTGACGGAAAAGGAACTGTTTGAAACCTATAGTAAAGAGGTGTACCGGACCTGCTATTATTTGCTGCATCATGCTCAGGACGCTGAGGATGTTTGCCAAGATGTGTTTATTACGGTTTTTCGGCAGGATTGGAGGAAGGTCAGCTATCCCAAAACTTGGTTGATGCGAATTACAGTAAACCACTGCCTGAATTACTTAAAGAAAGAGCGGGCGATGAAACGCAGAGAAAAGCGTCAGTTGGCGGAAGTGGCGCAAAAGACCGGAGACGCGGCAGACAAAACGGCTGTTCAGCGGGAGGAAACGGCAGCATGGAGAGAAATCATCACGGAATTACCAGAGAAGATCCGCACGGTCATTCTGCTGCGATATATGAATGAGCTAAGCCTGTCCGAGATTGCCGCAATACTTGAAATTCCTACAGGAACGGTTAAATCGAGGTTGTTTAAGGGTATCCGGCTGTTACGGAAAAAGGTGGATAAACAAGAACACATTTATAAGCAGAAAGGGGAAGTTAACCATGAAGCTTACTGAAAATACAATTTCTGAACAACTAAAGGGTGATTCTCAAATTCCCTATCCCGACTTTGACCGGATGTGGAATGAAATTCGTCTGGATAAGGAGCGTTGCCCTTTTCTTCATGAGGAGGGAAGAAAATCAAACTTTGGACATGGAAGAAGAATCAAAAAGCCGCTTTTGCTCGGAGCCGCCGCGGTAGTGCTTCTTTCTGCTCCAGTATATGCTGCAGTTCGTTACGACTGGAATCAAATTCTTCAAGGACGTGAAGGAATACAAAGGGCAATAGAGCAAGGGTTAGGCCAGGAACTGGGGCAGACCCTAACGGTACAAGGGGTGACCCTGACCTTGGATACCGCTTTTACCGATGAAAACCGGACCTTTATTTTATATACGTTGGATGCTGGAGACTACAAGTGGGATCTGTTAAACTTCACCTCAATTGCACTGAAAGATGAACAGGGGAACCAGATTGAAGGAAGGTATTCTCAAGTGCTTGATCAAAATGAAGGGAAATATAAAGGTTATTTTGAAACCGACTGGACACCGACATCCGCACAAGCTGACGTTCATTTTGTAATTGACGGAATCCAGATGTTGGATTCCGTGGAAAAGCAGGTTCCGTTAGACCCCACACGAACAGGTTCCGGACAATTTAATCTGAATAAGGATGGATTGGGCCGGTTTAAGGTCAACACAATGCTCGACTCCAAAGATAAGCTGACTTTCTCAACTTCGCTCACCTTTACCCAGGATGATGTGCGGGGTTATGCCGATCCACGACTTAAGGTGTATGAATCATCCGGTCGTACCATCAAGGAAAGTTCGCCAGGCATTTACGGGACACCTGATGAGAATGGGGCCTATACCTCGGAACAGTTCTATAACCTGTCCGACCTGAAGGAGGCCAAATCCTATGTGCTTGCCTATAATAGAGAATCTGGCAGCATGAATCATCCGTTGAATATTGAACTCAAATTAGATAAAAGAAAAATGCTTGCAGCAACTAATACTAGAGCTTTAAATCTTCCATTTGCCGGATTGGAAAAGGGCAGTTATTTGAAAGAATTGGTGATGACCCCGACGCAAATTAGAGTAAGCATTGCCCGGAATAACAAGATTGTCCGTCTTCCCTATAACCTCTACGAGCTTGACGTTAATGGAACCCGGCTTGAAGGGGGAGTATGGACGGGGGATAATCCGTCGGAGGCGGATCTGCGTTTTGAAATTCCACCTGACCTGCAAGTGAACAGTGATTCCAATATAACTCTCATAGCTCGCCATAAAGTGAACACTTATGATGACCCTTTTGATCCGATTAAGCTGGAGTCAATCAGCGAGCAGGCAAGAACGCTGGATACCCTCCTCGGCGGATATACCGTTCACTGGACTTATTACCTGAAAGACGGAGACCTGTATGTGGTTAGTGCAAGCGATGATCCTAACTTTGGAGGGATAAATCAAACCTATATGCTGGAGGACGGCAAACGAAATTACGGGAAACCTTATAAGGTTCAGTTTTCGGGTGACGGCAGTAGCCAAGGAGTCGACCGTTATGCTCAGTTTACGAAGGATTCAGCCGTTATCTACCCTTGGGCTTACACGGACGAGGAGCCGGAAAAAGAAGTATCTATCGAGCTGACGAACAAGCAAAAGAAATAAATTTCCAAAGAGACGGATCCGGACACCGTTTGTCCGCCGTCTCTTTTATTTATTCAGATGAAAATAGTCGTTGCCTCCCTTGGAACATTCTGGTATGATCGAATCCTTCTCATAATTGCCCTTGTCTGAAGTAGACGGATCAGCCGTCACCAACACTTATCGGAGGTGCTCCACATGCTTTATTTGACTTTGGCTTCCAAAGCCTACGCCCGCAATTTGCAATTTAGGGGCGCGCATCTGTTTCACAACGTGGCAAGCGCCGCATTCGGATTTTTGTACGCCAGCCTTTGGATCGGTCTGGGACAGGATCATAGCTTAGGCGAATACGGTGTGCAGGGCATGGTGGCCTACATTGCCTTTAATCAGGCCGCCTTATGGATTACAACTTTTACATCAAACGGGCTTGGGATTCCCCAGTCGGTCAGGACAGGCCAGATCTCGCTGGATCTGATGAGGCCGGTCCATTTATTCAGCCACCTGATGGCCCGGGAATGGGGGCAGCTTGCCTACCAGTTTATTTACAAATCCCTTCCAATCTTTACTCTCTATTTCTTCCTGTTCCATTTAAGTCTCCCGCAGTTTTTCCAAGGGGCTTTAAGTCTGCTTGGTCTGATCGGAGCAGCTTATATGTCGATCTGCATCAACTATTTAATAGGCGTCACTGCGCTCTGGACGACAGAATCGAATTGGCTGTATTGGGGCAATTACAGTCTGAGCAATCTGTTATCCGGCTTTTTTGTGCCGCTGGAATGGCTTCCGGACTGGCTGGCCGGGATTGCCTGGTTATCCCCTTACCCTTATCTGCTTTATGTTCCTTCGCGATTATATCTGGGATTAGGTGGTGGTTCTCTGCTGTGGGGAACCTTGTTTTGGTGTCTGCTGATGACCTTCCTCTGCCTGTCGGTTACTAGATCGCTGCGGCAAAAAGTGGAGGTACAGGGCGGATGAGAAGCGAGTCCTGGTTATCTGTTTATAAGCTGCTGATCCTGACAACGCTGCGGAGCCGGATGCAGTATAAATTTAATTTCGTATTCGGTTCGCTGATGGCGGCAATCGTCCAGATTAATGAATTTCTGATGGTCGCTATCGTGCTGTATAAGTTCGGGGAAATCAAGGGCTGGTCGCTTTATGAAATCGGCTATTTGTATGCCGTGTTGACCTTGGCGAGGACGCTCTACCGGACTCTGGGAGATGAAGTGCATCATTTGGAAAAATATTTGGCGAGCGGGGACCTGGACGGCGTGCTGATCCGGCCGCTGCCTGTCCTCTTGGCCTTAATGCCGCAAGGGTTTCGCCTGATGATCGGTGAAGTGCTGCAGGGCGGCTTTGTCCTGGTTTGGGCGTTCATCGGTTTGATGCGCAGCGGGCAGATTGGCTGGGCGGCCATCCCTTTGACAATGTTTATTATCGTGGCTGGAGCGGGAATTTTGTTTGCCATTGGACTTGCGACGGCGGCATTGGGCTTCTGGACGACACGGATTTCCGAGCTGCAAAATCTGACCGAAGACGCGGCCAGAGCCGCCGCGCAATATCCGCTGACTCTTTATCCGAAGTGGCTGTCCGGTCTTCTGCTGACCATAATTCCGGTTGGCTTGGTCAACTACATGCCTTCCTTATACATTCTGCGGGGTGAATTAGGCCTGTGGGCCGTTGGTCTGACGGGTTTGGGTGCGGTTCTTTTTCTGCTGCTGAGTCTGCTGTTCTGGCGGTTTGGGCTGACGAAATATCAAAGCACCGGAAGTTGACGGCAGCGTATGTCCTCCGGGCGGCCGAAAGACAAAAGGGCGGAGAAGCGGCCGGGGGACAACGCGGACAATAAATATGAAGCAATCCTATAAAAGGTATCCGTGAAGGAGGATGAACCATGCGTATAGAAGCCAGACATTTAAACAAACAATTCAAAACCCCGGTGGTGCGTGAGGGGCGTTTTGCCGGACTGCGGACTTTATTCGCCCGAGATTACCGAATTAAGGAAGCCGTTAAGGATATCAGCTTTAACATTGAATCCGGCGAATTTGTCGGGTATATCGGCCCTAACGGCGCCGGTAAATCGACAACGATCAAGATGCTGACCGGCATCCTTCATCCTACAGGCGGGGAGGTGCTGCTGGGCGGAATCAACCCGCACCGGGAACGGAAAAGGGCCGTTCGGCGGCTCGGAGTCGTGTTCGGACAGCGCAGCCAGCTGTGGTGGGACCTTCCGGTCAAGGATTCCTATGACATTCTCGCCAAAATGTACGGCGTGGAGGAGACGCTCAAGCAAAGCCGGCTGGCGCAGTTTGCAGCCTTACTGGACCTTGAGGAATTCTGGCTGACGCCGGTCCGCAAGCTGTCGCTGGGACAAAGGATGCGGGCCGATCTGGCCGCCGCGCTGCTTCACGATCCGGATTTGCTGTTTCTGGACGAGCCGACGATCGGGCTGGACGTCAATGCCAAACGTGAAATCCGCCAATTTCTGAAGGTGCTGAATGCCGAGTTTGGCAAAACGGTTCTGCTGACCACTCATGATATGGATGATATCGAGCAGCTGTGCAGCCGGGTTATGGTGATCGGGAATGGGGAGCTCTCCTTTGACGGCACGGTGCAGTCCCTGCGGGATACAATCGGCCTGCCGACGAGGTTTAGAGTCGCTTATCGCGGCGAAGTGAATATTGCTGCGCTGGACCATCCCAAGCTGACCGTCACCTATAAGGAAGGCAGCGTCGTCACCGTTGAAGCCAACCGGAAGGCCATCAAAACGATGGAGGTGCTTCGTGAGCTGGCCAGCTGGGGAGAGATCGAAGACGTGGAGATGGTAGAACCCGATTTCGAGGAAGTCATTCACCGGGTTTATTAGAAATTTAAGGATTTAAAAATTAAGAGTTAAAAAATCACAGAATCACATAATCACAGATCATAAGCTGAATAGGTCCGTTGTCTTGCCCGGTTCCCCCGGTTTGTTTATAGTAGAGGGAAGATGAGTGAACAGAACAGGAGAGACGATATGAACGAGAAAGCATTATCCCCGCTTGTCAAAGCTTTAAATATGGAGCAGCACGTCGAAGGCGGCTGGTTCAAGGAGCTTTGGAAGTCTTCCTTTGAAATCCCGCACGAAGTTCTGAAGCCCAAATATTCAGGAGCCCGTGCGGCAGCCAGCTCCATCTATTTCCTGCTTCATCCGGGCGAAACCTCGGCCTGGCACGTGGTGTTGTCTGACGAGCTGTGGCTGTATCACTCCGGCGGTCCGCTGGAGCTGACGCTGGGAGGTAGCGGAGAAACGCCGGAAGACGGACAGAAAATCATCCTGGGTATGGACCTTGCAAACGGTCAAACCCCGCAGGCCCTTGTGCCTGCAGGCGTTTGGCAGTCAGCCCGGCCAATCGGCGACGAACCGGTATTCGTCTCCTGCGTGGTAGCGCCGGGATTCCATTATGATGATTTCAGCCTGGAGAAGAAATAAGATAAAGTGTACAAAAAGAAGCCAGCCCGATCCGATTCCGGAAGCGGTTGGCTTCTTTGCTGCAAGCTTTTGAACGTTTCAGTTCAAAGGCTCTTTTTTTTTCTGAAAAAGTGTGCCCTTATTCGCTTATTGCTCGCCGACCTTCTCGAACCGCCAAAACAAGCTGACGAAGTCGCCGTTCATTTGAGGGAGGGTCAGCCCGTTATACATCAGCTCGTCGCCTCCGTAAACACGGCCGGTTTCCAGATGACGGTATAAATAATCGGGATTGAGGCCTTTGGTCCGTAAAATCTGCACCCGCTCGTTCGGTTGGGACAACACGCGGAAAAAAGCGAGCACCGCTTCGTTCTGTTGCTCGGAGACAAACGTCCAGGCTGCTTCATTGCCTTCAAACGGATTCAGGATCCGGTAAAACGTGCCGAACTGGATCAGCTCCCGCACTTCTTTATAAAGCGCAATCTGGGCTTTCACCGTTTGTTTCTCGTCCTCCGTCAGCTTGGTCAGGTCCAGCTCGTAGCCAAAGTTGCCGGACATGGCGACATGTCCGCGGATATCAAGCGAGGTGATCCGGTTCACCTGATGGTTCGGGGACGTGGAGACGTGGGAGCCCATGGTGACTGCCGGATAGACAAGGCTGTTCCCGTATTGGATTTTCAAGCGGCTGATGGCATCGGTGTTGTCGCTCATCCAGGTTTGCGGCATGTAATAAAGCATGCCCGGATCATAACGTCCGCCGCCGCTGGAACAGCTTTCAAAGAGCACGTCAGGGAAAGCGGAGGTCAGCTCCTCCATCACCCGGTACAAGCCCAGCATGTAACGGTGGGACGTTTCCCGCTGGCGTTCAGGCGGCAGACCGGCGGAACCGACTTCGCTCAGATGGCGGTTCATGTCCCATTTTACGTAGCTGATCGGGGCGGAGGCCAGAATGCTTCCAACGACCTGAACGATATAATCGCAAACCTCGGGCCGCGATAAATCAAGCACCAGCTGGTTGCGGCTTTCGGAACGGGCCCGTCCCGGCACGTGAATGCACCAGTCCGGATGGCTGCGGTACAGGTCGCTGTCCGGGGAGACCATCTCCGGCTCGAACCAGAGGCCAAACTGCATGCCCATGTCCGTGATGCGGCGGGCAAGCCCATCCAGGCCGTCCGGCAGCTTGCGCAGGTCCGTCACCCAGTCGCCGAGCGAGCTGTGGTCGTCGTCCCGTCGGCCGAACCAGCCGTCGTCCAGCACAAACAGCTCCATGCCCAGCTCGTGCCCGGTAGAGGCGATGGCAACGATTTTTTCGGCGTCGAAATTAAAATAGGTCGCTTCCCAGTTGTTGATCAGAATCGGCCGCACGGCGTCGCGATGTTTGCCCCGGACCAGCCGGCTTTGATACAGCTTGCTAAAGGTCCGCGACATTTCGCCGAGCCCTTCGCTGGCATAAACCATAACGACCTCCGGCGTCTGGAAGGAAGCCCCCGGCTCCAGCGCCCAGGAGAAATCAAAAGGATTAAGGCCGATGGATACCCGAGTCGTCTGGAACTGCTGGACGTCGGCCTGGGCGATAAAGTTGCCGCTGTAGACCAGGTTGAAGGCATAAACCTCCCCCGCGTCTTCGTTTGTGTCCTTGCGCAGCAGGGCAAGAAACGGATTTTGCTGCGGGCTGCTGGCTCCGCGGCGGCTTTCGGCCGCCTGGATACCGGGCGCAAGCGGACGGCGGGCAATGTTTCGTTCCTTTAAGTGCGCCCCGTAAAACGTCAGCATGTCAAATTCGTCGTCGCGGAAATCGACGCTGGCGCTGAGCGCCCGGAGCAGCTTCAAGTGCTGCGTGCCGCCATTATCAAGACGGACGGACCGGGTGATGGCGTTTTGGGTATTAAAAGCGCTATAAATCAGCGTCACGCGCAGGCCGGTCAGCTGGTCTTCGAGCAGCAGCTCGAGCGTGTCCGCCTCTTCCTCCGACTCGACATAAACAGCCGGCAGACCCGGCAGGGCGGGTTTGCCCGCATAGATTTTATGAGAAACATAACGCAGATCCGTGACGGTTGAGCCGTCTTCCTGGCCGACCTGATAGGCAGGCACACCAAAATCGCCAGCACCGAAGCCCGGATACTCCTGCGGCAGCGTGTCCAGGGTGACGTCGTGGTCGTTCGGATCGACGTTTGGAGCAAAAGCCCGGCCGATAAAGGCGAGCCGGCTGCTATCCCGGTAAGCTTTGATTTTTCGACCCCAATACAGGTGGGCAACAAATTCTCCTTTCACGATTTGCATCACGTAGCTGGAATTGGCGGATTGAAGGTGAAAAACGCGTTGTTCCGCATCAAAATGAATAGCCATGGCAACATATCCTCCCGATGATCAAACAGATTAGATTCAATAGCTGGATTGAAAAGGGCTTCGTGTAAAAAAGAGCGGCCCAAGCTTGCCGTCGCGGACATTTTTAGAAAAAATTGCTTTCTTAGACGGCTGCCGATTACCGGTATCGCGCTCCTTGTAATTTGAGCTATACTTAGGATAAAGCGCTTAACCATGCTCATCAAGAGTAAGATATTTTTCCGGAAAGGTAGAATATTGCTATGGAAGCTAGAGAGCGTAAGCTTAACAGGCAAACCTCGGTTTCGTTTCATTTTGTACTGCCCATGCCGATGATGATGCTTAAGGCGATCGGCTGGCAGACGGTAACCACGCATAACTATGTCTGGGACGGACGGAACCGCCCCGGGGACCACTGCGTTTTGCAAATCACGCTGTCAGGACGCGGAGAAATTGAGCTGAACGGGAAGAAGCACAGCCTTGAAGCGGGGCATGTGTTCCTGGTGGATGTGCCGGGCAATCACGTTTACCGCCTGCCGGAAAGCTCATCCAGCTGGGAGCTGTTGTACGTCGAGCTTTCGCACGATGCGCTCGGTTTTTGGAGGGAGCTGATTGCCGCCGAGGGACCGGTAGTGCGGATCGGGCTGGAGTCGGCTTTTATGGAGCTGATGTGGCGAATTTACGAGGAAGCGGTACAGGACCGGCTCAACGATATTTATCAATGCTCGCAGGCGGCCTACTCCATCGTGATGCAGCTGGCCAGCCTGTTTGAAAGGCGCAGGGGCAGTCGGAGACTGCCGCCCGCGGTGGAGAAATGCAAACAGTTTATCGAGGAGCGATTCAGCCAGCCGATCAGCCTGGACGAGATGGCTTCGGCCGCGGGCTGCTCGAAATATCATTTGACCCGGGAATGCGAGCAGGCGCTCGGGGCTACGCCCGGCCGTTACTTGACGAAGGTGCGTCTGGAGCGGGCTTCGGTGCTGCTGCTTTCTCCCGAGGAGCGGACGCTGGAAGAGGTTGCGGCGCTGACCGGATTTTCGAACGCCAATTATTTCGGCAAGGTGTTCCGCAGCCACACCGGCATGTCCCCCGGCGAATTCCGGCGCGGCAGCGATCTTTATGAGATCCGGCGGATGCTTTTTCCGAGCTGATGGGGGAAAGCATAGGCCTGGATGCAGTAGATGCAAATAGCAAGTAGGTGCAGCAAGTGGCAAATAGGTGCCGAGTAAAGGCGGGTACGGGCTATTAGATGCCATGCCGCTCGTCCGTGGCCAGCCTCCCGGACAAGCGCCGCGCCGATTCCAGGCGGACATTTTTAATAGCCCATATTTAGCCGTATAATAAACGTGAGCCTAATCAGCTTACATATCCTTTAGGAGGAAGATCACGATGTATGAACATCTTGTTTTATTGAAAGTAAAGGAAAGCTTTACGGAGGAAATGCTGCAGGAAGCCGTAAAAAAAGCAAAGGCTTTTAAAGAGGAAATTCCGGGCATTGTGGAGCTTAGCTCGGGAATCAATGTAACGGAGGACGAGAAACATAAGCAAGGGTTTGTGCTGGCGATTCGGGTCACGTTCGAAAGCCTGCAGGCTTGCCGCGATTACGACGTCCATCCGGCTCACCAGGCCTTCCTGCAGGAGTTTGGACCCCATACGGAAAACATCATTATTGCAGACTATCCGTTTTAATGAAGGAATCCCGTAAAAAAAGAAGGGGCTGGCACTTATCGTGTCCAGCCCCTTTTCCTATTAAAGTGTTAATTGTTAAATGTCAGTTTTAAAGCCCACGCAAACTATCCGAGTCCGCTCCGGAGCAAGGCCCTTTTGCAGGAAATTCAGACAATGCCCCGAATTACGAATTTAGTTACGCCTCAAACTTCAGCAGACCGAGATCAAATTCCGGGATCAGCCCTTCGGCTCCGGCACGTCCCAGCAGGGAAGCGATCGCCTTGTAGCCGTCCGGGCCGAGGTCGCGGGTAAATTCGTTTACGTACAAATTGATGTGCTGCTGCGCCACGTCAGGATCCATCTCTTGGGCATGCTCAAGGATATAGCCCCGCGAAGCTTCCGGATGAGCCCAGCCGTAATCGATGGACGAGCGGATCCAGCCTGGAATAGGTGCCAGATCCAGCGAGCGGCGGGCAATAATCGCGCCGAGCGGAATCGGGGTGCCGGTATCCTCTTCCCACCAGCTGCCGAGGTCCTGCAGCAGGGCCAGGCCGTAGGAAGGATAGGTGAAGCGCGCTTCGTGAATGACCAGGCCGGCGTCGATTTTGCCGTCGCGCACGGCCGGCATAATTTCGTCAAACGGCATCACGACGATTTCGCCGACGCCGCCGGGCACCTTCTGCGCCGCCCAAAGGCGGAACAGAAGGTAGGCCGTCGAGCGGTCGCTCGGCACGGCTACCCGTTTGCCGGACAGAAGCGCCGGGTCGGCTTCGGCGGACAAGCCGCCGCGGGTCAGCACGAGCGGACCGCAGCCGCGGCCAAGCGCGCCGCCGCAAGGCAGAAGCGCGTAGTCCCTGAGCACCCAAGGCAGGGCGGCATAGGAAATTTTCAGCACCTCGGGGCCTTCCCCGCGGGCTGCCAGATGGTTGGTGATGTCGATATCCGCGTAAGTAACGTTTAATTGGGGGGCGCCGGGAACGAGCCCGTGCGCCCAGGCGTGAAATACAAACGTGTCGTTCGGACACGGTGAATAAGCGATGTTCATGCGATTGATGCTGCTCATATGTTTAATCCCTCCAAGATTCCGCAATTACCGCAAAAGCGGCTTCCAATGCTTTCAGGGCATCTCCGATTCGCCACAAGGATTTGTCGCGCGGGCCGACGGCGTTCGAAACGGCCCGCAGCTCCAGGGCAGGCAGCCCGAATTCCCGGGCTGCCGCGGCAATGCCGAAGCCCTCCATGCCTTCAGACGCCGCGCCGGGGAACCGGGCGGCCAGCATGGAGGCGGTGGCGGCCGTTCCCGTCACGGTCGCCAGGGTTAATGCCGGTCCCAGCGTGACCGGCAGCCCTGCCGCAGCCAGCGCTGCGGCTGCGCGCCCGGCCAAAGCGCGGTCGACTTGCACGACCGCGCTGCCGAAGCCCAGCTCGTCGAGGCTGCTGAAGCCCTCCGGCGTCTCCGCGCCGAGGTCCGCAGCGATGATCTCGCTGGACACCACCAGCGAGCCGATCTCCGCCCGGCCCGCATATCCGCCGGCGATGCCGGCGTTCACGACGAGGCCGTAGCTGCCGCTGTCTGCGGCCAGCAGCTTCGTCGTGCCGATGGCCGCCTGAACCGGTCCTACGCCGGCCAGGGCCACCTCAAAACGCCCGTCTCGGCCCAGGCCGCGCAGCACGGCTTCACGTTCCGCCTCGACGGCGGTCAGGATCAGTATCTTTTTGCTTCGTATCTCCTCAAATTCCGGCATCTCGGCACAAACTCCTGTCTTTCTAGCATGTTCTCTGAATTGAACTCATAGAATCTATTATAGCTCCGTGCCCCTGCGGGGAACAAGCATGACGCAGTGCTGCACGGTTGTTCATCCGGCGGAAAAAGCGGCGGAAAGCCCGGCAAATCCAGCCGCTTTTCTCTTAAATTTTGTTTTATTTTTTATTTGTAGTATAAAAGGATGAACCGATACTAGATTAGGAGGAAACACGCTCATGAGAAAGGCTTCAAGCTTTGGAAAACGTTCGGTTTGGATCATGCTGGTCTCCGGTCTCCTGCTGGCGGTGCTGCCGTCTTTGCCTGCGGCTGCGGCGGCTTCCGCCGCTTCAACGGCTCTGCTCGGATTAAATGACGAACTTACCGATCTGCTCCCTGTCTTTAAAGACGGAAACTATTTCGTGCCGGTGCGCCAGGCTGCGCAGCTGCTTGGTCTCAAGTTTTCGGGCACGCCGCAGGAGATTGCGCTGGCGTCGGGCGGGGGAGCCATGCTTCTCCTGAAGCCTTCAAGCGCGCAGGCGGTCAAACCGGACGGTACGGCGGCGAAAGCCCCCATGTTCGTCGAAAACGGCTCCACGCTGGTCCCGCTCGGCCTTGTGGCCGCTTCCTTCAAGTATCAGGTTACGTACCAGGCCAACGAACGGCTGCTGCGAGTGGTGACGGTTTCGGGAACGATGGACGGTAAAACATTTGACGACAAATATAAAACAGAGATCGACAGCCATTTGAAAGCGGTCCGCGAAGCCGAAGAGCAGGCGAAACCCGTTCCTTCGGAAGCCGGGAAAGGCGGCGGCAGCGGCGATCCGGGCAAAACGTTGTATTTGACTTTTGACGACGGTCCAAGCGCCCATACGGGGCAGCTGCTCGACATTTTGGACAAATATGAGGTTAAAGCCACCTTTTTTATGCTCGGCAATCATATCAGCACTTATTCCGATTCCGTTAAACGAATGGTCAGGGAAGGCGACGGCGTCGGTCTTCACGGCATGACCCATCAGAAGGACCTGTTTTACAAAACGCCCGAGGCTGCGCTTCAGGAAATGAATGACGATAATGCAAGGCTTTATAAAGCCGCCGGCGTCAAATCGGCGCTGATCCGGCCGCCTTACGGCAGCAAACCGTATTTTACGGACGGCTTCCGGGATAAGGTGCTGGGGGAGGGATATCATCTGTGGGACTGGAACGTGGATTCCCAGGACTGGAAGTTTAAAGAGGATACGGCTTCTACTTATGAGAACGTGATGAAGCAGATCAAAAACGTTTCGGCCCGCGGAACATCCCCGGTAGTGCTGATGCACGATCTGCCGACGACGATCAAGGTCTTGCCGCAAATCCTTTCTTCGCTGAAGAAAGAGGGCTACCGCTTTGCGGTGATCACGCCGGAGCTAAGGCCGGTGAACTTCTGGAATGACGAGCGGTAGACGGACAAATCTGCCTGAAAGCCCCCGCGGAATTACAGATTCTGCCGGGGGCTGGTTTTTTTGCGGAAAAAAGATATATTTAAAGGCAGAGCCGGCGAAAAGCTTCAAGACCAATGACAAACCGGCGGCTCGCCGGGGCAAGGACACACAGAAAACTTAGACGTACAAGCTAATCGACATAGATTTTAATCCATGAATTCAGAATCGTGAAAGAGGGTGAACCAGATGTCAAAAATGGATGAGCAGGGCCGCGTAACGCTTGACGAGACCGACCGTAAAATCATTAAAGCGCTGAATGCCAACGGCCGCATTTCTTATACGGACTTGGGCAAGGAAATCGGACTGTCGCGCGTAGCCGTGCAAACTCGTATTAACGCTTTAATGGAAGAAGGCGTCATAGAACGCTTTACAGCGGTCATCAACTCTGAGAAAATAGGAATTTCCGTATCGGCTTTTTTTAACGTGGAAGTAGAACCTCAATACCTGCAGCGGGTGGCGGAGACGCTCGCGGAGGAACCTGTCGTCACAAGTCTTTACCATATGACAGGCCCATCCAAGCTCCATATGCATGCGCTGTTCGCAGACAACAAGGAGATGGAAGCCTTCATGAAGGAGAAGCTGTATATTCTTCCGGGCATTACAAGCGTCGATTCCCAAGTGCTGATCACCCGCTATAAAAGCCGGATGGGCATGCGGCTGTAAGGGCCGGGCCGATACCTGATCCTGGAGGGAAAGGGGGACCACCATGCACGATTACGAAAAAGGCGCCGAAGGCCAAGGAGCGGGCGGCGTGCCGGATCACCTGGATGCCGGACTGCAGGTCGTATTTGTCGGCTTTAATCCCAGCTTGATTTCGGGAGAGACCGGACATCACTACGCCAACCCCCGCAACAACTTCTGGCGGATCCTGCATCAGTCGGGCCTGACGCCAAGACTTTATGACCCTTCGGAGGACGGCGAGCTGCTGAAGCTGGGATACGGCTTTACCAATATTGTTGCCAGACCGACGAAGGGCATCGACGATTTGACCAAAGAAGATTACCGGATCGGCCGGGAAGTGCTGAAGGAGAAGCTGCTGCGCTATAGGCCCCGGGTCGTCTGTTTCGTAGGCAAAGGCGTGTACAAGGAGTACAGCCGGAGAACGAGAGTGGATTGGGGGTTTCAACCCGAGCCCTTCCTGGAGGGGATGCACGAATTTGTCGCTCCCTCTTCAAGCGGACTGGTCCGGATGCCGATACAAGAAATTGTGGGTATTTACGCCAGGCTGGCGGATGCGATTTCTGAAAAAGAAGTCACGTCATTTTCATAGTGATTAAGGAAACGTTTTCGGGAGAAGGCGGACCGCCTTCTCTATTTTTTTTTGCGCTTCGAAAAATAGTCAGAAACCCAGTAAAGGAGCGGAGTTTCGGCGGACAAGCACCTCTAACCGGGCATTTGGCAGGATTGACATCACTATATATAGAGTATAAATTTAATATCAGCACCTATATCTTGGGTTTTGAACCCCGGATTTAGGGTTAATGACACAAGAGGACAAAATCCGCAGAATCACGCGTCTGACAAGGGTGAAAGGATGATTTCGAGTGCTAATCGCCTACGATTCCAAGACAGGAAATGTTAAGAGATTTATCAACAAATTGAAAATGCAGGCAGTACAAATCAACGAGTCTATGACCATCGAAGAACCTTTTGTACTGGTTACATATACAACCGGCTTCGGGCAGGTGCCGGAGCGGGTCGCTTCTTTTCTTCAGCGCAACCACGACCGTCTGGTCGGGGTAGCGGCAAGCGGCAATCGCAATTGGGGTGACAAGTTCGCCAGAAGCGCGGACCTCATTTCAGAGAAATATCAGGTGCCGGTCATCAGTAAATTCGAGTTGTCCGGGACTTTTGGAGATGCAGAACGATTTAAACAGGAGGTGAGCCGGTTTGCGGCATATTGAGCTTAACAACATGTTGATGAAGACGGGCGAAGACGGATTTTTCCAATTGGAGATGGACCGGGAGGCGGTTCGCGAATTTTTGGCGGATGTCGATTCGAAGAGCCTGAAGTTTGAAAGCACGGCGGCTAAGGTCGCTTATATGATTCAAAACGATTACTACGAGGATTTCTATCAGAAGTATACCCCGGACGAAGTGGAACGGGTTTATGAAATTACGCATAGCTATCATTTTGAGTTCCAATCTTATATGGCAGCATCAAAATTCTATACCGATTACGCGGTGAAAACCAACGACCGCTCCCAATACTTAGAGCATTATCCGGATCGTGTAGCTGTTGTAGCTTTGCATTTGGGCCGAGGCAATGCCGAAACGGCCTGCACGCTGGCGCATTCCATGATGGAGCAGCGCCTGCAGCCGGCGACCCCGACGTTCCTGAACGCGGGCAAAAGCCGCCGCGGCGAGCTTGTATCCTGCTTCCTGCTTGAAATGGACGACTCCCTTAACTCCATTAACTACGTGCTGAACACCTGCATGCAGCTGTCCAAAATCGGCGGCGGCGTGGCGGTGAACCTGTCTAAGCTGCGCGGGCGCGGCGAAGCGATCAAAGGCGTGGAAGGCGCAGCCAAAGGCATTATGCCGGTGCTGAAGCTGATGGAGGATGCGTTCTCCTACGCGGATCAAATGGGACAACGCAAAGGTTCCGGCGCAGGTTACTACAACATTTTCGGCTGGGACGTTATCGAGTTCCTGGACAGCAAAAAGATCAACGCGGACGAAAGAACCCGTCTCAAAACGTTGTCCATCGGCCTGATCGTACCAAACCGTTTCTACGAGCTGGCAAAGGACAACCAGCCGCTGCACGTGTTTGGTCCTTACAGCGTATTTAAAGCTTACGGCGTACATCTCGACGACATGGATATGGACGAAATGTACGACAAGCTGCTGGCGGACGACCGCGTGAAAAAGAAAGCCGTCATGAACGCGCGCGACATGCTGACGAAAATCGCCATGGTTCAGCTGGAATCCGGCTATCCTTACATCATGAACAAAACAAACGCGAACAAGGGCCATGCCCTGAAAGGCATCGGGCAGATCAAAATGTCCAACCTGTGCACGGAGATTTTCCAGCTGCAGGAGACTTCCGAAATCGCCGACTACGGCCAGGAAGACCAAATCCGCCGCGACATCAGCTGCAACCTGGCTTCCCTGAACATCGTGAATGTCATGGAGTCCAAGAAAATTCGCGAATCCGTTCACGAAGGCATGACGGCCCTGACTTCCGTTAGCGACATGACCAACGTGGGGAACGCGCCGGGCGTAGCGAAAGCCAATCGCGAAATGCATTCCGTCGGGCTGGGAGTAATGAACCTGCACGGTTATTTTGCCAAAAACAAAATCGCTTATGAAAGCGAAGACGCCAAAGAGTTTGCACGTGCCTTCTTTATGGCGATGAACTACTATTCGATCGAAAAAAGCATGATGATCGCGGTGGAAACCGGCGAAACGTTTGCAGACTTCGAGAAATCGGAATACGCGAACGGGAATTATTTTGACCGTTATCTGGAAGAGGACTATCGTCCGACAACCGACCGGGTAAAAGCTTTGTTCGAAGGCCTGGAGCTTCCTTCTCCGCAGGATTGGGCCGAGCTGAAAGCAGCCGTTATGAAAAACGGGCTGTACCATGCTTACCGGATGGCGATTGCGCCGACGGCCAGCATTTCCTACATCCAAAACTCCACTTCCAGCGTAATGCCGATCGTGGAGCAGATCGAAACGCGGACTTATGCGAATTCAACAACTTATTATCCAATGCCTTATTTGCAGCGCGATAATATCTTTTTCTATAAATCTTCTTACAACATGGATCAGTTCAAGGTGCTGGACCTCATCGCCGAGATTCAGCCGCACGTGGACCAAGGCATTTCGACGATCCTGCACGTGAACAGCAACGTGACGACACGCCAATTGGCTCGTTACTATCTGTACGCGGCTCATAAAGGCCTGAAATCCTTGTATTACACGCGGACCAAAAAGCTGTCCGTGGAAGAATGTCTGACCTGCTCCGTTTAAGGTTTAGAGAACGGGGAGAACAGCGCGCCTGAGCGGCGCCTCATAGAGGAAGGGGAACTTGGGAATGAACGCAATCAAAGCGGTGAACTGGAACCGTCCGGACGACGATTTCACGCTGATGTTCTGGAACCAGAACATTATGCAGTTCTGGACGGACGATGAAATTCCGCTGTCTGACGATAAAATGTCCTGGCTGACGTTAAACGACGATCAGAAGGACGCTTATATGAAAGTGCTTGGCGGATTGACGCTGCTCGATACGATTCAGGGCGGCGTCGGCATGCCGCAAATCATGGAGCATGTAGACGGCCTGCAGCGCAAAGCCGTGCTTGGTTTCATGGGCATGATGGAGCAAATCCATGCCAAATCGTACAGCAGCATTTTTACGACGCTGGCTTCTACGGAAGAAATCGACTCCGTTTTCCGCTGGGTGGAGCAGAATACTTATCTGCAAACCAAAGCGGAGACGATTCGCCAATATTACAATAATATCAATTCGCCTAAAGAGCTGTTCCTGGCGATGGCGGCGTCCGTGCTGCTGGAAAGCTACCTGTTCTACAGCGGTTTCTTCTACCCGCTTTATCTGGCGGGCCAGGGCAAAATGACCTGCAGCGGCGAAATCATCGATTTGATTCTCCGCGACGAGAGCATTCACGGCGTTTATGTCGGCGTTTTGGCTCAGGAGATTTTTGCCGAGCTTTCCGAAGAAGAGCAGCGCGACGCGCACGAAACGCTGGTAGGCCTGCTTCGTTACCTGCATACCAACGAAGAGCGTTATACCGAACAAATTTATGCGCCGATCGGCTTGGTCGAAGACGTGAAGGTGTTCCTTCGCTACAATGCCAACAAAGCGATGATGAACCTGGGCTTCGATCCTCTGTTTGAGGAAGAAGAAGTCAACCCGATCGTCTTCAACGGCATTAGCACACATACGAAGCAGCATGACTTTTTCTCCAAAAAAGGGAACGGTTATGTGAAGGCGCTGAACGTAGAGCCTTTGACCGACGACGATTTTCAATTTTAAGGTCGATTTATAAATTTAGATAGCACAAACAAAACGGAAGCCCTTTGGGTTTCCGTTTTGTTTTTTTATGGATAAAGGAAAGGATAAGGGAAGGGAGCGGCGGGCGATTATGAAAAGCAAAAAGGAAGGAAACACTGGAGTAAACAAGAGGTCATGAATTTGGAGGAGCCAGAGAGATGGAATTATTCAAAGCCATGCAGGAGTACGACTATGAGCAGCTGATCTTTTGCCAGGACCAGGTTTCGGGGCTTAAAGCGATTATAGCTATTCACGACACGACCCTCGGTCCCGCCTTGGGCGGCACACGGATGTGGACTTATGCGTCGGAGGCAGCGGCCATCGAAGATGCCTTGCGCCTGGCGAAAGGAATGACTTATAAAAACGCCGTATCCGGGCTGAATCTGGGCGGCGGCAAAACCGTTATTATCGGAGATCCGAGAAAAGATAAAAACGAAGCGATGTTCCGCGCTTTCGGCCGGTTTATTCAGGGGCTGAACGGTCGTTACATCACCGCCGAGGACGTGGGCACCACGGTAGCGGACATGGAACTTATCCGTCAGGAAACGGATTTTGTGACCGGCACCTCCGCTTCGGCAGGAGCCTCCGGCAATCCGTCGCCTGTGACGGCCTACGGCGTTTATCGGGGTATGAAAGCGGCCGCCAAAGAAGCCTTCGGGAGCGATTCGCTGGAAGGGCGGACGGTAGCTGTTCAGGGGATCGGGAACGTTGCCACCCATCTGTGCAAATATCTGCATGAAGAAGGCGTCAAGCTGATTGTGACGGATATTCATAAAGAAGCGGTCCGCAGCGCGGTCGAGCAGTTTGGGGCGACGGCGGTGGACCCGGACGATATCATGGGCGTGAAATGCGATATTTACGCGCCGTGCGCGCTGGGGGCCACGATTAACGACGACACGATTCCGCGGCTGAAAGCCAAAGTGGTTGCCGGTTCGGCCAACAACCAGCTGAAGGAGGCGAGCCATGGCGACCGGCTGCAGGAGCTGGGGATTGTTTATGCACCGGACTATGTGATCAACGCGGGCGGCGTCATCAATGTCGCCGACGAGCTGCAGGGCTACAACGCGGAACGGGCCATGAGCAAGGTTGGGCAGATTTACGACAGTCTCAGCCGGATTTTTGCCATTTCCCGCGAAGAAGGCATTCCTACCTATGCAGCGGCGGACCGGCTCGCCGAGCAGCGGATCGAGCGGCTGAAAAATGCCCGCAGCCTGTTTCTGCGCAATGGGCACCATGCCCTGAGCGGCCGCGGCGAGCGGTAGCTGATAGAAACAAAGAACCCGCAGCGGGGATTCGCTGCGGGTTCTAATTTATCTAAAGCGCCTTTGGAGCGCGGGTTGGAGCGGCTGGCTGCGGGTTCAGCTTTCGAGCGAACCGGATTGGCTGCCGGTGCCGGACTTCAGAGAGCCGACGCTGCGCAAATAGACCAAAGAAGAGATGATCGCCAGCAGCGCCATAATCATCAGGCCCCAGAAGATGTTGGAATAAGCAGCCGAAAGGGAAAGTCTCTTCTGCCATTCCATGGCGCTTGAGGCAACTGCAACGCTGAAGGCGCCGCTGAAAAATTGCAACAGATTAAACAGTCCCATGCCGGAGCCTACCTGCGATTTGGGCAGAATCCGGGAGATTTCGTTGGATACGCTGCTCGACAGCATAGAAAAGCTAAGACTGTTGAGCACAAAGATGAACAGGATCGACAGCCAGGAATTGGCGGCAAACAAGGCGAATAAAATCGTTGCGAACAGCACCATCAGCGGAGCGTAACGAAGAATCGCCGAATTGCCGTGCCGGTCTATAATGGAGCCCACTTTGCGGGAAGCGAATATGGCCAGCAGCGAACCCGGAAAAATAACAAAGCCGGCATGACTGGCGCTGAAAGCAAAGCGATGGACCAGAATTTGCGGGATCAGGAACAAGGTTGCAAAGCTGCATAGATACGAAAGAATGCCGACCAGCGATAAGGCGACATAAGCCCCATTTCCGAACAAGGCGGGCTGGACAAACGGTTCAGACGCCAGGCGGATGCGCAGGACAAACAAAACGAGTCCGGCAAATCCGGCAGCCAAGGCCAGCCAGGAATGGTTGGTCAGGAACAGCAGGATTCCGCTGGTGCCAACGGCGAGGAATACCGCCCCAGCCGTATCGAAAGCGCCGCGTTTTGGGATTTCCCTTGGAAGAAACGCATAAAATAGCGGTGCGAGCAGAAGGCTGATGGCGGTAACCACAAACAGATAATGCCAGCCGAAATAATCAACAATGGCGCCGCCGGCTACAGGGCCCAGGCCAAGGCCCAGGGAAACGGCCGACATAATAAAGGCCATCGCTTTGCCGCGCCGCTCAATCGGAATGTACCGGGTGAACAGCACCATGGACAAGGAAATAACCGCCCCTGCGCCGACCGCCTGAAGCACGCGCATGGTCAGCAGAACCCAGAAGCTGGTGCTCAAGAGGCCTCCGATGGCCGCAAGTCCGAGAACCAGGAGACCGATAACGAGAAGCCGCCGAAGGGGCACGAAGTCCGAAAGCCGGCTGTAAGTGATGGAAGAAATCGCAAACATGATGGAATATCCGGTTACGATCAGGGAAGAGACCGAATCCGAAAGACCAAAGGAATCGGTAATCTCGGGAAGGGCCAAATTAAACATGGACGTATTCATGATTGCCAGCACTACGGCAAGACCGAGCAGCAGGGTCGTCATGCCTTCCTTTTTTAAACCTGAATTGATATGGCCCTCAGCATGGAGGGAAGAAGTAACATCATTTGATGCTGCCTTCATGATTTCACCCACTCTTCTCTGTTTTTATAGTTCTAATATTATCGAACAATTGAAATATAGCATGCGATCGTTTAAAATGCAATTAGGGATTTTTATGTTATAAGCTGCCTGCCTTACTTTGTCTGCTGCAGCCTTATTTCCATAGAAATTTTAGGGACCAAACCTCATGATTCTCCGGCATCTTTAGAAAAGTTGGACCAAAATTTCTTTATACAAAGGGGACTTTCAGATGAAAGTACTATACCATCCGGATCGTGACGATCTCGAACTTTCCTCCATTTTATATGCTTTAAGCGATCCGATCCGCTTATATATCGTTTCTCAAATCCACAAATACGGGGAAAATCCGTGTAATTCGTTTGAGGTTCCCATCGCCAAATCCACCGTATCCCATCATATCCGCACTTTACGTGAGGCCGGGATTGTATTTACCCGCATACAGGGAACGCAGCGGCTGATTTCCATACGGGTTGATGATCTGGAGCAGCGTTTCCCGGGAGTGCTGGACACCGTGTTGAAGGCGTACGAAACTTCAGGGCATACGCTCCAGCCGGCGGAGAAGGAATAAAGAAAACACGCAGGGAAATAAATTCCTTGCGTGTTTTTTTAACGATTTTGAAGTCTGCTTCACCTGCCGGGGAAGGGTAATATCACGGTAGACGCCAAGGTTTTCCGTCTTCGTCTTCGAATGATGAGCATCCGGACAAAAAGAAGAAACGAATGCCGATAATGAGGCTCCGTTTCTCAATAAGGGAGATAAGGTCTACAAGGATTACATACCCGCTTGTACCGGGATTAATCAGCACCCCATTTATTCGGGCAGCAAGAGAAGAAAGGATCGTGAACAAAATGAACCAAGACATGGACCGGAAAATCGAGTTGGCCGGAAAATCCGTCCCGGTCATCGGACAAGGCACCTGGTATATGGGCGAAGCAGCCGACCGGCATAAGGAGGAGGTTTATGCGCTCCAGGCCGGGATCGATCTGGGCATGACGCTGATTGACTCCGCCGAGATGTACGCCGAAGGCGGTGCGGAGCTGGTGGTGGGCGAGGCCATTAAAGGGCGCCGCGACCAGGTGTTTCTTGTATCGAAGGTATATCCCCACAACGCGGCGGGGTCCAAAATGAAACAGGCGTGCGATCGCAGCCTGAAACGGCTGGGCACGGATCATATCGACCTTTATTTGCTGCACTGGCGCGGAAATATCCCTCTTGAGGAGACGGTGAAGGCCATGGAAGAACTGCAGCGGTCCGGAAAAATCGGCGCCTGGGGAGTATCGAACCTCGATACGGCGGACATGGAAGAGCTTTGGGGCTCGCCCGGCGGGGACCGCTGCGCCGCTAATCAAGTGCTTTATCATGCCGCTTCCCGGGGTATTGAAGTGGAACTGCTGCCGTGGGCGCGGCGCCATCAGGTGCCGACGATGGCTTATTGTCCGCTGGCCCAGGGCGGCCAGCTGCGGAGGGAGCTGTTGACCCATTCGGTGATCCGCCGGATCGCGGATGAACGTGGAGTTTCCCCGGCTCAGATTGCTTTGGCATGGGTCATCCGGGGCGGGGACGTTATCGCCATTCCGAAGGCGGTGCAGCCGCAGCACGTGAAGGAAAACGCGGCAGCCGCCGCAATCCGGCTAACCGGTCAAGAGCTGGCAGCGGTCGATGAGGTTTTTCCCGTCCCGGCGCATAAGGTACCGCTGGATATCGTCTAAACGGCAACGGTAAACCGGATAGTTGAAGCGGCTTAAGAGCGGGGGCGGCATTTTTTTTGCGAAAGAAGAAATAAAGGCCTCTGTTATGATAAAATGGAGTCCAAGAACTCAAATACAAACTAATATGCATGGGAGCCTGCGGAAGCAAGCTGAGAGTACGACTGATCCGTCGTAGACCGTCCGAACCTGTTGGGTAATGCCAGCGTAGGGAGATTGTGAACCGAACATAGGGGCACTCTGCTTAGGCGGAGTGTCTTTTTTGCGAGGATGGAAATAGACAGCTCCGGCATTGGTCCTCCGGACTCCCGCAAGGAAAGGTTGAAAAACGTATGCCAAATCCAAATGCTGCAACTGAAGTTTTAAAGCAGGCTGCTCCGCTGATCGAAGCGGTGCGCCGGGTGAATCCGCTGATTCACAATATCACAAATGAGGTCGTCACCAATTTTACAGCCAACGGCCTGCTTGCGCTGGGCGCTTCTCCGGTAATGGCCGCGGCCGTGGAGGAAGCGGCGGAGATGGCCGGGAAGGCCGGCGCATTGGTGCTTAATATGGGGACATTAACGGGAAGTACGGTGGAAGCGATGCTGCTGGCCGCCAAAGGGGCCAATGAAGCCGGTGTGCCGGTGCTGTTTGATCCGGTGGCCGCCGGAGCCACAAAATTCCGCAGCGAAACGGCGCAGCGGATATTAAGCACGGTTAAGGTCGATTTGGTCCGCGGGAATGCGGCTGAAATCGCCAACCTGATCGGAGAAAACTGGGCGATCAAAGGGGTGGATGCCGGCGCGCTTCCGGAAGGAGCGCATCCCTCCGAGCTGGCGGAACGGGCTGCAAAGCGCTTGCAGACGGTCGTTGCCGTCTCTGGCCCTAAAGACTACATTTCGGACGGAGAAACCGTCTACGAGATCGAAGGCGGACATCCGATCCTGACCCGGGTAACCGGCACCGGCTGTCTGCTGACCTCGATCCTGGGCGCCTATGGCGCGGTCGAAAAAAATCTGCTGCTTGCGGGAGCCGCGGCGCTGGCCGGATATGGCGTTGCCGCATCCCGCGCAGCCGAACGGACAGCGGAGATCGGCCCGGGGGCTTTCCAGATCGAGCTTCTGAATGAGCTTTATAAGCTGTCCCCGGAATCCGTTTTAGAGGAAGGAAAAATCACTGTGCTGGGAGGCGCTGCTCATGAACCGGGTTTATAAAGCGTTAACCGTTGCCGGGTCGGACAGCGGAGGCGGCGCGGGCATCCAGGCGGATCTGAAAACCTTTCAGGAGCTCGGCGTATACGGGATGTCGGCGCTTACGGCGGTGACGGTCCAGAACACTCTGGGCGTTCAGGGGGTCCATCCGGTGCCGGCGGAAACCGTGGCTGCACAAATCGCATCCGTCGGGGAAGACCTGAAGCCGGATGCGCTGAAGACGGGCATGCTGTTCAGCGCGGAGATCATCGAGGCGGTGGCCGGTCAAATCAGCCGGTTCGGCTGGAACAAGCTGGTGGTGGATCCGGTCATGATCGCCAAGGGCGGAGCCGAGCTGCTGCTGGAGGAGGCCGTGCAGGCGCTGCGAAGCAAGCTGCTGCCGCTGGCGCTGGTCGTTACGCCGAATCTCCCCGAAGCCGAGAAGCTGACCGGAATGGCGATCACCGGCGCCGAAGACAAACGGGAAGCCGCGAAAAGGCTGCATGCGTTTGGCACGGCTTATGTGGTCATCAAAGGCGGCCATGAAGCGGGCAATCCGGAGCGGTCGGTCGACCTGCTTTATGACGGCAGCGGGTTTACCGAATTCGCCGGCCGCCGTGTAGAGACGCCGCATACACATGGAACGGGCTGCACGTTTTCGGCCGCGATCACAGCCGGTTTGGCGGCCGGGCTTCAGATGACCGAAGCGGTTGGACAGGCGCGGGACTTTATTCAGGCAGCGCTGGAGGACGGGCTTGGCATCGGGAACGGACATGGCCCGACGAACCACTGGGCCTACGGAAGACGGCAGGGAAGGGACTGAAACTGTTAACGATCGCTCTCCGCGGGGTTATATACCTTAAGAAGCTGGAGGCTTAGAGCCTCCAGCTGAACGACACCTTTGCGGGGAGGTTTTTTCACATGATCCTGATTCAGGCTTATCTGTTTGTTCATCCGTCCGAACGTGAGGATTTTCTGGAGCAGGCCGGCATTCTGCAGCGTAAAACACGCGAGGAATCCGGCAATATTTGCAGCCTATTATATGAAGCTGTGGAAGAGCCGAATACCTTTGTCATGATTGAGAAATGGAAAGATCAGGAGTCCTTGAACGGTCATAACAATACGGACCATTTTGTCGGTTTTTTTCAGATTGCAGACGGGTATTGGGTGAAGCCGATGAAAGCGGAGGTTCATGAAATTCCGGATGAGACTGGGGGCGGGGAAGCGGCGGCAGCGGCTGAAGCAGCTGTAGCGGATGAACCAGCTGATGGAGCGGATCGGACAGCAGCCGGGGCATAGGCCTCGAGAACAAGCTGAAGCTTGAATGCGAACTGAAGCTCAGTCTTAAAGCTCAGTCTAAAGCTAAGCTAAGCCTGCAGAAGTCTAGGGACGCTTTTTTTCCGGCAGCCGAAAAAAAATAAAGGCAGACAACGCCATCCGAGGATGGCGTTGTCTGCCTTTTTGCGCTGGGCGGCTTATAAAGCCCGCCCAGCCGCAGTCACGGCCGGCCGCTGAGCAAAGCTCCAGCGGCCCTTCAGCCGAGCAGCGCCAGAAACTGCTGCTCGGAGATCAGGCGGATCGGCAGGCCCGCGCCGGCCAGCCGTTCCGCCTTTTGGATTTTGCTGCTGCGGGCTTCACCGCTCTGCAGCTTCACAAAATCCTTCTGACCCACGACTAGGTAGTGGGTCTGCAGCTCCACGGCGTCGGCGCAGCTGCCGCCGCAGTTCACGACCCGCTGCATCGCTTCCAGCCGGGTCAGGGAACCGAGCCTGCCGGTGAACACGACATTTTTCCGATAGAAAATATGGTTTTGATCCACCTCGGCTAAAGGCGTTAACGCCAGTTTTTGCGCGCTGCGCGAACCGCCGGTACGGAAAGCCGCCGTTGTGGCTCCGGTTTGGCTTTTCCGTTTGCTTCCTTTGGCTGTGGTTTTGGCGGAGGTAAAGGTTTCGTAGCTCCCTCCCGGAAACAAAGCGCCCAGCCGGTAGCCGTAATTCTCTGCAAGCCCCGGGCAATCCGGCGCACCGCCGGAGGCCTCAAAACATTTAAGCAGCAGCTGCGCCGCAATCCGCGCATCCTCCAAAGCATCATGGTGCCTGAAGCCGGCAAGCCGGTGGAAGGCGGCCATTTGGTTCAGTTTATAACCGGGCAGGCCCGGCCAGATTTTTCGGGATAATAAATAAGAGCAAAGATAAGTGCAGTCCGGATAATCCTGCCTAATGGCCTCCATGCAGTAGCGGAGCACGCTCATATCAAAAGAAGCGTTGTGGGCAACCAGGGTGCGGCCTTCAATCAGCTCCCGGATCTCCTGCCAGACCTCGGAAAACGTTGGCGCATCCTTGACCATGTCCGGCGTAATGCCGTGAACCGCCACGCAAAACGGATCAAACGTATCGTGCGGGTTCACGAGCGTATATTTTTCCTGGACGATCACGCCGTCCCTGACTTCCACCAGGCCGACGGAGCAGACGCTGGCCCGGTTTCGCATATTGGCAACCTCAAAATCGATGGCGGTATAATTCAACAGCTTCACCCCGTTGGTTCATTTAAACGAATGTAGAAAAAAAGCCCATGTATCCATATTCTACTCTATTTAAGGAGGGACAGCATACAACCAAGGGAATCTTAATAAAAGTAAGTAACAACCAATTGTATAGTCTAGAGAGTTCTGGTACACTACAGAAGCCTAGTATTTTTAATTTAAGATTATTAATTTCATATTAATGAATGAAAAAAGGAGGCAGGACCATGATTACTCTTTATCCCGCTTCGGAGCGGAACGAAGCCGATCTGGGCTGGCTGCGGACGGGCCGGAGTTTTTCTTTCGGTGATTATCAGGATGAGAACAATATGGCTTTTGGGCCGCTGCGCGTGTTTAACGATGATTTTATTGCACCGGCACGCGGTTTTGGCGCCCATCCGCACAGCGACATGGAGATCGTCTCCATCGTATTGACCGGACAGCTGCGCCATGAAGACAGCATGGGCAACGAAGCCGTGACAACCTTTGGCGGCGTGCAGCGCATGTCGGCCGGGAGCGGCGTGATCCATACGGAGCATAACCCTTCTCAGGAAGAAGAGGTGAACCTGCTGCAGATCTGGTTTATGCCGTCTGAACGGGGCAAGCAGCCTTCTTATACGACCAGCCAATTTGATCCTGAAGGGCTCAAGGGCCGGCTGCTGCCGGTCGTAACGCGGGAGGGCAGCGACACGGCCGCGGACATCGGCCAGGATTTGACCATTTATATGAGCAAGCTGCCGGCCGGGGAGTCGGTCGCTTTTCATCAGGAGGCGGGACGCCGTGTTTTTCTGTTTGTGATGGAAGGCCGGCTTTCTGTGCAAAAAGAGCACGAACTGGGCAAACGCGACTCGGCCCGCATCGTTGAGGTCAAGGACCTGGAGCTGACGGCCAAAGAGGATGTTTTCTTTATGCTGATCGACTTGCCTTAAGTTAAAGGAGGGATTGGAATGGCGGAACGTGTATTGGTAAAACATGCGGTCGCAGGCCGGTTGCTGCTGGATACCTCCAGGGAGGCCGGAGTCACTTATGAAGTCAGCCGAAGCGGCGGCGAAGCGGTCGTAGAGCTGCGCGGGGTCGCTCCCGAAATTGGCGCTGCCGTCATGAGCCTGAAAGAGGAGCTTAACTTGTTCCTGTTTGAGGAACCGGAGCAAGGCGATACGATCAAACACTGGTTCTATGTGAACTCGGGCGACAAAGTGCATTATGAGGAGAATGGCGGTGTGCTGCGAATCACGGCTGGCGGCGAAATTGTCTATAATCCAAAGGATTATTGGGATTAACCCGATCTCTATTCCCGAATTTTTATTCTGCATGAAAGAACAAGAAAGCCGGACCTTGGGGTCCGGCTGTTTTATTTTTTATTGAGAGATCGGGTTTAACAGCATTCCGTCTGAACCTATAGTCCCGCAAAGGTGCCGTAAATCAGGAACACATTCAGCACAGACAGGACAACAGCTATAATCCACGAAGTATATTTGACCCATGTCCGGTTGGCGAAGGGCCCCATTAATCTTTTGTCGCTGGTAAAAAGAGCGAGGGGGATAATGGCGAAAGGCAATTGAACGCTCAGGAATACTTGCGTATATAAGAGCAGCTGCTCGACGGCATTTTCCCTTCCTCCAAACAAAATCACACAGATGATTACAGGGATCACGGCAATCAGACGCGTGATGATTCTGCGCAGCCAGGTCGGGATCTTCATCTGGATAAAACCTTCCATGACAATCTGCCCCGATAAGGTTCCCGTAATGGTGGAGTTTTGACCCGAAGCAAGCAACGCAACGGCAAACAGCGTACTGAGCAGAGGACTGGCAATCGCCCCGACGACGGCATTGTCCGAGAGAGCATTATACAGGTCGGTGAAACGGCCCAGATCGCTTGTCGTCCCGAAAAACATCGCTGCTCCCAGAACCAGCAGCAGGCAGTTGATAATAAAGGCAATGCTCAGCTGGATATTGGAGTCTATCGTCGCAAATTTGATGGCTTCCCGTTTGCCCTGCTCATCCCTTTTAAATTGACGGGTCTGGACAATCGAGGAATGCAAATACAAATTATGCGGCATTACGGTAGCGCCGACGATACCCAATGCAATCAACAGCATGCCGTTATTCGTAGCGATTTCAGGGCTTGGAATAAAACCGCTAAGCAGCGGGCCGATGCTTGGGCTGGAGAGCAGCACTTCATACAAGAAGACGATAAAAATGGTGGCGATCAAGGTCGCGACAATCGCTTCGATTTTTCTAAATCCGACCTTGACCAGCAGCAATAACAAGAGGACATCCAGCGTTGTAATCAGGACACCGATCAAAAGCGGAATTTTGAACAACAGCTGGAGCGCTACGGCTCCGCCAATAACCTCGGCAATATCCGTGGCCATAATCGCCAGCTCGGTCAAGATCCATAATGTAAAGGCCACCGGCTTGCTGGTGGCCTGGCGGGTAGCCTGAGCCAGATCCATGCCGGTCACAATTCCCAGTTTGGCCGACATGCTCTGCAGCAGCATGGCAATCAGGTTGGAAATCAGAATGATGCTGAGCAGCGTATAACCGAATTGCGCGCCGCCTTGAATCGACGTAATCCAGTTGCCGGGGTCCATGTAACCTACGGCTACCAATACGCCGGGGCCGCTAAACGCAGCGAGCTTTTTCCAAAATCCTGCTTGCTTCGGAAGACTTACCGTATTGTTGACTTCCTCCAGACTGGCTCCGTTGGCGTGCATGATAAGTCTTTGCTTTTGTTTGACAGTAGGCAGTTCTCCCATGATCAGTCACCTCTTTATCTTTAAAATCTTATTTTTTCATTAGCTCTCAAACGGGCTTCGAATTCTTTAATGCTAATTTTGCCTCAGGGAAACTTTATTGTCAATATATAATTTATTTTGCTTTGATTAAAATATTGTCATCGGACAAACAATGGTTTTAAAGTAAAGTAATCCAAAATGAACGAAAAAAGACCGCCGAGAATTTCTCGGCAGCCTGGCCGGACCCTAAGGTCCGGCATTTTTGTTGGACTGTTTTCAGCCTCTTAGCAGCGACTCTGCGCCATCCACGAATATTTCCGTGCCGGTAACGTGGGAGGATTCTCCCGAGGCCAGAAACAGCACCAGCTGGGCGACCTGTTCGGCGGAACCCGGTCCTTGTTCCAGCGGCTGGCTTCCTTCCGGATATTCCACGGGAATGACGATTTTATTGAGATCGTCCGACGGATAGGTATTATCTCCGATGTTGGTTTCAATCGCGCCCGGACAAATGGCGTTGACGCGGATTTTGTATTGGGCGAGCTCCAGCGCGGCCATCTTCATAAAAGCGACCTGACCGGCCTTTGAGGAGGAATAGGCGGCGAATCCAAAACCGGAGAACACCCGGTTGCCGTTGACGGAGCTGGTGATTACGATGCTTCCGCCGTTGTTTTTCATATGGGGAATCGCATATTTAACCGTGGCGAACGTGCCCCGGAGATTGGTATTGAGCGTCCGGTCCCATTCTTCAACGTCCAGCGTTTCAATCGGGGCTTTGGTGCCGTTGATGCCGGCATTGGCAAACACAATATCGATCTGCTTGTCCTGATCGGCAATTTCACGGAAAGCTTGTTCGACCGATTCCGGTTTGGAAATGTCGCATTCCATGACAATACCCGTGCCGCCGGCCCGTTCAATCTCCTGTTTAGTTTCCTCCGCATGTTCCGGCGTCCGGTCCAGCATGTAAACTTTGGCGCCGTGACGGGCAAAAGTGACGGCCGTGGCTTTGCCGATCCCCGAACCTCCGCCGGTTACCACCGCGATTTGGCCTTGCAGTCTTTGTTCTGGCATGATGCGCTGCCTCCTTGCTGAATTGTTTGGTTTATAGAAAGGGAAGTCGCTATAAAATTACCCTCTTTGAAGGGACGGAACCAGGGAACGGGAGATTGGCCTCCCGCCGCGGGCAGCAGCGAACCATTTACACGGATTTGGACGAGGATAAGCTTGCTTGGTGTTTGGAAAATTAATATCGTGCACGGAAAATGGGCATGAAACTAAAAATCACAGCATTGCTGGCGGAATCTATTTCTTCTACAATATGGTTGTATAAAAACAGGAGGGAGACTGGCGCATGTCTAGCTTTAAATTTCCTAACGATTTTATCTTTGGTTCAGCTACATCTTCTTACCAAATTGAAGGCGCATACAACGAAGGGGGACGCGGACTTTCCATTTGGGATACCTTCGCACGCACCCCAGGCAAGGTGGAGAACGGCGACACGGGCGACCTTGCCTGCGACAGCTACCATCTCTATAAAGAAGACGTTCAGCTTTTAAAAAATATGGGCGCCAAAGCCTATCGGTTTTCGGTGGCTTGGCCGCGGATCATCCCTGACGGCGACGGAGCGGTCAACCAGGAAGGGTTGGATTATTACCATCGCCTGGTAGACGAGCTGCTGGCAAACGGCATCGAGCCGATGTGTACGTTGTACCACTGGGATCTTCCTCAGGCTTTGCAGGATAAAGGCGGCTGGGAATCCCGCGAAACGATTCCGGCTTTCGTGCGTTACGCCGAAACGATGTTTAAATCGTTTGCAGGCAAAATCAGCAACTGGATCACCTTTAATGAACCTTGGTGCGTATCGTTCCTTTCGAACGAAATAGGCGCGCATGCTCCGGGCAAAACCGATTTTCAGGCCGCGCTTGACGTCGCTCACCACCTGCTGGTGGCGCACGGCGAAACCGTCAAGCGTTTCCGGGAGCTCGGCGTGGACGGCGCGATTGGCATTGCGCCGAATACGGAATGGTTTGAGCCGTTCAGCACCAGTCAGGAAGATATTGACGCCTGTGCGCGCCGCAACGCTTATTTTAACGGCTGGTTTTTTGACCCTGTATTTAAAGGGCATTATCCGCAGCTGGCTTTGGACTGGTATAAGGCGAAAGGATATGAGCCTCCGGTTCAGCCCGGAGACCTTGAGACGATTTCCCAGCCGATTGATTTCCTGGGCATCAACTATTATACAGGCGGGGTTGGCCGCAATAACCCGGAGGAAGGGCTGCTGGAGTTTGAAATTGTGGACGCCGCGTTCGACAAAACCGATTTCGACTGGAACATTTACCCGCAGGGCTTTTATTCCGTTTTGACTTGGGTGAAAGCCAATTACGGCGATATTCCGATCTACATTACGGAGAACGGCGCTTATTATGAATCCGAAGAGGAAAACGGGGAGTATCGCGATCCGAAACGGATCGAATACCTGCGCAAACATCTGATTCAGCTGAACCGCGCTTTGGCTTCAGGCGTAAACGTAAAAGGTTATTTCTTATGGTCCCTGATGGACAACTTTGAATGGGCCTTTGGTTACAGCAAACCTTTTGGTCTGGTGCACGTTGATTTCAAAACGTTCAAACGGACGCCAAAAGACAGCTATTATTGGTATAAACAAGTGATCGCCGAAGGCGGGCTTGAATCGTAAATCCGTAATTTTAGGCAAAACCAACAAACCTCCCGCGGCTCTGCGGGAGGTTTGTTGTGTTTCCGGTACGGATTCATCTTGCTTTCATTTTTTTGATTTATTTTCCGGTATAACGCTCCAGAGCCTTATCCAGCCGCTGCAGGGCTTCCTCAACGATGCTGCGGGCGCAAGCGAGATTCATCCGCATAAATCCTTCGCCTTCTGTGCCGAAAGGAGCTCCGTTATTAAGGCCGAGCCGGGCTTCCTGGATCATAAAAGCGTTAAGGTCGTCGGCGGAAAGGCCGAGCTCCCGGAAATCCAGCCAGAGCAGGTAAGTGGCTTCCGGCAGAACCGTTTTGACCAGCGGGCTGCCGTCGGCTTTTTGATAACGGGCGATATGCTTCTGTACGTACTCCATGTTGGAACGGATGTAGGCCAGACATTCATCCAGCCAGGCATCGCCATGGGTATAAGCCGCTTCGGCGGCGGCCAGCCCGAAAATGCCGGCGTGGGCCACTTCGCGGATGTTGAGCGTATGGACGAATTGTTCGCGCAGCTCCGGATTTGCGATGATGATATGGGACGTGTTCAAAGCGGCCAGGTTAAACGTTTTGCTTGGGGCCGTACAAATGATGGAATGCTGCTCTGCCTGCTCGGAGAGAGAAGCGTAAGGCACATGCACGTTCGGCTCGAACGTCAAATCGGCATGGATTTCATCGGAAGCGACCAGCACGTTGTAACGCTCCGCCAGCTCGTGGAGCCGCATCAGCTCATCCCGGGTCCACACCCGGCCCACCGGGTTGTGCGGGCTGCACAAAATCAGCAGCTTCGCTTGGCCGGCCTGTCCGTTCATCAGCGTTTCGAGCTGCTCGAAATCCATTTCGTAGCTTCCGTCTTCCTTATGGAGGAGCGGATTCAGCAGCAGCTTCCGGTCCTGATTATTCACTACCTTGGCAAACGGCGGATATACCGGAGGTTGGATGATGACTTCGTCACCGGGCTCCGTGAAGGTCTCCACGATGTGATAAAGCGCGGGAACAACGCCTGGAGCAAATACGATCGACTCCGGGTCCACCTTCCAATTATGCCTTCTGCCCATCCACCCCGTTACGGCGTCTTTATAGCCGTCGTTCAGATAGCTGTATCCAAAAACCCCGTGATCCGCCTTTTCCTTCAAGGCTTCAATTACGGCTTCAGGAACCCTGAAGTCCATATCCGCTACCCACATAGGCAGCACATCCGCAGTGCCGAAAATCTTGTCCACAAAATCCCATTTGACCGAAGACGTGTTTAACCTGCTGACCGATGAATCGAACAATGACATTTTAGAAACCTCCTTGGATTCAGGCGTTTGATTAATAGAATAAGTCTATACGAAACCCGTGTTTTTATCAAAAATAGTAATCTCTAAATCTGCCAAAATTTACAACAAGCCCTTCTGGAAAGCGTTTGGTAACATAGACTTAATCCGGTAGATTTTACTGAAAAAGAAGGGCGGGGGTTATTTCGATGAATCGTTGGCTGAAAGCCGCGGCTGCAGCCTGTCTCGGGACTGGGATCTGTTCGGCGGCCCTGGGGATTGGCGCTCCGACGGTCAGCCTGGCAGCAAATGCCTCTCAGGTTTTTCAAGATATTGACGGCAGTTTTGCCAAGGCGGCTATTTTGGATTTATATCAGCGGAAAATCATAGAGGGGACAGCACCGGGCACTTTTTCTCCTAAAAAAACATTAACCCGCGCCGAAGGAACAAAGGCGATGCTTGAGCTTTTAAAGCTTGAGCCTGCGGAAGGCGGCATCCCCGCTTTCCAGGATGTGCCGAAAAACGCCTGGTATTACGGTTATGTGCAGGCAGGCGTTTATCTGGGTTTGGCCCAGGGAAAAGGAAGCGGCAAATACATGCCGAATGAAGGGGTAACCCGTCAGGAACTGGCCGTTTGGCTGGTGCGCTTTTTAAAGAAAACGGCCGCTGTCGGGGATTTGTCCAGCCTTTATTCCGATTCCAATCAGATTGCCGACTGGGCGGCATCCTCCGTCTACACGGTTCAAAAGCTGGGGCTGATGGCCGGGGCGGACGGAAGGTTTCGGCCCACGGCAGCCGTAACCCGGGAGGAATTGGCGGCCGTCATGGACCGGATCGTAACAGACGGCAGCTATGAGAACGAAATTTCTTCAGCCGTGCCGCAGCCGATCCAGATCGGCTGGCAGTATGGGCAGACGGATGCCGAATTTAAAGCCAGCGTCGCGGCTTCGGACATTAACGTGCTTTCTCCGCGCTGGTATTTCCTGAATGCGGACGGCTCCTTAAGCGATTCAACGACCTCTACGCTGGCGGGCTGGGCCAAATCCACGGGCCGCAAAGTATGGCCGCTGGTCGGAAACCGCTCCAACGCGGAGTCTACGCATGCGATGCTGGCGAACGCGGCTTCTGCCGACAAGACGGCCGCTTCCCTTGCATCCTATACGACTCAATATAATCTGGACGGATTAAATCTGGATTTTGAAAATGTGCTTCCGGCCGACCGCACGTATTTGACTTCTTTTGTGTCCAAGCTTGCTGCAAAGCTGCACCAGGCCGGCAAAAAGTTGTCCGTGTGCGTATCGCCGGATTTGGGCTCCGACTGGACAGCGGCTTTTGATTACGCGGCGCTGGCAAAAAGCGCAGACTACATTATACTGATGGGATACGACGAGCATTGGGGCAGCGATCCCGAACCGGGACCGGTGGCTTCGCTTGCCTGGGTACAGTCCGGCCTGGACAAGCTGCTTAAGCAGACTGCGCCGGGGAAAATCATTTTGGCCATGCCGCTCTATAACCGGGATTGGGCCGTCAATTCGAGCGGCAGGACCGTTTCGGCGGAAGATGTAACCCTAAGCGAGCAAATTGCGAGAATCTCGCGGTACGGCATGTACCCTTCGTGGAAATCGGCTATCGGCCAGTACACGGGGGCTTATCAGCTAAACGGAGTCCGGCATCAGTTCTGGTTCGAAGACAGCCGTTCCCTTACGCTTAAATATCAGATGGCGCAAAGCCGGAAGATTGCCGGTTTCGCTTATTGGTCGATAGGCGGCGAACATACGGGGCTGTGGCAGGCCCTGGACAACGCGACACGGTTTAACAGCTATCGTTTTTAATTTTTTATAACGATAAAAAGGGCATCAGGTCATATAGACCCGGTGCCCTTTTTGCTTAATCTTTTTCATTGGAGCGATAGTTACCGGCCCTTCCGTCAAGTCTCGTACAAAATGCTGCCGGTCATCGACAAGTCGTACCCGGAGAGCGACCGCAGCTCGCTTTGGAAAGCTTCGGAACGTAAAATTTGCAGCACGGCCTCTACCCAGCCCTCATTTTCCTTCTTCTTAAGAAGCACCAGATCATAACGTTCTCCTATAAGCGGGATGAAGTCCACGTTCCCTACGGTCATGGCGGCTTTTTCGATTCCAACGCCGACATCGGCTTCGCCGGAAGCCACTTTTCCGGCCACGCCCAAATGATTGGTCTCTTCCCGTTCGTAGCCCTGTATCTCTTCCGTCCGGATTCCGTGCAGCCGGAGCTGCTCGTCGAGAAGCACCCGGGCGCCTGAGCCTTTATCGCGGTTGACGAACCGCAGTCCGGAGCGTTTTAAATCCTCCCAGCCAAGCAGTCCTAGCGGATTGCCTTGCTGCACATATAACCCGGCTTTCCTTTTTAACAGGTTCACCACGACATAAGAAGAGCCGATGAGAAACCTCCGTACATAAGGAATGTTGTATTCCCCGGTATCCCCGTCGAGCAGGTGGGTGCTGACAATATCGGATTCCCCGCGGTACATGGAAATCAGACTGTCCAGGCTGCCTACGAAAGAACGCAGCGGACGTACGCCGGGAATGCCCCGTTCCATATATTTGGCCAAAATATCAAGGCTGATGTCCTGCCCTGTTATCACGAGCGAACGGCTGCCTGCCCCCGGCAGGGTGGCGGAAGCGGCAAACGGAGGCGCAGAGCCCGGAGCAGACGCGGGAGAGCGGTCCACTGCGGAGGGAGCGGAAATTTTAACGCCTTTCGACCGGTTTTTGTAGGCTTCCAGGTCCGCAGCGTCCACGCGCATTTGTTTGCCGACGCGGTAGGAGGGGAGCTCCCCTTTTTTGATCAAATCGTATACGGTTAATTTCGAGATTTTGAGCAGCTTCGCAATCTCTTCGGTAGTGTAAGAAACATCGCTGGACATGGCTGTCCTCCTTCATTTAAAGCTTGGCCTCTTCCGGTGAACGTTCAGTTAAGTCTATTTATTTTAACATAAACAAAGATTGTGCAGAAAATAACATTTACAAAAGCTATTCTTAATATTTATAATCAAACCATACAAAACATAACTAAATATACATAAACATAACTGTTAGGGGGAGAAGTAATGAAGAAAATGCGATTGAGTATGATTTTGTTATTGGCTGCGATGGTGGCGGCCATACTTTCCGGATGCGGAAGCAGCAAGGGGAATGACAACTCGGCTTCTGCTGGAACGGCTTCCAACGTGACGGCTTCGGCCGATGAAAGCGCCAGCCCGCCGGCATCCGCCGACGCCGCCTCCGAAGAGCCGAAGGAGACCGTAGAACTGACCGTTTCGGCGGCTGCCAGTCTGACGGACGCGCTGAAGGAAATTCAGCAGGCCTTTGAAGCCCAGAATCCGACGATCAAGCTGAATTTCAATTTCGGAGCTTCGGGGACGCTGCAGCAGCAGATCGAACAGGGAGCGCCTGCGGATTTGTTTTTGTCCGCATCCGCCAAAAATATGCAGGCTCTTGTGGATAAACAACTGATTGACAGCGCGCAGGAAGTCAACCTGCTGAATAACGATCTTGTTGTAGTCACACCTGCCGACCAGACAAGTGCCGTGAAGTCCTTGGAAGATTTGAAGAAAGCGGAAGTTAAAAAAGTGGCGATCGGCATTCCGGAAAGCGTTCCGGCAGGCAGTTATGCCGAGGAAGCTCTTCAGACAGCCGGCCTGTGGGACAGCCTGCAACCCAAAACCGTACAGGGCAAAGACGTCAGACAGGTGCTGCAATATGTAGAGACGGGAAATGCCGATGCCGGTTTTGTTTATAAAACCGACGCCCTGACCTCGGATAAGGTCAAAGTGGCTTTCAGCGTGGATCCGTCCACCTACAAAGCGATCCAGTATCCGATCGGGATTGTTAAAGCCACCAAACACGGCGAAGAAGCCAATGCTTTTTATCAATACCTGCAAAGCCAAGAAGCGCTGGATGTATTTGTGAAATATGGCTTCACGGTTCCGCAGAAATAAATAGGGATGAACATCACTTGGGATCAATTTTGGCCCCCGGTTCGGCTGTCGCTGCTGGTGGCGCTGCTCTCCAGCCTCATGGCGCTGATCCTGGGGGTAGTGGCGGCACGGTGGATGTCGAGGGCAAAATTCAAAGGCAAGGTGCTGGTGGAAACCTTGTTTATGCTGCCGCTGGTGCTGCCGCCGACCGTCGTCGGCTTCCTGCTGCTGGTTGCACTGGGACGCAGAAGCTGGCTCGGGCGGTTGATCGAATGGATTTTTGCTTCGCCGATCATTTTCACCTGGTGGGCAGCGGTGGTTGCCTCCGTTGTGGTTGCTTTCCCGCTGATCTTCCAGACGATGAAGACCGGCTTTAACTCCATTGACCGCAGCCTGGAAGACGCCGCGCGTTCTATCGGAGCAAACGAATGGCAGCTGTTCCGGTACGTTTCGCTGCCGCTGGTGCTCCAGTCGCTGTTAAGCGCTTATATTCTCGGCTTTGCCCGGGCTTTGGGCGAGTTCGGCGCCACGCTGATGATTGCCGGGAACATCCCGGGCAAAACCCAGACCGTTCCGACGGCTATTTATGTCGCGGTAGATTCCGGAAACATGCCGATGGCCTGGACCTGGACGGGGGCGGTCGTGTTGATTTCCTTTCTGCTCCTGCTGTTTACGGGCAGACGGGTTAAAGTTGAATAAAAGGAAGACCCCCGCTGCCGTGCGACGGCTGGCGAGGGTCTTCTTTTTCTGCAGACGCCTCAGGCCGGCGAAGACGCGGCGGAATAAGGCGTCCGAGGACGGTTCGGTGCCGGTCTCGTTAGGATGTGGCCGTATCCAGCGGCTTCAGCCGGGCTTCAATTTGAGCCCGCTTCGGCTCGAGGAAAGGAGGCAGGGCCAGGGATTCGCCCAGATGCTCAAACGCCTCATCCGTATCAAAGCCCGGGCCGTCCGTGGCCAGTTCGAACAAAATGCCGTTCGGCTCGCGGAAGTAAAGGGAGTGGAAATAGAACCGGTCCACATAACCGGAATTCGGGAAGCGGACCTTCCGCACGGCTTCGATCCACTGCTTCAGCTCGTCGTCGTTGTCCACCCGGAAAGCCACATGGTGAACCCCGCCGCGGCCAAGGCGCTCCTTTGCCAAATCGTGGCGTTCCTCAAGGTGGATTTCGGTTCCGCTGCCGCCTTCTCCGGTCTCAAACACCAGAATATCCGGCTGATCGGGGGCTTCCTCATTCGGGAAACTTCCCTTGCGACGGTAGCTCAGCAGCTCGGTAAGCACGGCCGCGGTAGGCGCGGCTTCCTTCACGGTCAGCTTGACCGGTCCCAGGCCGGTAATACTGAATTCAGCGGGCACCGGACTGTGTTCCCACGGCGTTCCCGCCGCGACGCCGGCGTCGTGCTCGTCGGAGACGAGGATAAGCCGCTGGCCTTCAAAATCGCGGAACGCCAGCGTAAGCCGGCCCGCCCGCGGACGGATGTCCTCATGGACCACGCCGTATTCCTCCAGGCGTTTCTTCCAGTATTCGAGGGCGGCATCATTGGGCACGCGTAGGGACAAAGCAGAAATGCTATCGTTGCCGTCGCGGTTTTGACCGGCCATCGGCATTTCGAAGAACGTCAGCTCCGTGCCCGGATTTCCTTTTTCATCCCCGTAAAACAGGTGGTACATGGAAACATCGTCCTGGTTGACCGTTTTTTTGATCAGCCGCAGGCCCAGTGTTTTAGTATAAAAATTATAATTGGCCGGAGCTTTGGCGGTCATGGCTGAAACGTGGTGTATGCCTTTTAATTCCATCTTCCATTCCTCCGATTCTTGTTCCAGGATAAACCTGTTGTTGCCTTCAATGTAAACTATTTTCTATAAAAAATCAAGTTACTGAATTATTGTAACCGAACATGATAGGATTGACAGCTTTCCGGGAGCATATTATAGTTCTCGCGACGATAAGAGATAGATCGGGAGTGGAGCTGGATTGCTGTATTCTTTTTTGCTGACGCTGTATCACGTATCATTGCCTATATCGCTGCCGGTAGCGGGCGGGGCGCTGCTCAGGCGCTTCAAAGGCGTGGACAACCGCGCGCTGTCGGCCCTTGCCCTGTATGTGCTCAGCCCGGCGCTTATTTTTGAAACGCTGGCCCATGCGCAGATCGGCTCAGGCGATGTGGGAACGACGGTATTATTTTGCATCGTAAATGTGCTTGTCATGTGGGGAATTGCCGCCGCAGCCGCCAAAATCATGCATTTGAACCAGGAGCAGCAGGCGGGACTGACGCTGGTCTCCGTTTTTACGAACAGCGTCAATTACGGCTTGCCGCTCGTACAGCTGGCTTTTGGCCAGGCGGGCTTGGACAAGGCTTCCGTGCTGGTCGTGATCCAGATGATTCTCGGCAATACGGCCGGGGTTTATTTTGCGGCCCGGTCTCATTTTACGATCAAAAAAGCGCTGCTAAAGGTGATTACGATGCCTGCCCTATATGCGGCGCTGCTGGCGGGTTTTGTGAGGCTGACGCAGGTTGGCCTGCCGGAGGCCTTGGAACAGGGGATCTCCATGATGGCGGCGGCCTACGCGCCGGTGGCCCTGTGCATTTTGGGGATGCAGATGGCGGGGAGAAGACGCGGGGAAGGGGAGGAGACCCGTTTGCCGGAGCGGAAGCCATTTGCCGTCGCTATGGCCGTAAGACTGGTCCTTTCGCCGGGAGCTTCCTGTCTCGTTCTGTTCCTGCTGGGTGTTCACGGCCTGATGTTTTCGGTGTTTCTGGTGCTGTGCGCTATGCCGGCCGCGGTGAACGCGCTGATCATGTCGGAGGAATTCGGCGCGGATCCGCGCACGGTTTCCCGGGTTATTTTATGGACCACGCTGTTGTCCTTCGTGACCCTCCCGCTATTGATCGGGATTCTGCAGTAGTTTCAATAGCATGTAATTCGTTATAAAAAAAGCCGCACCAGCAGGCTCGATTTCTCAGCCCCGGTGCGGTTTTTGTTTCTTTAGCAGCTGGTTCAGCACCTCGGAAACCACAAGTCCGATGGCGATCGAGCCGGAAATCAGAAAAGCCTGCGCGGCCAGCTGGATGGCCGTGTTGTAGTCGTTTTCCACGAATTTGCGCATGGCGTCATAAGCGAGGCCGCCGGGAACCAGCGGAATGATGCCGGCTACGCTGAAGACGATGACGGGCATCCGGTACACCCGGGCTGACACCTGGCTGATGACGCCGACCACAAAGGTCGCCGCTACCGTGGAAATAACCGTATCATAATAAGGATCCAGCACGAGATAGATGACCCATCCCATCATGCCGCCAAGCCCGCATTGAAACAAGGTTCGCTTGGGTGCGTTAAAAATGATGCCGAAGCCGGCCGAGGCGATAAAACTGGTTAGTAACTGTGTAATCATATACATAGGATCCCTCTTTAATAGAAAAATGCCTTTATAAAAAGGTAAAAACGGCTGCGATTCCCGCGCCGATGGCAAAGGCGGTCAGCATCGCTTCCGCGCCCCTGGACAAGCCCGACACCAGGTGGCCGGCCATCAGGTCCCTGACGGCATTGGTAATGAGCAGCCCCGGCACAAGCGGCATGACCGAGCCGATAATGATTTTGTCCAGCTCGCGTCCCAAGCCAAGAGAAATGAACAGATAGGATACGAGGCCAATCAGCAGCGAAGTCGTAAACTCGGCGAAAAATTTCACGTTGATCAGTTTATGGAACAGGATCACGGCCGAAAAACCGAGCCCTCCGCTGATTAGGGCGGGCAGAAAATCATAGGCGCTGCCGCCGAACATGATGGCAAAACAACCGCTGGAAATAGAAGCCGCCGCGATTTGCAGGCCTACTGGATAAGCGTGGGACGAATCATCGATTTCGCGGAGCAGGCCGGCCGCTTCCTCGGGTCCGATTTCCCCGGAGACCAGTTTTCTTGAAATGCTGTTCACGGAAGCTACCTTCTCCAGGTCGGTGGTCCGTTCCGCAATCCGGATCAGCTTGGCCGCTTCGGGACCTCCGGCCTGAAAGATGATCCCCGTAGGCGTCACGTAGCTGTGAGAGCCGGAGAGACCTACGGCCTGGGCGATACGGATCATCGTGTCTTCGACGCGGTAAGTTTCCGCACCGCTCTGAAGCATGATTTTTCCGGCCAGCATGCAAATATCTATAGGGCTTAAAGGGGGGAGATTCTCCCTGGACGTCATGGTTGAAAACACTCCTTCGATCGTATAGCTCATTATGTACGCAAGTATTATATCACGGCAACGCTGCGTCCAAACGCGAATTAAACATCTAAAAGGGGAGAGCCCCGCAACAATACAGCTCTTTTTCCAACTGAATCCGGTCATCCGGTATAGATTGCATATATTTAAGTAAGAATACGGAATAACAAGTTGAATAAATGTTTGAGAAAATAATCACAAAAATCAAATTAAAAATCGACAATTTTGTTAAAAAAGCCATGTGAGATATTGTTTTCTGCTATCTTTATAGGGTAAGGTTATGGGTGATGCATTGTGAATGTAAAAATTCTGCAATGTCCGGCGTTACAAAGTTATTAAGGAATAATTTAAGGAGAGAGGAAAAGATGGATAAAAAACCAAGATCGCTTCGAACGCTGATCGCAGTGGTTATTACCCTGGTCACCTTGGGCGTGCTGATCTGGGGAATGTTCTTCACAGCGGATTACCTGGTCCTCGACCCTAAGGGACCTGTGGGACAATCCCAGAAGGATCTGATCATCATTTCGACGCTGCTCTGCTGCATCGTAATCGTTCCCGTTCTGATTCTGACAGCTGTCATCGTTTGGCGCTATCGCGACAAACCGAATCGCAAAACGGCCTATTCCCCAAATTGGCATGACAGCAAAGTGCTGGAAACCGTATGGTGGGGCGTGCCGATTCTCGTTATCATCGTTCTGGCGGTAGTAACGGCGCGTTATACTTATGCGCTTGAGCCTTCCAAGCCGATTGATGCCGAGCAAAAACCGGTTACGGTACAGGTAGTTTCCCTGGACTGGAAATGGCTGTTCCTGTATCCGGAAGAAAACATCGCTTCGGTGAATACGCTGACGATTCCAAAAGGCGTACCGGTTCGATTCGAAATTTCCGCGGACTCCCCGATGAATTCGTTCTGGATTCCGCAGCTGGGCGGGCAGATTTACGCGATGTCCGGCATGTCTATGACCCTTTATTTGAAAGCTGACGAAGTCGGAAAATACTTCGGCTCCGGCGCCAACTTCACCGGCGAGCATTTTGCGCAAATGCGTTTTGACGTGAATGCGGTTGAGCCTGCCGACTACCAGAAATGGGTAGACAAAGTGAAGGGCAATACCGGCAGCACGCTTACGGAAGCAAGTTATGCCGATTTGGCCAAACCGGGCGTTATGGGCCAAACCGAATATTCTTCGTTCCCTGAAGGACTGTACAGCAAAATTGCTTACAAATACGTGGTGGACGGCAAACAAAACTCTGAGTCGTCAGAGGGTACAACAAATGAAGGAATGCCCTTGAATACGGGCTTTGGCGTTAATGGACTGGGCGATGCCCAGCCGGCACACTGATGAAAGGGAAGGAGACCCTCCATGCTAGATTCGATTAAAGACTTCGCATCGTGGTTCTTCGTCACGGGGGATCCGCTCATTTATGGTGCGGACGTATCCATCGTGGTTGCGACAATTGCGATTTTATGGGCGCTGACCTATTTCAAGAAATGGGGTTGGCTGTGGAGAAACTGGCTGACCACGGTCGATCACAAGAAAATCGGCATCATGTATATTCTTGCGGCGCTGCTCATGTTGTTCCGCGGCGGCGTTGACGCGATCCTGATGCGTACCCAGCTTGCGCTCCCGGGCATGAAGTTCCTGGAGCCCGAGCATTACAATCAGATTTTTACAACTCACGGCACGATCATGATCCTGTTCATGGCGATGCCGTTGATGTTTGGTTTGTTTAATATTATTATCCCGCTTCAAATCGGAGCGCGCGACGTTGCGTATCCGTTCCTGAATGCGCTGAGCTTCTGGCTGTTTTTTGTCGGAGCGATGCTGTTCAACCTGTCCTTCGTCATCGGGGGCTCGCCGGACGCAGGCTGGATGAGTTACCCGCCGCTTTCCGAATTGATGCACAACCCGGGCGTAGGACAAAACTTCTACATCTGGGGGATTCAGATTTCGGGTATCGGTTCCCTGGCGACAGGCATCAACTTTATGGTCACCTTGATCAAGATGCGCGCACCGGGCATGACGCTCATGAAAATGCCGATGTTCTCCTGGTCCGTATTTGCCACCTGTATCATTATCATTCTGGCGTTCCCGATCCTGACCGTAACGCTGGCGCTGCTGTTCCTCGACCGTTTTGCGGGAGGTCACTTCTTTACGCTTGACCTGGGCGGCAACCCGATGATGTACATCAACTTGTTCTGGATGTGGGGACACCCCGAGGTTTATATCGTGGTCCTTCCGGCTTTCGGTATTTTCTCCGAAGTCGTGTCAACATTCTCACGAAAACGGATTTTCGGTTACAAATCCATGGTATTCGCGTTGCTGACCATTAGTGTGGTTTCCTTCTTCACTTGGCTTCACCACTTCTTTACGATGGGTTCCGGCGCGGATATCAATGTGTTCTTTGCGATATCGACGATGATTATCGCCATTCCGACAGGGGTTAAAATCTTTAACTGGCTGTTCACGATGTACCGCGGCCGTATCCGTTTCGAGCTGCCGATGATGTGGACGATTGCTTTTATTCCTTGTTTTGTAGTCGGCGGTATGACGGGGGTTATGCTTGCGGTTGCGCCTGCTGACTTCCAGTTCCACAACAGTTACTTCCTGATTGCGCACTTCCACCAAGTGTTGATCGGCGGCGTGGTGTTCGGTTATTTCGCAGGTCTGTACTACTGGTGGCCTAAAATGTTCGGGTTCATCCTGAACCACAGACTGGGCGTTTGGGCGTTCTGGTTCTGGAACATCGGTTTCTATGTATGTTTCATGCCGCAATATTCACTCGGCTTGATGGGGATGACCCGCCGCGTAAGCGAATATTCCTGGGATACCGGCTGGGGACCGCTGAACTTTATCTCCACGATCGGCGCCCTGCTGATGGGTATCGGTTTCGTTATCCAGGTAGCGCAAATCTTGTACAGCACATTCAAACATAAAAAAGTCGGCAACGACCCTTGGGATGCTCGTACGCTCGAATGGACAACAGCTTCTCCGGCTCCGGAATACAACTTTGCAGTGATCCCGCACGTACATTCCGTGGATGATTTCTGGGAAGTAAAAGAGCGCCGTGCCAAAGGGATTGCAGATGATCCAATGCCTCCGATCGAACCGATTCATATGCCTAAGAACTCTATCATTCCACCGATCATGGGCGCTTGCTGGTTTGTAGCAGGTTTCGGATTTGTGTTTGAGTGGTGGTGGTTCTACATCCCAGGCATGATTGGTGTAGCAATTTGCATGATCGCGCGTTCCTTCTCTTACGATACGGATTATTACATCCCTGTCGAAGAAGTAGAACGCACTGAAGAGGCAATAAGGGGGTCTGTATAATGGCACAAAGCGTGGCACACAAAGGAAATCATAGTGCAGACCATGATCACGGGCATCACGATCCTAACGAACTTAAGGTCCTTGGCTTCTGGTTCTTTCTGATTTCCGACGTTATCCTCTTCTCCGTCTTGTTCGCAACCTTTATCGTGTTGCGCCATAATACGGCGGGAGGACCTGACGGCAAAGAGCTTTTTGAACTGCCGGGAGTCATTTGGGAAACCTTTATCCTCCTGACAAGTAGCTTTACGAGCGGTCTGGCCACTTTGGCCATGAACCGCGGCAATAAGAAACAGCTGATCGGATGGCTGATCGTAACGGCTATCCTCGGCGCATCGTTCGTAGGCCTCGAGGTTTCCGAGTTCGTTAAAATGGTGAATGAAGGCGCTGGTTATTCGAGAAGCGCATTCCTGACCGCTTTCTTTACCCTGGTCGGTACGCACGGACTTCACGTTTCGGTTGGTCTTTGCTGGATGATCGGACTTATGATTCAGCTGGGCAAACGCGGAATTACGGAGACGACAAAAGGAAAAGTTACGCTAATCAGCTTGTACTGGCACTTTTTGGACGTTATCTGGATCTTCCTGCTCACGATCGTATATTTGATGGGGGTGATGTAAATGGCACAACCAAATACGCACGGCCATGACGCTCACGAATCCCATGGATCGTTGAAATCGTATATTCTCGGTTTCATTCTTTCCATCGTATTGACCATCATTCCTTTGGTTATCGTGATGAATGACCTGATGGCCAAAACGGCTACCTTTATTGTGATCATGATTGCTGCGGTGTTGCAGCTCCTGGTTCAGCTGCTCTTCTTCATGCATCTTCGGGAGACGGAAAAACCTCGCTGGAACGTTATGGGGCTTGTTCTCGGCATCATTATTCTGATTACGGTTGTCGGCGGCTCCATCTGGATCATGGAAGTCAACAAAATCGGATACTAAGAGTTTGAGATTTAAGGGAATACTAAGGGCCTGCATGGTGACATGCAGGCCTTTTTTTACGGGGATTTTGTATTTAGTACCATGTTTAATTTATCCCGGAAACGGTTAGTATACAGTACAAAGGCAAGCTTGCTTAGTCAGACTGAAAAGAACAGGCTGACCATGAAAAGCGGACACTGCCCCGATTAGGGAATGTCCAAAATTTGACCGGGAGTGATCAGCATGGCCGCTAAAATATATTCGTTTAAAAACAGGAAAGAAATGCGTGAAAATGGCCACTATTTTGCATTAACCCTGACTACGATCGCTTGGGTCGTATTGGTTGTCGGCATTATTCTTTGTCTGGTCCGTTTATCTGATTTTAATGACCGGAATATGTACCTGATGGGAGGAATCGGCTGTATTGTCGGCAGTATCTTTATATACAGCATAGGCGGCTTCCTGCATGCCGCCCAAACGAAAAAGTTCCGACAGGCCAATGATGACGTGAAACGGAAATCCTGATCAGTACGCTAATGACAAGACGTCTGCCAGGTATCTGTTTATGGGTCCAAACTACGAAAAAGCCCCTTGCGCAAGGGGCTTTTTCGTATGATTGGCTAGTCACGAGGTTAACATTGTTTGTGCCAAAAATGCCGATGGGGGTAGTAATCTTTAATTCTTTTTTTTAATTCGTACAGCTGGACATCTTCATTGTCAAAATTGCCTGTGATGCATCCTGAACAAAACTGATGGCTGTTAATCAACATGGTTTTGTAGCTGCTGCTGCTTAAAGTATGTAGAGCTCTTTGCGCTGCTTCGGGAAAGCTGACCGCTTGACGTTTAAATGGACGGTAAGCCAGATAAATCTCGCTTTTAAACGAAGTGGAATGAATCTGACTGAATTGTTCCAAGCTCATCAGTTCCGGCGTATGTTTGCTTGAGAGGGTAATGACCTGTTGATCGCCTACATATACTCCGGAATATTCGCCCAGACCCCCATATAAAGTGGCAATCACGATGGATCCGCTGTTCGGCTTCAGCGGTTTGAATAAGTCTGCAAGCATGTGATACCCTTCTTTATCAGTAAAATTATTCCAACTATAGAAATTATAAAACGCCTTCGGATGTTTATCAATACCGCGCAGGCAGGAATATACGGTTCCTGGCAAAAAAATCCCCCCGCCTCCAAATTGGAAGCAGGGGGAGCTTAAACAGAACTTATTGCGAGCCGGATTTTTGGGGCTCAGGATAGGTTTTGCCTTTGGTGTCTACGGTAACCTTGCTCATGACATCCAGATCGTTTGCAGCGGGCATATCGCTGCTGTCGCGCGGAAGGTTCACAATGGCGTCCACGGTAGCCATTCCTTTAATGACTTTACCGAAGGCGGCATACTGCCCGTCCAAATAATCGGCGTCCGCTACCATGATAAAGAACTGGGAGCCGCCGGAATTCGGATCCTGAGCACGGGCCATGGAGATAACGCCACGTGTATGCTTCAGATCGTTTTGGACGCCGTTCGAAGTAAATTCGCCCGCGATCGAATACCCGGGACCGCCGGTCCCGTTTCCTTGGGGGTCTCCGCCCTGGATCATAAATCCGGGAATGACGCGGTGGAACTTGGTACCGTCATAGAAACCTTTTTTAGCCAGGGAAATGAAATTGTTGACCGTATTGGGAGCCGCTTTAGGATACAGCTCGATTTCGATTTTGTTTCCGGTTTTCATTTCAATGGTGACTACCGGATTGTCCGGAGACGTGAAGGCCGGGTCAGGCTGAACTTCCTTGGAGGGATCGTCCGATGGAGGCGTGGCCGAGCTTGGAGCTTCGGAGGCGCTGGCTCCGTTATCCGTACTGCTTCCGGCGTTGTTTGAGGCGTTCGAAGCGGAATTGCTGTTGTTGGAGCTGCCGGTATTGCCCGCTTCTGCCGTTTTGTTCCCGCAGGCGGTAAGTGCAAGTACAAGCACCAGCATTAAGGTCAATAGGGCTGGAGCAAAAGTGATGCGGCGTTTCATGAAAAAAAGCCTCCTTGATTCGATGGAATTAAAATTTGATAATCCTATCATAACATCCCGAATAAACAGAGCCAAATCTCTATAAATCGGGAAGCGGAATCCGGAAGGAATTTTCTCGGGATTCGTCGAATTGGTTATTCGCCAAGCAAAACTTACATGCGCCGACAGTTTACAGTTAAGGAGAAGATCAGCGACGCGATTCAGGAGGTCGCGAGCGGAGGGGAAAGGCAGCTCGTCAGCATGGAGACAGGGGCGGACAACGTACGCAATTTGGCGGGTGAGGTGACCGGGGTTGCGAATGAAATCGGCGAAGTTCATGTGATGATGAACGTTACCTCCCAGCTGGCCCAGGAGGGCAATGAATCCGTAGCTACCACAACCAGCAAAATGGACTCCATTCATGCCCATGTCCAGGAGCTGGACAACGTCATAGAAGGCCTGACGCGACGGACTGAAGAAATCGGCAGCATTGTTACGGTGATTGCCGGCATCGCCCAGCAGACCAATCTGCTTGCTTTAAATGCGTCTATTGAAGCCGCCAGAGCCGGGGAGCAGGGCCGGGGATTTGCGGTGGTAGCCGCGGAAGTCAGAAAGCTGGCCGAAAACGCTGCCTTATTTGCCGACCAGATCCGGAACCTGATCGAGAAAGTAACGGAAGAAATGGGCGGCGCCCAGGTCTCCATGACGCATGTTGCGACTTCCGTCCGCGAAGGCATTGAGGCGGCACAATCCTCCGAAACGGCGTTTAATCATATTTTGATTACCGTACAGGGTTTGGCCCGAAGCATCGAAGCTTCTGCGAACAAGCTGCAGCGGATGAAGGAAGAGGCGGGGAATGTCGATCAGGCCATCGGTCAGGTCCAGCAGCTCTCCAGGGAAAATGCCCGGAATACGGAAACGATTTCCGCTTCCGCGCAGGAACAGCTTGCTTTGGCCCAGGAAGTAGCTTCCTCGACGGAAGAACCGAAGAAACAAGCGGACGAATTAAATGAATTAATCAGCCGTTTTACCCTCGAATAGAAAGGGCCCCGCTTTTAAGATAAGCTGGTACAAGAAAAAGCGGGTACAACAAAAGAAGCACCGCCGGTAGAAACCGGGGTGCTTCTTTTCTCAAAGCTTTTCCTGAAGTCCGTCCCGCGGCGGAGCATCTTCCTCGTCCGCGCCGGCTCCATTGATCAGATCGGTGCCGTGCATAACGTCTACAGGCTGGGCAGCCGCATCGACCGGGCTCTCCGGTTGAATGTCGTCCGCATCCGGCACATCGGGGAGTTCGCCTTGGTCCAGCAATTCCGTATTCCGGTCCGTTTCGTCATCGTAGGAGCTTAGACTCTGGGTGATCCGAGTATCGTGAGGCAGCAGGTCGTCGCTCGGGATGTCGTTTTCATCCTTATATTCGCCGAGGAGCTCGTACTGCTCGAACATACGGTCACCGTAGGTTTTATTGATCGGGTCTTCAATATTGCTTCTTGAAGCATTACCTTGCCCGTTGAATTCAGCCATCTCATCGAATTTATCGTCGAAGTTGTCCATTGGATAGTCCTCCCGATTTGAAGTAGCAAATCCTTTCCTTTAATGGAGTTTACCCAAACCTCGCCTGAATCAACCGAACCATTCTTTTAGAATTTAGGGAATACATATCTGACCAGAAAGTATAAAAATCCAAAAAACAAAATAATATAAGCTGCATATTTAATAAAGGTTGAAGCTACCATGCTGGAGTCGGAACGTTTATGAATTTCCCTGCGTTCAACGTCTACATCGCTTGTCTCACGGCGATCCCGTGGTTCATACATCGGCTTCTCCTCCTTTTTAATGGGCTAAAAATAAAGTCATTTATCCTTGATCATTTAATAAACGGCAGTTCCTTTCCTGAACCATAAAAGGATTATCTATTTACCCATATGGTAAAATTTGATAATGTTAGTTTGTATTTTACGAAATCCAAACCAAAGATGGATGGTTATTGAACAATCAGTCAACATGCGGGAAAGCTGCGGGGAATGGCGCCTGACTCATAAGATTAAACCAGGGGTGGCTAATGAGGTATTTGTTAAGAACAATAGTTATTATATTGGTCCTGCTTATCATGGGGGCCGTTATTGTGCCCGCCGCGGATTGGAGGGAACAAGCGGGCAGCAGCACCAAAATCAGCGATTGGCAGGTCTGGGAGGTCAACTCTCTAAGACCCGATATCACGGAGGAGCAGCTTGAGCAAACCGGCCAATGGGTACGAGCGTCTTCAGAAGCTCCCCTTCCGTCAAACGAAATCGACAGGGACCGGACGGAATCATTGTGGATTAAAGTCTCCCTGCCCCAGGCCAGCGAAAATGCCGCTGTTATGATCCGGAAGCTCTACGGGGAACGGGTGAAAATTTTATATGAGAACAAAGTGGTTTACAGTGTGGACCACCTCAGCGGCCGCGATGTGAATAATCTGCTCCTTCCCGTTCATATGGAGAACGGCTCGGAGCAGCAGACCCTGTACATAGGCGTCTCTTCAAACAGCGGTCAGATCGGGTTATATGAAGATATCCAAATCGGTCCGTTTATGCCGCTGCTGATCAATTTCGTCAAAAGCGATTTATCGGATTTTGTGCTGGGCAGCGCATTTATTTTTATTTCGGTCGTTATGCTGCTGTGTACGTTATTTTTGAATGAAGCCAATATCCGGGGCTGGCTTGCCCTAACGGTCGTTATATTGTGCATAGGCATACTCGTCATTACCTATTCGCCGTTTCTGTACACCTTTTATGGAAGGTACGAAGCGTATTATTATAATCTGTTTGATATGGCCTTATTTGTTTTTTTGCCGGTTTTTATCTTTTATGTGGAACAAATTTTTGATAAAGAAAAATATATCGCCTTCATCCGGGGCTGCCGTATTTTCCAGACGGTTTATTCCCTGCTATGTTTTTCCCTGCTGTTGCTGGACCGGATTACGTCGTCCGGAATCGATTACGTATATGACCAGATTACGGGCAATCTTCTTGGATATGTGACGATAGCGCAGCTTGCGGTGCTGGTGCTTTATGCGGTCTTAAATGCTTTTAGAGGCAATAAGGAAGCGATCATCTTTACGATCGGCCTTGCTTTCTTGGCGTTGACCGGAATCGGGGAGCTTATCGTTTATTATGCCAGCAGCCAGCAGTACCGCCTGGTGCTGTGGAAATGGGGCGTTCTTTGTTTCGTTATTTCGCTTATCGTTATTTTGGGCCGGAGATTCGCCAGAAATCATGAGCAGGTCGTGGAGTATTCCCGCAAGCTTGAAATGTTCAACAACGAACTGCAGCGTTCGGAAAAAATGGAGATCATCAGCGTGCTGGCCGCTTCCGTCGCTCATGAGGTGCGCAATCCACTGCAGGTTACACGGGGATTTATCCAGCTGCTTGGGGAAAAACAGCCGGACTCCCAGGACCGGGTTTATCTGGATTTGGCCCTTGAAGAGTTGGATCGCGCTTCCGGGATCATTACGGACTTTCTGACTTTCGCCAAACCGGAAGGCAGCAAAACCCGCCAGTTGAATGTAAATGAAGAGTTCAGGCATATTGAAGGGATCCTGCAGCCAATGGTTCACCTGGTTGGCGGGAAAATCGAGGTGGACATTCCGCCGACTCTGACCGTCATGGGAAGTTCTTCGAAATTTAAGCAGGCTTGTATCAACATTATTAAAAACAGTATTGAATCCTTTCAGGACGAAGGGGAAATCCGGATTTGGGCTTATGAGGTCAACAAACACGTTTATATCCATATTCGGGATAACGGTGAGGGAATGACGGAAGAGGAAATGGGACGGCTTGGAGAGCCTTATTTCTCAAACAAAACCAAAGGAACTGGGCTGGGGCTGATGGTGACGTTCCGAATTATCGAAGCAATGGCGGGGAACTTGAATTTTACAAGCCAGAAGGGGAAAGGCACCGAAGCCGTGCTCCGGTTTCCGTCAGGTGAAGCCTGAGCAGGAAACCGGCGGCTTTCGCAGATTAAGGTTTATGACTTAAACGATAGCATTAAGAATTAAGAATTCCACATCGCTTGAGGCTGGACTTTGGCTTCGAGCACGGAAGAAGGGGCCGGAGGCAATACCAGATAAAACTCGTCTGCGTTCTCCTCCACCGTACGGACGGAAATGTGGTCCGGAAGGGAAATGCCTAAAAACTCCTGAATGGCTCCTTTCGGATCGGACAATAACTTGCTTTTGAAAGAGGGATCTTGCCAGGCCTTCTGAATGAGCTGGGATTGAAGAAGAGCTCCAGTTGACATATCACATCATCCTTTCAAAATTGGTTATATTTTCCTACTAAGTTTACCATTAATAGAGCGGCTTAGCTAGTACAATTTATGGTTTTATCCATTTTTTACAACTGATTTTGACAAAAAATATTGCAGTCCGCCTGATTGCAGCAGCATTTTCTCCTGCTCGATCTGAGCGGCCCCATTGTGCAGGTTGTCCAGCAGAAAATGATAGAAGGAATAGAGTTCCGGGACAAAAGGCTTAACTTCAAAGACGTCAGGCTCCCGGCTTTCCGCCCGCGCGGCAAAGCTGGATAAGGCGTTATAGGTAAACAACGCTTCTCTCATGCCATCAGGGGTCAGCGGCTGCTCCTCGGGCAGAGCCAGCTTAACGCGGGCCAAAGCGCCAAGGCTGTTGTAGCTGCCTTCCTCCAGATCCTTCTCCCAATCCTCCCAGTCATCAAGCATCTGCAGCACTACGAGCGTTTGGTCCACGGCTTTCTCGACTGCGGGAATCCATTCAGGGCGTCCGCCATGAAGGAGCAGTCCGGTTCCGGCCAGCTTGACCAAAGAAGCCTTGTGGCCCATTCTGACAGGGTCCACATGGAACCAATCCTGTTCTTGTTCGCCGCTTACCGCTTCGGCCCACTGGAACAAATACCGCTTATGGTATTCCCAAAAACCGGAGGCTGCCGGAAAAATCTCACCGTACAGCTGCTGAAATTCCCTGTGCAGCAGCGCGGATAGAGGGAGCAGGCGCTGCAGATCGGCGCCAGGCTCGTCCATGGCTCTATCCTGCAGATGAAAGGCCATCATCCCGAAGATATGCGTCAATGAAATCCGTCTGCTGAGGTTCCGGTCATGGCCGGCTGCGGGTTCCATCCAAAAAGGCAAGAGGAAGCAAATATAGTTCGTTGGCACCTCCCGTTTAGTGATGTCGAATCGCTCCAAAAACTGAAGAGCTTGTCCCTGAAAGGGGGAATCCCACGCCAAAATGCGACTTTCTGCTTCTTTAAACGCCTCTTTCAGATCTTTTTCATAACTTTTATACCATTCCATTCGAGCACCTCCCAAAATTTAGCAGGCTGTTATCTCATGAACAGAATATATTATAAAAGATGGGACTATTTGTTTACATCTATTTCTTTTGTCGCAGAGACAAGGGCTGAAAGCAGCCGCCGCGCACGGGAATTGCTTGATTGGCGGACGGCTGTTGTTCTATTCGAAAGGTTGCCCCGGATTTACCATAATTGAAGAAAGCCGATCAAAATTAGCAGCGCGCCGGAAATGACCGTTGCCCGGCTGCCCAGCTTTTCGGCCGCATATTTTTCGCCAAACCAGGAACTGAAAGCAAACAGCAAATAACTGAAGATACCTACGGAAAGGGCCGTCAGCCAGATGTTAAGCTCGGTGACGCCCGCGTTAAATCCTCCGGCCAAAGCGTTCATGGCCAGAGCGATGCCTAAAACGGCCGCTTCGCTCAGGCTGATCGATTTCGAGCTGTCTTTATCCGCTTCCTCCGGGTTGCGGAGCAGCCTGGAGAAATGGCCTGCGCTTTCCGGGGGGGCGGTTTCCGGAACCTGCTGTTCTTTGGAGGATTGCAAAAGCACCCAGATTCCTACGGCTATAATGACTGCGGAGCCGATGACGTGTGCAATCCAGGGATGGATCCACAGCGCCAGCAAGCTTCCGAATGCGCCGGACACCAGCGTCCCCAGAAAGGAAATCAGGGCGACCGCCAGATTGGAGTACCAGGGGATGCGGATCCTTCGGACGCCGTAAGCAATACCGACTCCGGCGTTGTCTAGGTTGGAGGCCAAGCCAATGGCGAGTATAGCCAGCAAATGGTAAGAAGACATGATGTTCGCTCCTTTGCCTTAACTTTCAACACAGCATATGCCCAGAGCCCAGGATATGTTTCTGACGATTTGATGACCGGGCGCACAAAACGTTATCTTTTCAGGGCGTTACCATGTATAATCAAAGAAAGAATGATCGAGGAGGGGTATCAGTGCTGGAAAATTTGCTTCGGCCTTCCCATTTGCTCCTGCTAGCTGTAGCGGCTTTGTTGCTGTTTGGGCCAAGTAAGCTGCCCGAACTCGGCCGCAGTTTTGGCACGATGCTTCGGGAATTCAGACGGACTATCCGCGGCGATGCGGCGGGAGACAAGCTGCCGGACAACGGCCCGGTTATTGAGGATACGATTCAAGAGAAGAAATCATAAGGGATTGCCAGGCGAGCGACGCGAGCCTGTTTAACACCGCTTGCCCCGTTTTTGGAACAGGGCAGGCGGTGTTTTTTTTATACATAATTAGGAAGAAAGGTAAGGGTTTTGCCTGCAAGGATACGGCTGCGGACGGGTGTAAAGCCGCCCCTGACTCGGGCAAGTTAAAAACTTGGGCCGAATGTGGTACATTGTTAACAGAAAACATTGATTTACGGAGGGACAATAAGATGCAGGACAATTACAACCGGAAGCTCGAGGATCAAAAAAGTTTATTCAAACAGCTGGGAATCAAGCTGGATGCGCTGACCATACACGAGAAAGATTTTGACGCCAAGATGCGGGGATACGATAAGGAACAGGTAGACAGCTTTTTGGACGACATCATTGTAGATTATGAGCGGTTTTACGATATCATTACCGACCTGCTCGACAAATACAAGGAAATCCAGCGCAGGCAGTCGAACTGGGAAGAGGAACGCAGAACGTTTGCCGCTCAGCGCGCCAGAATAGAGAATACCAACACGGTTGACCGCAGAGTTGTGGAAGACGGCATACGCAGCCTGGAGCGGGCGCTGGAGAACCTGAAGCTGAACATGAAAGACGATTTTTAAAGCGGGAGCAAGGTAAAAGCTTGGTTAGAAGCAGACGAAATCGGAAGGCATAAAATCCGTTCAAATGTGCAGGATAAAAATGTTCTTGCATGATTTGGAATTTTCGCATTGTTTTTTTGGACTAAAGGTGTTATGATGATATCAAGATTTAGAATAAGTCTAAATTTAAAAAAAGATGAGCGAACGGCTTTTTAGGCCGTTTCCCCAATAAGCTTAAACATGAGATGGAGGAATGAACGATGAGTACTTTGAATTCGGCTACAAACCAAGCTGTGGAACAACATTTGAACCGCCAGGTTGCCAACTGGACACTGCTTTACACGAAATTGCACAATTTTCACTGGTATGTGAAAGGCAACCATTTCTTTACGCTGCATGCCAAATTCGAAGAGCTTTACAATTCCGCTGCCGGTTATTTGGACGAGATTGCAGAGCGCCTTTTGGCGATTGGCGGCAAACCGGTGGCTACGCTGAAAGAAGTGCTGGAAACGGCAACGCTGAAAGAAGCGGCTGGCTCGGAGAGCGCAGATCAAATGGTCGCAACCGTGATCAGCGATTTTGAATCCCTCACGGCTGAATTGAAACAAGGCATGGATGCGGCTGAAGAAGCCGGAGACCAAGCGACTTCCGATCTTTTGCTCGGCATTAAAGGCGCTTTGGACAAACAGATCTGGATGCTGAACGCTTACCTCGGCAAATAAGCCAAACTTTTTAAGGATGCTTCGTTAAGTTGTTAAAGTGATAGACCGCTGTTTAAGCTCCCTTTCCGTTTCCGGGTTAGGGAGTTTTAATTTTTTTAAGCCAAACTGCCCTGGGACAGATCCGGAAAAGTGCCGGAGCAAGGGAGAACTGCAGCGAGACTGTTTCGATTATTGCTTACTGGGTAAATCTATTTCATGCCAGGTACGTTGATTGCCGCTTAAGCGGTTAGGGATATATGGAAGATAAAAGAACAGGCAGAAAATGAAAAGCATATATAAGGAGCGAATAGAAGATGGAACAAGCCAAAAAGGGTTTTACGAAAATTACGGTAACGGTAAATGGAAAAAGGGTAGGAAGCGGATTTCTGATCGATCAGGAAACCTACGTCCCGGTAGCACCGGAATATGTCCGGGTCTATGAAACGGAGATGTCCTGCGAGCGCGGAGAGAAGCAGGCGATTTGAGGCGTTGATCCTCCTTTTTTTGTGAGATAAAGGTATGTAAGCTTGATCAAGCCCAGAAGGTTCTGGGCTTTTTTTCTAATTAATAAAATGGTTGCTAACCCCGTTTAAACGCCGGAAGGAAGTTTAATATACTAGCGTACCCGATGGTACGAAAAAAAACCTCAACTAGGAGTGATTCTAATGGCACAAAAAGATAATAATCGTCCGATGAGCCGTGAAGAAGCAGGCCGAATGGGTGGAGAAGCAACGTCAAAAAGTCATGATAAAGAGTTCTACCAGGAGATCGGCCGCAAAGGCGGCGAATCGACTTCCGATTCTCATGACCGCGAGTTTTACCAGGATATTGGCCGCAAAGGCGGTGAAGCGACCTCCGATTCCCATGACAAGGAATTTTATCAGGAGATCGGCTCCAAAGGCGGCAGCGCTCCGCATGACGGAAGCGACGGCAAGATGAGCCGCGAGGAAGCAGGCCGCAAAGGCGGCGAAGCCAGATCCAGGCAGCGCAATGACTAAGGAGCAGCCGCTCCAAGGATCCATGCGTCCAAGATTATTAGCTCCAAGGTTCAGCAGCCCTAAAGCTCAATAGCTCTAAAGTTCAATAGAACGTGTCCCTTATTAATAGGAATAAAGCTTAAGCTTAAAATAGCAAAAAGGCTGATGTCAGGCAGCTTGCCTGGCATCAGTTTTTTTCATTTTACAGGAACTATTATGTATCCTTTACACCTCATAATTGGCGTCCCAGCGGATGCTAGTCTGGCCGCCAATTTTTGCCGATTCAAGAGCAAAAGTGTTCAAACCTGCCGGTTTGGGTTACATAGAGGGGAGTGGGTCAAATTAGTTACCCAGCAGGCGTTCCGGTTCCCGCTGCAATCGGGAGGTTTCGGGCGGAACGTCAAGTAGAGATGCCGAAACAAGGAGGAAACTATGGAAGCTTTGAAACACAGCCGTATTTTAATTTTGTTAATCAGCACCATCTTTATTTGTATAGGAGCTTTTTATTTGCTTTGGGGCCTGCAGCAGGAGAGGAGTCTTGGAGCAAGGACGGAAATGTCGGCTTTTGCTCTTACGTCTGCTCCAAAGAAATCATCCGCCGGCGATTTGCGCGCGGTGAAACCCAAGACTATGGTTACGAAAACATCCGATCCTTTTCTGCTTCGCCGCAGCATGCCGGCCGGCCGAACAGGTTCCTATGGCAGCAATGATCCCGGCAAACCCGCTGTACCGGGCATGCCGGTTCTTTTCCGTGCCGACAAACCGCAGATTTCGGGCCAGGCAGGGGCTCCAGCATCCGAAGGAGCCTCAGCCGCAGCAGCGGCAAAAGCGGCCGAGCAGGTCCGTAAAACCCATTTATCCACACCTCCCATAACTCTCTTCTTTACGCGGACATCGCTGCTGCCCAGGAAAGACAAAGACAAGGCAACCAGCACCTACACCGTGACCCAAGAAGATCTGCTTCTCCTGGAGAAAATCGTAATGGCAGAAGCAGAAGGCGAACCGTACGAGGGCAAAGTGGCAGTTGCCAACGTTGTCCTGAACCGGCTGCGGTCAGCCAATTTTCCCGATACCATTCATGACGTTATTTATGAAAAACATCAATTCAGCCCCGTAGCGAACGGGCGGCTTAACCGCGTCCAGCCAAACGATGATACCCGGCGTGCGGTAACCGAAGCCTTAAACGGCCATAAGGAAGTCAGCGACGATACTTATTATTTTCTGTCTTTGAAGCTGGCGACGGATTTAAGCGTTCACCATCATAAAACAAAAACGAAGACAATCGGCAACCATACTTTTTATAAATAATATTTAAATTTTTCCATAAAAACCGGCCTCGAAGCCTTGAACTGTCCCCCAAAGAGTGGTAAAGTGTTGGATGTTGGTTGACTGACTGACCGAATTTGAATTTTGGTCATTTTTATAAAAAAAGATACGAAGGGGGAGAGCGATGCCTGCCATAGATCGCCGCAAGCAGGTGCTGGAGGCGGCCGCCAAATCTTTTTCATTATTCGGATACAAAGCGACGACCATGGATCAGGTGGCCAAAATAGCAAACGTCGGGAAAGGGACGATTTATACCTTTTTTTCCAATAAGGAAGAGCTGTTTGATGAAATTTTGCAGTCGGTTCTGGCGGAGATGAAGGAAATCGTGCTCCGGGAAATCCGGGACGATCAGGCGTTTTTCGACAAGCTTTACAAAGGCCTGGATGCTATGCTGGATTTTCGCAGCGAACATGGCCTGCTGGTCAAACTGGCGCAGGAAGTCCGCGACTTCGGGACGATTCAGGCTCAGGAAGCAATGCAGCGGGTGGAAAATGTCATTCTCGATTATATCGAGCGCCAGGTGGTGTTAGCGGTGCGGCAGGGGGAGATCATTTCGGCCGATCCGAAAATCGTTTCCTTTATTATGCTGAAGCTCTATATCGCCTTAAGTCTGGATTGGAATAAGCAGCATGAAGCGCTGGATAAAGAGGATATCAAACATTATTTCCGGATTATTTTGGGGGAAGGTTTTGCCCTCCGGCCTTAACGGAACCGGGAACAAACCGTAGAACTAAAAATAGAGAGCAAAGGAGAGGAGCCTGTCATGAAGGCGATATCTGTTTTTCTTAAAGACCTGAAATTCGGGGCAAAGAAACCGCTGAACATCATTTCGTTTATTGCCGTTATTTTTGTGCCTATTCTATACAGCGGCATGCTGATTGCAGCCTTCTGGGATCCTTACGGCCATCTCGATAAACTGCCGGTGGCCGTCGTTAACATGGATAAAGGGGCGGAATACGAAGGGAAGTCCCTGCATATCGGCCAGGATTTGGTCGATGAGCTGAAGGACGGCAAGGATTTTGACTGGCAGTTTGTCAGTGAGCAGGAAGCTGAAAAGGGGATTGCCGACAACAAATATTATATGAAGATCACGATTCCGGAAAATTTCTCCTCACAGGCGACTACGCTGATGGAGGACCAACCGAAGCCGGCCGATCTGATCTATGAGCCAAACGGCGACTATAACTTTATTGCCGGCCAGATCGGCAACAGCGCGGTGAAGGATATCAAATCCCAGGTTTCCGCCAAAGTGACGGAAGCCTACACGGAAAGCCTGCTGGGCAAAGTGACGGATCTCTCAAGCGGCCTTGCGGACGCAGGCAGCGGAGCCGGAGATATTCATGAAGGCGCCAGCAAGCTGGAAGACGGAACTGCAAAACTTAAAGAGAATTTGAACAAGCTGGTGGCCGGCACGACGGAGCTCAGCAGCGGTATCAGCCCGCTGAAGAGCGGTGTCGACAAGCTGAGCGGCGGAGCCGGGGAGCTTAATAGCGGAACCTCGAGCCTCGCAAGCGGTCTGGACCAATTAAGCGCGGCGCATAAGCAGCTTGAAAGCGGCACGACTCAAGCCGTTCAGGGCGTGGATCAGCTGGCCGGCGGTTTGAAGCAGACCCAGTCCGCGGACGCCCAGATCAATCAGGGTCTGCACTCCGCGCTGGAAGGAAGCCAGAAGCTGCAGCAGGGGCTGCAAAGCTCGGTCAGCAGCACGGAGCAGCTGGCGCAGGGGGCGAGCGGTTTAGCGCAAGGGCTGGATCAGCTGGTCAAAGCGAATCCGGCACTGGCCGAAAACGCAGACGTGCAGAAGCTCCTGGCGACCAGCCAGGCGGTCGCGCAGGGCACCCAGCAGCTGCAGGACGGACAGAAACAGCTGCTGGAGGGCAGCAACCAGCTGGTTGCCGGCAATCAGCAGCTCGCCTCCGGCAGCGACAAGGTCGTCAGCGGCGAGGAGCAGCTGGTGCAGGGAGCCGGCAAGCTTCAGGCGGCCGGCCCGCAGCTGACGCAGGGCATGAGCGAATTCGGCAAAAAGCTTGCCGAAGCGGCGTCCGGCAGCCATCAGGTGGCGAACGGAGCCAGCCAGCTTGCAGCGGGAACCGCTGCGCTGCAGCAGGGCGTGACGCAGCTCGGCGGCGGAGTCAGCGAGCTGGCCAGCGGCTCCAAGCAGCTGGATGAAGGCGCAGGCACGCTGAAGAGCGGCATGCAGGATCTGGTCAGCGGCTCGGGCGAGTTGGCGAGCAAGCTTAACGATGCCGCCGGTCAAACGGCTCAAGTGAAAAGCGGGGACGACGTGGTGTCCATGTACGCCCAGCCGGTTGACGTCCAGGAAAACGACAGCCGCAAAATCAGCAAATACGGCACCGGGATTGCGCCGTACTTCCTGTCGCTTGGCTTGTTTGTAGGCGCTCTGCTTTCGACGATTATCCTTTCGATGAGAGGGACGTCCGTGGAAGGGGCTACGGGCTGGCAGCGTTTTGTCAGCCGGTTCCTGACTTTCGGAGCAATGAGTTTGTTCCAGTCGCTGGTGGCGGCCTTTATCGTGCACAGCATCATTGGACTGGAAGTGGAGAGCGTGCCGAAATTTTACCTGTTCACGTTCGTCACCAGCTTGACCTATATGATGGTCATTCAGGCGATCGTAACGTGGCTGGATCAGCCGGGCCGGTTTGTCGTTGTTCTGCTGATGATCTTCCAGTTGACGACCAGCGGCGGGACTTTCCCGGTCGAATTGCTTCCGGATTGGATGAAGCCGATCCACCCATGGCTGCCGATGAGCCATTCGGTAGCGGGTTTCAAAGCCGTCATTGCCAGCGGCGATTTCAGCGTCATGTGGAATCAACTGGATCTGTTATTGATTTACGCCGTTATTTTTGTAGCGTTGACCTTGATTTATTTCATTACGCATACGCCGCGTGAATCGTCCGTATCTACAGGCAAGGAACAAACGACAGCATCGGTTTAACCGATCGGGCTGCCATTTATGGATTTTGCTAAAAAACCAAAAGCTGCCTCAATTTCCTTCAGGGAGATGGGGGCAGCTTTTTTGTGTTTGTTCCTTATATAAGTTTTCAAAGCCGAGGGGGCCGGAGTCCCCCTATTCGGGGAAATATCGGACGTCTTGGATAAGGAGCTGCGGGCCTGAACGGAATTGGAAAGGATTGGATCGAATTGGGCGGAGGTTGAATATAAATAAATGTCGCCTCTCCGGTACAATGGCCTAATCCGTAAAGCGCTACCAATTTGTAAACTTAATGTTAAATAAATTAACGTATAAAAGGAATTCACATTGTATTCTTCAAAATGAACCTGAAATTTTGTGATGTACATGTTAGATTTTTGAGTGAATAGCCCTATTATTAATTGAATAGCATAAATATGCATATAAAATGTATAAAATAAAAGAAAACAGAAAAAATCATGTTACTTATTTTGACGCCGGATAAAGCCCGCAGAAATAACTTCCATCGCAGGTCATAAAAAAACTTTTTACCATCATAAAAAGTTTGAATTATCCTCTTAAGCTTTGCAGTGCTAAAATATTAAAACTAATAGGAAGTCTGAGCTGAATAATTATGCATGAAATTTGGTTGCCGGACGCTGTTAACCCTCTTTGATTCAAATAGATTCGTTTCCGAATGAAAGAAATAACGTACAGAAAGGTTGCTTGAGAATGAAACATACTGACATTCCCGCTAAACAGGGTCTGTACGATCCGACTTTTGAAAAAGACGCCTGCGGCATGGGCTTCGTAGCCCATATCAAAGGCCGCGCCTCCCATGATATTGTCACCCAGGCTTTGACGATGCTGGTGGCCATGGAGCACCGGGGCGGACAGGGCAGCGAACCGAATTCCGGAGACGGAGCAGGTATTTTGCTGCAGATTCCGCATCGTTTTTTTGCTGAAGAATGTGAAGAATTAGGGTTCCATCTGCCGGAACCGGGGCAATACGGGGTAGGCATGATTTTCCTGCCGCATGACGAAGAGATCCGCGCGCAGCAGGAGAACCGCCTGGCCGAAATAGCCAGGGAGGAAGGGCAGGAGGTGCTCGGTTTCCGCACGGTGCCTACCTTTGACGAAATGCTGGGACAAACGGCCAAAGCCGCTAAACCTTTCGTCCGTCAAATTTTTATCAAACGCAGCGAAGGGCTGAAGCAGGACATCGATTTTGAACGCAAGCTTTATGTCATCCGTCGTAGAGCGGAGCTTGATATCCGTTATGGCGGCGCCGCAGAAGGCGATCAGTTTTACATGCCAAGTTTGTCCTGCCGCAAAATCGTCTACAAAGGCATGCTGACGACCGAACAGGTAGGGGAATTTTACCTGGATTTGAAGGACTCCCGTCTGGAATCCGCCATTGCGCTGATTCACTCCCGTTTCAGCACTAACACGTTCCCGAGCTGGGAGCGCGCGCACCCGTACCGTTTTATGATTCACAATGGGGAAATCAATACACTGCGCGGCAACGTGAACTGGATGCGGGCCCGCCAATCGCTGTTCCAAAGCGACGTTTTCGGCGATGATCTGGAGAAAGTGAAACCGGTTATTAACCCTGACGGTTCCGATACCGGCATGTTTGATAATACGTTCGAATTTTTGTATTTGTCCGGCCGTTCCCTGCCGCATGTCGCCATGATGATGGTTCCTGAACCGTGGAATAGCCATGAGAGCATGTCGGAGGACAAAAAAGCTTTTTACGAATATCACAGCACCCTGATGGAGCCATGGGACGGACCTGCCGCCATGGGCTTCACCGACGGGATTCAAATCGGGGCGATTCTGGACCGCAACGGTCTGCGTCCGTCCCGCTACTATGTAACCAAAGACGATCTTATCGTGTTGTCCTCCGAAGCCGGGGTTCTTGACATTCCGCCGGAAAACGTAGCCTTGAAGGACCGTTTGCGCCCGGGCCGCATGCTGCTGGTGGACACGAAGGAAGGCCGGATCATTTCCGACGAGGAAGTGAAAGGCCAGATTGCCAAGGAACATCCGTACCGCGACTGGCTGGATGAGCATCTGATCACGCTCGAAGAGCTTCCGGATGCGCCAGCGCTTTCGGAGCCGAATCATCACAACGTGACCCAGCAGCAGCTGGCTTTCGGCTACACGTTCGAGGAGCTGCGCAAGGTGCTGGAGCCGATGGCGCTGACAGGCCAGGAAGCGATTGCTTCCATGGGCTACGATGCCCCGATCGCGGTCTTATCGGACCGTCCGCAGCGTTTGTTCAACTACTTTAAGCAGATGTTTGCGCAGGTCACCAATCCGCCGATCGATGCGATTCGCGAAGAGCTGGTTACTTCAACCTGGACCACGGTAGGTCCGGAGCGCAACCTGTTGAATCCGGAGCCGGAAAGCTGCAGACAGATTCGCCTGGAGACGCCGATTTTGTCCAACGAGGAATTCGCGAAACTCCGGCATGTGCATCGTCCGGGTTTCCGCGCGATGACGATTCCGATTTTATTCCCGGCTGCCGAAGGCGCGGAAGGGCTGCGTCAGGCTGTCGAAACGCTGTGCGAAGCGGCCGACCGGGTTATCGATAAAGGGCATAACGTGCTTATCCTGTCCGACAGAGGCGTGGATGCCGAAAATGCGGCGATCCCTTCGCTGCTGGCCGTATCCAGCCTGCATCACCATCTGATCAAGCGGGAGACGCGCACGAAGGTTACGATTTTGCTGGAATCCGGCGAACCGCGCGAAGTGCATCATTTTGCGCTGCTGCTTGGTTACGGGGTCAGCGCGGTCAATCCTTACCTTGCTTTCGAAACGATCCGCGACATGATCGGGCAGGGCATGATTACGGGCCTGTCGCTGGATAAAGCGATTAAAAACTTCATCAAGGCAGCAACCAAAGGCGTCGTGAAGACGTTGTCCAAAATGGGCATCTCCACGATTCAATCCTACCGCGGCGCGCAAATTTTTGAAGCCGTCGGCCTGAAGCAGGATTTCGTGGACCGTTACTTTACCTGGACGCCGTCCCGCATCGGCGGCATCGGCATTGAAGAAGTAGCCATGGAGGCGCTCGCGATGCACTTCCGTGCCTTCACGGAACAAAGCGGACGCGATGAAGTGCTCGATTCGGGCGGCGACTACCAGTGGAGAGCGGACGGCGAAGAACATTTGTTCAACCCGCAAACCGTTCATCTGCTGCAGCAGGCGGTCCGTACCGGCGACTACAATCTGTACAAGAAATTTGCAAAGCTGGTGCAGGGGGAAAACGAACGTCACCTGACGCTGCGTTCCCTGCTGAAACTGAAGCCGGTAGGACCTAAAGTGCCGATTGAAGAGGTAGAATCTGCCGCTTCCATCATGAAGCGTTTTAAAACCGGGGCCATGTCTTTTGGTTCGATCAGTAAAGAAGCGCATGAGACGATTGCCATCGGCATGAACCGCATCGGCGGCAAAAGCAATACCGGCGAAGGCGGCGAAGATCCGGCGCGTTATATCCCGGATGCCAACGGCGATTCCCGTCGCAGCGCGATCAAGCAGATTGCGTCCGGACGTTTCGGCGTCACGTCGCATTATCTGGTGAATGCGGATGAAATTCAGATCAAAATGGCGCAGGGCGCCAAACCGGGCGAAGGCGGACAGCTGCCGGGCCGCAAGGTTTACCCTTGGGTAGCCGAGGTTCGCGGCTCTACGCCGGGCGTAGGTCTGATTTCCCCGCCTCCGCACCATGACATTTATTCGATCGAGGACCTGGCACAGCTCATTTACGATATGAAAAACGCCAATGCCAGAGCGCGCATCAACGTGAAGCTGGTGTCGGAAGCCGGCGTCGGCACGATCGCCGCAGGCGTGGCCAAAGGCCGTGCGGACGTGATCCTCGTCAGCGGCTATGACGGCGGCACAGGCGCTTCCCCGCAAAGCTCGATCCGCCATGCGGGTCTGCCTTGGGAGCTTGGCCTTGCCGAAACGCATCAGACGCTGATGCTCAATAAGCTGCGCGACCGCGTCGTGCTGGAAACGGACGGAAAAATGCTGAACGGCCGCGATTTGGCGGTAGCCGCTCTGCTCGGCGCCGAAGAATACGGCTTCTCCACCGCCCCGCTTGTGGCGGTAGGCTGCATCATGATGCGCGTCTGCCAGCTGGATACCTGTCCGGTCGGCGTAGCAACCCAAAATCCGGAGCTGCGCAAAAACTTTACGGGCGACCCGCAGCATGTGGTCAACTTTATGAGCTTTGTGGCGGAAGACCTTCGGGAATGGATGGCGGAGCTTGGCTTCCGCAGCCTGAACGAAATGATCGGCCGCACCGATTGTCTGGATACGGACGAAGCGGTCAGCCATTGGAAGAAAAAAGGGGTAGACTTGTCCAGCCTGCTGCATATGCCTGAGCTTCCGGAAGGAACGGCCCGCTACTGCACCCGTCAGCAAAATCACGGCATCGAAGAGACGTTGGATTACAAACAGCTGATGAAAGCGGCCGCTCCGGCTCTGGAGCGCGGCGAAGCGGTCAGCGCGCGTTTCCCGATCACCAACGTGGACCGTTCGACAGGAACGCTGCTCGGCAGCGAAGTCACCCGCAAGTACGGCGCGAAAGGGCTGCCTGAAGATACGATCAGCTTCCACTTTGAAGGCTCCGCAGGCCAAAGCTTTGGCGCGTTTGTACCGCGCGGCATGACGCTTTCCGTCGAAGGCGACGCCAACGACTATACGGGCAAAGGATTGTCCGGCGGCAAGCTGATCGTGAAGCCGTCGCCGAAATCCACCTTTGCGCCGGAAGAGAATATCATCGCGGGCAACACTTCCTTCTACGGCGCTACCGGCGGGGAAGGCTACATCAACGGCATCGCCGGAGAACGGTTTGCGGTCCGGAATTCGGGCGCGAACATCGTGGTTGAAGGCGTGGGCGACCACGGCTGCGAATATATGACCGGCGGACGCGTAGTCGTGCTGGGCGGCACCGGCCGCAACTTTGCGGCAGGGATGTCAGGCGGTATCGCCTATGTATATGATCCGGAGGGGACCTTCGTAAGCCGCTGCAATCTGGAAATGGTGCTGCTGGAGCGGGTGGAGGACAACGCAGAGCAGGAAGAGCTGCGCAAGCTGATCAGCCGCCACGTTTTGTACACAGACAGCAAAGCCGGACGCAGGGTCCTCGACTCCTGGTCCGAAGCGCTGCCGCAGTTCGTCCGCGTCATTCCGAAGGACTACAAACGTATGCTGGAGCAAATCCGCAAGGTTCATGACGACGGATTGCAGGGTGAAGAGGCGCTGCTGGCCGCTTTCGAGGCCAACATGCGCGAGATGGCGAGAGCCGGCAATTAAATCGTGCAGCAACACTAGAAGGCTGCAGCGGCATTGTTCATCTTGAATCGTCTGCAGTCATCCGTTGTTGATAGGAGTTAGGTTTTGATAAAAAAAAGCCGGGTTCAAGGCAGGTCGCCTTAACCCGGCTTTTTGTTGTTCCCCTTGCTGATGCCGGTTTGACGGATGTGTTACAATTAAGGAAAATACTGTCTGGCAGGGCGAAATCCCTCCCGGATAAATGCTGCATGCAGGTATTTTTATTTCAATGTTTAAAAAGAGGAGCGTGCCCCATGATGAGCCAGGAACCGGTTGTCCGGCTGGTAGGAGTCACCAAAAAGATCGGCGGAAAAACGCTGATCGACAATTTGAACCTGGAAATCCCCTCAGGCCAGGTTTATGGTTTTTTAGGCCCCAACGGTGCCGGTAAAACGACGACCATCCGGATGATGGTCGGGCTGATGTCCATCAGCCAAGGCGACATTTACATAGGAGCGTCGAGCGTAAAAGAAGACTTTGAAGGCGCCATGAAGCAAATCGGCGCGATCGTGGAGAACCCGGAGATGTACAAGTTTCTGACGGGTTATCAAAATTTGCTGCATTATGCCCGGATGAGTCCCGGTATAACGAAAGCTCGGATCGACGAGGCCGTAGCTCGCGTCGGATTGATGAACCGGATCCATGAGAAGGTGAAAACCTATTCCCTCGGCATGCGTCAGCGGCTTGGCGTGGCCCAGGCCATTTTACACCGTCCAAAGCTGCTTGTACTGGATGAGCCGACGAACGGACTGGACCCGCAGGGAATCCGCGAGCTGCGGGACTACCTGCAGGAGCTGGCCCACCACGAAGGAACCACGGTGTTCGTCTCCAGCCATTTGCTGGCCGAAATGGAGCTGATGTGCGATACGGTTGCCGTAATCAAGCAGGGCAAGCTGGTGGATGTTAAAACGCTGCGGGGGAATACGCAAGCGGACAAGCAAGAAACGGCGTTTGAAGTGGACAAACCCGAGGCTGCGGCGGCGATCGCCGGAGCGGGGAAAATCGACGGGACACTGCTGGTCGTGACGATGGACAGGGAGGAAGTTGCGGAATTAAATGCCCGTCTGGCTGCCGGCGGCATCCGGGTGTACGGCATCCGGACGATGACCCGCTCGCTGGAGGATCAATTTTTGGAAATGACGGGAGGTGGCCAGATTGGGTAATTTCCTGCAGCTGCTCAAGAATGAGAACATGAAAATTTACAGACGGGTTCGGACCTGGGTAATGTTTGGCCTTATCATCATTATCCCGGCGTTAATTGCGGTGCTGATGAAAATCAGCATGAGCACGGATCCGGGACCCTGGGACGTTTTTTCCGATCTGACGATTATGTATTTGCTGGTGTCGGTTTTTTCGGCCGTCATTTTTGCGGATATCGTGGCGTCGGAGTTTGGCTGGGGAACGATCAAGCTGCTGCTGATCCGGCCCTGGAAGCGCAGCAAAATTTTGTTGTCCAAGCTGCTGGCGGGAATCCTGTTTTCGCTGCTGCTAACGATTCTGTTTATTGTGGTGGATTTTGTGTTATCCTTTGCGCTGTTTCACGGAACGTCGGGCGGCGGGTATCCGGCGGGATATTCGGCTTTTTCCTACAGCATGGAGTCGCTGCTTTACCGGTATGTGGATTTGCTGGTCATCTGCATCTTCGCGTTTATGCTGTCCACCTTGTTCCGCAGCAGCGGCATTGCGATTGGTTTGGCCATGTTTATCCTGTTCGCCCGCAATATTTTCCAGATGCTGCTGGATCCGGAGCGATATGCTTGGACGAAATACGTGTTATTCACCAATATGGATTTGAGCCGATATATGCTGGGCGGCGGCACCGCCGGCATGACCCTGGGATTTTCGGCAGCGGTGCTGGCGGTATACGTTATTATTTTCCTCGTCATCTCCTGGATTGTGTTTACAAAACGAGATGTGGCGGCATAAGCTAGCCTTCGGCTCTCGGGAGAACTGCCGGTAAAGAGCCTGATGAAAGAGTTGCTGAAAAAGTTAAAATAAAACCCGCAGGTCCCTTAGGAGGAAGCTTGCGGGTTTTATTTAAGTGCTCCATGCCATAGGCAGGTTACTTAAGGTTTTTATCCTGTTTCAGCCGGAATTCCGTCGGGGTCAGGCCGAATTTTTTGCGGAACACCTGCGTAAAATGCCGCATGTCCTGATAACCGATACGTTCAGCGATTTCCGCCAGCTTAAACCCCGGGTTCATCAGCAGCTGTTTCGCCTGCTCCAGCCTGAGCGAAATCACGTACTCTTTATAGCCTTGACCTGTCTTTTGTTTGAACAGTTGGCTGAAATAGACAGGGTTCAGGAACACGACGGAGGCGATACGCTCCAGCGACAGATCTTCGTTGTAATGTTCTTTGATGTACTGCAGAGCCACATCGATCGCTGTTTCGCCGCTTCCCTTGACCGGTTCGGGCAGCTTGATCGGCGAGGCCTTGCGCATTTTCATAATAATTTCCGGAACCGAACGAATATCATGGTTCTCGTCCGAGTACATAATCTGGAACGGAACTTTTAAATAGTGGTTCATATGTTCTTTAAACTGTGTCTGCAGCTTTTCCAGCTTGCTTTCATCGGCCGGCGTAAACAGCCCAAGCACGCTTTGCCTGTCGTAGCTGACCACAAAACCGCCGCCGCCGCGGTCCACCAGCTCTGAAAGCACGTTTTCGATAATAAAATGTTCCAGGTTCACGTTTCGGTCCCCAGCGTCGAGCTGGACCAGAATCAAATAAAAACTCGGATAATCCTCAATAAAAGGTTCAATATTCAGGTTGCCGGTATCGAGTCCCGAGGCCAGACGCTGAAAAACGCCTTCGCGCAAATATTTCAGGTTTGCTTTCAGCAGTTCTTCTTCGCGGAACGTTTCCCGATCCAGCTGAACTTCCTCTTCAAGCTCCTCTATAAGCTCCGCAAGGCGTTTCTTGCCGATCGGCTTTAGCAAGTAGTCCCGGGCTCCCAAACGGACGGCTTCCTGGGCATAGGCAAATTCATTATGGGCGGAAATTACGACCCATTTGACATAAGGGTAACGGTGTTTGGACATCTTCATAAATTCAAGACCGTTGATGCCCGGCATCAGAATATCGGTCAAGACGATATCAATCCGCTTGCTGCCCAGCAGCTCCGCGGCTTCGGCCGTCGATTCGGCGACATCCACATGATGCCCGGGGAACGTCTGAAGGATCGTCCGTTTGATTCCTTCCCGTATCGTGCGTTCATCGTCTGCAATCAGAATATTCACAAGCCTGTTCCTCCTTCTTCCAGCTGCGGGAGACGGATTATCACCGTTGTTCCCGTTCCGGGCGCGCTTTGGACCTCAAGGCCGCCCTCAGCGCCATACATATATTGCAGTCTGCGGTGCAGGTTGATCAGGCCAATGCCGCCTTTCGTATTGCTTTCAAGCTCCTGTCCCTCATTGAGGGAGCGGGTGAGCCGATCCAGCACGGCCTGCTTCATGCCCTTGCCGTTATCCTGGATGATGATTTCAAGGCTGCCGTTCTGTTCACGAGAGTAAACCAGAAGCCTGCCCGGACGATCCAGCGATTCCAGTCCGTGTTTGACCGCATTTTCTATGACAGGCTGCAGGGTCATCTTCGGAACCCGAATATCCAGAAACTTCTCTTCGATCTGGATCTCAACCTCCAGGCGGCCTTCCAGCCGCAATTTAATGATGGTCAGGTAGTGCTGAATCTGTTCCAGCTCTTCGCGAAGCGTAACCTTCGCCCCGGCCTCCCAATGGGAGCTGTAGCGGAACATATGGGACAAGGACAGCACTACTTCGCCTAGGCTGTCTTGCCCTTTCTCATCCAGCATCCAATAAATCATGTCCAGTGTATTATACAGGAAATGAGGATTGACCTGGGATTGCAGGGCGTGCAGCTCTGCATTTTTTTCACTGACCGAAGAGATTTTGACCCGTTCGATCAGCTCCTCGATCCTCTGAACCATCCGGTTAAAGGAGGCGACCAAAATGTTAATCTCCACATAAGAGGTAACATTGACTTCGCCGCGGAAATTCCCGATCTCAACCTGTTTCATCTCCCGGATCAGCCGGATCAAAGGACGAGAGATGGTTCTTGATACCATGGAAGCGATCAGCGCCGACACAATGATCAGGATGGAAATGACGATCAGCAGGTAGCGCTGCATCTGAACCATTTCGACGTTCAAATCCCGGTTTGGCGTAACGCTGACGACAGACCAGTCCGAGAAAGGCAGGCGGGAGGCTACGGTCAAATTTTGTTTATCCTGGCGCACCGCGACTTCCTGGGAATCCGTCATATGGGAAAGCCTAGGAGCATTCTGATTCGAGACATCGGTCGGATAAATGACCCGATCATCCTGGGACATCAGATAAACCTGACTATGCTCGCTTAACTTCAGGTTGTCTAAAGCGGACAAAACCTGTTTGGAATCCATCTCGTAAAGGACGATCCCGATAAGCTTGTGTTCATCCAAATTATAAATTTGCCGGCCGAAGGCAAAGACCGGGCGGCTTTCGTTCTGGTCAATCAGGGAGTGGGGGAATACCCCCAGCAGAACCAGCTTGCCTGATGACTCCATCAGCTGCTTATACCAATCTTTCGACTTATACGCAGGATCCACGATGTTAAAGTAGTTTCCGTAATTATAAATCTTGCCTTGATTTGTAATAACATGGATACCGATCAAATCGTCCCGCGAATAAAAAACCGCGCCGATTAAGTTGGTGATCGACTGTTCATTGATGTATTGCAGCGCCGGCTCAGTTGTCGTTTCCCCCAGAATCCGGACCATATCAAAGTTATTGCTTAAGGTCTTGGACAAGCTGTCGTACCCTTTATAAAGCAGATCGAACAGCCCGACGGTCTGAGAGACGTTTTTCGTGGACAAATCGCTGATCTTCTGGTGAAACTGGGAGGTTGTCCTGTTGTAGTAGAGCAGACTGACAATCAGCAGGATGCCAGACATGCAAAACAAAAACAGCAGAAACAACCGATGGTTTATGGAATGAATGCCTCTCTTCAAGGAATTACTCCTCCCGTTATCGTGTTCTGCTGTTTTATTATAATGCGGGTTTGTGGAAAAACAAACCACTTTGTCAATTATTGTTAGCCTTTAACCGCACCGGCAACCATACCTTTGGTGATGCGTTCGGACAATACGAAGTAGATCAGAATAACCGGCAGGGCACCCATGATGAGGAATGCGCCGATATCGCCGTAGTTGACCGAATATTGGCTGACGAAGGAATAGATACCGAAAGGCAAGGTTTTCCATCTTTCGGAAGAGATGAACGTTGCAGCCATAATATATTCGTTCCAGATATTGATGAAAGTCAGGATACAAACCGTCATCATCGGCGGAGCCGAAATCGGAAGAATAATGCTGCGGAAAATCCGGTAAATGCTGGCGCCGTCCACAAAAGCGGATTCTTCAATTTCGCCCGGAATGCTTCTCATAAAGCCGGACAGGATAAAGATCGCAATGGGAAGCTGGAAGGCAATGTACGGCAAAATCAGGGACAAAGGCGTATCCAAAACGTGGAATGCGCCGAATTTCAGGTTTTTGAAGATCAGCATCAGCGGCAGGAGCGTGGCCTGCATCGGAATCATCATACCCATCAGGAAGATGAGCATAACCGCATTGCCATATCTCCAGCGGAAACGGGAGATCGCGTAAGCCACCATCGAAGCCAACAGAATAACGAAGACCATGGTGGAGACGGTGACCAGTACGCTGTTGCCTAAGTACTGAAGGTAGTTCCCGTTTTCATAAGCTTCCTTGTAGTTGCCCCACAGGAATTGCTTAGGCAGGGAGAAAAAGCTTCCGCCCAAAATTTCTTCGTTTGATTTCAGGGAATAAAGAAACAGCCACAACAGCGGGTACAATTGAGTGATAACAGGAATCGCGAACAGAAGATACACGAGTCCTTTTTTTACGTATTTCATAATCGTGATCTCCTCTCGTTATCCTACTTTTCTCTCGATACGTCCAAAAATAAAGTTGATGATAAAGGTACAGATCAGACAAACGAGAACCAGGAAGGTTGCGATCGCACTGCCGTATCCATATTTCAAGGACAAGAACGAATTGTTGTACATGAGCGTCGAAATAACGTCCGTGGCATGTGCCGGACCGCCGCCCGTAACGACCATAATCATGTCGAAGGACTGCAGGGAACCGATGAACGCAAGCACGATCGAAATCTTGAAGATCGGTACTATTAGCGGCAGCGTAATGTAACGGTCCGCTTTAAAACCTTCGGCGCCGTCAATTTTGGCCGCTTCATAAACTTCCTCCGGCAGATTCTGCACCCCTGTAAACTGGATTAGAAGGTGGTAGCCGAAATACTGCCAAAGCGAAATAATATAGACAAAGTAAATGGCGATTTTAGGTTCCGTCAGCCAGCCGTGCTGCCAGCTGTCGAGACCAAGGGAAACGAGAATGCCGTTAAGCATACCGCCCATGGACGCCGGATTGTAAATCGTTTTCCAAAGTTGGCCGATGATAACGACCGAAAGGATAACCGGTACAAAATAAACGGAAACCAGCGTATTGGCTCTTTTCTTGATATAGCGGTTAAGCATGATGGCCATAAACAAACACAAAGGAATTTCAATCATGGATGCTACTGCATAAAGCAGGGTCCGCCGAACGGACGGCCAAAATACGGGATCATGAAAAAACATCGTGTTAAAGTTGGCAAAACCTATAAACTTGGAATCCGTAATCCCATCCCAGCTAAGAAGGCCGGTATAGAAGGATACGAGAATAGGCACAAATACGAGCAGTACGTACAATAGCAGACAAGGAAGCACAAATACGGCAATTGTACGGGCCGGAACTTTCAATACATTCATGGTTTTCTCCGCCTCCCTATATATATCTTTTCGAAAAAGCAGGATGCGAAGGAGCTTGTCGGCTTCTTCGCATCCACTTTACTTTAAAAGCCGTTTTTTATTTGTTGGCTTCAAATGCGGTTTGATGCTCTTTAGCTACAGTTTGGGAGTCTACTTTTTGTACAAACAGGTTTTGAATGCTGCTCAAGTGAGCTTGCGCCACAGCAGGGTTCATCGTGTTATCGAAGGCAAGGTCGCCGCCTTTGATCTCGTTGAACAAGGCTGCTACTTCCATGGACAAGTCGGAATATCCGGCTGCTTTCAGGTCACCGTCAACTTTTTGACCCAAACCAACGGCATTTTTGTATTCGAACTGTTTCTTAGGATAGTTCACGCCGAAGTAGTTCAGGAAATCTTTAGTTTCTTGCAGATGTTCGCTGTTGGCGGATACGGCAAATGCGCTACCAGGAGCCAACATGAAGTCGTTCAGATCGCCTTTACCGTCAACGGTAGGGAAGCGGAATGCGCCGACTTTGCCGCCTACAGGAGAAGCGTCGATGGCGCCGGTTTCCCAAGTACCGATAATGAACATGGCTGCTTTACCTGTTTTGAACAGGTTACCGCCGGCGTTAGCGTCGATGGACGTTGCGCCGTCAGGGAATGCGCCTGCTTGAACCAGGTCTTGGAAGCGGTCAACAGCTTCAGTGAATGCAGGATCTTCAAATGTTTTCTTGCCGTCCACAACGTCTTGCAGGAAGCCAGGGCCGCCGTTTGTGCGGAGCAAGATGTTCATGAACAGGAAGGAACCGGTCCATGTATCTTTTTCACCGATCGCGATTGGCGTGATGCCTTTAGCTTTGAGGGCTTTCACGTCAGTCAGCAATTCGTCAAAAGTGGTTGGCACTTGAGAGATGCCTGCTTGCTGGAACAAATCTTTGTTATAGAAAACAGCTTCAACGTTGTTGCCGTCCGGAATGGCGTAAACATTGCCATCGAAGGTGTAGTTGTCAAGGAGTCCGCTTTGGTACGTATCCTTCAGACCGTTTTGATCCAGCATATCGTTCAGCGGAGCCAGAAGGCCTGCGTCTACGAAAGGTTTCATTTGAGCAGCAGGGTTAACGATTGTAATATCAGGTACTTCTTTGGAAGCGGCTTGCGTTTTGAGCTTCACCTTTTGTTGGTCTGTATTCAAGGTATCAAGCTCGATTTTAACGTTTGGATGTTCTTTCTCGTAGCTGTCTACCAGATCATGCAGCGTCTTGTAAGACGGAGTTGTTTGGTCTGGATAAATGTTTTGGAAGGTGATGGTAACCTTCTTGTCGCTGCCGGAGCTGCTGGATCCGCCATTTGAAGAAGCGGCCCCTGAATTGCTGTTGTTGTTAGCGTTTCCACATGCGGCCAGGCCCAAAGTGAGTGCGCCAGCCAGAACTACAGCTAATGTTTTGAGTGGTTTGTTCGCCATTATTCATTGCCCCCTAGATTTGTTATACGTCTATTGTTACTTTTTGAAGCGCTTCCATCAAGGCGGGAATTTAAGGTTTGAGGTTTGTTTTTTTTAGGTTGTAAAAGAGCGATTGGCTCAATCGGATTTGCAAATTCAAGAAATAGGTGCCCAGGCGGATAACTTCTTGCTCTTAAGATGCCCAAAATCATCAAAAAAATCCGGATTAATAAAGATTAAGGGAATAGGCTCAAAAAGCCCCTTAAAAACAAATAGATCACCTGCAAAATGCGGGTGATCTTATCTTCAAAAACGGGTCTTGAGACCCGTTCGTTCACCTTGTTTGAGCTCCGGCTAAACGCTTTCGGCACCGGTCTGGACGGCATTTTTGCCAAACGCGTTTCTTCCGTCGAGTGCCGGCTGATCCATCCGGGTTTCCCCGTTCAGCCGGCCACCCTCGGAAATAACGAGCGTGCGGGCGTCAATGTTTCCGACGATATAGCCGTTTTCAAGCAATGTAAGGCGCCCGTCCGTAACGACGTCACCGAAGACTTTTCCGGCCACCACGATGGAGGAGCCTTTGATATTGGAATGGGCTTCGCCGCTGGTCCCGATGACCACTTCGCCCGAGCTTTCGATTTCTCCCCGGAATACTCCTTCAATCCGCACGCCGGACTCGCTGCGAAGCACGCCTTCCATATCGCTTCCCTGGCCGATGAGCGTATAAGTCGCTTTGTTTGATTTGGACATTTTCATTTTGCTGCCTCCTTGAACCCGATTTTATTGAACGTAAGGAAGCGGATTAACCGCCTCATTTTTCTTCATGACTTGAAAATGCAAATGAGGGCCTGTGCTTCGTCCCGTATTTCCGAGCTTGCCGATGCTCTGGCCCTTTAGAACCGTGTCTCCTTCCTTCACCAGGGAGGAGCTTAGATGCATATACCAGGTTTCCAGGCCGCTCGTATGCCGGATCACAATAAAGTTGCCTCTTGAGCTGTCGCGCTGGACGGAAATGACTTGGCCGGCTGCCGCTGCGTATACGGGATCGCCGGTATTTCCGGCAATATCGATGCCGGCATGGAAGGCCGATTGGCCCGTAAATGGATCGGTGCGGTAACCGAAGCTGGACGTAATTCTGCGGGAAGGCGTTGGCCAGAAAGAAGGAGTGGAGGAGAGGGCTTCAAGCCGTGCTTGGGCTTTGCCGAGCTGCGAAGGGATTTGCTGCTGCATCTGGTCGATCAATTTGTTGATGGCCCGGAAATCATCTTCGGTTTCCTGAACCAGCGCTTCGGCTCCGTTTTGATGAACGGCAATAAATTCGCCGCCGACGGCTTCGTTTGCGTTCCATTCCAAGGTGGAAGGGGAAATGCGGAGCGCGGATTTTTCTTTCGTGCCGCTGTCCGCGCTGCTGGTTTTAGTTTTGGACTGAGCCGGCTTATGCCCGCCAAGAAAGCTTTCCAGCTGCTCCTGCAGGGCGGTTACGGCCTGAAGCCGTTCCTGGACATTTTGCGATTCCGCCGAAAGGGTGACGACCTGTCCGCGCAGCCGTCGCAGCGCCTCATCCTTATCGGAAACGACGGCTTCCATGGCGAGCTGCTGATCGGCGAACTCCTGCTGCTGGGCAGCCAGCTCCTGCTGAAGGCCGGCTATCCGGTCCGCTGACCTGAGCTGCAGGCTGATAATCAATCCGGATATGGACAGAATCGCGGCAAAAGGAACGTAAAGGAGCACAGGCTTAGGCACGTACAGCTGCTTGACCGGCGATCGGCTCTCCCTGAGGACCAGCAGGGTTAAACCCTGCGGCGTTCTTGCAACTCTCATAACGTCTCCTTTCTTTATCCTTAATAGAATCCAAAGCATGCCTATCCATTATGTATTCCGGCATAGCTTTAAACATGCTATTTTTTCAGATTAATATGTTGGAGCCCGCGAATAAGAAGAGAGCAGGATGGTTAATGCTGAATGGAGGGGTGGTGCTTTTGCTGTGGTTGTTATTTGCACTGATTGCTTTTATTTTTCAAATCGCGACGATCCTGATCCTGGAGTTCCGCAGCGCCTCCAAAACGGTAGCCTGGCTGTTTATTTTGTTTTGCGTCCCGATGATCGGCTTTGTTCTTTATTATTTTCTGGCCAGGGATTACAGGAACCGGAGAAAGCTCCGCCAGAGCGGATCACGCCTCTTCCGGGAAATGAAAGCCAGGCTTTGGGAGCAGTCGGAAATCATTGACGACTTATCCGGCATGCGCAATCCGGAATTCCGGCATCAGGAGCGGCTGTTCCAGCTGCTGACGCATCTGTCGGAAAACCCGGTTACGGGCTGCAACGAAACGAAGGTGCTCAAGGACGGGGAGGAAACCTTTCCGTGTATGCTTGAAGCGATGGAAAAGGCGAGAGATCATATACATATTGAATTTTATATTTTCCGCAGCGACATGATCGGCAGCAGATTCAAGGAGGTTATGATCCGCAAGGCGCGGGAGGGCGTGAAGGTAAGACTGCTGTGCGACGGGCTGGGAAGCGTTAAGCTGAAGCGGCATTTCATCCGGGAACTGCAGGATGCCGGGGTGGAATTCCATTATTTTCTGCCGCCGTTAATTGCGCTGCTGGATAAAAGGGTGAATTACCGGAACCATAGGAAAATCGTCGTAATCGACGGCAAAGTCGGCTTTATGGGCGGCATAAACATCGGCGATGATTATCTGGGCCTCTACCCGACAATGGGCTACTGGAGAGACACTCACCTCCAGGTGGAAGGCGATGCCGTTTATTTTTTGCAAAACACGTTTCTGGGCGACTGGAAGCTGGCCTGCGGCGTTCAGCTTGAAGGGGCCTCTTATTTTCCGCCCCATATTTGCCGGGGGAAAGAGCAGGTGCAAATTCTGACCAGCGGTCCGGATCAGCATTGGAGCGCGATTCAGGAGATGTGTTTCGGAGCGGCGGCCGTCGCCGGAAAAAGAATCTGGATCACCACGCCGTATTTCATTCCCGACGACGGAATTTATGAAGCCTTAAAGACGGCCGCCGTCAGCGGCGTGGACGTCCGGATCATCATTCCCTATCATTCGGATAACCGGCTGGTTCATTGGGCATCGCTCTCTTATGTGGAGGAGCTGCTGCAGGCCGGGGTGCAATTCTACCAGTATGCCAAAGGATTTGTTCACGCCAAGGTGATGATCGTAGACGGCCTGCTCGCAACGGTGGGCTCGGCCAACCTGGATATGCGCAGCTTGTTCAGCAATTTCGAAATGACGGCCATCCTGTTTGATGAAACGCCGATTGCCGAACTTGCCAGACAGTTTGAAGAGGATCTTCAGGAGTGCAGGCCGATTCTGCTGCAAACGTTTCTGAACCGTCCGCGGAGGCAAAAAGGGCTCGAAATGTTCGCCCGGCTGCTTTCTCCGCTTCTTTAAGAAGAGGAGCCGCCGGTGCGGCCTATTTTTTAACCAGATGCTTCAAAATCAGATCCAGCGATTGAGGCGGCACCTGCTCCAGCAGGTCGCCTTTTTTGCTTAATCTGGCGCCGATGTTTAGTAGATGGAAATCCGAAGGTTTCGGATTCCGGCGGACCTCGTCCCAGGTGAGCGGCGTCGAAACGCTGGCGGCCTTTTTGGCGCGCGGCGTGTAGGCGGCTGCGATGGTTTTTCCGGAATAATGCTGCAGATAATCAAAATAAATGCGGTCGCCGCGGTCTTTTTTCAGGCGTTCGATCGTAAACAGGGCGGGATGTTTTTCGGTGATGTACCGGGCCACGAAATGCCCGATCGCACGCAGCTCGTCGAAGGTAACACCGTAGTGGATGGGGACGATAATCTGCACGCCGGTTGCCCCGGACGTTTTGGGCACCGATTCGAGGCCAAGAGAGGACAGGCAGTCGCCCACATAACTGGCCGCCTCCATAATTCTGGGCTCCTCCTCCACGGAAGGATCCAGGTCAATGATCCATTCGCACGGCAGCGTCTCTCCGGTGTAATGCAGCGACGGGTGGAATTCGATCGACGCCAGGTTGCCCAGCCACAATAGGGTGGGGAGGTTGTCCAGGACCACGTAGCGGATGCCTTCATGCTCGGACGTGGCCACAAAATCCGGGAGTGGTTCGGGAGCATTTTTCTGATAAAAAAAAGAGCCGTGAATCCCTCCCGGATAACGGATGGTCGTCAGCAGCCGGTTGCGGCATCTGCGCAGCAAATAAGGAGCCAGCTCGGCCAGCTTTTGCAAATAAATGAGTTTGGTGACCCCGGCTTCGGGCCAAAGCAGCTTGTCCGGGTTGGAGATGGTCAGATCCCGACCTTCAACCTGGATGGTTCCTTTTACGGCGGATGGCATGATACGAATAACCCCCTTAGTTTTAAATTTGTTTGTGCGGCGTTAGCCCGCGTTTCCAGCGAAGTCCCGCATGCCTAGAATTCCCCGGGCAAGAAACGTTTATAAGGAGCGGGAGGGGAAGAATGGCCGGGAGAGCGGCGGGAAATGCTGTAAGGGAATGAACCAGCCGGAAAGAGAGGACATGCTTTATGGAACTAAAACCGGTTCAGCCGTTTGAGCCTGTAATGACGGAAAAACTGCCTTCCGGCGGACGCTGGGCTGCCCAGGTCAAATGGGATGGCGTTCGCATGCTGGCTTACAACGACGGCAGCTCCTGCAAGCTGATAAACCGGAAAGGAAACGAAAGGACGCTTCAATATCCGGAGTTTGCCGATACAAGCCTGTACTGTAAAGCAGGATCGGTGATTCTGGACGGAGAAATGATGTCGATCGAAAACCGGAAACCTTCTTTCCACGCCATTATGAAACGCGACAGTTTAAGAAAAACCCATGAAATCAAATTTGCGGCAGACCGGATTGCCGTGAATTATATGATTTTTGATATTTTATATTGCAATGGCCAATGGGTAACGGACCGCACCTTGGAAGAAAGGCAGCGGCTGCTTGAGGAGTTGATTATACCGGGCGAACGGGTGCAGCTCTGTCAAAATTACGGCGATCCGGAGCAGTTGTTCGAAGTGATGAAGCGCAGCGATTGGGAAGGCGTTGTTTGCAAAGACTTGGATAGCGTTTATGCAATAGGCGGGAAAGACAAGCGGTGGCAGAAGAAAAAATTTTTCCGCGACCTTTACGCGGCGATCGGCGGCGTCACCTACCGCGACGGCATCGTTAATGCCCTGCTTCTGGGTCTTTACGATGAGGAGGGGCGCTTTCTTTACATTGGTCATGCCGGGGCCGGGAAGTTTACCGTGTCGGACTGGCGGTTTATGACCGAAGAGGCGGAGCGGCTGAAAATGAAGGAGCGTCCGTTTCATAATAGGCCTGAACGCCTGAAAGGGGCGGCCTGGATGCTGCCGTCCCTAACGGTGAAAGTGGAATATTTGGAATGGACCCATGGCTGGACGCTGCGCCACCCCGTGCTTCATGGCCTCGCGGGTGTCAGCGCCGAGCAGTGTACCGTGACCCAAATCTGATCGCAGCCGGAACTGTATTGCCGCGTTAATTAGGAAGGTTTGGATCAGACCGCCTTAAGAAGATTGCTTCGATTTCGTGGTTTTCCGTTTCGGTTTAGGCGGATCGGTCAGCGGGGCCAAAGCGCCCGGAACTATGCTGCCCGCACTTTTGGCAGTTGAACCTTTGCCTGCTGCGGCATTGTCTTCGGCTGCTGCCGCCGCTTTGGCTGCCGTTTTGGAACGCCCTCTGCCAGAGCTTGTCCGGCCTGACGATCCGGCCGCCGCCGGGCTCCCTGCTCCAGCTGCGGCTTTCGCAGACCGTGTTTTTCGCGCGGCCGGGGCCGGAGCCGCAGGCGTTCCTGGATCGGTGCCGATCGGCCGGACGGCTTCGATGCTGGCCTGAAGGGCGGCCATCAGGTCAACGACGTTGGTTTCCGGTTTGGCCGGAGCCAGCGAAACCTCTTCGCCCGCTACTTTGTGCTGGATCAAATCCAGCAGGGCAGCGCGGTAATCGTCCGTGTATTTCTCTGGTTCGAACGGGGTGGAAAGCTGTTCGATTAGCAGCTTCGCCATCGTCAGCTCCTTCTCATTCACCTCCACCTGTTCGGGCAGGCCGGGTACCTGGGACACCGGGCGTATTTCATCCGGATAAAAAATGGTTTCCACGGCAAGGCAGTCGTCCTCCATCACCCGGATGGCAGCCAGGCTGCTTTTGGAGCGGATGGCGATTTTGGCGATGCCGATTTTACCGGTATCCCTCATCGCCTGCAGAAGCAGGCGATAGGCATTAGAACCGGCCTGATCGGGCGACAAATAATACGTCTTTTGAAAATAAATCGGATCAATTTCATGCAGATCGACAAAGTCGAGAATCGTAATCGTTTTGTTGTTCCGCTCGGCGAGCTGCTCCAGCTCCTCTTTATCGAACAGTACATATTTTCCTTTCTCATATTCGTAACCCCGCGTAATTTCATCCCATTCCACATCCTTATCACAGGACGGGCAGCGCCGTACATAGGAAATCGGACTGCCGCACGTTTTATGGATATATTTCATGGAAATATCCTTATCTTCCGTAGCCGAAAACATTTTTACCGGCACATGCACCAGGCCGAAGCTGATCGCTCCTTTCCAGACGGTATGCATCCGCATCAAACTCCTTTCCGTTTGGTGTTCTGTTCCCCGAAAGGGGCTGTTCTTCCCTTTAGTATGGTTGCGGGGAGCCTTATTATTGCAGGCAGATCCCGGAGAAATTGGCTGACGGCCTGCTGTCTGTCCTTGCGGGACATAGGCATGAAATATATAATGGGATAGAAAAATCAGGACCTGAAAATGATTCAGCGGCGTTCTGACATGAGTATCCATGAAAAAATATCCATGTAAAAACGAACTTTGCAAAATAATCCATGCAAAAAACAAACCATGCAAAATCAGCGTTTGCCGCAGCCGGGCAGGAACCCGGGCGGACATGCGAGTTTTTTGCTTGAACGGAAAGGCGGTAGCGCGTTGATCAACAAAGAAACCGCGCAGCTTGTAATTAAGGCGGGGCAGCTCCAGGACACCCGGGGGCTGGCTGCAAAACTGGCCGCTCTGGCTGAACCGGGGACGGTTCTTGTGCTGGACGGCGATTTGGGCGCGGGAAAAACGGCCTTCTCCCAGGCTTTTGCGGTGGCCCTTGGCGTGGAAGAGCACGTAAATAGCCCTACTTTTACGATTATTAAAGAGTATGAAGGCAGGCTGCCTTTTTATCATATGGACGTATACCGCTTGTCCATGGAGGAAGCGGACGAGCTGGGACTGGATGAATATTTTTTCGGAGAGGGCGTCACGCTTGTGGAGTGGGGCAGCCTGATCGAAGAGCTGCTGCCGAATTCAAGGCTTCATCTATATATTGAAGTTACCGAGTCGGAGGAACGGCTGATCTATATCTGTGGACAGGGAGAGCCGTATGAATCCTGGACGAAGCACCTGAAGGAAAATGGGGTATAACAATGGAACAAAATAATTTAACGGGTCGCCGTTATTTGGTGATGGACACTTCCACGGCGACGTTGTGTACAGCGGTCATGGAAGGCGCACGCGTGCTCTCCGAAAACAACCTGCTGGCCCAGCGCGGCCATGCCGAGCTGCTTATGCCGGCGGTGCAGGAGGTTCTCGGGGCGTCAGGCACCCGTCGGCGGGAGCTGTCGGGTATTATCGCCGGCGTGGGTCCCGGATCGTATACCGGGATCCGGATTGCCGTATCGGCGGCAAAAAGCCTCGCTTGGGCGCTGGGCATTCCGGTCGTCGGCATCTCCAGCCTGGAGATGCTGGCGCTCGGAGCGTGGGCCCGCGGCGCAGGTTTAGCCGCCGGGGATTTGATCCCGGCGGCGGAAGGGCGCGGCGGTGCTGAGGCAGCGGCGGGGCAGGCCAGCGCCGCTGCGGAGTGGGTCGTGCCGCTGATGGATGCGCGGCGCGGCCAGGTTTACACGGCGCTGTTTGAAGCAGCGCCGGGCAGCTTGACCCGCCGGCTGGAGCCGGACGGCATCCGCCTGATGGCGGATTGGACGGCCAGCCTGGCGGCCCTGTGGTCCGCGCTGCCGCCGGAAGCGCGGCCGTCCGCGGTGACGCTGGCCGGCGACGCGGACAAACATGCCGCAGCGGCGGAATCGCTGCGGCCGCTGCTCGGCGCTGCGCTGCGCATCGCCGAATACGCGCCGGAGGGCGCGTGGGGCGGGCTGCTGGGCGCGGCCCGGCTGCTTCGCGGCGAACGGGACGATGTCCACGGGCTGCAGCCGAATTATACCCAACTAACGGAAGCCGAAGTGAACAAACTTCAGGGAAGGTAAGGAGGGACAAGTTATGGAGAGCGAAAATAGACGCACTAACCAGGCATACAAGGACGAAATTATTTTTCGCCCCATGCTGATGGAAGATATTCCCGATATTATGGTCATAGAACATGAATCCTTTACCCTGCCCTGGTCGAGCGACGCGTTCCGCAATGAGCTGACGCATAACCAGTTCGCCCGTTACCTGGTCATGGAACGGAACGGAGCGCCGATTGGATATGCCGGCATGTGGACGGTGCTGGATGAAGCGCATATTACCAACATTGCCGTCCGAACGGCTCACCGGGGCCAGCGGCTCGGCGAGCTGCTGCTTCGCCAGCTTATGTCTTACGCTTGGGAACTCGGCATGATCCGGATGACGCTGGAGGTCCGGGTATCCAATAACGTGGCGCAGTCGCTTTATGAGAAGCTGGGTTTCCGCGGTATCGGCATGCGCAAAGGATATTATTCGGATAACGGGGAAGATGCACTTATTATGTGGTGTGATTTATCGGACAAGATGAAAGTTGAAGGCGGCAGGGAAGGAAGCGAAATGAATTGGCAGACCCGGGAATAAACTCAGAGATCATCGGCCGGAAGGAAAACGCTTCAAGCGGTGATTGTTATATTTTAGCGGTGGAGACCAGCTGTGACGAAACTTCGGCGTCCGTGGTCAGAAACGGGAAGGAAGTCCTCAGCAACATCATTTCCAGCCAAATTGACACGCACCGGGCCTTTGGGGGAGTGGTGCCTGAAGTGGCTTCCCGGAAGCACGTTGAAGTGATCACCCTCATCATGGAAGAAGCTTTGGAGAAAGCCGGAATCCAGCCGGCAGACTTGTCGGCCGTGGCCGTTACCCAGGGACCGGGACTTGTCGGAGCGCTGCTGGTCGGAGTTGTTGCGGCAAAAAGTTTTGCGTTTGCGCTGGATAAACCGCTGATCGCCACGCATCATATCGCCGGGCATATTTACGCCAACCGGCTGGTTAAGGAACTGCGTTATCCCTGCGTCGCGCTGGTTGTGTCCGGCGGCCACACCGAGCTGGTGCTGCTGGAACGCGAAGGGCATTTCCGGCTTATCGGCCGTACCCGGGATGATGCGGTCGGCGAAGCCTATGACAAAGTCGCGCGGGCGATCGGGTATCCTTATCCGGGCGGCCCGTTCGTTGATAAAGCGGCGCTGGAATCCCCAATCGCGGAGGAGCTGCCCCGCGTCTGGCTGGAGCCGGACTCTTACGATTTCAGCTTCAGCGGCTTGAAGTCGGCCGTGCTTAACCTGGTAAACCGCAGCAAAATGAAAGGCGAAACGCCGGATTACGGTGCTATCGCCCGCGGTTTCCAGGAATCCGTGATCGAGGTGCTGGTGGAAAAAGCAATCCGCGCCGTCCGTTCCACGTCGGCACGGCAGCTGCTGCTTTGCGGCGGGGTAGCCGCAAACAAAGGGCTGCGCGCCACCTTGACGGAGCGCTGCGAAAGAGAAGGCGTGGAGCTGATTATTCCGCCCCTCGCCTACTGCACCGACAACGCTGCCATGATCGGTGCTGCGGCTTATCTTAAATGGCAATCCGGCGAATACGCCGATTTGTCCCTGAAAGCCGAACCCGGCCTTTCGCTGGAGGCCTGGTCGGTTGAATAACATAACACCCGCCCGCTGAGGGGCGGGTGTTATTTCTTTTATGCCCGATTGACATTCCCCGGTTCAAGCCAGCAAAATAAAACTCAAATTGGATAATACCGCCAAAACCTTCTACCAGCATTTAGGAGCGGTCGTAACCGTGAAAGAAGAAATCGAAATCGGCGGAAAAACGTTAATCGAACTAGGCCTGGTATGGGACCGGCAAAAGTTTGAAGCTGTGAGGGATAGCATGACGCTGTAAAGGTAGTACTGAAGAAAAATGGAAACGGAATAAAAGGGCACCATAACTAACCCGACGACCAAGGAGGTTGTGCATGACGAACGAGGGATTGTCCGATTCTGATTCGACTTTAAAGCCGCTTTCCTGGCTTTACACGTATGCCTGCCATAAAGATGAGAGGGAGCTCTGCGGACTTGAGCTTAGACGGCTGCTGGGAGAGGAGCCCGGCTCCCGTCATGTGGAGAGCGGCATCCGTATCGATCCTGCCCGCAGCCCGTTCCTTCATGAAAGGCTGGCCGTGCAGATCGAGTGCGAAACCCTGGAGCAGCTGGAAGAGAAAGCAGGCGGGCTTGAGCTTGGGGACGTTACCTTCAAGCTGCGTTATTTGGATGCGGACCGGACCGAAACTTACGACGGAAAAAGGGCGCTTGAGCGCCAAATCGGTTCAAGGATCAAAGGAAAAGCGGAGATGAAACGGCCGGACCGGCTGCTTGGCCTGGCTTATTCCAATCACCGCTGGGTGCTGGGCGAATGTACCCCTGGAGAGCCGGAATGGCTTAAACATAACAGCAAACCGCGTCAGTATTCGACGGCGCTGAGCACCAGGGTTGCCCGGGCGGTCGTCAATATAGCCGTTCCGGTGATCGAAAGAAACAGCCTTGTGGATCCCTGCTGCGGGATCGGTACCGTATTGATCGAAGCTTTGTCCATGGGCATCCGGGCCGAAGGGTTTGATATCAACCCGCTTGCCGTAAGCGGGGCGAAGGAAAATCTCCGGCATTTCGGCATGCCGGCTGAGGCGGTCGGTCTTGCGGATATGCGGAAGCTCGAGGGACGCAGATACGATTCGCTTATTCTCGACCTCCCTTATAATTTATGTTCGGTTCTGCCGGAAGAAGAATTGCTGGAGATGCTGCTTAGCGCCAGAAGGCTGGCTCCGGAGGCGGTCATTGTGACCATCGAAGACATCCTTCCCGTTCTCCGCAAGGCGGGATGGACGGTAGCGGAGTCCTGCAGCATCTATAAGAGCCGTTTTTCAAGGCAGTTGCTGATATGCAGCTGAACGTTTGGGAAGCCGGTCCTTTTTGACTATAATTGAAGTGGGAGTACCCGGAAAAAGGAGATGTCTCGCATGGAACAAATCGCTATCATTTCAGATATTCACGGAAATATGCCGGCTTTGAAAGCCGTGCTTCAGGATATACAGGACCGGGGAATCTCGCGGATTTTTTGTCTGGGCGACCTTGTAGGAAAAGGGCCGCACGGCGACCTGGCCGTCGATCTGCTCCGGGAAAAATGCGAAAGAATCGTTTCCGGCAACTGGGATGAATTTATCCGGGAACCGAGCGAATTCGAGGCCGTTCTTTGGAATCAGGACATGCTGGGGGCTGAACGTCTGGCTTATCTGGGGACGCTGCCCTTTTGCATCGAATTTAAGATGAGCGGCCGTCTGGTCCGGCTGTTCCATGCTTCCCCGCGAAGCCTTTATGAGCGGATTTATCCTTGGGATGAGGTGGAGAAAAGGGAGTCGCTGTTCGAGCCGTCGGAGCACTGCCGGGTTGACAAGGCGGCTGACGTGGCCGGCTACGGAGACATCCATACGGCTTTCCTGCAGCATCTGGATAACGGAAAAACCTTGTTTAATGCGGGAAGTGTGGGCAACTCGCTGGATATGATCCAGGCCTCCTATGTTATTATGGAGGGGGTATTCGGCGGGAGTGAAACCGCCCCGTTTGGCCTGCAGTTCGTCCGGGTCCCCTACGATGTGGAAGAAGCGGTCCGGGAAGCCGAGGAAAGAGTGATGCCGCTGGTGGAGCCTTATGCGGTAGAGCTTCGGACCGGGCAATATCGGGGCAAGGACCAGAATTGACTGACGGAATCTAAATCGCTTGGGTTAATGAAAAATAAACGGGGAGATACGTATCCGCATTGGACGTGTCTCTTTTTATATCCAACCTGAAAACCTAAAAAAAGCCGCCGGCTAAAGGCCGGCAGCGGTATGCTGCGCCGAGTCAGACGACGACTTGCGGAACATGAAGAAATACATCAAGGATGCTGCGACATACAGGCAGCCGGTAATGCTGAAGGTAAAGGCGTATCCCCAATAGCTGCCGTAATCCGTTACGAGCCGGGACTGAACGGGCCCCATCGTAGCCCAGCCCAGCATAAAAGCCGTTTGGGTCAAGGAATTGGCGATGCCGCGCCGGTGGTCGCCGATCCGGTCCACCATGATGGAGGATTGGATCGGATTTGCCGCATTCATGAGCGCCTGGCGGAACAGGAAACTGACGGCGGCGATCGCAAACCAATGCGTAAATCCGGTCAGCAGCAGGAAAGGCAGCGACAGCATCTGAAAAATAACGACCGCTTTCACCTGACCGAATTTTCTGGCCAGCGTCGGACCGATCAGCATGGAGACGATGGTCATCACCTGTCCGAGCGAGATCAGAATTCCCATCAACGACAAGGACACCGCGAATCGGTTCGTGAAATACAGGTTCAGGTAAGGGACCACCAGCCCGGAGCCCAACCCGATCAGGAGCTGGGCAACAACAAATTTGCCGATCGTTTTAAATTCGGCGGCCGTTTGGCCGGCCGGGCCTTTCTTGTCCGCTTTGGCCGCCGGGAGCGCGCCGCCTTTGGAATCTTTACCGCTGGCCGCCGCGGCTGATTTGGACTCGCGCACGAACAGCATGGGAAGAAACGCGGCAAAAGTGGCGCCTCCGCCGATAGCGAGTACGGTTTGCAGGCTTGAGAGGGTGCTTAGCCCGGCTGCCTGCAAGGCATCGGCCAGCAGACCGCCGCCCATGCTTCCGATGACCTGAGAAGCCAGTACCAGGGAAGAAAAATAACTGAACATGCGAAGGCGTTCTTTAGGTTTGACGTTTTCGGCAAGAAACGGAATTGAAAGCACTTGAAAAAAAGAGGCGAACAGGCCGGTAAACACGGCCAGGCCGAGCAGGCTGGCTTCGCCGGACATAAAGGAGCGGAGCAGGAAAGCCGCGCCGCTGAACAAAGCGCCGATAATCAGTATTTTTTTGCGGCTGGCTCTGTCGCCCCAAATGCCGATCGGCACAAACAAAAGCGCCGTGGCGAAAGATTGGATGCTGACGACTCTTCCGTTCATGGCATCGTTATAGCCGAGCCCCTGGATATACAGATTATAAAGGACACTGAACATACCGGTGCCGATTTGATATAAAATATTGGCAAGGAAAAACAATTTGATATTGCCGGGCCATTTATTCAGTTCATATCTGGCTGACTGGATGAAACGCATTTTATGGAATGCACCTCCGGGGGTAACAACTTTACCATTCTATCATGTCAAAGCTGAAACAAGGAACGTTAATTTAGGACAAAGGAGGAGCCGCCAATGAACGAAAAACAGCAGCGGCTGAAGCCCGAGCCGGTAACGGGACCATCCCCAAACCAGGCCAAAACCGAAACGGCCACCTTTGCCGGGGGCTGCTTCTGGTGTATGGTTAAACCCTTCGATGAGCTTCCGGGGGTATATTCGATTGTATCGGGCTATACGGGCGGGCACACCGAAAATCCGACTTACGAAGAGGTAGGAACCGAAACGACGGGGCATGCGGAAGCCGTACAGATTGTTTTTGACCCTGAAATTTTCCCTTATGAACGTTTGCTGGACATTTATTGGCAGCTGATCGACCCGACGGACGACGGAGGACAGTTTATGGATCGGGGCGCTTCTTACCGGACGGCGATTTATACGCATAGCGAAGAACAGCGCCGGAAAGCCGAAGCCTCCAAAAAGGCGCTGGAGGGAAGCGGACGTTTTAAAAGCAAAATCGTTACGGAAATCAGTCCGGCCGGCCCTTTTTATTCGGCAGAGGACGTTCATCAGAACTACTATAATACGCATCGCAACGACTACAATATTTATTATGAGGCTTCCGGCCGGGAAGATTTCGCCGAGAGACATTGGCGCGGGCCAAGGGACCGGGAGCAGCTCCGCAAACGGCTTACCCGTCTGCAGTACGAGGTGACGCAGCATGGCGCCGAAGAACCGGCATATGACAACGCCTATTGGAATCAGACTGAAGTGGGGATTTACGTAGATATCGTTAACGGGGATCCGCTGTTCAGCACGTTGGACCAATTCGATGCCGGAACAGGCCGACCAAGCTTCAGCCAACCGCTGAATGCCGGTTTTGTCCGCAAGGAAGCCGACTATGGCGGGGGCCGGGTGAAGACTGTGCTGAGGAGCCGGTTATCCGGCTCCCGCCTGGGCGTCCTGCTGCGCAGCGATCAATCGCCGACAGGTTTTATTTATCAGGTGAACTCCGCCGCCCTGCAGTTCATCCCTAAGGAGGAGTTGGAGCCGGCAGGCTACGGGGCGTATGCGGGACTTTTTCAAAGCTCGGAGTAAAAGGTGAACACGGCAAGGTTATGGGGGCTAGGGGAGGCCGGTAGAGAAAGCCGACTTAGCTAGTCTTTAGTCCGTTCCTGCCGGCCTAACCCGCCTGCTGAAAATGAACGGAGATCAGCTCTTCGGTGGCGGTGTCGAAACGGACGTAGACATAGACGCCGAATTCACGGTCGTTTTTCTTCAGCCAAAGCTTAAAACGTTCTTCACTGACCGTTGGGGAAATGGTGTATCTGCCGATGTGCAGGTAATCCAGCACGGAAGCCCCGTATTGGGTAATGGCCTGCTGGACGGCAATCTGTCCCCACTTGGCGTAGGCCGGATCGTCGAAATGAACGTTTGAAGAAGCGATAACCGCAGGAGCGAACAGGTGCATAATAAACGAAACGACGGAATGTCTGACCAATGTCGCCAGCGACATGATAAAAATCCCCTTTTCCTAAATGTTGTATTCGTAATAGGATGCGGTGAAACAGGCAGGGATATGCACCTCATCCTGTTTATTGGAGGGGAGGCAGACTTAATTCAAAGTAAGCCTTACTATAAATAAGCGCCCCGATCGTCCAAATGGACTCTCGCGGCGCTTATTTGTCTTATTTGCGTTCCAGCTGCTCCATGCCGGTAAAATCATCAATGATCTTCTCGGGACCGGTAACGATCTCTTTATCCCAGCCCAGCATGCCGCCTTCGTAATTGTGAATCTTCTCAAAGCCCAGCTCCTGAAAATAACGAGCGACATTTAAGCTGCGCGAACCGCTCCGGCAAATAAACACATATTCCCGTTCTTTATCCATCTCATCCGCATATTCGGCGATCTCGCCCATCGGAATGAGCGGGACGGTCGGGATGTGTCCGGCTTCATATTCAAAGGGCTCTCGTACGTCGATAACGATCGTGCCCCGTTCTTTATCGTCCAAAATCTGCTGCAGCTCGTCTGCATCGACATGGGATACTCCGTAAATGATTTTGCTCATGGTTCAGCTCCTCTCCTTATCGGCTAACGTTTTGAATTCTAACATTGCGGCGGGCCTGTTTCAAGAAAAAGACAACCCGCATCAAGGAACAATAGAAGGCCTATCCGGATCTGTCAAGCTGTGGACAAAATTATCCACAATTCAGCAGTTTTTGTTTGTAAACGGAATGTAAGCATACCCAGTAAGGGTTTGATTGAAACAGGAAAAAGAGCTGTTTTTGCCGGCGTTAACCTGTGAAAACTGTGGATAATGTGAACAACTTGGTGGATAAAAGGGCCTTGACTTTCAAAGTTATTGTTATTAGCGGGATTTTAGCCGATTTTCCTTGCTTTTTTGTCCAAATTAATCACGGTTTTTGTGGATAACCATGTGCATAAATTTTACGTCGTAATTTCGAATTTTTTAAAACTTTTTATGCTCCGAAAACAAAGATTAGTCAAGCTTCGGCAAGCTGCTCCCATTCGGCATAAGCTTCCGCCAAATCCGCTTTTTGTTTATCGATTGCAGTTTGTCTCTCCTGGACGGCCAAATAATCCTGGTAAACCTCGGGCAACGTCAGTTCGTGCTCCAACACTCCGATCACTTCCTCAAGCTTGGCAATGGACGCTTCAAGCTGCTCCATTCGGCGCTGCCGGTTCCGTTCCTCGCGTTTGGCCTGCTTATCGGCTTCGAAAGAAGCGGCGCCCGTTTTGGCGTCGTTTATGTCAGCAGGTTCTTTCTTGGCAGAGGCCTGTTTGGCAGCTGCCGATGCGGCAATCTCAGCGGCAATCTCGGCCAGCTCCTGTTTCTTCTCGACATAATCGTCATAATTTCCTAGGAAATGGCGCGCGCCTTCCGGGTGGAGCTCAATAACGCGTTCGGCCATTTTATTAAGAAAATAACGGTCATGGGAGATGAACAGCAGCGTTCCGTCATAATCGAGCAGGGCGGATTCCAGCACTTCCTTGCTGTATAAATCCAGATGGTTGGTCGGTTCGTCAAGGATCAGCACATTGGCTTTCTGCAGCATAAGCTTGGCTAGGGCCACCCGCGCTTTCTCCCCGCCGCTCAGGCTGGAGACCCGTTTTTGCACGTCATCTCCGCTGAACAGGAAATTGCCGAGAATGGTGCGGATGCGGGCTTCCTCCACCTGGGGATAAGCGCTCCATAACTCCTCGAGCACGGTGTTGCTGCCGGTCAGATGGGTCTGCTCCTGATCGTAATAGCCGATCCGGATCTTCGTGCCCCAATTGACCTTGCCGGAAGTCGGCTTAAGGTCACCGGTCAGGATTTTGAGCAGCGTCGATTTGCCGATTCCGTTCGGGCCGATCAAAGCGGCGGTTTCGCCGCGCCGCAGCTCGAAGGAGACATTTTTAAACAAAGGGTGATCCGGTGAAAAAGCATAGGCCAGCTGGTCAACCTGCAGCACCTCACGGCCGGACATGATTTCCGCTTCAAAGGAGAAGCTGGCTTTCTTCAAATCGCCAAGCGGTTTGTCGAGCACCTCCATTTTGTCGAGCATTTTCCGGCGGCTCTGGGCCCGTTTGGTGGTCGAAGCCCGCACGATGTTTTTCTGAATAAACTCTTCCATCCGGGCGATTTCGTCCTGCTGTTTCTCGTATTGCTTCATGGCGCTTTCGTATTCCGCGTCCTTCAGCTCGGCATAACGGCTGTAATTGCCCGTATAACGTTTGGATTGATGGCGTTCGATCTCGACGATGGACGTAACGAGCCGGTCCAGAAAATAGCGGTCGTGGGAGACGACGAGCAGGGAGCCGGAATAGGCTCGCAGATAATCTTCAAGCCAGGTCAACGTTTCGATGTCCAGATGGTTGGTCGGTTCGTCCAGCATCAGGACGTCGGGCGCCTTCAGCAAAATCCGGGCCAAAGCCAGCCGGGTTTTCTGGCCGCCGCTCAGCGTGGCGATCGGGGTATCCGGCGGGAAATCGCCAAAACCCATTCCGTGCAGCACGCTGCGGATCCGCGTTTCGATTTCATAACCCCCAAGATCCTTGAAGCGGTCGGAATTGTGGGCGTAACGCGCCAGCAGGTCCTGATAGCTTTTGTCCTCGTGATTGGCGGCAGGGTCGGCAATCTGATGCTCCATGCGGCGAAGCTCCGCTTCCATATCGAGCAGAGGAGCGAAGACCAGCAGCATCTCCTCCCAGAGGGTTTTGTCCGAGGCCAGGCCGCTGTTCTGCGCGAGATAACCCAGCGTCGTTTCTTTGGCTTTAAAAATTTGCCCCCCGTCGTAAGACATTTCTCCGGCGAGGATTTTCAGGAGCGTCGATTTGCCCGCGCCGTTGACGCCGACCAGGCCGATTCTTTCGCGTTCCTGAATCTGAAGGCTGATGCCTTCCAATATAGGGGTTACTCCGTAAAGCTTCGTAATATTTGAGGCTTGAAGCAGCATAATAACAAACATCCTCCATCTTTATGGTCATCCGCCGGCGAGCGGCGGCAGTAAGGTCAATATTCTTTTTCAGTTTAACCGAAACCGGCTCCATTTGCACCGGAAAGAGCGGTTTAAGGCATTTTAAACCAAGCTTTCAGGAAGCGGGGCGGGCTTGTTTTCATTTTCATGGAACAATGATAAACTAATTAGTAGAACTATTAAACGGAAAGGCTCCCGAAATGGAACAGAAAGAACTCAAACAACTGCTCAGACAGCAGGCTGCTGCAAACCGGGCTTCAATAGAGGAAGGCGTGCGCCTGACGTTGTCAGAAGCCGCATGCAGGCTTGCGGAAAGCCGGGTGCTGGGGCCGCTTCGGGAAAGCCGGCAGGGCAAGGGACTGACGCTGTTTACCTATTTGTCTTTTAAGGACGAACCCTCGACGGTTCCCTTGGTGGACAGCTGTCTGGAGCGGGGCGACACCGTGCTTGTGCCTAGAATTACAACAGGCAGACGGCTGACGCTTCACCGCTTTGAGGGCTGGGATTCGGTTGAATCCGGCCTGTGGGGCATTCCAGAGCCGGTGGCCAGCAGTCCGGTTTGGCCGGAAGACCGCTACGGCGAAATTGATTTTGTTATGGTACCCGGCTTGGTCTATGATCGGCAGGGAGGCCGGGTCGGTTACGGCGGAGGTTATTACGACCGTTTTGCCGAACGTCTCCGGCAGGAGCATAACAATAAGGAAGCCGGCGCTGCGCTGTTTGGCTCTCTACTGTTCGAGGAGCAGCTGATGGAGCAGGTTCCGGCCGAGCCCCATGATCTCAAGCTGGACGTATTGATAACAGCAGCAAACGTATTTTACATAAACAAGGATAAGGATGTATAACCATGGAGCAACCAGGAAGCGGCATGACCCATTTTAATGAGCAGGGCCGGGCCAAAATGGTGGATGTGTCCGGTAAGGAAGCCACGTTCAGAACGGCGGTCGCCGTCACGACCGTCACCATGCTGCCTTCGACGCTGGAGGCGGTCAGACAAGGAAACATTCACAAGGGCGACGTGTTGGCCGTAGCCCAAATCGCCGGCATCCAGGGTGCGAAACGCACCTCGGACTGGATTCCGATGTGCCATCCGCTGCCGCTGACCGGCGTGAACATTACGTTTGCCGACAACGGCCACGACCAGCTTTATATTGAAGCTTCCGTCAAAACGGAAGGCCGCACCGGCGTGGAGATGGAGGCGCTGACGGCGGTATCTGCCGCGGCGCTTACGGTTTACGACATGTGCAAAGCGCTGCAGAAGGATATTGTCATCGGTCCCACCGAGCTGAAATTCAAACAGGGCGGCAAAAGCGGAGATTATCAGAAGAAATAACCCAGAGTTCCTAATTGCGGATGGAGGATAACCTTTATGATGAAGTGGAAAACAGCCATCCTCACGGCCAGCGACAAAGGCTCCCGGGGAGAACGGGAGGATACGAGCGCCCAGGTGATCCGGGAACTGGTCGAAGAGGAATTGAACGGTGAAATTATCGAATACCGAATCGTTCCGGACGAGGAAGACGAAATTATTGCCGCACTTATTGAAATGACGGATTATTTTCAGGCCAATCTCGTTTTAACGACCGGGGGAACGGAGCTGGCCGCAAGGGATGTTACCCCCGAAGCTACGCGGAGAGTGATCGAACGCGAGGTGCCCGGGCTGGCGGAAGCGATGCGGGCGGGAGCGATGAAAAAGAATCCGGCCGCCATGCTGTTCAGGGGCGTCGTAGGCATCCGGGGCAGAACGCTGATCGTCAATTTGCCGGGAACCCCTAAAGGCGTTCATGAAAATCTGGCCGCGATTATGGAACAGCTTCCGGAAGCGCTGCTGATGGTCACTGGCCAATTCCGTCTGTAATCAGCCATTATTTAATTTTTAGGACAGCTTAAAGGATGCGGCAGCCAAGGAGGATCACATGAGCGAACCATCCACATCCAAAACGATGAGCATGACCAGCCACCTCGTGGAGCTCCGCAAACGCCTGCTTGCCGTATTGCTGGTGTTTGCCCTTGTGCTGGTCGGCGGTTTTTTTGCGGCGGAGCCGGTCTATCACTATCTGACGGCCAAAGGCAGCGGCGGAGCGTATTTGCGTTTAAATGCTTTTTCCTTCTGGGACGGAGTGGGCATTTATATGAAAATCGCGCTGACCGTCGCGTTCGGCATTACTTTGCCTTTTACCTTCTATCAGCTGTGGGCGTTTGTGAGCCCCGGCCTGAAGCCTGAGGAGCGCCGGGCGACGCTGAAGTATATTCCGTTTGCATTTTTCAGCTTTGCCGGCGGAGCTGCCTTCGGGTATTATGCGGTGTTCCCGCTGGCCCTTCATTTTACCTCTAATCTCAACAGGGAATTAGGCCTGGTTGAAACCTACGGGGCGGCCGACTATTTCCGCTTTCTTACCAACATCGTAGTGCCTGTATCGCTGGTATTCGAGCTGCCGCTGGTGGTGCTGTTCCTGACCCATCTCCGGCTCGTGAATCCGGCGAAGCTGCGGAAAATGCGGAAAATGGCCTATTTCGTGCTCGTTGTGGCCTCCGCCGCGATTACGCCTCCCGACTTTTTCTCGGCATTTCTGGTGCTTGTTCCGCTTCTGCTGCTGTATGAATTCAGCATTGTTTTGTCGGCGCGCGTCTACCGAAAGCAGCATCCGCAACAGCAGGAAGGCTGATCGCTACCATGTCCGTTTGAGCATAATCCCGGAATATATTCTTTCTGCCAAGGATAGAATGAGTAGGGAATGTCCAAACGGCTTTTTTGCAAAGAGGCACTTTAGAAGGAGTCTTTAAAATCGGGATGTTTTTTCGGTAAAAAATTGTACAAAGGGCTTGAAAAAAGAAGTTAACTTGAGTATCATAAACAGTGTTGTTAGCACTAACACATGTCGAGTGCTAATACATAACAGACAGTCACTTTAAATTAAAAATCTAACATAATTTCGAAGGAGGCTATTTTTTCATGATCAGACCTTTAGGTGAACGCGTATTGGTGGAAGCTAGTGAACAAAGCGAAACAACGGCATCCGGAATCGTGCTTCCGGACACCTCCAAAGAAAAGCCGCAAGAAGGCAAAATCGTTGCCGTAGGCAGCGGTACGCTGAAAGACGGCGTTCGTGTTCCTTTGGAAGTTCAAGTTGGCGACGTGGTGATCTTCTCCAAATATGCCGGCACAGAAGTTAAATACGAAGGCAAAGAATATTTGATTATGAAAGAAAGCGACATTCAAGCCATCGTTGAATAATAGACCCGCACCAAATCGAAAGACAGACTTCAAACCTGGACGAACCAATAAAATAAAACGATAATTTGGGAGGTTTCTTACAATGGCAAAAGACATTAAATTCAGTGAAGACGCTCGCCGCGCAATGCTTCGTGGTGTAGACGCTTTGGCTAACGCCGTAAAAGTAACGCTTGGTCCTAAAGGCCGCAACGTAGTATTGGAAAAGAAATTCGGCAGCCCGCTCATTACCAATGACGGCGTAACGATCGCTAAAGAAATCGAACTGGAAGACGCTTTTGAAAACATGGGCGCTCAGCTGGTTAAAGAAGTAGCAACCAAAACAAACGACGTTGCCGGTGACGGTACTACGACAGCAACCGTTTTGGCTCAAGCCCTCATCCGTGAAGGTTTGAAAAACGTAACGGCCGGCGCAAGCCCGATCGGTCTTCGTAAAGGGATCGACAAAGCCGTTCGCGCTGCGGTAGAAGAGCTGCAAAAGATCTCCAAAACGATCGAAGGCAAACAATCCATCGCTCAAGTAGCTGCGATCTCCGCTGCTGACGAAGAAGTAGGCCAACTGATCGCCGAAGCGATGGAGAAAGTCGGCAAAGACGGCGTAATCACAGTCGAAGAATCCCGCGGATTCGCTACAGAACTGGAAGTTGTAGAAGGTATGCAATTTGACCGTGGCTACATCTCTCCTTACATGATTACAGATACAGACAAAATGGAAGCTAACCTGGATAACCCTTATATCCTGATTACCGATAAAAAGATCAGCAGCACGCAGGAAATTCTGCCATTGCTTGAGAAAATCGTTCAACAAAGCCGTCCGCTTGTCATCATCGCGGAAGACATCGAAGGCGAAGCTCAAGCGATGCTGATCGTCAACAAACTGCGCGGCACATTTAACGCGGTAGCTGTAAAAGCTCCTGGCTTCGGCGACCGTCGTGAAGCTATGCTGCAGGATATCGCTGCTTTGACCGGCGGCCAAGTGATCACGGAGAAATTGGGTCTTGACCTGAAATCCACGACGATCGATCAATTGGGTAACGCCCGTCAAGTGATCGTAACGAAAGAAAACACAACCATCGTTGACGGCGCTGGCGACAAAGCCGATATCGATGCTCGCGTAAACCAAATTCGCGCTCAACTGGAAGAAACCACTTCCGAGTTCGACAAAGAGAAACTGCAAGAACGTCTGGCCAAACTGGCTGGCGGCGTAGCGGTTGTTAAAGTCGGCGCAGCTACCGAAACCGAACTGAAAGAGCGCAAACTGCGCATCGAAGACGCCCTGAACGCAACTCGCGCTGCGGTTGAAGAAGGGATCGTTGCCGGTGGCGGTACAGCACTCGTAAACGTATATGGCGCTGTTGCAGCCGTTCAAGCGGCTGGCGACGAAAAAACAGGCGTAGAGATCGTACTCCGCGCTCTGGAAGAGCCAATCCGCACGATCGCCGCTAACGCTGGCGAAGAAGGTTCCGTTATCGTTGACCGTCTGAAAAAAGAAAAAACAGGGATCGGCTTCAACGCCGCTACCGGCGAATGGGTAAACATGATCGAAGCCGGTATCGTTGACCCTGCCAAAGTAACTCGCTCCGCCTTGCAGCATGCTGCATCCGTTGCAGGTCTGTTCCTGACAACCGAAGCTGTGATCGCTGACAAACCAGAACCTGCTGGCGCTGCTGGTGCCCCTGATATGGGCGGCATGGGCGGTATGGGCGGCATGATGTAACGCCTGCACCACCATAATTAACTCTGAATCAATTACATCAAAAAAACCGGGACCCTTAGGGCCCGGTTTTTTGTGTATATGAGAAAGTTTGCTTTCAGCTTCCTCTCTCTAGTCAAGTAACTAAATAAGTAGAAGAGAAGGGAAGCAAGCTCCCCTTCTTTTAGACCAAATCCATTAATACCAGCACTTGCGGAAACATTTTCTATGATGGTGGTGGTGGTGCCGATGGGGATGTTTACAAACTACCAAGACCTTTTGACCAGGCTTTAGAACAACAACAACAGGTTTTCCATGTCTTTTTCTCATTCTAATCACCTCCACAATCAACTTATGAAATTTAATAGAAAAATTGTGGGTTAAACAGTATTTACTTTCACTTTTCCCCTGAAATCCACGGTTGTTCTGCTTTATATGTCTATGTTTTGAGAAAAAGTAGTTGATATCCTTACTAGGCACGCGTTCAAAATAGACCGATAAACGTCGAAAAGCCCGCTTGACCCTTAAAAAGGGGCCTTTGCGGGCTTTTTTGTCTTTGTTTAGTTGTTAATAAAACTATTCATTTTTAAAGTAAACCCCTTGATTAAGGGCCGCGATCAGTCCTGTATGCTCCGGCCGCCATCCGAGTCGTTCCTGGGTCTGTTGGCTCGAGGTCGGATTATCGGCTGAAGCTGGAGCCGCCAGAAAACCAAAATGGGCGTCTGCCTCTTCCCGGGAGATGCTGGCCACAGGTACGTTGAGCCCGCTTCCAATCGCGGCTGCAATTTCACGGAGTGGAACTCCCTCATCGCCGACGGCGTGCAGGATGGATCCGGCTTGCGCTTGTTCCAATGCCAGCCGGAACAAACGGGCGGCATCGAGGCGGTTTACCGCCGGCCAGCGGTTTGATCCGTCGCCGATGTAAGCCGATACGCCTTTGCTGCGGGCAATGCCGATTAGAGTGGAGACGAAACCTTGATTCCCTTCGCCGTGCACGGAGGGGGAAAGACGGACAACGGAGGAACGCACTCCGCGCCGGGCCAGCGAGATCGACAGATTTTCGGACGCGGCGCGCGATGTCTTCGAATCGGACAGCATTTCCTCGGTCCCTATAGCTCCCGGCGGACACACGCCCAGAAGCATCAGGGTACCCGAGGTATTTACGAACGGCTTGCCCGAGCCCTCAAGCGCTGCTCCGATCGCCTCGACCGCGCGCAGATCGGTTTCGATGGCCCCTGCATAATCCGAAAAATCATGTTTAAAAGCGAGATGTATCACCCCATCCGCCGACATGGCGGCACATTGAAGGCTGCCCAGGTCGTCAAGACTCCCGGGGTGTGCCTCTGCTCCCGCTGCAGCCAGCTGAGCGGCTGCTTTGTCTGTGCGGGCAAGGCCGATAACCTGATGTCCTGCACCGATGAGCTCTTTTACTACCGCGGATCCAATAAAACCGGTTGCTCCTGTAACAAATACACGCATAATTCCTGTTCCTCCTCCAATTATTAGGTTGTACCAAACCATTTGAATACAGGAACATTATAAAGCTTATTTTTAACTAAGTAAACTATTTTAATAAAATTAGTTAATTTAATAAATGTTGTTTGTAGTCCCCAGGGTTTCAGCTATAATAGAATTTATGAGCTTCAGAGGAGGTATTTAGCGGTGAGGAAAGGCCAAAGCAAAGAAAATTATCTCTTGAAATTAAAATCCGTTATGAGACACACGCGGTTCAGCCAGTTGAAAATAGATGAAATCGCCAAATACATGGATATCAGCAAGGTGACGCTTTATAAACATTTTTCCTCCAAAGATGAAATCATGGAGGGGCTTGTGGACTATTCCGTTCACTTTTTGAAAGAGATAGACAGCTTCATTCAAGATGATTCCCTTTCTTATGTGGCTCGTTTTCAAAAAACATTCATCCAGTCTTTGGTCTGCGTCCTTTATTTATCCGACGTGTTCCTGAATGATCTGAAAGAATTTTATCCGGGGCTTTATGACCATCTTGCAGCGGCCCTGCAAAACCGGAATAAAAGTCTGGAGTCCTTTTTCGAAACCGGGATGGATCGGGGAATCTTCAACAGGATGAACGCGGTGCTGTTTATGGTTCAGGACGATGCCGTACTTCGGCGTCTCATGGAACCGGCGTTTTCGATCCAATATGATGTCACCTTGAAACAGGCTATTTTCGATTTTTATAAAATGAAGAAATATCAGCTGCTGAAGCCTGAATATTTGGAGGAAGCGGACGACTCCGCGGTTGAAAAACATCTCGTCCTGCTATTACAAACGATAGCTTAATCATTTGCCGTAAGTAAGGCTCCCGGAAGGGAGCTTTTTTCATGAAAAAAGTATGGGCTTCTGGTCGAATTGACGGAAACAAAGGGACGGCCGTAAATTGAAAAGGATCTATTCTTAAAAATTCCCAGTTTTGGTATCCAATGAAACGAGCGTGGATTAAGGAGGGAGCTGCTTGTGCGGAAAATCGGCAAATGGCGTATTCAGTCGATTATGATCTTTACTTGATAAAGCAGTACCCGGACCATCACGACAGTTATGGCCTCAGGTTATATGCCCTAAACTAGCCAGCTATAAAGTCATTAGCGGGAGCATTGATATAACGCCGTTCGAAGAGGCCGTAGAAAAATACGGAGATAAAAAACAAAATTGAGCAAGGATTCGGCTTCAAAGGAATCAGCCGGGAGTATTTAACTTGTATGAGACGCGGACATCCGGCCGGGTAATTCTCTCTCTCCTGTTTTTGATATAGTTTTTTGCTATAACCGGCTATATCTTTTTGGATTTACCCTATATCAGGGGAACTATGCTATTTTGAGTTTAACGAGAAAAGCGGACGACAGCAGGCCTGCAGGAACCGCTCGACCAAACTCAATATAGAGGAGAGTTTCCACATGAAAAGCAGCAATTTGGGGTACCCGCGCATCGGCAGAAATCGGGAATGGAAAAAAGCAATCGAGGCTTATTGGGCCGGAAAGCTGGAGGAGCAGGAGCTGCACAGCGAACTGGAAGCCATTCGTCTCGAAAATTTGAAGTTCCAGCAGGAGCAAGGAATCGACCTGATTCCGGTCAACGATTTTACTTATTATGATCACGTTTTGGATACGTCCGTCATGTTTGGTCTGGTTCCAAAACGTTTTGCTTGGACGGGAGGCCGGGTGGATCTGGCCACTTATTACGCGATTGCCCGGGGAAATAAGGACGCAACCGCCTCCGAGATGACCAAATGGTTTAATACAAACTATCACTATATCGTACCGGAGCTTACTGCGGATTTGCAGCCTGTGCTGACGTTGAACAAGCCGCTTGAAGCTTACCGCGAAGCGAAAGCGAAGCTGGGTATTGAAGGCAAACCGGTGCTTCTCGGCCTGTTCACGCTGCTGAAGTTGTCCAAAGGGTATGAAGCCGAGCAATTCACGGCTTGGGTAGACCGTCTGCTGCCGCTGTATGGACAAGTGTTGTCCGAGTTGGAGCAGGAAGGCGTGCAGTGGGTACAGATCGACGAACCGGCGCTTGTGGGCACGCTGACAGCAAAAGAACTTGCCGAAGTGCAGCGCATTTATGCTGCATTAAGCGAGCAGCTGTCCAAGCTGAACGTATTGGTGCAGACTTATTTTGAAGCGGTGGATCACTATCAGGAGATCGTATCCCTGCCGGTGCAGGGCATCGGCCTCGACTTTGTGCACGACAGAGGGCAAAATCTGCGTTCCCTGCTGGAGCACAGCTTCCCTGGCGACAAAGTGCTGGGAGCCGGCGTCATTGACGGTAGAAGCATCTGGAAAGCGAATCTGTCCGGACAGCTTGCGCTGCTGGATACCTTGAAAAAGGTTGTTTCTTCCGACCGACTGGTCGTTCAGCCTTCCAACAGCTTGCTGCACGTGCCGGTAACGGCTGCCCAGGAGCAGAAGCTGGAGCCGGTTTTGAAAGAGGCGCTTGCTTTCGCAAATGAAAAAATCGCCGAGCTTGTCCTGCTTACCAAAGCAGGCAATCAGGGCGCGGAAGCCGTCAGCGCCGAGCTGGCCGCAGCGGATCGCGGACGCAAAACGCTGCAGGAGTCGCCTGCCAGAAACAAAAAAGCGGTTCGTCAGCTGACGGCCGAAGCCACCGCTCAACCGGCCGAAAGAACGGCTGACGTGGATACGCGCCGTGAGCTTCAGCAGAACAAATATCAGCTGCCGCTGCTCCCAACGACCACGATCGGCAGCTTCCCGCAAACGCCGGAAGTGCGGAGCGCCAGACAGAAATGGCGCAAAGGCGAATGGAGTCCGGAGAAATATGAAACGTTCATCAAGGAACAGATTCAGGACTGGATTCGTATTCAGGAGGAGCTTGGACTGGATGTGCTGGTGCACGGAGAATTCGAGCGTACGGACATGGTGGAATTTTTCGGGGAAAAGCTGGATGGCTTCGCCTTTACGTCGCTGGGCTGGGTACAATCTTACGGTTCTCGCTGCGTGAAACCGCCGATTATTTACGGGGATATTGAATTCACGGCTCCGATGACGGTGGCCGAAACGGTTTATGCCCAATCGCTCACCAAAGCTCCGGTAAAAGGCATGCTGACCGGTCCGGTCACGATCCTCAACTGGTCCTTTGTTCGAGACGACCTGTCCCGCGAGGAGGTCGCTTATCAAATTGCGCTTGCCCTGCGCAAAGAGGTAGAAGCTTTGGAAGCGGCGGGCATCGGCATGATTCAGGTTGACGAACCTGCCCTGCGCGAGGGACTTCCGCTCAAACGAGACCAGTGGCCTCATTACCTGGAATGGGCGGTGAAGGCGTTCCGGTTGTCCACGATAACGGTTAAGGATGAAACGCAGATCCATACCCATATGTGCTACAGCGAATTCAACGATATCATCGAAGCGATCAGCGCTTTGGATGCGGACGTCATTTCGATTGAAACTTCGCGCAGCCATGGCGAATTGATCGAAAGCTTCGAGAAATACACTTATGACAAAGGTATCGGTCTCGGCGTTTACGACATCCACAGTCCGCGCGTACCGCCGGTTGAAGAAATGACCTCCATGATCGACCGCGCTTTGCGGGTGCTGAAGCCGTCCCAATTTTGGATTAATCCGGACTGCGGACTGAAGACGCGCAAAGACGAAGAAACCGTGCTGGCGCTGAGAAACATGGTGGAGGCTACCCGTCTCTCCCGAGAGAAATACGGCGTGAAAGCCTAATTTTCGAGCTAAGCCAAATAGAAAGCAGGTCCCGGATTCACCGGAACCTGCTTCTTTTTTTAGGATAAAGTCGGATCCACAGCATTTGTTCCTATCCGTGCCCGGACCTGGGGGAGGAAGCATGGATCTTCAGATTTCCAAAGGCTTGAACGGCAGCTTGGGCCACTTCGATGTCCTGGGGACTGGTTCCCCCGCTCACGCTAATTCCGCCGACTATCCGGCCTTCAACATAAAAGGGATGCAGTAGGTTGGTCTTGTCCTCTGCATAATCTGCCTATCTATAGCTCAAGTAACGACTGAACCTCCATTGGTAAAATAAACCTGCCCCGATGTGTAAGAAGCGTCATCCGAGGCCAGCAGCACATAAACGGGAGCCAGTTCAAACGGCTGCCCCGGCCGCCTGAGCGGAACCTCGGTCCCAAAAGTGGTGACCTCCTCGGCGGTGAAGGCGGAAGGGATTAACGGCGTCCAAGTCGGCCCGGGAGCTACAGCGTTGACGCGGATGCCCTGCTCGGCCAGCGAAAGGGATAAAGAGCGGGTAAAGGATACAACGGCTCCTTTGGCAGCGGTATAATCGATCATGTTGGCCATGCCGGAGAAGGCAGTATCCGAGGTCGTGTTGATAATCGAGCTTCCTGCGCGCAGATGGGGCAGCGCGGCTTTCGTCAGATCAAAAAATGAAATAATATTGGTATGGAACGTATTCAGCAGCTGCTCACGGGAGATTTGCAAAATGCTTGGCTGATGAAACTGCACCCCGTGGTTATTCACCAGAATGTCCAGCTTGCCATAGGTCTGGACCGTTTTCTCCACTACGGCGTAACAGTTGTTCTCCTGCCTCAAATCGGCGGCAAGGGACAAACATTGGCGTCCAAGCTTGTGAATCATTTGTTTGGTTTCGGCGGCATCCTGATGTTCGTCGAGGTAAACGATGGCGATATCGGCGCCTTCTTTGGCAAAAGCGATGGCGACAGCACGGCCGATCCCGCTGTCACCGCCGGTGATCAGCGCAATTTTGTTTTTTAATCTGCCGCTGCCGGTGTAAGCAGGATTGTCGGAGATCGGGCGAGGATTCATGACATATTCAAAGCCGGGATGCCTGTCTTGATGCTGCGGCGGAAAAACGACAGGGACGACGGTACTGCGCGTTTTCCAGCCCATATAGGGATACCGGGGATAAGTCATCATTTTCTCCTTTCGGAATTCCGTTTGTAGTATCCATATTATTCATAGATAAAGCAACTAAGAAGGAGGGGGCTTATGCCTATCGAAAAAATCTCCAAAGAGCTTGTCTGGCAGCTGCGCCATGAAATGATGTGGTCGGACCGGAGCCTGGATTACGTCAAGCTGAAAGACGATGATGATGGCACCCCCCGGCAGGCGGGGGCAAAACGCCTTTTTTGCAATGCCCGGATCGAGAAGGCGGCTTTTTAGGAGAAATTCGGACTGCTTAAAACGGGGAACGAATTTGAGAAGGATGGCAAAAGGTATGTGGTGATGGAGAAAACAACGGGAGGGGGAGGAATAGAAAATGGCTGAAGGCAAAACGAATGCCATGCGGCTGCTTGACAAATCGAACATTCCGTACGAGGTGCTGAGCTACGATCATGAGGACGGTCAAATTCACGGTACCGCCGTTGCGGAGAAAATAGGCAAGCCGCAGGAATCCGTCTTTAAAACGCTTGTGGCCCATCAGGGCAGCCAAATCTATGTGTATGTCATTCCGGTAGCGGAGGAACTCGACTTGAAAAAAGCGGCCAAGGCAGCCGGGGAGAAAAAGATAGAGATGCTGCCTGTCAAGGAGCTGCTCAAGTGGACGGGCTATGTCCGGGGAGGCTGCTCTCCTGTAGGAATGAAAAAGCTGTACCCCACTTTTATCGATGCCAGTGCCGAAGGACAGGCAAGCATCGCGGTCAGCGCGGGGAGAATTGGCACACAAATAGAGCTGAATCCGCAGGAGCTCGCGGCACAGGTAAAAGCTAAGTTTATTCCTTTAATTAAGGAATATGGCGGCGAAATTTTATGAAGACGAACCGGTCCCTATCGGAGCAGCGGCCGGATTCCCTCTATAAGCGGCTTGACCGCTCCTCCGGTCAGCCGGATCAGATCGTTCGAGGAAGAGCGGGTGTCGATGTTTTTGAGAAATCCAAAAATCCAGTTTTCAATCGACGAATCTTCGCGCACGGAAACGGATCCGCCCGAAACCTCCGATAAAACTCCGGCCAAATCGTCAATACTCCACGTTTGAGGAGCGGTGAGCTCGTAGGTTTTGCAGGCATGAAGTTCCGCTTGGGCCAAGACGGCGGCAATAGCTTGTGCAAGGTCTTGGCGGGTAACGAAATTGAAGCGTCAATAAAACAGCTGCGCCACCGCCCGATTCAAAAACATCAGGCGGCAAAACGCAGCTGTTCTGTTCAACTTTTAAGCCGTTGATCTGGCGTAATCGCAATCGTTCGGCCGGTTTTCTTATGCCTATTCCTGCAGGATTCAAAGTCAAAACCGGCGTTTCAATTTACGCATACAAGTTCAGTTCATGAATCGACCACCAGCTGGTGCTGGTGCCGGTTTGCACGATTTTGATGTATCTGGCCGTCTGGGGAGCGAAGGTAACGGTGACCGTCGGTCCGCTGCCGGTTCCCGACGCAATGGCGCTGCCAAAATTAATGCCGTCATTGGATACATAGATTTCATAACCCCGTGCGTAGTCTTCGTTGCTGCCTGTAGAGTCCATGATGATTTTGCTGAAGTTTTTGGCCGCCTTCAGGTCAAGGGTTAATTCTTGCCCAGGAGCCATCGGCGCCCCGGTGCTCCAGCGCGTGGCCGGGCTGCCGTCGAACAGATTTGCGGCAAGATCGCCGCTTGAAGGCGTTGAAGCCCCGGTCCAGCCCGTCCGGTCAAGCGGGGTATTCCCGCTGGCGGCGTTGGTGCCGTATACGTTGAATTCATGGATGGACCACCAGCTGGTCGAGGTGCCGGTCTGTACGACTTTGATATATCTGGCATTCTGGCCGGCAAGGGTAACGGTGAGCAGTGCTCCGCTTCCCGTCCCGCTTGCGACCGGGTTGCCCCAGGTGCTGCCGTCATTGGACAGATATACCTCGTAACCCCGCGCGTAGTCGTTGACGCTGCCCGCTGAATCCATTTGGATGGTGTTGAGGCTGTATGCTTTTTTCATGTCAATGGTCAGCGTTTGTCCGGGAGCCATCGGCGCACCGGCACTCCAGCGCGTCGCTAAATTCCCGTCAAACAGATTGGCCGTTCCGTCCGCGCTGGCCGGATCGGAGACAGCCGTCCAGCCGCTGCGGTCCAGCGCCGTCCCGCCGCCCGTGTCCGAAGAGGTAGCGGCCGAAGCCGGATTGCTGAAAGCCGACAGGTTGCCGGCCGCATCTTTGGCTTTTACCGTATAGCTGTAACTGGTGGATGCAGCCAGACCGGTGTCCGTATAGCTGGTTGTAGTCGAAGTGCCCGCCAGATTTCCATTGCGGTAGATTTCGTACCCGGTGACCCCAATGTTGTCCGTAGAAGCATTCCAGTTCAGGTTAATCTGGCTGGATGAAACGGCAGCTGCTGTCAGATTGCCTGGAACGCTTGGCGGTGTCGTGTCGTTGTTGCCGCTGCCATTCCCCGCAAATTCCGTAAGCGTCTGGCGCATGGCCGAAGCAGGGTTGTTTCCATATACGGTACCACCGGTATTGTTGATGATATGGGTAATTTCGCTGCCCGGCGTGCCGTTCAGCCAGATCGTGGTGGCATGGTGAATTTTGACGCCGGGCACGTTCGGCACCTCAATAGCGCTGTTCAGCTTGACGGCTGCATCCCGGAAATAAGAATAGATTCCAAGACCCCAGGCTTCGTGGCTGGTTACGGAGTCGGCCACCTTGTAAGAAGCGTACCCGCTCACCGCTCCTGCATGAGACATCCAGGCCGGCTGGTTGGGAACGTCGTAAGGAATTTCCGACTGATAGAAATAAAGTCGTCCGCCGTTTCCGTTCCAAACCGTCTGGTATTCGTTGTGGTGTTCGTTAAACAGACCGTAAATGGTGACATTGGCACCGTTGACGATCAGGCCGTTTTTGGACACGTTGCTGGTCCAGCCGGCGCCGTTGCCGTGGTCGGCGCGCCAGATCCAGAAATGGTCGCCGATGACGTTGCTGCTGTTGATGACCAGGTTAGCATCCGTTCTGCCATTGGAAGCGCCTCCAATCCGGAACGTAAGATCATGCAGCGAAGTAGGATTGGCGGCATGGCCGGCGCTGCTGCCGGCAGGACCTACTTCGAGCAGGGACGAGGTGTTGACCGGCCCTGCGTCAAAGGTCAGACCGGCAATTTTGACGCCGTCTACATCAGCGACAGTCATCACCGGTTTTCCGTTGTCCGGCACCAGGGTCGGAATGCCGATGCCAAGTACGACCGTATTCGGATTGGTGATGCGGATCGTATCATTCAAGTGAAAGATACCCGGCGTAAAGAGCAGGTTTTTCCCCTGGGCGAGAGCCGTATTGATGCTGGCCGCCGTAGCCGTATCCGGTTTCGCGATATAGAACTGGTCGATGGAAAGGGAGGTGCCCGGCGTAGAGCCGTTCGCCCAGCTCACTCCCTGGGTGTTCGTCTGAAGGGCGGGGACAAATACGCGGTATTGTCCGCCGTTATCGATGTAGAGGTAAGGTTTTTCCCGGATGACCGGCGTCTTGTCCACTACCGTATATGGAGGTTCCGGAAACTGGCCGGCAGGCGCATTGTTGTCGCCGACAAACACCATATTCCAGACACCGTTATTCCAGGAGCCCCATTGGCTGTTCCGGGACAACCACTGCTGCTGGGAAGCGGGAACGACCGCGCGGTCCACAATGGAGTCCGCCAGGAAACCGCCGCTCGCCCAGCCTGCGTTCCAGTTGGAATCGAAGTCGAACAGGTCCAGCTCCCCTTTGATATGAAGGCGTCTAAGCGGAGCAGCCTGCGAAACGGCGATTTGGGTGACGCCGCTGGAAGGGCTGATGGTCAAGTTTTCGATCGTACGCCAAAAATTTCTCGTAGCGTTCCCGTTGTCCCAATCCGCGTTGACGTTTAACCCGCCGTTAATGGTCACGTCGCCGGGATTTTGTCCCAGCCCCGCCACATGGGTGTTAAAACCTACGTTAAAGTTGATATTGTAGGAACCCGGTTTAAACAAAAGCGCGTTTCTCTGGCTGCCGAACTCATTGGTTTCCTGGGCGGCAAAAACGGAGTTTACGGTGTTCTGAATATCCGCTGCCGGCATTGAAGGATCAAATACGTAGACATTGGGTCCAAAAATGGTGGTATTCGCGTCGCCAATCCCTGCGGCATGCGAAATGCCGGGACCGGCCGAAAACAACCCCATGACCATAACCAAACCGGAAACGGCCGAAACTACTTTTTTAAACATAAATGTCTCCTCCCGCAAATAGGTTTTTGATCAACCGATTCTGGAACTGTATTCAGGAGTTCAAAAGCGAGTAAGCGTTTGCAAAAAAACGGGTTGTCCTCCTCCTTTCCTGTCAAATCAGGAAACGAAATGCTCTGGAAGAAAATAGCAAGGATGTAATGTAATTATACCTAAATTTTGTAAAAAAGCAGGTTTGATTTTTAAAGAAGTTTTTGCAAGAGGTGAGCGTGAAATCAAATGGCAGCCGGGCGGGCATAATGAAACTGTTTTTTAACATAAATCTGCTTGAATGCCGTCATTTTTAAAATTGGCTTTACATAAAATTTACATTGGTTTTACACTGTGATTACACGAACGTCAAGTCCGCAAAGTACAATTACATAGTTAAGCTAATTAAGTATGCTGACATTCGGAGGACCGACATGTTAAGAGAAACAAACGAAGTCAATACAGGACAATACGTAAACCGGGATCTCAGCTGGGTGGAGTTCAACCGCCGGGTGCTGCAGGAGGCCCAGGACAGCGGCACGCCGCTGCTTGAGCGTCTGAAATTCCTTGGCATTGTGGCGAGCAATCTGGACGAGTTTATGGCTGTCCGGGTGGCCGAAACAATGGAGAAGATCAAAGCCGGCTTTACGCAAAAAGATTTTACCGGTTACGCCCCTTCAGGGCTTTACCGCCGTCTGGTCAAACGAATCAAGCAAATGACCGCGGAGCAGTATAAAAGCTACCGGGAGCTGACGCGTTTGCTCGCCAGGAAAGGGGTAGTTTTTCAGGAATATGACGATCTGAATACGACCCAGCAGAAAGCGCTGGACCATTATTATCACGACATCATTTTTCCAGTGCTGACGCCGATGGCGGTGGACCAAAGCCGCCCGTTCCCCCTCGTTCATACGAAATTCGTTTATCTGTCGGTTCTGCTGCGCAAAGAGGATGCCGAAACGGAGGAAGAACCCTTATTTGCGATTGTACAAGTTCCTTCCAACGTGCCGAGGGTGGTTCCGGTGCCGCTGAGAGCCAACAGCAAACGCAAGTCGTTTATTTTGATAGAAGAGCTGATCAAACATCATATCCATACTCTTTTTATCGGGTATACGCCGCTTGCCGTTCATGAATTCCGTTTGACGCGCAATGCGGATCTGACCATCAATGAAGAAGAAGCGGAGGATTTGCTCGAGGAAATTGAAAAAGAGCTCCGCAGACGCAGACGCGGGGCGCCGGTCCGTCTGGAAGTGCAGAAAGGGATTCATCCGGACGCGCTGGCCGAACTGCAGGAAGAGTTCGAGCTTGAGGACATTTACGAAATCGACGGTCCGCTCGATTTAAGTTATCTGATCGGGTTCGCCGACGGCCTCGAAGGTTTTTCCCATTTGAAATACCCGCCGGTTCAGCCGGTTTATCCGCAGGAATTCCAGCCGCATGAAAGCCATTTCGAATTGCTGCGCAGGCAGGACGTGCTGGTTTATCATCCTTATGAATCGTTTGACGCGGTCACCGACTTCGTGCAGGAAGCGGCGGAAGATCCGAAGGTGATGGCAATCAAAATGACGCTTTACCGGGTGAACGGCGATTCCCAGCTGATCCCGGCCCTGGCTCATGCGGCGGAATGCGGCAAGCAGGTGACGGTGGTGGTCGAGCTGAAAGCGAGGTTTGACGAGGAACGGAATATCGCCTGGGCGAGGAAGCTGGAGAAAGCCGGCTGCCATGTCGTTTACGGTCTGGTCGGATTAAAGACCCATGCCAAAATCATCCTGGTCGTGCGCCGCGAGCAGCAGGGACTGCGCCGGTATGTGCATGTCGGCACGGGCAACTACAATGCCAGCACGGCGAGAGTCTATACGGATGTCGGTCTGTTTACCTCCAATCCGGTCATCGGGGACGATGCTTCGGAGCTATTTAACGAAATTACCGGCTTCTCCGGCCCGAAAAATCTTAAGGCGCTGCGCATCGCGCCCAACGGGCTGAAGGCCGAGCTGTTCCGCCTGATCCGGCGGGAGGCCGAGCAGGCTCGCAAGGGCAAGAAAGCGCGGATCATCGCGAAGATCAATTCCTTGTCCAACCAGGACATGATCGACGAGCTGTACCTGGCTTCCCAGGCCGGGGTACGCATTGAACTGATCGTCAGGGGGGTATGCTGCCTGCGCCCGGGCGTGGAGGGCCTCAGCGAAAATATCAGGGTCATCAGCATCGTGGACCGCTTCCTGGAGCACAGCCGGATTTTTTATTTCGAAAACGATGGAAACCCGGATGTCTATTTGTCCAGCGCGGACTGGATGACGCGGAACCTCAAGCGGCGGATCGAGCTGATGTGTCCGGTGTCGGATCCGGCGGCCAAAGAGACGGCGGTCAACATCCTGAAGCTGCTGCTGCGCGATAACGTCAAAGCAAGAGAGCTGCAGGCGAACGGCAACTACGTTTTCGTGAAAAATGAAGAACCTCCGCTGCGAAGCCAGACGGAGGCAATGAACATTACTTTATGGAAGCCGCAAGGTTGGACCATGTCAACTTGACCTTCCAGGCTTCTTCAAGATCCTTTGAGGTTTCTTCCATACGGCTGTTTTGAACCAGCGGCTCGTCTGTACCGTGCAATATCACGTGCAGCGAGCCGTTTTTGGCGGTTACGGTGATGCTCTCCACCACCGGGGTGGAACGGATCGCTTTGGCCAGCATCAGCAAAGAACCCAGCCGGTGGACCCGTTCGGTGTCCGAAGGCTTCAGGATGTCGCCGTGCTGCTCCAGCAGCTGCGGCGTACGTTTCTTCGGGTGATAGTCGGCGGTTATGGCGCTGAGCACCGCTTCCCGGTGAGAGAGTCCGTAAATGCCGCCGTACATGATCCGGTACACGGCATGCTGGCTGCTTTTGTAATAGTTGATCTGGATGCCGGAATCGCTGAGCATAGCAGCGGTGTACATGACCGCGTTATCGCGGTCGTCAGGGTTTTTTTGCTCGAGAGCTTTATAGAGCTTGAGCATGTCTTCATAAACGGCGGTCAGAGAAGCCTCAGGCACGGGGGGCCCAAAGCGGATCATGCTGCGGATGCTGGTCTTTAAGGCATCCTTCACCACCGGCTCTTTGGGCTCAAACCAGTCCCGGAACAAGCCGTCGCGCAGCCCGGCCCCGCTGACGATGTAGCGGTCGGCCTTGACGGTGCGGAACACGGTCTGCAGAATGAGCAGGCCGGGCACGATAAGGTCGGCGCGGTCCTTGGATAAGCCGGGGAGCTTTTTGCGGAAGGAGGAGCTTTCGTAAGGCAGGACGTCGGCCATGTCGTCGATCGTTTTGTCTTCCATTTCATAATGGTGGACGGCAGGTAGAGAATATTTGGTCTGCCGCTGATGCATTTTGGCCAGCGTCCGGATCGTGCCGCCAAGGCCGATAAGCGGCAGTCCGGCATGGCGCTGGGTCCAGTCCTGCGCTTCAAGCGCCTTTTTGATTTCGGACCGAAGAGCCTCCACCTGGTCTTTGTCCCATTGTTCGTCCGTGGCAAAGCGGGCCAGCGCATTTACGGCGCCAAGCGGAATAGAAATGCTGTGAACCAGCTTGCGTTCCCTGAAGAGCGTCAGCTCGGTGCTGCCGCCTCCGATATCGACGATCAGGCCGTCCCGGACGTCCATCGATTGGAGCACTCCCAGGAAACCGTAATACCCTTCCTTCTCGCCGCTTACCCGTTCGATCACCAGCCCGGTTTCCGCTTCCAGCCAGCCGATGACTTCTTTGGCATTCGCCGCGTTGCGGATGGCGGCTGTCGCTGCAGCCCGAATATGTTTCGTTTGAAACTGGCCGCAGATCGTTTTAAACTGCTTCAGCACGTTTATGGCGTCATTCAGATGGCTGCGCGGCAGGCTTCCGTCCGGTTCGACTTCACGGCTCAAGCGGGCCGAATATTTATTTTCATATATGATCCGGTAGCTGCCCCCGGGTTCAATTTCATAGATCACCAGCCGGATCGAGTTGGATCCGATATCAATGATTCCAATGTTGTAGTTGCGGCTCATAGGTTTCTCCTTATCACACGGTTTCGGTCAGTATTATCTGAGTCTGTTCTATGAAGTTAACACGGCGGACCCGCGATTTCAATGCTTGTTTCAAGCCCCGGGCCCGGTCACATGCCGACTTCCGGACGTAAACCGGGCTTCCCGGATCGGTTATTACTAGGTTACCCGGAGGAAGCCGCCGCAAACCTGTTTTTAATAGAAGTTCTATAAAGAATTCCTCAAAACAAGTAGTTTCGGAGAAGGGTGCCGGCGCAGCTCTTCCTGGATGAAAATATTTCAAATTTAAAGGGAAAAAGTGAGAAATGTCTCATCGTCCTCTTGAAACCTCATGTTACGATAGCCGGGACAGAAGTCATACAGAGGTGGTGTCACGATGAAAAACAAACAAAGCAAACGTTTTTCCATCTATATTGTGGTGTTAATCTTATTGATCGGATTTGCGGGAGCAGCCGTCTACGGACTGAAATCGGCCAAATCCTCGGAACCGTCTGCCGCGGGGAATAAAGCGAATTCGCCTTCCTTTTCTCAAACCTATTATATCTATGATACGGTCGTAAACGTCAAAATTTACGGGGACCGGGCTTCCCAGCGGAATATGGATGAGATCAAGCAATTGCTGGAACGGATGGATACGGAGCTAAGCCGGACCAAAGAAGGCGGGGACCTCTATCAAGTAAACCAGTACGCGGGCATTAAAGCCGTAAAGGTTTCGGAAGATACGCTGGATGCCGTCAAGCAATCGGTGAAGTATGCGCAGGAAATGAACGGTTTGTTTGATCCAACCATCGGTCCGCTTGTGGACCTGTGGGGGATCGGCACGGAAAATGCCCATGTTCCCGAGAAGCAGCGGATCAATGAAGTCAGAAAGCTGATCAATTATAAAGACGTGCAGATCGATGAAGCCGCCAAGACGGTCAAATTGGCCAAAAAAGGGATGGTGCTCGATCTGGGGGGCATCGGCAAAGGTTATGCGGCCGACAAGGTTGCCGAATATTTGAGAGGCCAAGGGATTACCAGCGCGCTGATTGATTTGGGCGGCAGCAGCATTATCACCCTGGGCGCGAAACCAGATGGCTCGCTGTGGAACATCGGGCTGCAGGATCCCGATCAGAGCCGGGGCACCCAGCTTGGGACGATCAAGATCAATAACGAAGTCATTGACGACTCCGGCGTCTATGAACGTTTCTTCATACAGAATGGCGTCCGCTACCATCATATTCTGGATCCCCGGACCGGGTTCCCGGCCCAAAACGGCATCAAAAGCCTGACGATCATGAGTCCGAGCGCTACCGATGCGGATGCCTTGTCCACCGGCGTCTTCTTGATGGGCGTACAGGACGGCCTTGCTTATCTTGAGAAGCTGCCTGAGCGGATCGAAGCTTTTTTCGTAACGGATGATAACAAGATTTATGCGACGCCAGGCATCAAAAAAAGATTAAATATTACGGATTCCACCTACAAACTCGGCAATTGAGGAGATAAGGGCTAATAGAATAAAGGGGGGTATCTGCACAGGCAAATTCCGTTAAACTAGCATTTAATGGGATAGAAGGGGGGAGAGTATGCAGACTCGAAGCTCTGGGAATGCCAAAGGCATTGACGTTTCGCATCACAACGGAACGGTGGACTGGCAGAGGGTAGCGGCGTCCGGACAATCGTTTGTGTTCGTGAAAGCGAGCGAAGGCACGACCTTTAAGGACCCGATGTTTGAAGCCAACGTCCGCGGCGCCAGAAAAGCCGGTTTGCTGGTAGGCGCTTATCATTTTCTGAATGCGGCAAACACGGAGGCGGCCCGGGACGAAGCAGCCAATTTCGCTGCGGCCATGTCGGTTGTCGGCGGCGCAGCCAGCCTTGATCTTCCGCCGGTGCTTGATTATGAAACTAATCCCTCGGGAATCAGCCAAAACCAGCTGAATGCGGTGGCCAAAGCTTTCCTGGCGGAGATAGAACGAATAACGGCCCAAAAACCTGCGGTTTATACCGGTAACGATTTTGCCGGACATTTTTATTCGCAGTTCGGGACGTATCCGCTTTGGGTAGCCCGGTACAGCACGCAGCCCCCATGGGATGTGCCGGCCTGGTCCTCCTGGACCTTCTGGCAGTATAGCCAGACGGGAAAGGTTCCCGGGATATCGGGCGCGGTCGATTTAAACGTATACAGCGGGTCGCTGGCCGAGCTTAAAGCTTGGGCGGCGGGTCAAACGAACGGAGAGGGTGGGAAAGATATGGCTACGGTGGAGGAACTCCAGAAGATCATTCAGGCCCAGGAAGCCCGGATAGCGGCGATGGAGAAGAAGCTGAACATGTCCGGACAGGAACCGCTTCCGTCCTGGGCCGAACCTGCCGTGATCGCAGGCAAAGCCGTTGGCGCCATTTCGACTTCGGCGGATAAAAGTATTCCGGATCTGATCGCGCTTCAAATGCTGAAAAATTTGGGCCTGCTGGATCCGAATGTTCTCCGGGTAATCAAGGCGCTGGCGGCCAGCCAAACCTCAAGCTGATCTTACGATATCGGTGAGCAGCACGCAGCAGGACTAACATGCAGAAAAACCGCGGGATCCCAAACCTGATGCTCAGGCCTGGAATCTGGCGGTTTTTTGTTTGACCGAAGGGTAACTTCGAGAAGGACAAGCTTCGGCTTTTATTCGAAGAATCCGGCATCGGCTGATTTCCCCTGTGCGTTCGGATTTGCGGATTTAGCATGGGGAAGGCCTGCCGAATCCCGATGTTTAGAGAACGTTGCTTTAAGCAAAGGCGGGGTGACGAGTGTTGTGATCATAACAACAATAACGATAGCCGTAAAATAAGCTTCGCCAAGAAGGCCGGAGGACAGGCCCGTTGCGGCCAGTATCAGGGCTACCTCTCCCCGGGAGACCATTCCGGCGCCTATAGCTGACGAGGAACGAAGGGAAAAGCCCGTCAGCTTGGCTCCGAGTCCGCCGCCGATCCATTTGGTAAGGATCGCAACCGCGCTAAGGATCAGGATGATTCCGATTTGCCCCCAGACGCCGGCGAAGTTCACTTTTAAGCCGATGCTAATGAAAAACACAGGTACGAACAGCGCGTAAGCTACCGGTTCGATCCGGGACTCCACTTTAGATTTGGAAGGTGTTTGGGAAACGGCAATCCCGGCAATAAAAGCGCCGATAATCCCGGCTACGCCCATCACTTCCGCGAAATAGGAAAAAGCAAAACAGATGGCAAGTCCGGCGGAAATAGCGGTTTCGGTCACCCGAAGTTTGCCGAACAGCTTCATGGCCCAAGGAACAAGCAGCCATGCTGCGGCAATGGATACGGCAAAGAAAATCAGTTTTTTGCCCGCAATCCAAAGCAGGGGATCCCCGCCCTGGCCGGTGCCGAGAAAACTCAGCATAAAGGCGAGCAGGAGCACGACCACCACGTCATCGATAACGGCGGCGCCGAGAATCGCCGAACCTTCGCGCGATTTCAGCCGGTCCAACTCTTTGAGCGTCTGAACGGTGATGCTGACCGATGTCGCCGAGAGCAGGAGGCCCATAAACAGGGACTGGGACTGGCCGAGCCCAAAAGCCAGAGCGGCGGCATATCCGCCAAATAAAGGCATCAGGATGCCGCCCACCGCTATGGCTACTGAAGTTTTCCAGTTTTCCCTAAGCTGCTTCAGATCCGTTTCAAGACCGGCGATAAACATCAGCAGCAGAACTCCGATTTCGGAGAAAATATGCAGCCATTCAGCTTCGTGAACCCACCCTAAAACAGCCGGCCCCACCAGAATGCCGGAAATCAGCTTGCCGAGCACCGAAGGCTGGCCAAGTCTGGCCGCCGCATCCCCCGCCAGCTTCGTAACGATCAGGATCAGTCCCAAAGTCCAAACAAATTCCATGACAAAACCCCTTCCTGCAGCAAACAAAAGGGAGCCGTTAACGCAGGTCCGGGCATAGATTTGGCCTGAAAAAGGGCAAAAAGGAGCCTGCGTTGGCAGGCTCCTCCAGTCGTTGCTATTCATATTTAATCTCATTATACCAGAAATTCGGGTACAAATGAACCCCATGCAGCCGTCCATTCTTTGGGGACTGGATATCCGTGTATACCCGGTGTCCGGCGGAGGCATATACTGCCTCTGAAATTGAATCAAGGAGGCATTCTAATGAATAATGTTGGAGATTGCGGCTGCGGAGATAACGTTACCCCTGTAGCCCCTGTAGCCGGCGTTGGTTTCACTTCTACCGGCGTTATCCTGGTTCTGTTCATTTTGCTCGTGATCATCGCCAGAACGTTCTTGCTGTAAGAATCGTAAGGCTTGCGCCGATTGCGCCTTAAGGTCGAGTTCGATAGTTTAAAAAAAGATTCCCGCAAACCCTCTTCGTGTAAAACGGAGAGGGTTTGCGGGGCTTCCTCCGTTCTTTCTCCGCTTTCTTTACATTTGCGATTCACTTTCATACAATAAGACAAGAATATACGCAGTCTGAGCCATTGCGCGTTTTTTAGCCATAAGACAGCAGGAGACATGTTACGGGAGGTTTGCAGGGATGGGTTTGGAACAGCTTACTCCGGAAGAACAAGCTGAGGTTGCCCGCATCCGCAAAAGAGTCATCGAAACGATCGGCAGCAATATGGATTTATACGGCATTACTCAATCGACAGGCCATTTATACGGACTGATGTTTTTCGCCGACAAGCCGATGACGCTGGATGAAATGGGCCAGGAAATGAAAATGAGCAAAACGAGCATGAGCACCGGAGTCCGTAAACTGCTCGACTTGAAAATGGTGAACAAGGTGTGGGAGAAAGGTTCCCGCAAGGATTTATATGAAGTGGAGTATGACTGGCATCAGACCTTCGCCGATTTTTTTGCGACGGAGTGGAGAAGAGCGGTGGAGAGCAACCGGAACGCCCTGCGCCGTTCCATGACTGAAATTAACCGTCTGCTGGATCAATCCTCAGCGGAAGCTGAAGGCGCTTTTCATAAAACGCTGCTAATGGACAAGGAAAAGATGGAGAATGCCATGGCCTATTATGCCTGGCTGGACCGCCTGATCGATACGATGGAGAACGGGGACATATTTGATTTTATTCCGAAGGAATCCCGTGAAGGTTAGAGATCATGAATCAGACGTCTTGCAGAAGGCTTTATGTCTTCCTGGGGCGTCTTTTTATTATCAAAAATAACGCCAAAACCGCCTGCGGCAGTGAGCCGTCAGGCGGTTTTGGCGTTTATGTCCGCTTCTTCCAATCAACCGAAACGTCCGGAGATGTACTCCTGGGTCATCGGATCGGACGGATTGGTGAAGATTTTTTCCGTTTGATCGTATTCGATAAGTTTCCCCATATAGAAGTAAGCGGTATGGCCGGAAATCCGGGCCGCCTGCTGCATGTTATGGGTTACGATCACGATGCACAGCTGTTCCTTGAGCTGCAGAATCGTTTCTTCGATTTTGGATGTGGAGACAGGATCAAGCGCCGAGGCCGGTTCGTCCAGCAGCAGAATCTTCGGCTGCACGGACAAAGCGCGGGCGATGCAGAGACGCTGCTGCTGGCCGCCGGACAGAGATAAAGCGGAAGTATGAAGGCGGTCCTTCACTTCGTCCCACAAGGCGGCTTTACGCAGGCTGTCCTCTACGATATCGTCGAGCTGCGCTTTGTTTTTGATGCCATGGTAGCGCGGTCCAAAAGCGATGTTGGCATAGATGGATTTATAAAACGGGTTTGGACGCTGCCAGACCATGCCGATGTTTTGGCGCAGCACCGTCACGTCCGTTTCCGGAGCGTTGATATTTTTGCCGTCGATCCAGATGCTGCCGGTCATGCGTGAGCCGGGGATTTCGTCGTTCATCCGGTTCAAGGCTCTAAGAAACGTGGATTTGCCGCAGCCGGACGGGCCGATCAAAGCGGTAACCGAATTTTCCGAGAAGGACAAATCGACGCCTTTTACGGCTTCATTTTGACCGTAATAGATTTTAAGATCTTCGGTGCGAAGAATATCCGTCATTTCATCGATCCCCAATTCTTATTTAATGGAAGTGAATTTTCTGTACAGCAGTCTGCCTATCCAACGGGCGAGCAGGTTAAAGAGCAGGACCATGATCACAAGCACGGCGGATGCGCCTGCGGCGATTTCCGGAGCGTCGGGCGAAAGCCCTTCGCTGTTGACCTTCCAGATGTGAACGGACAACGTTTCGGCCGGCCGCAGCGGGTTGATCGGCGAATGCAGGCTTGTCGGATTCCAGTCCGTGAAATCCAGCTTCGGCGTCGTCAAACCGGCCGTGAACAGCAGCGCGGCGGCTTCCCCGAAAATCCGTCCGGCCGCAAGAATCGTACCGGTAATAATGGCCGGCAAGGCCACCGGGAACAGGATGGAGGTAATGATTTTCCAGTGGGACAAGCCCATGGCAAGACCGGCTTCCTTTTGCTCGTCCGGGACGTTGCGGAAAGCCTGTTCGGTTACGCGGACCATCAAAGGCATATTAAAAATCGTCAGCACGAGTGCACCCGATAACACGGAAAAACCGAAATGAAAGGTGTTTACGAGCACCAGCAACCCAAACAAACCTACAACGATCGATGGGAAGGAAGACAACACTTCGACAACGAGACGTATAGAGGCGGTAATCCGGCCTTCTTTGGCATATTCGGCCATGTAGATGCCGGCTCCGATTCCCAGCGGAATCGTGATGATCAGCGTCAGAACGAGCAAATAAATCGAGTTGAACAGCTCGGGGCCGATGCCGCCGCCCGCTTTAATTGTCTCCGGTTCGGAGGTCAGGAAATGCCAGTCGATATGGCTGATTCCCTTAATCAAAATATAACCGAGCATCCCGACGAGGATGGCAATGATCAGTACGGAAAGAAATACGATAACGCCGGTGGCAATCCGGTCTTTTACTTTGGCGCTCAAATTTTTGTCCTCCTTTCAAGCAGACGAACAACCAGAACAAATACAAAGGTCATCAGCAGCAGAATAAGCGCCATACTCCAGAGCGTATTATTCTGGACGGTGCCCATAACCGTGTTGCTCATGTTCAGCGTGATCACGCTTGTTAACGTGGAGGCGGACTCAAACAGCGATGTCGGAATATGCGGCGCATTCCCGATAACCATCTGCACGGCCAAAGCTTCGCCGAACGCACGGGCCATCCCCAGAACAACCCCCGTCAGAACGGAAGGAAGTACGGTAGGAATAACGACGCCCGAAATCGTCTGCCAGCGGGTTGCGCCAAGACCGTAAGAAGCTTCCTTAAGGTTTCGGGGCAGGGAGCTAAGAGCATCCGTAGCGATACTTGTGATCGTCGGCAGGATCATGATCGACAAAACGATCGAACCTGCAGCCACGCCGATCCCTTGGCCGGGGAATACATCGCGCAGGAAAGGCACGAGTACGCTGAGACCGATAAAGCCGTAAACGACGGAAGGAATGCCGGCTAGGAGTTCGACTACGGGCTGGAGAATTTTTTTCCCCCAGTTAGGTGTGATTTCAGTCATGAAGAGCGCGGCGCAGACGCTCAGTGGGCTTGCGATGACTGCTGCCAGCAGCGAGGTCACGAAAGAGCCGAAAATAAAGGGCAGCGCGCCGTATTTATTGGAATCAGGCTGCCAGGTCTGTCCGAACAGGAATTCGGACAAACTTACGCCGTTAACTGCAAAAGTGGTGACACCTTTACTTGCTACAAAATAAACTATGGATACAATGATAATAATGAGAAGTGCAACACAGAAGGTCGTATAGATTCGCCCGATCCATTCTTCGGCCCGGTGTTTTCGGAACAGAAGAGGGGTCTCTTGTTTTGCTTTCATGAATGGCCTTCTTTCCTGGATTATTAATAATGGGAGCTTACCTGGTTATAAACGTGAAAATAGAGGTCGAAGGCAAACGCCTTCGGCCTCCTGTCAGAACAAGCGCCTTACTTCTTATTTGTTGGTAATTTTGCCGTCTTTATCGCGAACAATTTTCATATCGGATACTGGAATGTAGCCCAGTTCTACTACGTCGCCTTTTTGAACTTCATCGGAAACCATGTAGTCCAGGAAAGCTTGAGTAGCGGCATCCGGGTCACCTTTAGTGTACATGTGCTCGTAAGCCCATACCGGATATTTACCAGTAGCAACATTGTCCGTTGTTGGATCTACGCCATTGTATTGAACGGCTTGAACGGTGTCATCGATGTAAGAGAAGGCAAGGTAGCCGATGGCTCCTGGAGTTTCATTAATCAGCTTCTTAACTGTACCGGATGCGTCTTCTTGGATCGAACCTTTCAGGTCTTCCGTTTTTTGACCCAAAGCGTATTTCTCGAAAGTAGCGCGCGTACCGGAGCTGCTTGGACGGTTAACGATTACGATGCCTTGATCTTTACCGCCAACGTCTTTCCAGTTCGTAACTTTGCCGGTGAAAATGTCAATCAGTTGTTGTTGAGTCAGGTTTGTTACGCCAACTTCTTTATTTACTACTGCCGCCATTGCGACTACAGCAACTTGATGGTCTTTAAGTTCTGCAGCTTTAGCAGCATCGTCGATTTTTTCTTCAGCGAATACGTCAGAGTTACCGATTTGCACTTGACCCTCAGAAACTTGAGTCAGGCCGGTACCACTACCGCCGCCTTGCACCTGGATGGAAACACCGCTGTTCGTTTCGGAGAACTTTTTAGCAACTTGGTCAACCAAAGGCTGCAGTGCTGTAGAACCGGAAGCGATAATGGAACCGCTAAGCGAAGAATCAGCAGAAGCAGGAGCGTTGGAAGCTGTGTTAGCCGAGCCGGAAGCGTTGTTGGAAGCATTGCTGCCGGAAGAGCTGTTCGTGTTGTTGCCGCAAGCCGCCAGAGAAACACTGAACGCGAGAGTTAGCGCAAGTACCGCGGATTTACCAAATTTCATGACTAAGGATTCCCCCATACATTTATATTTGTTTTCTCGATGATTTAGTTTGTCCTCATCGACATAATTAATTATAAAAACCGTTCATTTGACAGAGGTCAGCTTAATGTAAAATTAATAATAAAAATCTCAATATAATATCTATATAGAAATAGAAAAACTGTATAATAAATTTATAGGCAGGAACGAAGGGCAGGAACGGACATTGAATTTATTGAAGCTTAAAATCCTTGTATTAATTGAAAAACATAAAAAAGTGACGGATGTGGCCAATGAGATGCAGCTTAAGCAGCCGACCGTCAGTTTTCATATGAAAAGCCTTGAGGAAGAAATGGGCGTAGCCTTATATCAGACACGGGGCGGACGAGTTTGGCTTAGCGATGCCGGAAAGGCGCTTTATCCTTACGCACAGAAAATGACGGCTTTATTTCAGGAAGCGGAGCGAACGATGGAGAATTTCAAAAAGTCCGGAACCGGACAGCTCCGCGTAGGGGCGGAAGACATTTATTCCCTTGCTTTGCTCAAGGCCGTCAGGGAGCTTGAGCTGCTTTACCCTGAACTTCAGGCCGAGGTGCGTCTGGCGCCGGAAAAAGAACTGGTTTCGCTGTTTGCGGAAGGAGAGCTGGACGCCGTTATTGTGGAACAGAAGGCAGCGGGCAAAGCGGCCGGTTCCTTTGAAAGCTTGTTTGAGGATGAGCTTGTCGTCATCTGCGGCAAACAGCATAAATGGGCGGGCAATAACGCTTTAACGGTTGATGAAATCAAACTGGAGAAGTTTGTGGTTTATGATCAGTCAGCCTATTTAAGCAGCGCCGTTATGGGCTGGGCGGGCAAACAAAAGATCGGACTCCTCAGCGCGACCGTTGTTTCAACTTTTGCTGCCGCGGTGCAGGCCGTTCAATTGGGGATGGGGGCCGCCTTTGCCACGCGGAAAGCGGTTCAGGGGCTTGGCCCAGGGGCCGAAGGCAAAGAAATAGCAGTGCTCCCGCTGCCGGGCGCACTGCCTGAGAAAGCTTTTACATTAGGTCTGCTGGAGCAGGGCGGCGATGCTTCTTCCCCATACATTCAGGTTTTGTCGGACAAACTGAAAAGTGCAGCCGGGGAACTAAAGCTTTAGTAGAAATAAAGCTGCTTAGTTGAAAAATTAGGCGACGAAACCGCATCTAGCCTCTATTCGGAATAAACGCCGACGGTGCTGAGCATAACTTTGCCGGGACCATCGCCCAGATAAAAGGTAATTGAAGCGAGTTTCCCCGGCTGGAAAGCGGGATTTTGTTCAGCAAATCTGCTGAAATCGATCCGGTAGGTCTGGAATATGGCCTCTGTCGCTTCTTTATATTTGCCGTCTTCGATTTTATCTTCAAGCCAGGCATTTACCGTAAATTTGCTGACAGGCAGCGGTTGAACGGCCATAAAATCCGATAAGGGAAGGCGGGCTTTGGCGCCGTCCTTGTCTGCTAATTCTACAGATATATCGGGCGAAGTGGCAGCTGCCGCCGTTTGATCCCCGTCAAGCTGGTAATTCAGGTTGGCCAGGGAAAAGGACAAGCCTTTGGCACGGCCTAAAGCTTCGCTCAGCGGATTGCCGGTGACGGTACCGCCGCTGCCTAAACGCAGCGTATAAGAAGGCTCCTCCGAACCTTCAGGAACCGCTCCGGAAGAGGCCTCCGACGGCCATTCGAGGATGGCCCCGCGTTCGGTTTTCGCGTTGTTGTCCCGGTCTTTTGCCGGTTCCTCAGATACCTTTACCTGATGGGCTTCGGCTGTGCCGCCTGCACCGATCGTATGGATGTTGCGGTCTTCGCCATACCCGGCCAGCAGGGTCAAATGCCCATCCACAAACCGATTGTAATAAGCGGTATCCGGCAGCCACGGCAGTCCGGCGCGGTAATCCTTAAAAAGCGCTTTGTATTCCGTTTGGGCATGCAGCGTTGCTTCCATAAAAGCGGATATATAAACCTTAGCGATCTGCCTCTGGCTGTCTTCATCCATGATCCGGCTCCGGCTCAGCAAAATGCCGTTCGGAAAGCTGGCGTCATAATGCCCCCAGCTCGTATTAAACTGGCTGTGGTTGGCGCCGTCGACGTACAAGGTGGCCTTGAAGGCATTGCTGTTTGGATCAAAGGAAACCCGGCTGTACTGCCGGTCCCCGTAAAAATCGCTGACATCGCCGTCCTGGGCCCCCTGCAGCGAAAAATAGTTCACATTGCTCAGCTGCGCCGCGTTATTGTCGACCTGCTTGTCGGTCGGGGCGATTGCGGCTACGCTCACAATGTGAAACTTATCAATATTTTCAAGCGAATCCCCAGGCTGGAACCAGCGCAGCGGGTCCGCGGCCATCGCCACGGCCTGCCCCCCGCGGGAATGCCCCACCAGGCCGATCCGGTCGAAATCCACTTTATTGTAAAAAGGAGAGCTGCTGTCGGCCGCAAATTGGTCGATTTGCTGAAGATGCTTCAGCAGCAGCCAGGCCCGGGCTTTCATGTCATTGTCCGGAATGCCGGTCCAGGCCGAATAATTCAGAAAATTTTCATCCACGGATACGGCAATAAACCCGCGGCTGGCCAGCAGCTCGCCCAGATAACCGTACCCTTCGTCCGAATAATCCTCCATTAGATGATTGCCGTGCACAAGCAGGACCAGCGGGAAAGGCCCGCTGCCTTCCGGCATCCAGACCCGCCCGTTCAGAGGCAGGGCTTTGGGGTCAAACCCCCAGAAAGAGGTCCGGGCTTTGGACCATTTCGAAATGATTTTCGAGCCGTCTACGGAAACGGAACGCAGCTCGGCGCCTTGGGCGAATTCGTCCCGGTGCAGGTCGCTTCCGCTGCCATAGGTGAAATAGCGGTAAGCCGCCGGCCCGGCCAGCCCCGGATTGCCGGCGTCGATGGCGGCCGAGGCTTCAGCCGTCGCGGCCGCTTCCGGCGGAGCCGGCCTGCTGCCGCTCGTATGCAGCGGCAGATAAAACAGCGCGGCGCATGCGGCCGCCGGCAGCAGGGCCATGGCCAGCCTGCGCCGGGCCTTCTGGCGCGGCTTGGCCAGGCAGCCGGCCGTGAAGCCGGCCAGCGTGCCGGCGCACGCGGCAAACAAAGCCACCGCCGTCGACACGTCCCATCTTACGCCTGAATAGCGGAAGATGGTCAGCACGGCTCCGGCGGTGAACAGCCATGCCCCGAGAAACAGCCGGGGCACGGACAGGCCAATGAGCGCCAGCAGCGCGGCCAGCACATTGGCGACCAGGGCCATGGCGATCGTTCCGCCGGCCGTAAACAGGAGCACGTCAACCGCCGTACCGTACCCGGTTGGCAGTCCTAGGGCCGTTAAAGTAAACGCCGCGAGCACCACGGCCCAAAGCCCGAACAGGGAGACCTGCCAGAAAAGCGTATCGTAACGGTAGGTAGCGGCCAGCCGGGCTTTGATCCGGCGTCTGAACGGAGGTTTGGAAAGAGAAAGAGGTAAAGCTTGATATAATCTTTCAAGTTGAGTGTCCATGAATGCTCCCCAAATGATGATGAAATAATAAAAACAAATGAAGATGAACGATGAAATCATCTGACGGTTATCTTTTATTGTAACATGAAAAACAGCCTCCACCGGATAGGAAATCATGGTGAAGGCTGTTAAGTCTGGAAGGCATAAATGCCTGAAGTGCCGTATGATTTTTGAGTTTAACAATACATCAGCGGGGCACCAGATTAAAGATTTCCCCGTTTTCCATCACGTCGATCAGGCGGTCAAGCCAGCGATAATAGGCTTTGGCTTCAAGCAGCTTGCTTTTATCCTGTTCCAGAACGGCTTTGAAGGCTTCGCTGTCCGACTGCTGGATCAGCTTGTCGGTTTCCCTGACCGCTTTCTGAAGCGCGGAGAGATTGCTTTCCACGGCTTTTTTCCAGCGGATCGCAAAGTAGTCCAGAAACGTTTGATGCCAGTCGTACTCCACCTCATAAAAATCCTTTCTGGATCCTTTTTCCCATATCTTATGCACCATTCGCAGGTCCAGCATCGTCCGTACCGCCGTGCTCATGCTCGTTTTGCTCATTTTCATTTCACTGCCCATCTCGTCCAGGGTCATCGGCTTGCCCGCAAAAAATAAAAGCCCGTACAAATGGCCGGCGGAATGGGTCAGTCCGTATAAGTCCATATTGCTGCCTATATGTTCAATGACACGTTTTCTTATCGTTAAAATAACCTCTTGCTGTTCCTCCGTTAAGTGGTCTAGGACCATCACTTTTCCTCCTATCTTGTGCCGAAAACCTTTGAGCAGTGAGGGGTTCAAGCTGAATATCGTTCATTGTAAATAAGCGTTCTCCGGAAGTAAAGGAGCAAACTAGAAAGCATTAAGGAGGAAATGGGAGGATAACCTAGATATACTTTGTACAGTTTTTTCTGTACGTACTATACGTACGGATTTTTAGGTTGATGTTTTAGGCGGCTTGTGGTTACAATGGGTACATTCCGTTGGACCGAAGACGCATTTTGGGGCAAAAGTATGAATGGCGAGTTCAAATGGGCGAGTTCAAATGTTTGAATTCCGAATTCCGCAGATGTCCGGCTTCCATGAGGTAGACGATAGAGCGGACTGATGAAACGGATCCTTTAAGGGTTTGACCATAAAAGGGGTGTTTACATGGCTATATTGGAATTGAAAGAAGTCAGCAAGCTGTTCGGGCCTCACGCCGAGCAGGGAATGAAGCTGCTGAGAGAGGGCTGGAGCAAGGAAAAGCTGGCTAAAGAGAAACATATAACGGTCGGCGTTAACCAGGTCAGCTTTGACATCAAGCAAGGCGAGATCTTTGTCATCATGGGATTGTCCGGCAGCGGAAAATCTACGATGGTCCGCATGCTGAACCGGCTGATCGAGCCTACTAGCGGACAAATTCTGGTTCACGGCAAGGATTTGCTGAAGATGAACCGCGAGCAGCTCCGGGAAGTCCGGCGCAAGACCATAAGCATGGTGTTCCAGAAATTTGCGCTGTTTCCGCACCGGACGGTGCAGGAGAACGTGGAATATGGACTTGAGGTGCAGAAGGTCAATAAGAAGGAACGCGCGGAGAAAGCTGCGAATGCGCTTGAACTCGTAGGCCTTAAGGGCTGGGAAGACAAAATGCCCGACGAGCTGAGCGGCGGCATGCAGCAAAGGGTCGGACTGGCCCGCGCGCTTGCCAACGATCCGGAGGTGCTGCTGATGGACGAAGCGTTTAGCGCGCTGGATCCGCTGATCCGCCGGGACATGCAGGACGAACTGCTTGATCTGCAGGAAAAAATGAAAAAGACCATCGTGTTTATCACGCATGATCTGGATGAAGCGCTGCGGATCGGCGACCGGATCGCTTTGATGCGCGACGGTGCGGTTGTCCAGATCGGCACGCCGGAAGAAATCATGATCCATCCGGCCAACCGGTACGTGGAACGGTTCGTCGAGGACGTCGATTTGTCGAAGGTGCTTACGGCCTCTCATGTCATGCGCCGACCGGAGACGATTACGCTGGACCGCGGTCCGCGCGTTGCGCTTGAGCTGATGCGGGAGAGAGGCGTATCCAACCTCTTTATCATTGACCGCTCGAAAAAGCTCCTCGGCGTAATCACTGCCGAAGATGCCTCGGCCGCGTTCAAAAACAAACGGACGCTCGAAGATATTCTGATCCGGGAGACGCCTACCGTTGCCCCAGACCGGGTTTTGAACGAACTATTTGAAATGACGAGCACGTCCAAGCTGCCGCTTGCCGTCGTTGACGATCAAAACCGCCTGCTCGGCGTGATCGTCCGGGGCGCACTGCTCGGCGCGCTTGCTGGAGAACTGGAACTGGAAGGGAGGGATGAACATGCTGCCGAAACTGCCGCTCTCTGATTGGATTCAGGAACTGGTAGACTGGATGTCGGCCCATCTCGGACCGTTGTTTGACGGCATTTCCGCCGTCATTGAAGGTATCGTAAACTTTTTCGCCGATATTTTCCTTCTGCCGCATCCGCTGCTGTTCATCGTGATATTGGGACTTATTGCTTATTATGCGGGGAAACTGCCTTTGGCGCTGTTCTCCATGATCGGTTTTCTGCTGGTGTATGATCTGGGCTACTGGGATCAGACGATGAATTCCCTGGCTTTGGTCATCACTTCAGGACTGATTTCCATTATGGTTGGTATACCGATCGGGATCTGGTGTGCTTATAAAAAATCCGTCTCCAGCGTAATTATTCCGCTGCTGGATTTCATGCAGACCATGCCGGCTTTTGTTTATTTGCTTCCGGCGGTTACGTTCTTCAGCCTGGGCGTCGTCCCCGGCGTCATCGCCTCCGTCATTTTTGCCATTCCGCCGACCATCCGGCTAACCCGGCTCGGGATCATGCAGGTTTCGGGCGAATTGGTCGAAGCAGCCGACGCTTTTGGCTCCACGCCGATGCAGAAGCTGTTTAAGGTGCAGCTGCCTCTGTCGCTGCCGACCTTGATGGCCGGCGTTAACCAGACGATTATGTTGTCTTTGTCCATGGTGGTTATCGCTTCGATGATCGGGGCGCAGGGCATAGGCGCTGAGGTTTACCGCGCAGTGACCCAGCTTCAGATCGGGAAAGGATTTGAAGCGGGTATTGTCGTCGTGGTGCTTGCTATCGTGCTTGACCGGCTGAGTCAAAACCTGATTAAACCGAGAACCAAACGTAAAAGACGTACGGCTTAAGCGGCGTGAAGCGTCAAAGCCGGACGGCTGAAACGGGAATCAAACAAATCAAACGGAAAGAGAGTGATAAGAAAGATGAAACTTAAGAAGCTGAAGTTTAGAAGTGCAGGTTTGCTGGCAGTGTCGGTTGTTTTGGCTGTAGGACTGGCAGCCTGCAACCCGGATCGTAACGGCGCTTCCGTTACGGATCCCGGAACAGCAGGAGGAAATTCGGGCAGCGCGGCGAACGTCGGCGATCAGGTGAAACATCAAATTATCGGGATCGATCCGGGCGCGGGAATCATGAAAGCTACCGCACAAGCGATTACTGACTACGGCTTGGACGGCTGGCAGCTGGTCGAAGGCTCCGGTGCGGCGATGACGGCCGCACTCGACAAAGCGATTAAAAACAAGGAGCCGATCATCATTACGGGCTGGACGCCGCACTGGATGTTCTCCAAATATGATTTGAAATATCTCGATGATCCGAAAAAAGTATACGGGGAAGCCGAAGAAATTCATACGATCGCCCGTAAAGGACTCAAAGAAGACGAGCCGACGGCTTATGAATTCCTGGACCGCTTTCAGTGGACCGATAAGCAAATGGGTGAAATCATGACGGCCATCCAGGAAGGACAAGAGCCGGAAGCTGCTGCCAAAGCTTGGGCGGACGCTAATGGAGATGCCATTGCTCCTTGGATCGAAGGGCTTACTCCCGTAGACGGCAAACCGCTCAAGCTGGCTTATGTGGCTTGGGATTCCGAGATTGCCAGCACGAACCTGTTGAAATATGTGCTTGAAAGCAAACTGGGCTACAAAGTAACCGCGCTGCAGGTTGAAGCAGGACCTATGTGGACAGGTGTAGCTAACGGCGATGCTGATGCTTCGGTTGCTGCGTGGCTGCCTTTGACGCACGCCGACTATTGGAACCAGTTCAAGGATAAGCTTGAAGACCTTGGCGCCAACATGACCGGCGTGAAGACGGGGCTGGTTGTGCCGGCTTACATGGACATCAACTCCATCGAAGATTTGAAGGATAAATAAGGAAATCAAGCCAGCGGCTGCTTGGATAACGCAAGTTGGAAAATAGCCTGCAGGATCGCCAAAATTCCGGTTGTGGCCGGGACGGCGGTCCTGTTTTTTTTCATTTTCTTCCTATATAATAGAAGGGCCGATGAATGCGCAGAATAACTAGGCCAAGCGAGGCCCGTCCGACGGACGAGCTTGACCGGTTATTTATGCTGTCATAGGCTGTGCAGCCGGGTATCCGAAGTCGCGATTCCGGCCATTCTTATTTTACAAGCCAAAGGAGATTTTACTGATGAGTGTACATATTGCAGCCAAAGCCGGGGACATCGCCGAAACGATTTTGCTGCCGGGTGATCCGCTTCGCGCCAAATTTATCGCCGAGACCTATCTGAGCGATGTGACCTGCTACAATGAAGTCCGCGGCATGCTTGGGTTTACGGGGACCTATGAAGGGAAAAGAGTGTCCGTTCAGGGAACGGGCATGGGGACCCCGTCCATTGCCATTTACGTTAACGAGCTGATCCGCGATTATGGCGTAAAAAATCTCATCCGCGTCGGCACGTGCGGCGGGATGCAGGAGCATGTTCATGTGCGCGACGTCATTTTGGCCCAGGCGGCCTGTACAGATTCCAGCATGAACCGTCATGTGTTCGGCGGGTATGATTTTGCGCCGATTGCAAGCTTTGAGCTGCTTAAATCCGCTTACGAACGCGGCGTGGAGAAAGGGCTCAACATGCACGTCGGCAATATTTTCAGCTCGGACATGTTCTACCGCGACGACACTTCCGTTACCCAGCTGCTGATGAAATACGGCGTGCTTGGCGTGGAAATGGAAACAACGGCGCTTTATACGCTGGCTGCCAAATACGGCGTAAACGCCTTGACCATTTTGACGGTCAGCGACCACCTGCTGACAGGGGAAGAAACGACTTCCGAAGAACGCCAGACCACGTTTAAAGAAATGATGGAAGTGGCGCTGGATACGGCTATTCATTTGTAGGATTTAAGGAAAGCGGGGATTTGCCCATGAGAATGGTAGATTTGATCGAGAAGAAACGGGACGGCGGCGAGCTGCTGACCGAAGAAATTACTTATATTATTGAAGGTTATACCCGCGGGGAAATACCGGACTATCAGGTCAGCGCTTTGGCGATGGCGATCTTTTTCCAGGATATGAACGAACGCGAACGCGCCGACTTGACGATGGCCATGGTGCATTCCGGGGATGTCATCGACCTTTCCGCCATTGAAGGCGTGAAGGTGGACAAACATTCCACCGGCGGCGTGGGCGATACGACCACGTTGGTGCTGGCTCCGCTTGTAGCAGCGCTGGATATCCCGGTAGCGAAAATGTCCGGCCGAGGGCTGGGCCATACCGGGGGAACGATCGACAAGCTGGAATCCATTCCGGGCTTTCATACGGAAATCAGTACGGAAGAGTTCGCAGACCTCGTCAACCGGTTTAAAATTGCCGTTGTCGGCCAGTCGGGCAATCTGACGCCCGCGGACAAAAAGCTGTACGCGCTGCGCGACGTCACCGCAACCGTCAACTCCATCCCGCTGATCGCAAGTTCCATCATGAGCAAAAAGATCGCCGCAGGCTCCGACGCCATCGTGCTCGACGTGAAAACGGGCTCCGGCGCTTTTATGAAAACGGCGGAGGATGCCGCCGAGCTGGCGCAGGCCATGGTGCGGATCGGCAACAACGTCGGCCGCAAAACGATGGCGGTGATCTCCGACATGAGCCAACCCTTGGGCCGGGCGATCGGCAACGCGCTTGAAGTGCAGGAAGCGATCGATGCCTTAAAAGGACAAGGTCCCGAGGATCTTGAGGAGCTGTGCCTGGCTTTGGGACGTCAAATGGTTTATTTGGCGGGGAAAGCCGCTTCGCTGGAAGAAGCGGAGGAGAAGCTGCGCGAAGCGATCCGCAGCGGTGCCGCGCTGGAGAAGTTCAAGCAGTTTATCGCCAATCAGGGCGGCGATCCGTCGGTGGTGGATCACCCGGAGAAGCTGCCGCAGGCGGCTTACAAAATCGAAGTGCCGGCCAAGGAAGACGGCGTTGTAGCGGAGATTATCGCCGACGGGATCGGCACGGCCGCCATGTGGCTGGGCGCGGGCCGCGCGACGAAGGAATCCGAGATCGACCTGGCAGTCGGCCTTATGCTGAACAAGAAGATCGGGGATGCGGTCAAAGCCGGTGAATCTTTGGTTACCATTCACGCAAATACGGAAGATGTAGAGGCGGTTAAAGCCAAGATTTACGAATGTATCCGTTTGGCGGATCACGCCGATGCGCCGGTGCTGGTGCATGGCATCGTAACGGAATAATCGGCGGGCAGGTTAAAACAAAATGATGCCGGCGCAGGCGGAAATCAGGACGATTTTTAACGGATGAACTTTGTATTTGATCACCGCAAGGAAGGAAGCGGCACCGATCAGCAAAGTCGCCAGGGTGGTCCAGTTGAACACGTTTTTCCCCGGATCGGGGAACCCGAAATGGATCGCCGCGTACACGATCAGGCCCGTAATAACCGGACGCAAACCATAGAATGAGGATTTAACCCAAGGGTTCGAGTGGAGCTTAAAGAAAAAAGCCGCGATCAGAATCACGATAAGCAGGGAAGGCAAAATAATGCCGGCCGTGGCGACAATGGCGCCGGGCAGACCCGCAATATGATAACCGATCAGAGTGGCGCTGTTGGTGGCAATCGAACCGGGCGACATGCCTGAAAGAGCTACGGTCCGCTGAAACTCCTCGTTAGACAGCCAGCCGTAGTGGCGGGTTTCGTATTGAATCATGGTTATGACGGCGTAGCCGCCTCCAAAGGACATAAATCCGATTTTTAAAAAGGAAAAAAACAGCTGCCAGAATAACACAGGCTCCACTCCTAGATGTAATATTCAATGACACCTTGGTCGGATTTCCCGTCCGGGGTGTCTTTTTCTGTTCTGACCTTCAGCCCGAGCCACTTCTTGACGCGGATAATCATAATGCCAAGCATGAGCCCGATCATGATCATAAAAATAGGGTTCCAGCCAGTCACCAGCAGCAGCGCAAGCGAACCGGCAGCTACAACAAGCGTAGTCCGGTCAAAAAGCGCATTTTTGCCCATTTTGTAAGCGGCGACCGCAATCAGGCCGATAACGGCGCCGTTGATGCCTTTAAAGGCGGCCTGAATTTTCGGCAAATCTTGAAGCCGGGAATAGAAAAAACTGAGTGCATAAATCATCAGGAAGGTGGGCAGGGTGATGCCGAATACGGAGGCAATCGCACCGGGAATTTTACCCAGCCGGTAACCTATAAAAGCCGAAGCGTTGACGCCGACGCCTCCCGGAGCGGAGCCCGCAATCGACAGCAAATCGCTCATCTCCTGTTCGTCCATCCAATTCTTTTTTACGACAACTTCACGTTCAATAACGGCCATCATGGCATATCCTCCTCCAAAGGTAGAGGGACCGATCTTAAAAAAGACCCAGAATAATTGCCAAAGCAGGGCCAGCTTTTGTTTTCTCTTTTTGGTCATGGAAACTTCTCTCCAGCTGTGGATTTCTTGCATTCATTATAGCATCTTTTTTTCATTATGAATTTAACTTTTGGGAATTAGGCTTGAAACAGGTTTGAAACACGGGGTTGTATGGGGTTTTGGATGATTTCATACGGTAAATGGGATCGGTTTTATGGTAATTATTTATTTGGGTTTTAAGTTTATATTATTTTGGTAAAAAGTTGGGAGCTAGCCAATTGCAGGGTCAACCCTTTATAATGGGAATAATCCGACAAGATTAATGCGAATAATGGAGCGGTTTGATGAATAAAACAAGCTTATTTGTTCCCACAACCAAAAAAGCGGTATATAACAGGATCGCCCGGCAAAACGATATCTCGAAAGCGGAACTGCTGGAAACGTTTAAGCTTACCGGCAGCAGTTTGACCCGGATGCTTGAAGAGTTTGTGGAAGACGGCTGGATTATCGAAGCCGGGTTTGGGCAATCCACCGGCGGAAGGAAACCGATTCTTTACCGGATTAATCCCCTGCGCCGAGTCATTTTTGGACTGGAGATTTCACGTCTGTCCTCGTCGCTGGGTCTGTATGATTTAAACCTGAACCCGCTCGCGTATCACAAATGGCCGATGGACGAAACGATGACGCCGGAGCGGCTGGTCGAGGAGGTCGGCAAACAGGCTGGTGCCATGCTGAAGGAAAACGGGCTGGACGCAGGCCGGGTAGAAGGAATAGGGATCGGGGCAGTTGGCCCGCTCGACAGGAAGGCCGGGATGATCCTGAATCCGGAATATTTTCCGGCTGAAGGGTGGGAAAACGTGCCCATCTGCCAATGGATCGAGGCGAAGACCGGCATACAAGCGATTCTGGAAAATGGTGCGAATGCGGCCTTAATCGGTGAGCATTGGGCTTTGCGGGACGATAAAGTCCAGCATATGCTTTATGTGCATGCCGGAACGGGCCTTCGTTCGGCGATGATGTCGAACGGGCGGCTGGTTCACGGAGCGGTAGACATGGAAGGTTCGATCGGCCAGATGATTATTCAGACGGACGGCCCGCGCCTCCACGACACGGGGAACTACGGGGCGCTGGAAGCTTATGCATCGGTACAGGCTTTGGAGAAGCAGGTCCGGGCCCAGCGGAAATTGGGGGCAGGCCGTTTGGCAGAGCTTGGCTTGCCGGAGGAAGGGCTGCGGCAGCCGGATAAAATCCATTTTGATCTGCTGGTCCAGGCACTTCAGGAAGGCCAGCCGTTTATCCGGGATCTTTTTGAGCAATCGGCAGCTTATTTGGGGGTAGGGCTTGCTAATTTAATTAATATTCTTCACCCGGAAATCGTGATTCTCGGGGGGGCGCTGATCAGTGCCTATTCCAGCTATTATGATAAGGCTATTGCCGTCGCCCGGGACAAAATCTATGATTATCCACAATATCAGCCCCAATTCTCAAAAGGGATCTTACAGGAAAATGCAGTATCGACTGGGGCAGCCATTCTGGTGTTTGACCAGATTCGGATCTGAGTTCAAAAGAAAATAAAGCCGGCTCTCCTGGAGCCGGCTTTTTATATGGCGAAGAGAGGGATAAACAAGGGTCCGTTTCCTTGGACACTTAAGTTCGGGGTTCCAGCCATACATAATAGGTTATGGTTTTGTTGAAATAAACCTCGTTGGCACAAACTTTATGATGGGGAATTCTGGCTTCCTGCTGGCGGACCAGTTGAAAAACAAGCGCATAAGCCAGCTTAGGATCAGTAGTCATATATCCGTCATACTCATGACCGATTTTATTGTAGGCATCGCTGCTCACCCATTCGTGTGCTTCGCGCAAGGTTTCGAAAGACTCCGTTTCTTCAAACCATCTGAGATGCTTGGGATAAGGGTCTGCCCGCTGCCCCGTGCCTTTTGTGTGAAAATCAGCAGGGTAACTGTACCTTGGTTTTTCATCCATACTGTACATCTCTTTCCTTGGGGATTTTTGTTCAAAGTACACGTCTCTTATAGGGTTCAACTAGGGCGATTTAAATTTATTGCTGCATAACCACCCCAAGCCGCTCATACAATTGATTGCGCTGCTGAACCGCCCAAGGCTGATCGGGCTGGGATTCCAGCATGCCAAGCAGCAGATCGTGAAAGTCCTGAATCATAAATCCTTCGGGCAGGCGAGGCTGCTTCAGCAGCGCCGGAAAATCATAATCCGGGAGGGCGATAACGCTATCCGCCGCTTGCTCCATCCAGTCCAGCCAATCCTCCAGCTGCAGCAGATCCACCCTCCATAAATCCAGCTGTAAACCGAGGCAGTCCTGAAGGGTTTCATAGCTGGATTCGTCCTGAAATCTCCGGCACAGCTTCACCGCCAGCGTATAAAGTTGGTTAGCAGCAGCAAGCTGAGGGCCGCCGTTTGGCCTGAATTCCAACCTGGACAGGAAATCTTCAGCTGCAATCGAAGAGCCCTCGTCATATAACAGAAGACCGTTAGCTAAAGTCTCCAGCATATTTTCCACCTGTTTATCTGTAAACAGCCCTGCGAACAGGGCCCGATTCAAACGTTTGTTATCCATATGTATGCCTCCATGATTAAAAAGAAATCAGACCCGCAAAAGCTGCGGGGCCTAATCGCCGGTATTCTGTCCGGCTTTCCTCTCAATTTTACGATATTTTCGATTCCAAGTGTTGAAATCTATTGAATGAGCCGGCATGAGGTGAGGGGATGCCTTTCCGAATGGCAGCGGCAGCCGATAGGCCGGTTTGTATGTATCTCTCCTTCCTTAAGCGCAGAAAGGAAGGAGAGCGTTCCCCCTCCTGTCAGATAAAAAACGGAAGCAAAAACAAAGAGCCGATTCCGCCAAAAGGAATCCGTCTGGGGATGAAGCGGCGTCTTGGGAAAAATCCCGGGTAGAACCCGAATTGTCTGTAAGTGGATTCATTTGCCGGCATCCCGTTCATGCTGTTAACCATCTCGTTTGTAGGAATGGCCAGCGTGACGTAATCCTGATCGACATGGGCAATAAACCCGTCATGCGTTTGCCCGTCCGTGGTCGTAATTCCGACGTACTTATTCATGCAGCTCCAGCATACTTGTTGGTAATTGGTTTCCATAAGTATCCTCCTCGAATGGTTGGTCTCGACAATAGTCTATGGACCAGAACCCAGTTCGTTCACGGCGAATACCCAGTATGGGTGATTGTTTGGATTGCTTTTTTTTGGCATTAAGGCCAAAGGCCTTACAAGCACGCAGGAAATTCGAAGCAGGCTGCGGCAGCTACTGGCCCTTAATTCCTGTTTTTGGCGAAAAGGGTTTGGGCAGCGATTTACCGGGGTAATAACAACCAATTCCATTTTAAACCATCTGCAAAGGGAGGAAAAGCAAAGTGAATTTAAGTGTTCATGCTTCTATGCCTTATAATCACCAATTCTTTAAGTCCCCGAGTACCATCGTCTCCAAAAAAGAGGAACCCCGCGAGAAAAACGCCAATTTTGCGGAGATTTTAAACGAAAAGCTGAAGCAGACCGAACGACGTTAACTTGTATTTGTACAAAACGAGTGTTACATTTTTTATTTGCTGAAAAAGCCGCCTCCGGTACAATAAAGCCGTTGGACGGCTTTTTGCGTTGCTTGAAAACAAGGTTGCAGAAAGAAGGAGTAAAAATGAGCTCGTTTAGACAAACGGAGGATGGATGTATTCAAACAAGTTTAAGAGGAAAGGACCTGCTCGTAAACCCGATGCTGAATAAAGGAGTGGCCTTTACACAGGAGGAACGCCGGGAACTGGGGCTGGGCGGTTTGCTTCCCCAGGTGGTCATGACCATTGAGGAGCAGGTAAGCCGGGTTTATGAGCAGCTTCAAAGCCAGCCGGATAACCTGCATAAAAATATAGCCCTAAACGATTTGTTTCACCGCAATGTCGTTTTGTATTACCGTTTGCTGAGCGAGCATTTGAGCGAGATGCTGCCGATCGTGTATACGCCAACCGTAGGGCAGGCGATTCAGGCGTACAGCCATCAATATCACCGGCCCGGCGGCGTTTATTTGTCCATCAATGATCCGGAAGGCATTGAGCGGGCTTTTCAGAATGTGCTGGATTCCATGGAGCAAGTGGACCTGATCGTCGCAACGGACTCGGAAAGCATTTTGGGCATCGGCGATTGGGGCGTCGGGGGAATCAATATTTCGATCGGCAAACTGGCCGTATATACGGCTGCTGCGGGAATTGATCCAAGCCGGGTGCTTGCCGTCGTGCTCGACGTAGGGACGGGAAATGCCAAGCTGCTGGAGGATCCTTTATATATGGGGAACCGCCACGCCCGCGTGCGCGGGGAAAGATACGAGCAATTCATCGACCGGTTTGTAGAGGCGGCGGTCCATAGCTTCCCGGATGTGCTGCTGCACTGGGAGGATTTAGGGAGCGTGAATGCCCGCCGGATTTTGAAAAAGTATGCCGCCGGCATGCTTACCTTCAACGACGACATCCAGGGGACGGGGGCCGTTACCCTGGCTGCCGTCCAGTCGGCTTGCCGGCTCACGAACACGCCGCTGACAGAGCAGCGCGTGCTGATCTTCGGCCCCGGCTCCGCAGGGATCGGCATTGCCGATCAAATCTGCGCCGCCATGGCGCTGCAGGGTCTGGCCCCGGAGGAGGCGCACCGCCGTTTCTGGGCATACGACCAGCGGGGCCTGCTGACGGAAAGCACGGAGGACGTGCTGGAATACCAGCTGCCTTACGTGCGCGAGGATGCGGAATGCCGGGATTGGCTGCGCAGTGAAGCGGGCATGATTCCGCTGCTCGAGGTGGTCCGCCGGGTGAAACCGACGATCCTGATCGGCACCTCCGGCGTCGCCGGAGCTTTCTCGGAGGAGATCGTGCGGGAAATGGCCCGGCATGTGGAGCTTCCGGTCATCCTGCCTATGTCCAACCCGACCGCCTTGGCCGAGGCGGTGCCGGCGGATTTGCTCGCCTGGACGGAAGGACGGGCTTTGATAGCGACCGGCAGCCCGTTTGAGCCCGTTGAGCTGGACGGCGTGCGCCGCGAAATCGCCCAGTCCAATAATGCTTTGGTTTTCCCTGGACTGGGGCTTGGCGCGATCGTCGTCAAAGCCCGATGCCTGACGCCGGGCATGTTCAGCGCAGCGTCCGAGGCTATAGCCGGGTTTGCAGCGGCAGGTGGAGGAAGCCGCCAAGCGGACGGCCAGGCGGGTCAAAGCCGCATGCTGCTTCCGCGCGTGGACGATCTCCGCGCGGTTTCCCTGGCGGTGGCCGCCGCCGTAGCCCGGCAGGCGATTGCGGAAGGGGTGGCAGGCCGAATTCCGCAGGACGTGGACGCCGCCATTAGTGCCGCGGTCTGGCAGTGCGCCTATAAGCCGATCAAAGCGGCGGGAGAACCCGTGATGGCCTGATCAAGGGCCATACGTTCAACCTAAAAAGCCATTGCGCGTTCAGCGGCAATGGCTTTTTTTTGAATAAAGAAATCCTTAAAAGTGACTCTTAAAGGAAACCCATGCAAACCGGCCCCTAGTCCTCATCCTCCAGAATGGAAACGTCGCCGAGTTCGCTGAGCCGTCCGTCCGCCGCATCCTGATACAGCCGTTTCAGCCATTTCAACTCGGTTTTGGCATGCTCGTAATTGCCGGCCATCAGATGCAGCACGCTGCGGGGGACGACGCCGATATGCTCTTGATACACCTCGTACAGATAGTTGACCTGGTGCCCCGCTTCAGTGACTCTTTTTCTCAGCACCTCCGCTATTTTGGCCTGGTCGCCTTTCCAGGCAAAAGCAAGCGCCATTTTGATCGGCGTATGAATCGGTTCGATTTCCTCCAGCATGCTGAGCAGGAGCTTTTCGAAATAGGCTTTGCCTTTATCCGTAATGTGATAGACGGTTTTGTCCGGGCGTTTGTCGCTTTTGATGATCTCGACAGCTTCGATATGCGCCTGCTTCGCCAGCTGCTCGACCGCATAATAGAGGGACCCGATCTGAATTTTGGTGTTCTGGTCGAGCGCCCGGTCTTTCATGATCGTGCGGATCTCGTACGGATGCATGTTTTTCTCCATCAGGAGTCCGAGAATGGCCAGTTTGATCGGCATGTTTTATTCCCCGGAAACGTGAGCGGCCGGTTTAGGCGCAGCGGATTTTCTGTTGACGAGCACGCGGTCTTTTGGCATAAGCAAAATGAACACCGCAGCTGCCCCGGCCGCAATAAGCGACCATAAAAACGTATGAGCAATGGAAGTGGCCATCGCATCGGAAATTTTGTTCAGCACCGCTTCCGGAATCAGCTTCCGATTCTCCGGCGTAAGAGCGTTTTGCGGATTGCCGATGGAAGCCGCGTTTTGGCCGCTGCCGGCAAAAGCTTTCGTCATCTCGCTGGTGAGCAGGTTGCGCTGAATAATCCCGAAAATCGTAATGCCTACCGTCATGCCCAAAGAGCGCATGAAAGTAACCGTGGAAGTGGCCGAACCGCGCTGGCGCATTTCAAAATGGTGAATGCTCGACAGGTTTAGCGTCGAGAAGGAGAAACCGACCCCGATTCCCATCACTATGCTGTAAACCGTCAGCAGCGCCCGCGGCGAATCCGAGTTCAGGGAACCCAGCAAAATCGTGCCGGCCAGGAAAAAGACGACCGAAATCAGCATGATGTTGCGGAAGGAGATCCGGGTGGACAGCAAACCGCCGGACTGTGCCCCGATAACGGAACCGATCATCATCGGCATCAGAATGAGGCCCGAATTGGTGGCCGAACCGCCGTAAACGCCCTGAACAAAAATCGGAATATAAACCGTCGCTACAATAAACACGGCCCCGTAAAAAAGCGCTACGGCGTTGCTGGCCGCAAACAGCCTTACCTTAAACATCTCGAAGGAAATAATCGGCTCGGAAACCTTCCGTTCGATCAGCAGGAAGGCGATCAGCAGGATGACAAATCCGGCGAACAAACCGATAATTTGTACGGAGTCCCAGGCATAGGTGTCGCCGCCCAGCTCCAGCCCGAACATGAGGCAAACGATAGCTCCGATCAGCGTAATGGCGCCGAACCAGTCGATTTTTTGTTTCATATGGGATGGAGATTCTTTATAAAATCCCGTTATCAGGATAAAGGCTACGATCCCGATCGGAACGTTGATGTAGAATACCCAGTTCCAGCCGAGGTGGTCGGTAATGAACGCCCCCAGGAGAGGACCCACAATGCTGGACAATCCGAATACGGCGCCAAATAGGCCCGTAGCTTTACCGCGGGATTGCGGCGGGAAAATATCGAATATAATCGTAAAGGCGATCGGCATCAAGGCGCCGCCTCCGATCCCCTGAATTACCCGGAATAAGCTAAGCTGCGTAATGCTGCCGGCAAGGCCGCACAAAATGGAACCCAGCAGGAAAACAAGGATGCCGAAAACAAAAAATCTTTTGCGTCCGTACATATCGGACAATTTACCGAAGATCGGCGTTCCGGCCATAACGGCAACCATATAAGCGGAGGTTACCCATACAAACTGCTCCATCCCGCCAAGATCGGAGACGATGGTGCCCATAGCCGTAGTAACGATCGTATTATCCATTGCAGCCATCAAAATGCCCAGCAGCAAACCGGCTACGATAAACCGGAGACTTCTTGGATTGCTTTGAATCATGATTGAACTCCTTTTTCTCTATTCAAATTTGAATACTTCATTATTATATTCAAATTTGAATAGAAATCAATCAAAAAAAGCCGCTCCTTTTGTAAAAAAAGAGAGCGGCTTTTGCGCCAAAGAAGACGGGGAATATAGGAATAATAGACGTAAACCTACTGCATGCCGGAGGCATCGGCCGGGAACACAAGGCCCAGCTGCCTGCGGGCTTCATCCATAATTTCCGCTGAAATGAGCGTCCGTTCATGGGTGTTCACCGTCGATTCTACGGCTCCCTGGCGGATCATTTTCATAAATTCAACCGTTTCATAAGTCATCGTCGGCAGAGCGGTCGGAATGGAGATATCCTCTTCGCTTCCGTCGCGGTACCGGATATAGACATGATGGGGCTGACTTAATTTATCGATTACGATAGACCCTTGTTCCCCCTGAATTTCGGAAGGCAGGGCGGAGTCGCTGATTTTGGAGTACATGACGACCGCATCCATTTCCGGATAAGAGGCAATCAGCGTTCCTTCACCGTCGACGCCGGATTCCAGCATGTAACCCGTTGCTTTGACTGCGGAAGGTTTGCCGAACAGAGCCACCATAGGGTAAATGCCGTAGATGCCCAGATCCATCAGTGCCCCGTTGGAAAACTCCGGTTTGAACGCATTCAGGATTTCCCCTTCCTTATAGGCATCGTAGCGGGAGGAATATTGGCAGAAGTTCGCAATATAGCGGCGGATCGGGCCGATTTTGTTCAGGTTGTCGCGGATCGTCCGGAAGTTGGGCAGCAGGGTTGTTTTCAGAGCTTCCATAAAAACAACGTTGTTCGCTTTAGCCGCTTCAATGACGGCTTTGACCTCCCGCACGTTTGAGGCCGCCGGTTTCTCGCAGAGCACATGTTTGCCGTGATTCATCGCTTCTATGGCCTGGCTCGCATGCAGAGAATTAGGACTGGCTATATATACAGCGTCTATCGTATCGCTTTCCAGCATCGTTTTCAGATCCGTGTAGGTGTTAGGAATTTTATGTTTCTCGGCAAAAGCTTGCGCTTTCTCAAGAGTCCGGGAATAAACGGCTGCCAGGGCAAACCCTTCAGCCTCAGCCGCCGCCTCTATGAACCGGTCGGAAATCCAGTTGGTTCCAATGATGCCGAAACGAATCATGTTTTTGCCTCCTTAAGATAACTTGCGCCCTCGCTCGTTTCCGGCAGCAAGTATTCATCACATTGTCAGTTATAATAGAACCGGAAGAGAAATGCAACCCTGCCGGCGCTTGTACGCCTGTTCAGGTCAGCTCTGCGTCACGGATTAAGGATTCGGTTGTTTCAGAAATATAAAAAAGGACGGGCGGACCCGTCCCTTCCGGAATATTGCGTGCTCCAGGCACGAGCAGCGAGGGAGACGGTTCTCCCGTTCTGCAGCCCGTAAAAACCGCCTGCCTTGGCTTAGCCCGGCATGTCTGCTATACGCAGCCTTAACATAGGCTCATAATAAGCTTTCATCATTTCAAATTCCGGCATAATCCGGTCAATGTGCCGGATGGTTCCCATGCCCGAGTGCCGGCGGTATTGGGTTAAAGGTTCGTTAAGATAGCCCATCGGCACGCCGTTGATGGCGATTCTGGCCCAAAGATCGTAATCATGGGTATAAGGCAGACCCGGATTAAACCAGCCGACCGCTTCGATCAGATGGCGCAGCATCATCACCGTGCAGCCGTTGATCGGACAATAGTCGAGTATGGCGGCTACGAGCGCTTTTTCACTGGGAAAAGGCACCTGGCTGTTAGGCTGAATGATCTGGCCGTATTCATTGATCGTGTGGTAATCGGTGAAGCTGAACTGCAGGTTATGGCTTTCCATGAAAGCGACCTGTCGGGCGATTTTATCGGGATAAAAACAGTCGTCCGAGCTGAGCCAGGCCACGTATTTGCCGCTGGCCATACTCATGCCGTAGTTGAGGGCGCTGGCCGTACCGCCATTGCTTTTTCCCAGATAGGCAATCCGGGACTTAAAAGGAGCGATTTGTTCCTGATGCTGCGTCGAGCCGTCATCCACGACAATTATTTCAATGTCGGCTCCGTAACTCTGAGATAATACGCTGGAGATCGCCTGGCCGATATAAGGACAATTATAAAAAGGAATCACAACCGTAACCAACGGAGGCATGTGTCCAACACCTTCCTTTAGGGTTTCAGACTATGTAATTAGCATATGAAAAAGAAAGAGGAAGAGATTGGATGGATGCCCTTGGAGCATGGATCGCCGGAGGGGACCGGGAGTATCCGAGGTTGCATCCTTAAGGAACGAGGAAAAAAAGCCGAAGGCTAAGGCACCATTTTATGGGGTGACCAACGCCTCCGGCTCCAAATTCAATAGGAAAAAAGCGGCAAGCTTTATCATGCGGCGCATGTTCAAAAAGGCAGGCCTAAAGCTGGCCCTCTTAAGGCCTAAAAGCCTCAAAGCTCCCAGCACAGCAGCAGACCGGCTTGGGACAAGCCGCCGCCGAAGCCGTAAAGCATGAGCAGCTGGCCGTTTTGGATGCTGCCGCTGCGTACGGCCTCGTGCAGTGCGATCGGTACGGAAGCTGCCGACGTGTTGCCGGTCAAAGCCAGCGTGCTGACCGTCTTCTCGAGCGGAATGCCGGTCCGTTCGCTGACCGCTTCCAGGATCCGCATATTCGGATTGTGCGGAATGAACCAGTCTATATCGCCGGCTTCGATGCCGTTTTGTTCCATGAACAGGCTGATGCTGTCCGGCACCCGGCTTATAGCCCAGCGGTAGACGGCGCGCCCGTTCTGGACGATATAGCCGTTTTGCTCGATCGGCATTTCCCCGATGCTTGGGGCGAGGCTGGAACGGTACAGGTGATGGCCTTCCGCGCCGTCGGTCAGGGCGATGGAGCCAAGCCAGGAAGCCGGCCGGTCCGGCGATCCGGCTTCAACCAGCACCGCGCCGGCACCGTCTCCGAATAGGATGCAGGTCGTCCGGTCGGTGTAGTCGGTGATTTTGGACAAGGTTTCCGCGCCGATCACCAGGATTTTGCGGTGCATGCCCGTGGCGATCAACCCTCCCGCTAACTGAAGAGCCGCCACAAAACCTGCGCAGGCAGCCTGGACATCCACGGCCCCGCTGCTCCCGATGCCGAATTCGGCCTGCACGCGCGCCGCCATCTGCGGGAAAAACGTGTCCGGCGTCGTCGTGGCAACGATAATATAATCCACATCGCCAAGCTCGACCTGATATTCCTCGATCATGCTGCGGACTGCAGCAAAACAAAGATGGCTTGTAAATTCCCCCGGAGCGGCAATCCGCCGCTCGCGAATCCCCGTACGCTGGACGATCCATTCGTCCGAGGTATCCACGATTTTCTCCAGATCCTCATTGGTTAATTTCTTTTCCGGTAAATAGGAACCGACCGCTGTAATTCTCGCCGTTGTTTTATAAGTAAAGTTTTCGCCTTGTTTGTTCATCGGTAAAACCTCCTTGGTCAATCGTCCTCAAATCGTCGGTTATTCCGCAAAACCCGGGGGTTGAGGGATTTTAAACGTTAGACAAAAGAAGGAACGTTTTTTTTATTTTTAGTACCAGATACTAAAACTTAGTGCTAATATAACGCTCCTAACCTTTATAGTCAACTGGAAAGATCCATTTTTATTCGTTTGATTTTTTAATGACAAGGAGTATTGCAAATCCTTTCGGATCGTAGCACAATTGTGTTTATAATCTTCAAATATTTAAAGATTTAGAAACAGAGAGGGTGGGCATGAAATGGAGATGCAGATTCCCCGTTTTAAGGCGGAATTTTTTAAAGCTTTGGCTCATCCGCTGCGGATCCGGATTTTGGAGGTGCTGTGCGAAGGAGAACGGAACGTTAATGAAATTCAGTCCATCGTAGGTCTTGAAGGCTCGGCGGTGTCCCAGCAGCTTGCGGTGCTGCGCGCCAAAAATCTCGTGAACACCGTTAAAACGGGAACAACCGTCACGTATTCGCTCCGCGACCCGCTGCTCAAGGACCTGCTGGCCGTGGCGAAACAAATTTTCAATAACCATCTGGTTGAAACGATTTCGGTATTGGAAGAGATGCAGCAGAACCCTTAGAGAAAAGAAGGTAGAAAGATGAAGTGGAGTGGACGTTATCAGCATTACAGCGGCGAGGCGCTTAGAAGAGATTTGATCGCGGGATGTATTGTCGGCATTGTCGCGATTCCGCTCGGCATGGCTTTTGCCATTGCTTCGGGCGTTAAACCCGAATACGGGCTGTACACGACGATTGTCGCCGGGATTCTTATTTCTTTGTTTGGCGGTTCCAAATTCCAGATTGGGGGACCAACGGGGGCGTTTATCCCCGTGCTGCTGGGCATCGTGCTGCAGTATGGCTATCAGGATCTATTGATCGCGGGGTTTATGGGCGGCGTCATCTTATTGCTGATGGGACTGCTGAGGCTGGGATTTTTGATCCGCTATATCCCGAAACCGGTAACGATCGGTTTTACAGCCGGGATAGCGGTGACGATTTTTTCGGGTCAGATCGGAAATTTCCTCGGGCTTACCGGACTCAAGCGGCATGAATACTTTTTGGGCAGCATGCAGGAGCTTTGGAGCCGTCTTTCGACCTGGAATATGTACAGCGTGATTACGGCGGCAATCTGTCTGGCCGCTCTGCTGCTGACACCGAAACTGCTGCCGAAGGTTCCCGCCTCGCTGGTAGGGCTGCTGCTGTCGACCCTGGCGGCGCTGTGGCTGTATCCCGGCCAGGTGGCCACGATCGGCTCGACCTATGGCACGATCCCGGGCGGTCTGCCGGCGGTTCACGGCCTGGATTTATCGGCCGGCCACCTGCTGAGGCTTCTGCAGCCGGCGCTCATCATCGCGATGCTGGGCAGCATCGAATCGCTGCTTTCCGCCGTTGTAGCCGATGGGATGAGCGGCACGCGCCATAACAGCAACCGCGAGCTGCTCGGGCAGGGCATCGCCAACATCGTCACGCCGTTCTTCGGCGGCATTCCCGCCACGGGCGCGATCGCCCGTACGGCGACCAATATCCGCAGCTCGGCCGCATCCCCGCTTTCAGGCATCGTGCACGGGGTTGTGGTCCTGCTGATCGTCGCATTATTTGCGCCTTATGCCTCTCATATTCCGCTGGCCAGCATGGCGCCCGTGCTGATGCTGGTAGCCTGGAACATGAGCGAACGCAAAGCTTTTGCAAAAATGCTGAAAACCCGCACCGGCGATTCGCTTATTTTGCTGGTCACCTTTCTTCTGACCGTGTTCACGACGTTAACGTCCGCGGTCGAAGCCGGACTGCTGCTGGCCGCCGTTTTGTTTATCTGGGGAATGAGCCGTTCGCTTGTCATGCATAAATCGCTGCCCGACCCGGCCGGCGGGGAACGTAAAATATTGGCGCTTCAGCCTGACCGGCACCACGATTGTCCGCAGATCGCGATTTTCAGCGTCAACGGAGCTTTGTTTTTCGGCGCGGCTACGGCTTTTGAGCAGGAAGGCAGCGAACTGGCCGAGCACCGGCTGGGCTGCGTAATCCTGCGGATGAGCCGGGTGCCGTTTATGGATACGACCGGCGAATCGCATTTTACCGATCTGGTCAGGAAGCTGCAGGGCAAAGGCACGACCGTCCTGATTTCCGGCTTGAACCGCCAGCCCAAAGAAATGCTGATGAAAACCGGCGGTTACGCGCTGCTTGGCGACAAACACTGCTTCGAGCATACCGGGGAAGCGCTGGATTACGCGCTGGCCCGTGTGGACCGGCCGCTTTGCAAGGGCTGCCGCCAGTTTGCCTTCAAGGAATGTTCCGTGCTGTGCCAAGGGGAAGGAGAAGCGGCGGTGCTTGCCGTTCCGGGTTCGGTGGGGAACCCTGTGTAATGGGTTGTTTTTTGATCTTTGGGAAATGTTTTACATATTTCTCTATCAGCCGGCCTTTTTAACACGTTTTAACAGATTAAGGATCCCGGTTTCATACAGCCTGGGATTCTATTAAATATTCAGCAAATCTTTCTCCTTTATTCTACTTCTGGAAACAAATTCCTGAATCTGAGAGGAGAGGTAGATTTGTTGAGACAAACCGCAGTAAAAGCTTTGCTGGCCCTGATGATGGGGGGCGTATTGACGTATCCGGCCGTATCGCTGCAGGCGGCGGCCCCTGCCCCGGTGCTGCATGACGACAACACTTCCGGCAATGCCGGAGACTGGTATACGGGAGCGGTACCGCCGCAGGTATCGCCGGATAAACCCGTTCTGCTGTTCGTGCAGGGGCTTCATTCCGACTTTGGGCGATGGACGGGTGCGGACGGTTATTATGATGCCGCTTATAACGCCGGGTACCGGACGGCTTTCGTCCAGTTGAGCGATGCCGATGGCGCTGCGGGCACGATGTGGGTGAACGGAGAGCAGCTGGCAAAGGTGATCCGTGAAGTGGCTGACTACTACGGCGTGCCTAAAATCAATATCATCGCCCATTCCAAAGGCGGCATAGATACGCAAACGGCTTTGGTCCATTATGGAGCCGCTCCGTACGTAAATGTGGTGCACCAGCTGTCCACGCCCAACAAAGGCTCCGAACTCGCGGATTTGGCTTACAGCTCCTGGGCGTCCTGGCTGGCGGACATTTTAGGCCAGCAGGATGACGGCGTATACACGCTGCAGACATCCTATATGGCGAATTTCCGTTCCTTAACGGACAGCCGCCCGGAAAACGCCTTAACCCGAACCTACATGTCGGGAGGCATGGGGGATGACGGCATTTTCACCAGCGGATGGTTCGCCCATGCGGTCCTTCCCGGCGAAGATGACGGAGCGGTTTCCATAGCTTCGGCGATGGGACTCCCTTACGGCATTCAGAGCTTTACGAAAAATATTTCCCACAGCGCCATGGCCACCGCTTCCCAAACCTGGAGCCTCGTGCAGCCAAAGCTGTCGGCGGCTTCCGCTTCTGCTGCGGGGGTTCAATCGGCTGAGGCGCTGTCCGAATTCGCGGAGCAAGGCGGCAATCTGATCCTGCGGGGAGGAGCGGTAGAGGGCAGCGAATCCGTGCCGATCCCGCTGGAAAGCGGGATCGGCAGCCTCGCGCTGGAGGTGATGACCAGCCGCGAGCAGACTGGCCTCGAGCTGATCTCCCCTTCGGGAGAACGATATACGCCTGAGTTGGCCCCTGAGGATGCCGATCCGGACGGAATTTTTGCATCGGCGGTCAAAAGGGTTTTTCAAGTTTCCGCCCCGGAGTCCGGGGAATGGACGCTGCAGCTGACCGGCTCGCACGATGCGTATTTCGCGCTGGCGCAGATCGGAAACGCTGAAACGACGACGGTGCAGGCAGGCAAAAAAGTATACCGCCAAGGCGAGAAAGCCGAGCTGAACGTCCGGTTCGACAAGCCGGTGAAAGGCTCCGTTAAGCGGCTGCAGCTGACCCGTTCGGCGGAAGGTTTTTCCTCCTTCACCGTGCAAACCCTGCCCGAAACGGCGGTAAACGGCAATCTGAAGCTGCCGTTTACCGTGCCTTCCGAACCAGGCGTCTATAATTTGTCCCTCGACGTCGAAGGGGTCAACGCCCAAGGCGAACCGGTCGTGAGATCGGTGAACTATAATTTTGCGGTAACCGATTCGGAGGGACGTGTGCAATAAACAAGGCACCGCTACCCCGGCTGCCTACTTACCCGATATATCGATAGGCAGCTAGCGATGCCAGGCAGCACAGCCCGGCGGCGGCCCGGAAGCCGCAGCTTAACAAAAAAACCGCGGCTAAAGAAAAACCTTTAGCCGCGGTTTTTTATTCCAAGAAATTAGCTTTGGTGCGGAACCTCGACTTCCGGGTTCACGTCCGCTTCGTAATCGACGCCTTCGGTTTCGAAGCCGAACAGCTGGAAAAATTCTTTACGGTAGCCTTCCAGGTCCGTCTGCTGCCAGATGTTTTCGCTGTCCACGCTGTTCCAGATATCGGCGACTTCCCGCTGCACGTCCTCGCGCATTTCCCAGTCGTCGATTCGGATGCGGTGCAGCTCGTCAACAGGCACTTCGCCCTCCGTATAAAGGCGTTCCGCAAACAGACGATACATTTGTTCGATGGTGCCTTCGTGAATGCCTTTTTCTTTCATGACCTTGTACAAGGCGGAAATATAGAGCGGCACAATCGGAATGGCGGAAGAGGACTGCGTAACCAGCGCTTTGCCGACCACGACATAAGCGTGCCCCTGCTTGGCGGAAAGCCGATCGTCCATCCGGCGGGCCGTAGCTTCCAGATGATCTTTGGCTTGTCCGATGGAGCCGTCGCGGTAGATCGGCTGGGTAAGCGCCGGGCCGAGGTAGGAGTAAGCCAGCGTAATCACGCCGTCGGCCAGCACGCCCGCTTGTTCCAGCACGTTGATCCAGTCCTGCCAATCGTCGCCGCCCATCACTTCAACCGTAGCTTTGATTTCTTCCTCGGTGGCCGGCTCCAGGGAAATATCCGTAACGGTACCGTTGTGGAAATTCACCGTTTTATTCGTATAGGGTTGACCGATCGGCTTCAGCACGGAGTTGAATACTTCGCCGGTAGCGGGATTGGTTTTGCGGGCCGTCGCCACGCTGTAGATCACCATGTCCACCTGCCCAAGCTCGCGTTTGATCAGCTCGGCCGTGCGGGATTTGGTATCTGCGTCAAAAGCGTCGCCCGTTACGCTGAACGATTTCAGGCCGGCTGCTTCCGCAGCTTTTTCGAAAGCCGCAGAGTTGTACCAGCCCGCGGATGCCGTGCGGGTCGGAGTGCTTTTGCTTGGGCGGTATACGCCCACGGTATTGGCGCCGGAGCCAAACGCGGCCACGATCCGCGCCGCCAGACCGTATCCGGTCGATGCTCCGATTACAAGCACATTGCTTGGCCCTTTGATGGCCGGCTGTGATTTTACATAGTCGATTTGCTGCTGAACCTGCGCCGCACATCCAACGGGATGAGAGGTGGTGCAGATAAAGCCGCGTGTTCTGGGTTTAATAATCATTGTTAAAGTTCCTTTCTTTATCCGTAATGTCCTGAAAGATTTCATCGATAAAACGAATGCAGCGTATGTAGAATATAGGCGTACGCTTCCTATTTTAGCAACAATTAACCGGTCATAACCAGTATCGGCGGCTTTTTTTTGGGAAAAAGATTTTTTACGGCAGGCCTTAAGCCGCCGCCTTTCTCCGGTAAACCGCCAGCAGCACCAGGCCAAACAACGTCCCGGCCAAGGACATGGCGGAAATCAGCAGAAACAGCACGTGCCCGCCGGCCGCTTCATAGACGGCACCGCCCGCATAAGAGGCAATGATGCCTGATACGCCGAAGAACAGCAGGGCCAGCACCCGTCTGTCCGGTAGCCCGCCATTCGACGGGAACAATCCGGTATAAATATTGGATCGCCGACGAATAAAAAACCGGAAAGGTCAGCAGCTGCAGAAGCTGCAGATAAGCAAGCCCATGCGGGTCGGTCAACCAGGCGCTGACGAAAAAACGGAGAAAATAAAACGCGCCGGCGATCGAAATCGTGAGCAGCTCCCGGCCCGGCCGCAGCCACCAGAAGCTGAGCGCAAACACCGCGATTTCGGAGCCCGCGGCCAAAAACCAGGCTTGTCCGACAAGCCCGGAGCTGCCGCCCAGCTCTTTAATATACACGCCCAGGAACGTATCGTTCATGCGGGCAGGAACCGAGCTGATAAACACGAGCAGCAGAAACATCAGGGTTTATTTGTTGCCAAGGAAGGTCCTGAGGCTCCGCAGCGTCACCGGTTTGCCTGCAACCGGAGCATCGGGCATGCCTATTGTCAGCAGCAGGCTGACGACGGACAAGCCGGCAAACAGATAAGCCAGGCTGTGGGCGCCGAAATAAGCCATACAATAACCGGACAGCAGCGCCATTACGCCGTAACCGAGCGCCCCAAACGTGCGGATGGAGCCGTAGCTGCTCCCGGCCGCTTCGGCGACCCGGAAGTTCAGGCTTTCCGTCAGCGGATCGATCGGCATCAGCACGAAATAAGTGACCATGGCAAAACCGATCAGCAAACTGTAAGTGCTTGAGGCGTACAGCCCAAAGCCGGTAAAGGCCGACAGGATGAGCAGGGCAATAAGCACCTTGCGGACCGTTTTGGTCCGGTCGCTGATCATCCCCCAAAGCGGCTGGGCGATGATCGTAATTACGCCGCCCGTACCGACGATGGCGCCGATCTGGGAAGGATTTAATCCCTGACTTTATTTGGCTACTATGCATATTCCAATTTATCATAGTTTTCTTCCTATGTTACACTTAAACGGAAATCAGCACGGATAAGTCAGCGAATCTACACCCGCTAGATTAAAATAAGAGAGTCGGATGCCCGGGGACATTCTAAGGGAGATTCCGAGGAGATTCTTAGGGAGATTTTAAGGAGAGTTAATGGGATGAGATTGGTATCATGGAACGTAAACGGCTTGCGGGCCGCAGTGAGCAAAGGTTTTCAGGATTATTTCAACCAAGTGGATGCGGACATTTTCTGTGTGCAGGAAACCAAACTCCAGGCCGGGCAAATTACGATGGAGCATGGGGAAGAATATGAACAGTATTGGAATTATGCGGTGAAAAAAGGCTACTCCGGCACCGCGGTATTTACCCGGATCAAACCTTTGTCCGTCTGGTATGGACTGGAGGAGGACTCGGAGGCCGAGGGGCGCACCATTACGCTGGAATTCGAAGGTTTTTACCTCGTGAACGTATACACGCCCAACGCAAAAAGGGATTTGTCCCGCCTGCCTTACAGGCTGGAATGGGAGGACCGGTTCCGACAGTATTTGCAGGACCTGGACAGCAGGAAGCCGGTCATCGTCTGCGGCGATCTGAACGTGGCCCATCAGGAGATCGATCTGAAAAATGCGGCGTCCAACCGCGGCAACTCCGGTTTTACGGACGAGGAGCGGGCTAAAATGACCCATCTGCTCGGATCGGGATTCGTGGATACGTTCCGTCATTTCTATCCGGACACAACAGACGTTTACAGCTGGTGGTCCTATATGATGAAGGTAAGGGAACGGAACATCGGCTGGCGCATCGACTATTTCCTGGCCTCCGAGCGGCTGCTGCCGCTGCTCCGCGATGCAAGGATCGACACGGAAATCCTGGGCAGCGACCACTGCCCGGTCATTCTGGAGATGGACGATCTGGCTTAAGCCCCATTAGGCGAACAGGCTAAGAGGCCGGCCGCGGCGATTCCGATTCGTGGATGATAAGTGCTAATATAGAAGAATACAAGTTATGCCGGGCAAAACAAATTAACGGATAAGGTGAGGGACAGGATCATGAAAGATTTTAACGTTATGCTGGAGAAATATGCGGAGCTGGTCGTCAAGGTTGGCGTCAACATTCAGCCCGGACAGGTTTTACTCGTGAATGCGCCGCTGGAAACGGTGGATTTCACGCGTCTGATCGTGGCTAAGGCTTATGAAGCCGGAGCGAAATTTGTCCAGGTGGACTGGGACGACGAGCAGGTGACGCGCCTGCGTTACGAAAAAGCGCCTGACGATTCTTTCGGTTATTATCCGAAATGGCAGGCCGATACGATGGAGCAGCTCGCCGAAAGCGGCGGCGCTGTTTTACATATCAAGGTTCCGAATCCGGAGCTGTTTAAAGGCATCGATTCCTCGAAGGTGGCGACTGCGGTTAAAGCCGCTGCGGTTGCTCGGGAGAAATACCAGTCTTACGTACGCAGCAACAAGGTCGTCTGGTCCCTGATCAAGGCGCCTACCCGGGATTGGGCGAATAAAGTTTATGCGGACCTTCCTGAAGAGGAACGAGTGCCGGCGATGTGGGAAGCGGTGTTTAAGATGAACCGGGTTAAGGCGGACAACGATCCGATCCAGGCCTGGAAGGAGCATATTACGACCCTTAAGGAAACGCAAAACCGCATGAACACAAAACGTTATAAAGCGCTGCACTACCGCGCGCCGGGCACGGATCTCCGCGTGGAGCTGCCGGAAGGCCATCTGTGGCTTGGAGGCGGCGATAACGCCGAATCCGGCACTTATTTCGTGGCCAATATGCCGACCGAAGAAATCTATACGATGCCGAAACGGACGGGCGTAAACGGAACGGTTGCGAGTACGATGCCTTTGAACCTGAACGGCCGGCTGGTGGAAGGCATCAAGCTGACGTTCAAGGGCGGCAAGGTAGTGGAATATGAGGCCGAGTCCGGCCGCGAGCATCTGACTTCCCTGCTGGAAACCGATGAAGGGGCGTCTTATCTGGGCGAGGTGGCGCTGGTTCCGCATCTGTCGCCAATTTCGCAGATGAACCGCATTTTCTACAACACCGGCATTGATGAAAATGCCTCCTGCCATTTCGCGCTGGGCAGCTGCTATCCGGTGAACATCGAAGGCGGCACCAAGCTGAGCAAAGAGGAGCTGAAGGCGAAAGGCGGAAACGTCAGCCTGACGCATGTCGATTTCATGATCGGCTCCGCGCAGCTGGAAATTGACGGCGAGCTGGAGGACGGCAGCGTGGAAGCCGTGTTCCGTGCGGGAAACTGGGCCTGAACCATTACCCCTAAATAGACGGCAGGTGATTGTTTGTTTAAGATCCTACTGATCGAAGACGACCGGACCTTGTACCAGGAGGTCAAAGAGCGGCTGACGCAGTGGTCTTACGAAGTACACGGAATTAGCGATTTCAGCCAGGTGCTAGAAGAATATACGGCGGTCCGGCCCGATCTGGTGCTTATTGATATCCAGCTGCCCAAGTTTGACGGCTTTCATTGGTGCCGGATGATCCGGGCCCACTCCAATGTGCCGATCATTTTTCTGTCCTCGCGGGATCATCCGACGGACATGGTCATGGCCATGCAGCTTGGGGCGGACGATTATGTCCAGAAGCCGTTTCATTTTGAGGTGCTGGTTGCGAAAATTCAGGCCACCCTGCGCAGGGTCTATAACTACGGCAGCGATACGTCCGCAACGTTTAAAACCTGGTGCGGCGCGGCCGTCGATTACGAAAAAAACACCGTCACCAACGAAACGGGCGCCGTAGAGCTGACCCGTAATGAAAGCCTGATCCTGAAGCGGCTGATCGAGCACAAAAACAAGGTGGTCAGCCGGGAAGAGCTGATCCGCAGTTTATGGGAAGACGAGCGGTTTGTGAGCGACAATACGCTGACCGTCAACTTGAACCGGCTGCGCAAGAAGCTGGAGGAGATCGGGCTTGGCCAGCAGATCGAAACCAAGGTCGGCCTCGGGTACATGGCCGCTGAAGAGGACGCTCCATGATCGGCAAATTTCTGCGCGAGCGGATCACCTGGATCGCTTTTATTTTGCTGCAGCAGGTTCTGATTCTGTTTATCGCTTATGTCGATGCGGCGATCCCTTTTTGGCCGGTAGCTTATATCGTGTTTTTGTCCCTGCTGGCCCTTTTGGCGTTCCTGGTTTTCCGTTATTTTAAAGAGACGCGTTTCTACCGGAGCCTGGAGGAGTGGAGCAGCGGACTGGACATGAACAGCATCGAAGAGCCGGACAGTCCTTTCGAGCGGATCATCGACGCCAGCATTGCCGGTCAGACGGAACGGCTGCGCCGGACGGCTTCCCGCAGCCAGATGCTGCTGGAAAGCGAAAAGGACGACCTGCTTTCCTGGATTCATGAAGTCAAAACGCCGCTGACCGCCATGCATCTCATGATCGAGAGGATGGAGGAAGCGCCCATGAAGGCCAATCTGACTTATGAATGGCTGCGCATCCACCTGCTGCTTGACCAGCAGCTGCATCTGAAGCGGATGTCCTTCCTTGAAAATGATCTGTACGTCGAGAAGCTGAACCTTAATGCGCTGCTTGTCCAGGAAATCAAATCCCTGCAGTCCTGGTGCATGCGGAAAGGGATCGGATTTGATCTCCGGCTGGGGGCGGAGGAGGTCTACAGCGACGCCAAATGGCTTTCTTTTATCTTCCGCCAGCTGCTGACCAATGCGGTCAAATACAGCGACAACAGCGACATTACGATCGTCAGCGCGCTGCAGGACGGACAGGTCGTCGTGGAAGTACGGGATGAGGGACGGGGGATTGAGGCGCAGGATCTCCCGCGCATCTTTGATAAAGGGTTTACTTCGACGACCCGGCACGGGAATCAGGCATCGACCGGGATGGGACTATATCTGGCGCGCCGTGCGGCGGAAGCGTTGTCCATCCGGATTCGGGCCGAATCGGAGCCCGGCCGCGGTACCCGCATGATCCTTATTTTTTCGAGAAGGAATGAATTTGTGGATATGATAAGCATGTGACGTTTTTGTCACATGCTTATCTTGTTTTGTTAGGCAATTCAAACGCCGAAACCCCTTTCCATTTTATATACTGGGAACAAATCAAGGCCGCCAGGCCGCTAAGCACAGCAGAGGGGAATCGAAATGAGCATATTGGAAGCACGGAAAATTCATAAAATTTACGGCAACAAGCTGAACAGCCAGGAGGTCCTGAAAGGGATCGATATCTTGATCGAGGAAGGAGAATTCGTCAGCATCATGGGCCCGTCCGGCTCGGGCAAAACGACGCTGCTGAACGTGCTGTCGTCCATCGACAAGCTGAGCCACGGCTCCATCCGGATCAACGGCGTGGAGATGACGAACATGAAAGAAAAGCAGCTGGCCGAATTCCGCAAACGGCATCTCGGTTTTATTTTTCAGGATTACAATCTGCTGGATACGTTGACGGTCAAAGAAAACATCCTGCTGCCGCTCTCCATTACGAAGACGCCAAAAGGGGAAGCCAATGACCGGTTCGAGTCGGTGGCCTCCGAGCTCGGCATTCTGGAGCTTGCGGACAAATACCCGAACGAAATTTCGGGCGGGCAGAAGCAGCGTACTTCGGCGGCACGGGCGTTTATTCATGAGCCGAGCCTTATTTTTGCCGATGAGCCGACAGGCGCCCTGGATTCGAAATCCGCGTCTGACCTGCTGAACAAGCTGAGCGAGCTGAACCGAAGCCGCCGGTCGACGATCGTGATGGTCACGCATGATCCGGTAGCCGCCAGTTATTGCAGCCGAGTCGTTTTTATCAAAGACGGACAAGTCTACACCCAGCTGAACCGCGGAGCTCAGGACCGGCAGGTGTTCTTCCAGGACGTCATGAAAACGCAGGGCGTGCTGGGCGGGGTGCAGCATGAACATTAATCATCTGATCTGGCGCAATCTGCGCAAAAATCTCAAAAACTATTATCTGTACGTCTTTGCCTTGATTTTCAGTTCGGCCCTGTATTTCTCTTTCGTCACCCTGCAGTATGACCCGTCTATGGACGGAACAAAAGGGACGGTTAAAGGGGGAGCGGCGCTGGGGGCGGCCTCCGTGCTGCTGGTGGCGATCGTGACGATTTTCCTCCTGTATGCCAACAGCATTTTTATCAAGCGGCGCAGCAAGGAAATCGGATTGTTCCAATTGATTGGGATGACGAAGCAGCGGATTTTCCGCATTCTGAGCGCTGAAAACCTGATGCTGTATTTCGGCTCGCTGATCGTGGGCATTCTGGTAGGGTTTTCGTTCTCCAGGCTGATGCTGATGATCCTGTTTAAAATTATCGGGATTGAAACGGAAACCGCCATGCATTTTTCGGCCAAGGCTCTTGGACAAACGCTGGTTATTTTCTGCGGCATTTACCTGCTGATTATGCTGATGAACTATACGTTTATTTTGCGGCAGAGCATTTTGTCACTGTTCAGAGTCCGTTCCTCTACGGAGACCCAAATAGGCAAGCTGTCCTTCTGGGAAATCGTGATGGGGCTGCTTGGCATCGGTTTTATTTTGGCTGGGTATGCTGTTTCCTCCAGGCTGTTTGGGGGAGACTTCAAGACGGTAATTCAACTGTTTGGAGCGATGCTGTTTATTTTGGCTGCTGTCATAATCGGGACTTATTGGGTCTACAAGGGTTCCGTTAGCTTCATTTCCAAGCTGATCCGCAAAAGCAAAGGCGGCTATCTGGGCATTACGGATGTTCTGTCCTTGTCGTCCATTATGTTCCGCATGAAATCCAGCGCGCTGATGCTGACGATCATTACTACCGTTTCAGCGCTGGCGATCGGTCTGCTGTCCTTGTCTTACATCTCTTATTATTCGGCGGAGAAATCGGCTGCTGATTCGGTGCCGCTGGATTTTGCGCTGACCAAAACCGGGGACGCCGATTTGTTCGGCAAAGCTTTGACCGAACAAGGCATCGGCTATACGGTAAAACAGGTGGAGGTCATTCATGTGCCGGCGGATATTAAAGCCGTCCAGGACGGCGGAGCCAGCGAGCTGATCTCCAGCGGCGGCGAAAAGGTCAATTTGGCCGTGATCGGGGAACGGTCGGTCGACAAGCTGGAGCTGGGCGCGGACGAGGCGGTTTTTACCGGCGGCAACGACCTGCTGCAAAAGTTTCTGCCGCTTAAGGATTCCGGAGACATCCGGCTTGTTTCTGGCGGACATGATTTGCCCCTGAAGTATTTGGGCTTACGCCAGGAGCATGTGATTTCGTCGCAGTATTCCATAGGGACCCTGCCTACGCTGGTCGTGGACCAAACTTTGTTTGACAATTTGAAAAAGCAGGCCGATGAAGTGTTCCACTACAACGGCGTGCAAATTACCGATCCGGCGCAGCTAAAGCAGGCCAATGAAATTTTTCACGGCGTAGCCGGTCAAATGATGGGGGATCCGCTTTCCAGACAAGATCTGGTGAAAAATCAGCGATTGGGCATGGGGCTCACCATGTTTATCGTCGGTTTCCTGGGGCTGACTTTTCTGATTACCTCGGGCTGCATTTTGTATTTCAAGCAGACGGGCGAAAGCGAAGACGAGAAGGAGAGCTACACCATTTTGCGCAAGCTCGGGTTTACGCGCGGGGATCTGCAGAAGGGTATCCGGGTGAAGCAGGTGTTCAATTTCGGTATTCCGCTTGTCGTAGGCCTTTGCCACAGCTATTTTGCCGTGCAGTCCGGCTGGTTCCTGTTCGGCACCGAGGTCTGGACCCCGATGCTGATCGTTATGGGTCTGTACACCGCGCTGTATTCCATCTTTGGCATTTTGTCCGTTCAGCATTATAAGAAGGTTATCAAACAGGCGCTTTAATCCGTTGAAAAAAGGGCGCTGCAAATTTTAAATCTGGTTTTGCAACCTTTTGCAGACTACCTCTGTCTGAAGTATAGAAATAAATAATCCCAATAAAACGAACAGAAGAGGTGTCTCCCCATGGTAAAATCCGTACAATCGGCAAAATCGACAAAACGTAAATTTGCGGCTGGTATCGCAGCCCTTTGCTTGTCCCTGTCCCTTGGCAGTCAGGTGTTTGCTGCAGATGCAGGCTTCAGCGACCTAAACGGCGTGAACGGCCAGGACAAAATTTTGTCCCTCCAGGAAAAAGGCCTGCTTAAAGGAACGGGCAATGCCGAATTCCATCCGAACGCCAGCCTGACCAATGCCGAAGCGGTGCAAATGATTGCCAACGGCCTGTCGGTCCTTGCATCCGCTCAAGCCGCCGAAGCCGCCGACAAAGGCGTGTTTATCAATGTGGTGGATACGGCCTGGTATGCGCAGGCTTTTCTGGACGCTTCAAACAAAGGTCTGGATATCGACAGCGCTGTTGTTCCTTCCCAGGCGATGACCCGCGAGCAGTACACCGCTTATCTGGTGCAGGTCGTTGAAAAATGGGCCAACCTGCCGATGGTGAATCTCGTGCCAAAAGACATCGCAGATGATGCAGACCTGAATCCGGTTTACCAAGGCGCGGTGCAGCGGGCTTTGGCCTGGAACATCACCTCGCTGGACGAAAACGGCAAATTCAACCCTAAAGGCGGCGTAACCCGCGCCGAAGCGGCTGTTATGCTGTACAACATGATTGAATTCGTGAATGCTCATCCATTTGAGGCACCGGCTCCTGCCGGCGAGTAAATTTTACGGCACGTAAGCTTGAATTGGAAATGAAAAAGGCATCCTTCCGAGTTTCGGAGAGGATGCCTTTTATGTTTTTCATCGGAATTAAATTTCGATGGATTCGCCCGGTTTGAGGACTTTGCCTTTAAGGCCTTTGGCCTCCAGCTTGCTGACAAAAGCGTCCGCGTCCTGTTTGATCGGAGGGAAGGTGTCGTAATGAATAGGCACGATAAGTTTGGCGTTATACCAAACGGCTGCCTGCAGCGCATCTTCAGGTCCCATTGTAAAATGGTCGCCGATCGGCAGGAACACCACGTCGATTTCGTTCATGTCGCCGATCATTTTCATGTCGCCGAACAAGCCGGTATCGCCGGCGTGCACGATGGTTTTGCCTTCCGCTTTGATGATAAAGCCGGCCGGCATACCGCCGTAAACGACCGTTTTGTTGGTTTCGTCAATCATGCCGGAGCTGTGGAAGGCATGGGTCATTTTGGCCGTAGCAAAACCAAGGTCAACGGTTCCGCCGATGTTCATGCCGATCGTTTTCTCTACGCCCTGCCAGGTCAGGTAGGTGGCCAATTCGGGATTGGCGATGACCGGAGCATCGTTCGCTTTGGAGATAGGCGCCGCATCCAGAATGTGGTCGGCATGCGCGTGGGTTAAAAGCACCGCGTCGGCTTTAATGTCTTCAGGTTTAACGGTTGCGAGCTGGTTGCCGCTCAGAAAAGGATCGACAATCAGGGACTTGCCGTTTGAATTTAATTGGATAGTGGAATGTCCATGAAAGATAAGCTGCATGTGTCCGTTGGCCTCCTTAAGAGAGATGGTAGGTGGCTGCGCTCGGGCAGCCCCACAACCTATTATAATCTCTTAATTTGGATAATCCAAAATCTTGGGGATTGCGGAGTTTCTATTTTTTGAGCAGCAGGTACAGAAAATAAGGCGCTCCGATAAAAGCGACCACGATCCCGGCCGGGATGCCGTCCGGATCCGCCAGATTGCGCCCGATCGTATCGGCCAGCAGCAGCAGCCACCCGCCCATCAAAATGGACACCGGAACAAACAGCTGATGCCTCGGACCTACCAAAGCTCTCGCAATATGCGGAGCCATCAGCCCGATAAACGCGATGCCCCCGGTGACCGAAACGGCGGAAGCGGCCAGCGCAACGGCGGCAAGCGTAAGGAGGATCCGGTCTTTTTGCATCGGTACGCCCGCTCCCACGGCAACCTCTTCATTCAGCGCCAGCAGGTTTAACGTTTTGGATTTGTATAAGGTATACGGAATCAGCACCGCCAGCCAGGGCAGCAGCGCGATAATAAACGGCCAATCGGTGCCCCAGACATTGCCGGCCAGCCACCTGGAAATAAAGTCGACTTTGGCGGGTTCCGTTCGGGAAATCAGCACGATCATGATGCCGGATAAAGCGAGGGAGAACCCGACACCGGTCAGGACAAGCTTCATCGGCTGCATGCCGTCTTTGCGGCTGTAGGAGAACGAATAAATGAGCGCGGCCGTAACCAGGGCGCCGGCAAAGGCCACAAGCGGCATCACGTAAGCAAACGTATCGGCATCGATCGGGGCAAACAGGAAAAAGACCGTAATGCCTACGCCGGCGCCGGCATTGATGCCGACGATACCCGGATCGGCCAGTTCGTTGCGGGTAATGCCCTGAAGAATGGAGCCGGACAGGGCAAGCGCCATGCCGGCCAGCAGGGTAATCAGCATGCGCGGAAGCCGGATGGAGAACAAAACGAACTCGTCTTTAAAGGTCCCGTGACCGAGTAAAGTGGGAATCAGCCGGTCATAGGAGACGGAAGCGTAACCGATGCCCATGCCGACGGCGATCGTCGCCAGCGTGAGCAGCAGCAGGCCGCCAAAGACAATTTGTTGTCTGCGGATCAGTTGAAGTTGGCTCATGACAGTGACTTGACTCCTTTACGTACGATTAACAGGAAAAAAGGTAGTCCCATAATCGAGATGATCGCCGCGATCGGCGTTTCCATAGGCGCGTTGACCATCCGGGCCAGGAAATCCGCAAAAAGCATAAAGACGGCGCCAAGGATGGCCGACATCGGCAAAATGGTCCGGTAATCCGTGCCGACCAAAGCTCTTACGATGTGAGGAATCATTAAGCCGATAAAAGCAAAATTGCCGACCAGGGCGACGGATGCGCCGGCAAGCAGCGTAATCAGCACATATAAGGCGATTTTAACCTGCGTGCTTTTCAGGCCGAGGCCCACGGCTGCTTCTTCGTTCAGGCTGAGAATGGTGAGCTGCCGGGATAAAAGGAGGGCCGCAGCCACACCAAGGAGGATAACGGGAGCGATCGTTTGAATTTGTCCCCAGGTGGTGCCGATAAGCCCGCCGGCGGTCCACATGGAGACGTTTTTGGAGATTTTGAAAGCCAGGCTGATGCCATCGGCAACGGCGGACAGCAAGGCGGACACCGCCGCGCCGGCAAGCACCATGCGCAGCGGGGAAAGCCCTCTGCGCCGCAGGGCGCTGAGGCCGAACACGAGCATCACGCCGCAAGCCGCGCCGATAAAGCAGGCCGTCATCGTGCCGAAGTAACCGACGGCGGGAATAAAAGCAAAGGTAAAGGCCAGCGCCGCATTTGCCCCGGCGGTAAGCCCGAGCAGCCCCGGATCAGCAAGCGGATTCCGGGTCAGGCCCTGCATGATGGCGCCGGCAACGGCTAAAGCGGAGCCGACGAGAATGCCGCCGACTTCGCGCGGCAGCCGGATGTCGCGGATGATCGAAATATCTTCGCCTTGAACGCCCGGGCGAAAAATAGCGCTCCAAATATCCGATAAAGCTATGTTTTTAGCACCGATCATCATGGCCAAGGCGAACATAGTAAGGAAGAGAAGCAGGCTAAGCAGCAGCTTCGGCACAAAGTTGCGGGAACGTTTGGATCCGGACAGGTTTTTTGGCCTGCTTGGGGAAGCTGGCTGATTGGACAAGTTTGTTTCCGGTAGTGGTTTCATGGTTTGCTCATCAGTTCCTTATAAGAGGATAGCAGAAAGAACTCCCGAAGGAGTCCTTCCGCACGCTAGGCGTTTGGTTTGGCGTTATTAGCTGCCCAGGAACGATTTCTTGAAGAAATCAAGCTGATAATCTAGGGACATCATGTCGTTGAAATAGAAGGTGGTGGCATCCACTTCAAACACATGGTTATTTTTGACGGCAGGGATATTTTTGTACGTATCGGTCCCCTGGAAGGAATTGTCCATCGAGGCATCCTTCGAGAAAATGGCATAATCCCCGATATACTCTGGCAGGACTTCCAGCGACAAATCATAGTAGCCCTGCTTGGAGGTCATCTCTTTGACCTTATCCGGCATTTTCATGCCCATCGCCTGATAGAGGATTTCGGTGCCGCGGCCCCAGGCATCCCCAAAGACGTACAGCTGCTTGGAGTCGCCTTCCATGACGGTTACGGTTTTGTCCGCGCCGATTTTGGCTTTAATTTCATCGCCTGCCTGCTTGGCGCGTTCCTTGAAATCGGCGATCCAGTCGGCTGTTTTTTGCTCCTGGTTGACGGCTTTGCCGATTTCTAAAATCTGCTGCAGGTAGTCCACTTTGTTATATGTATAAGCGACAGTGGGAGCAATCTGCTTTAATTTATCGAGGTTTTTGGCATCCGAGCTTGTGATAATCAAGTCGGGTTTAAGCTCAATGATTTTTTCCAGATTTTCTTCGGACACTTCCGGGATATCCTTCAGCTGTTCCTTAAAATTAGGATCCGATTTGGTCCAGGAATCCACGCCGACAAGCGGGACGCCTAATCCGATCAGATTGCCTGCATAACCGGCCAGGGCGACCACACGCTGCGGGTTCGCCGGAAGGTCGATCGGTCCGTTCTCGGACTGATAAGTGATCGTGCCGGAGGCGCTGTCGCTTGCGGCAGGGTCTGCACTCGAATTGTTGGCATTTGAGGAGCCGCCGGCGTTATCCGTGCTCGCATTGGAGCTTGCGGACGTATTGCCGGCGCTGTTTGCGCTGTTGCTCTGATTGTTGCCGCAGGCGCTTAAAGCAAGCACTACGAGGACTAACAGGGGAAAAAATAACTTTTTCATCTTTCAAAGACACCCTCTTCATAAAATTATGATATTGATAATCATTATCAATTCAATGATATAAAAACTTTAAATATAAGCCGGGAGTTTGTCAATCCCTAAATTGAATAAAACATATGTTCGTGTTTTTGATTGACATTTGGAAAAATCAGGTTTATAGTAAAAGCAATCAAAACAGGTTAGCGGAAGAAGCACTCCGCAGGCAAGGTCTTTGGGCCTTCTTGCAGAGTGCTTTTTTTATGCTCCAGGGCGGTTTTACCGGGTGTGTTCTTCATCCAGCTGTTTTGAAAAATTAAAAAGAGGAGTTGGAAATTCATGCGCGCTAAGAAGGGACAGGTTTGGTTGAGGAGGACTGCCAGTTTACTGCTGGCCTTGGTTGTGAGTATCGGGGCATTAACGCCTGCCGCTTATGCGGACAACTGGAGCTCGGCTTTGTCCAGCCTGGAAGGGCTGCATGACGGGTTTACGGCGCTGGAAGCCGTCGTGAAGGCGGAGAAAGCACAAATTGCGGCTTTAAACAAAACCAATAACGACCAGCTGTCCAGATTGAATGCCAGCATTAGCAGCATCGACAAGGCGAAGATCGGCCAGCTGCAAAGTGCAGCGGATGCGGCCTCCAAGAAATATGCCCCGCTGCTGGCCGAATACACGTCCCTTGGCAAGCAGGCGGCAGCAGCCAGGAAGATCAATAACAAGAAAAACGCGGATCTGCTGGACTTGAAGCGGAACAAATTGAAGCCCTCTGTGGAGGCGGCCAAGCAGGAGATCAAAATCAAGAAAGATTCATTAACAACCGCAAAAAAGCAGGCGGCCGCCAAAAAGAAAACGGTGCAGGATGCCCTGCTGCCGATCAAAACGCTGAAACAGCAGATGACGGCCGAGAACAAGAAGATTGCAGCGGCCAACAAAAATAAAAGCGCCGCGGACAAGCTGTATCGCGCAGCGGTCAAGCAGGGGAACGCCATTACCGCGGCTGCCGAAATGGCTGTGATGTATGCCGAACTGGGCAAGGTGCACAGCTCGCAGCAAACGCTGAAATCCTGCGCGGATAAAATTTCGGCCGCGCTCAAGACGGCCCAAGCCAAGCTACCTAAATAGGCAGTTCGGAGGGTGCTAATCTAAATGAAATGACGCGGAATAAAAGCGAAAGGCCGATATTCATTCCCGAGTTAACAAAACCCCCGATTCTATTTCATACAGCGGTGATAGACTGAAGCTGTATGTCTTCCGTAATCATGGAATCTTTCATTACCAGAAGATAGAAAAGGGGATTGGGATGAATAAACGTTCTATTCGTGCCTGGATTATGTACGATTTTGCAAATTCGGCTTATGCCACAACGGTTCTGGCGGCAGTTCTGCCCATTTTCTACACGGAAGTGGCCGCTTCTACGCTCAACCCGACAACGGCCTCTTCTTATTTGGGCTATACGCATTCCATCGGCATGTTGTTTGTTGCCTTGCTGTCCCCAATTTTGGGTGCAGCTGCGGACCGATCAGGGAAAAAAGGCAGCTTTCTCCGTTCTTTCTCCCTGCTTGGCATGCTGGCTACGCTCGGTTTTGCTTTTATAGGTGAAGGGGACTGGCTGGCTGCTTCGGCTTTGCTGATTCTGTCCACCATCGGTTTTGCGGGCGCCAATACGTTTTACGACGCTCTGCTGCCGGATCTTGTGCCCTCCGGCAAAAGGGAATATGTCTCTTCGCAAGGCTATGCTTACGGATACATCGGCGGCGGGATTTTGCTGGCGATAAACCTGCTGATGATTCAGAAGCCGGAATGGTTTGGCCTGCCCGATACTACGTCGGGTACCCGGCTTGCTTTTGCCAGCGTGGCGGTATGGTGGCTTGTTTTTTCCATTCCTTTGTTCCGGGCAAGCGGCAGACCGGGACTACAGTCCGGGAGAACTGCGGCCGTTTCTCCAAAAGGCAGCCAGCCGGCCAAAACCGGTTTTGCCGGGCTGATCAAAACCTTGCGGGAGTTGGGAAGATATCCGCAGCTGCTGAAATTTATGGTCGCTTTCTGGTTTTTTAACGACGGAATCAACACCATTATATTAATGGCGACCGTTTATGGTTCAAGCATCGGGATCGGCACAAGCGATCTGATTTTGGCTTTGCTGATTACGCAATTTGTCGGGTTTCCCTGCACGCTGCTGCTCGGGAAACTGGCCGAACGTTTCGGGGCCAAGAGGATGCTGTACCTTTCGCTTGCTTGTTATGTGCTTATAGTCGGACTGGGTTACTTTATGACCAACGCTCTCCAATTTTACCTGCTGGCAGGCATGGTTGGGCTTGTGCAGGGCGGAAGTCAATCGCTGGCCCGCTCCTTGTTCAGCGAATTGATGCCGGCTCGGCGTACAGGTGAATTTTTTGGTTTCGTCAACGTCACGGGCAAATTTTCATCCATTTTTGGCCCGTTTGTTTTTGGATTAGTCGGGCAGCTGACGGGTTCCACGCGTTGGGGCATCTTATCGCTTCTGGCCTTTTTTGTGATCGGAATCGCGCTGATGGCCTGGTCCAATATGGAGCGGGGAAAAGAAGACGCGCTCCGTGACGGGTCGTCAGGTAACGGTTCGTTTCCGCCTAATACGGTGCCGGTTTCGGAATCCATGGTCTGAGCTCCTCATAAAGATGAGCAGGCAAAAACGGGCCAAGCTGTTTAACCCCTTCGCCTCAAGACGGGTGAAGGGGTTTTAGTTTGGAATTCGGACATAAAGGATATTCTGGCAAATAACGAATTTACTTTTCGTTGACATTGAGAATCATTATCAATTATACTCGGGGTATCAAATGGTTCTCTGCAAAGGGGGATGTTCTGGGTGAGCAGGATTCTTGTCGTTTATGCCAGTTTGACCGGCAATACGGAAGAAATGGCGGAATTGATTGCGGAAGGCGTTAAAGCGGCCGGATCGGAAGCGGTCCTGAAAATGGTGGATGAATGCAGCGCAAATGAACTGCTGAATTATGACGCCTTTATGTTAGGCGCCTATACATGGGGAGACGGCGAGCTTCCCGATGAATTCCTCGATTTTGTGGAGGAACTGGAAGAGCTTGACCTTAAAGGAAGACCTGCCGCACTGTTTGGAAGCGGGGATACCGGATACCGGATTTTTTGCGGGGCTGTGGATCTGCTGGAGGAGAAGCTTAAGCTTTGGGGAGCTGCCGTTGCTCAGGAAAACCTGAAAATCGAATATGGGCCAAGTCAAGAAGAAAAAGGGGCATGCCGGGATTTTGGCCGGAAATTCGTCCAAAGCCTTGGCGTGGTTACCTGATCGATGAACTTGATTATCAGAGACTATGAACTTGAGGCGTGGATTCGTTCAAGCATGCAATTTGACAGCACCAGGCCGGACGATTCACCCGTGGACTATAAGCTGACTTGGCAGCAGAGAGTACAGTACTCTGCGGGGCATGCGCTTAACGACTTTTTCACCCTAGAGCCTTATCTCAGGTATAACACGCCCATTCAGTCCATGCTGAACCGGCGCTGGCCCAGAAGCAAAGACAGCTTTCGCAGCTCCCTGCATTATTGGGAGGTTTATAACCGGGCCGTATCGGCGTTAGCCCGTATTTCCTCCGCTTACATAGACGAAACGCCTATCCTCATGTACGAACAGATGGAGACCCGGGTGCCGGAGCTGTACGCGGATTTATCGATGATTTTTCAAACGGTTTGGCAGCGGCCTTCCGGAGGAATCAAACTGCAAAAGTTCCTGGTCGAAGACAACCCCGAGCTGGTGCGGGCGTTTCTGCATCTCTCCAATGTGTTCTGGAACAGCGCCTACGGTTATCCGCCGGATGTGGTGGAAATTACGGTTTTGCTGAGCGGGCAAACCTATACTTACACCCGGGAAAGCCTGAACCTGCAGCAATCTTTGGATTATGTTTATCTATTGTCCGAAACGGTAGAACTGGATAAGGCGGCCCAGGATGAGCCGTTTTATGCGGACGGGAAAAAGACGGACGGGACCTTACCGGCCTTTGATCCGTTAAATAAAAATAAAGCATGAGGACAAAAATCCTCATGCTTTTTTATTCTAATCAACCGCGGGTCCGCGAAAATTTTTCACAAATCTGGAGAAATTCGAAGGGAAACCCTAGGTTCAAACGGCAGCAGATTATTCGATAAAGGCTTTTGTGGCGTTGTACAGTTTTTCGGTGTATTCGTCGATTTCGTCCCGGGACATGCGCAAACGGCTTTCGGAAGTACCGTATCCGATTTCCGTTTTTCCCTCTTCCAATCCCTTGAAAATCCCATCGGCAAAAGCATCCAGCGGCTCACCCTGGGTATGCAGTCCCGATCCGCCCAGATCGGTGTTTACCGCCGGAGGAGCCACTTCAATTACCTCAATGGAGGTAGCTGAAAGCTGATGTCTCAGACCCATGGTAAAAGAATGCAGCGCCGCTTTTGTGGCCGAATAAATCGGAGCGATCGCAAACGGGGTAAAAGCCAGCCCGGACGTCACGTTAATAATAGCCGCGTTTTCTTTACCGGCAAAATAGGGAGCAAACAAAAGGGAAAGATGGAAGGGGGCTTCAACATTCGCTGTAAGTTCTTTATTGAAGTAACTCCAGTTTTCCTTTGCATCCGCTTTTAACACATTAAAACGCTGTTGAATCCCGGCATTGTTGACCAGGATATTAACTTCCGGATAATTAGCGGTGATCCAATCGAACAAGGCGATACGCTCGGCTTCGATCGACACATCACATACCCGGGTAATGAGGCCGGGGACTTTTTCCTGGGCTTCCTGAAGCACGTTTTCACGCCGCCCGCAAACAATGACTTGATTTCCTCTCTTGATAAAGCGCTCTGCAAAAGCCAGTCCGATGCCGGAGCCTCCGCCGGTAATGAGAATTGTGTTTCCTGTAAGCTTCATCATTTTATGACTCACTCCTTAAGTGTAGGGTTTTAATTCGTACAGGCAACCGCTCGCTTTTATAACAAAACGGTTAGTTATAATTTAGATCAAACCTGCTTTTTTGTCAAATCCATCTTCCCTTCCTATAAAACAGAAAGGGCGAACGTTCGGGTTTCCGGCTTTACCCCTCGATCTTGCGGACATTTCGTTTATACCCAAATCTACTGCTTCTATAAGCCCAAGCGGCGGATATATAATGAAATCGATAGGATGACTGATACGAAGGGAGAGGTTCGAACAAATACCGGGGCCACTTATATGCTGTCGGCCATCCTGACGAAGGTGGCGGGACAGACGCTGCTGGAGTTTCTCCAGCCCCGCCTGTTTGAGCCGCTTGGCATTCGCCATCCTGACTGGCAAACTGATCCCCGTGGAATCAATACCAAAGGTTACGGCCTGAAAATTACGACGGAGGACATAGCCAAATTCGGTCAACTCTATTTGCAAAAAGGGGTTTGGAACGGGCAGCGGGAGGTTATCGCAAGGGCGGCATCATAGTTCTCCAGGACAATACAAAACTGTCCGAATGCACCGTCTCCCCGGTATACGCCGTGGCGGCAGCGCCAAAACTGGTAGCCGTACCCCTGAGTCCAGTCGCTGTCCCCGCCTTGTCCATTTGAAACAGGATAAATGTTTCGTTTGGAGAGACGGAAAGCGCTCCGGCCCGGGGGCAAGCCGTTTCCTGACAAGCGCATCTTCTTATAGTCGTAATCCTTTAATCGATAAATCCGTGTATTCATGAACCTTTACTCAAACTTCAAATTTTCCAGCAGGGCACCTGCCCATTCCTCCGGCACATCAAAAAAAGAAAGGTGATGGCCCGGCAGAACGGCCAGCTCTGAACCTAAGGCCTCCGCCAGCACCTTGGCCGTTTGGCCGTAGTACAAATCGCTGTCCAGTGTCTGCCGTCCGGCCGCAAACTTCAGCGGAACGCCGCTTGCGAGCAGCAGCTCGGCGCTCGGTTTATAGTGAACCAGCGGCGTCAGCTCATGGTTCACGTAAAAGCCGGCATTGCCGGCAATGCGGTCCTTATAGGCCTGCGGGATGCGGGCTTGGGCCTGCGGAGGCAGCTTCAGCGACAAGGACAGCATAAACATGGCTTCGTTTACGCCATGGATTTCCGCGGTCCGCGAGACGCCGCCGAAGAAATACCGCCATCTTTTGCTGTCCGGCAGCAGCCGGATGACCGGCGGTTCGTGAATGATGGCAGCCTTCATGGCCTGGGGCTGGCTTTTGATCATTTCCAGGGCAATAACGCCGCCGTCGCCGCTGGCGAAAACAAGCGCCGCATCGTGCCCGGCTGCCCGCAGCACGGCCGCGGCATCTCGCGCCTGCCTGCCAATATCAAAGCGGTCCGGCTCACTCCGGGTGCTTCGGGAATGACCTCTGCGGTCATAAGTGATCACCTCGTAATGCTCGGCGAGCAGGGGAGAGACAGCCTCGTAGCAGCCGGCATCCCCTTCGCTGGGAATCAGGAGCAGCGGCTGTCCGCCGCCGCGAATTTCATAATATAACGTATCGCCTTCGGTAGTGACGGTTCCGGTCGTTGGAGAGGCAAAGGGATTGTTCATATTCAGCAAAACTCCTTTTAGGCATGATTGCAATGCCCATTTTTATAAGGGCCATTCGATTATCCATTATGACTGATTTTCAGTCAATAAACACCCCCGGCCGGTCCAGCCAGGGGTGTTCGGTGTGCAGAACGGCATCTTTTTAAGCTTCTTATTTGACCGCCCCCTGCGTAACCCCGTTAATAATCCATTTCTGCGCGAATACGTACACCAGGATCATCGGCAGCATGGCGAGCAGGTAAGAAGCAAAAGCCAGGTTGAATTCGGTATTGAATTGTCCCTGGAAAATGTACTGCACCAGCGGCAGGGTATACATGCTCTGATCGCTGATAATGACGAGAGGAAGCAGGAAGTCGTTATAAGTGGACAGGCAGATCAAAATGCCTACGGTGGCATTGATCGGCATCATCAGCGGGAAAATAATCCGCCAGAACGTGCCCCATGTCGAGGCCCCGTCTACCCGGGCCGCTTCCTCAAGCGCCGTCGGAATGGAACGGATGTAACCTACATAAACAAACACGTTAAAGGCCAGCCCGTAAACGGTATGGAGGATCGTCAGCCCGACCAGGTTGGTCATGCCCATGGCGGAGGTCAATTTGACGATCGGCAGCATGATGATCGGGAACGGAATAAACATTGCGCTGATGAAATAGAAATACAATCCTTTAAAAAATTTATGGTTCATGTTCCGTGCAATCGCATAAGCGACAAGGGAGTTGGTCAGCAGCGTCAGCACGGCGGTTGCCAGCGTTACCAAAGCGCTGTTGCCGAACGCGCGGAAGAAATTCGTCATGCGGATGGCTTCCGAGAAGTTGCCAAACCGCCAATGCGTCGGCAGGCCAAACACCGAAGTCAGCATGTCCTGCTGATTTTTCAGCGAAATCGTAATCGCCATATACAAAGGGAACAGGATAAACAGCGTTCCCAGCGCAATAAAAATCGTAACCGTCCAGTTGGTTTTTCCCCGAACCTTCATCACATATCCGTCTCCCTTCTCTGCAAGAATCGGATTTGAACAATCGAAATCAGTGCAATCACGATAAAGTAAATCACCGAGTTAGCCGACTGGTAGGCAAATTCGCCGCCTTCAAAGCCGCCGGTGTAGATCAAGTGGGAGATGGACTGCGTAGCGCGTCCCGGGCCGCCATTCGTCAAAGCGACGATCAGGTCAAACACCATCAGCGAGTTTTTCATCGCCAGCACCATGTTGATGGTGAAGAAGGGCGCGATCATCGGGAAGGTGATTTTCCAGAACTCCTGCCATTTGCTCGCCCCGTCCAGATTGGAAGCTTCGTAAATATCGGTCGGAATGGTTTGCAGGCCGGACAGGTACAGGATCGTGTTAAACGCGATGCCCTGCCAGACGGCTACGAATGTTACGCCGAGCCAGGCGAATTTTTCATTCCCCAATATATTGCCCGCCAGTGTGTCGCTGCCGAGGTGAGCACCCCAAATCGGAAACACGTTCGAGAACAAGTAGTTAAAAATGTAACCGACAATCAGCACGCTCAGGATATTCGGCAGGAAATAAACCGCCCGGAAAAAATTCCGCGCTTTGATGCTGGCGTTTAGTCCCAGCGCAATAAGCAAGCTGATGATATTGATAAAGATGGTGGCTACCACCGCAAATTTAAAGGTGAACCCGTAGGCATTCCAGACATTGCTGTCCTGGAACAGGTAGTAATAGTTTTTAAAGCCGATGAAATCATAATGATCCCCAAAGCCGTTCCAGTTGGTAAAGGAATAATAAACGCCCTGAAGGGCCGGAAAGGTGTGAAACAAGAAAAAGAGAACTACTGCCGGAATCGTCATCCAGTAAAACGCCGCGCGTCGTCTAGCCATCCTTCATCCTCCTTTTGGTCTGCTTAGCGATAACGGGTAGCGGGTTATTGGGTCTGCCGCCGGTTGGCGACTTTGTCCCACTCCGTGTCCAAGGTGTTCAGGAACCCGTCAATATTACGATTTTGCAGGAATGACTGGGTAATGGAATTCAGCTGAACGGCAGCCGGAATGAAATGGTCCGCAAAGTCCACGAACCTGGACTGTTCAAAATACGGTTTAAGCTCCGCGACCGCGGAGTCGTCCTGATTGACGCCTTCCACAGCGGAGAATGCGGTCTGCTCGTCGATGTATTGGCCGATATTCGCTGGCTGCAGCAGAAATTCTACGAATTTGGCCGCTTCCTCTTTATGCTTGGAAGACTGCGTAATGGCGAGCAGCGTATCCACGCCGGAGATCAGGTTGACTTTGTTTGGATCGTTGCCGGTAGGAAAAGGGAAAAATCCCAGCTTGAGATCCGGGTTTGTTTTGCGGAGCTCGGGAATGGCCCAGGTTCCCTGGATGTACATGGCGGCTTCGCCGCGGGCGAAAGCGCGGTTGCCGTCGGCGTAGGTTTTGCCGAAATTGTCGCTGTGGCCGTAGTCCAGCAAAGCGATCATTTTCTCCGCTACCTCCCGGAAATGATCCTTAAAAGTGGTTTCGCCGGCCCGGCGGGCCTTGAAGAAATCGTTGCCTACAATATTCGGCCCGAGGGCGTTAAAGGACAGGTTGGTCTGCCAATCGTCCTTGTAGGTAAAATAAAAAGGGATGATCCCGGCGGCCTTCACGGCCTTGGCGGTTTGGATCAGCTCGTCCCACGTTTTGGGCACCTGCAGGTTCAGCTTGCGGAAAATTTCCTTGTTGTACATAATACCGTTGGCATTGGTCGCGTAAGGAACCCCGGTGATTTCGGCCATGCCGGTTACATCGTTGATTTGCTTGACATAAGCAGGATTCACTTGATCCAGCAAAGGCTGACCGGTCAGGTCTTCAAAAATGCCGCTTTGAGACAAAACGGAAAAGGTGTCCGTGGCCCCCATGCCGACGATGTCCGGTTCATCGTTTTTGACCACCCTTGTGAGTAAAACGGTTTCAGCATCCGGCGGATTTACCTGCGTCACCTCGATATCCGGATTCTCCGCGTTAAACTTGGCAACCAGCTTGTCGAAAGAATCTTTGGCCTCCGGCTTGTTCTGGAAAAATTCGATGTGCACTTTGCCGTCTGCGGACGTTTTGCCGCCGCATGATGACAGCAGAGTGCCTGCCAGCAGGACAACGGTGATGACGCTTACAGTTCTGCCGAACCTTCTCATTCTGCATTCCTCCTCATGTTTGCTTCAAGACCCTTGCGGGATAAGAAAAAAACGGTAGGCTTGCTTGTTTATTACCCCCGCCGGCCCGAAGGAGAAACAAAGGTCGGTAAATTCCTTGTCCTTATCAGGAGGACAACAAGACAAAAAACCGCACCAGGACTGGTGCGGCTGTTCCCGAATAAAATTTGCATTTCGGGTTATTTCTCCAAATTGGCGAACTGGGAGACCACCTCGTTAAAGCGGCCGCGTTCGTCATAAAACGGGGCGTGTCCGCTGAAATGGAAGGGAACGAGCTGCGAATTTGTTATAAGCTTGTGGACCTCCTGCGCCTGAGCGAAAGGAACGACTTGATCATGGATGCCGTGAATAATCAGAGTAGGCAAGGTGATCAGGGGCAGCTCGGCGGTCAGGTTGGAGTCCCTGAGCGTACGAATGATGGCGGCCGTGGCGTATCCTGCAGCCTGGTAACCGATTTGGGAGAAAAAGTCCCGGAAGGCTTCCGAGATTTGCTGGAAGAAAAAGCCGTCGATCGTTTTCCGCCACATATTGGGCCGATCATTGTAGGTTTCTTCCAGCAGCTCTTTGGCTTTGTCCGGGGTAAAACCCGTCGGGAGCGCCCCGCTGACCAATACGAGTTTGGACACACCGAAGCCGCCGTACCGGGTCACGTATCTAGCCGCGATGGCGGCGCCGGTTGAATGGCCGACCAGCGTTAGGTTATCCAGCTTTAATTGATGGATCAGCACGCGGAGATCGTCGGCCATCCGGTCGTAATCGTAACCCGTAAAAGGTTTATCGGAATCGCCGTATCCCCGCCAGTCGTAACCGATGCAGCGGAACCCTTTTGCCGGCAGCACATCGTATTGGTATTCAAATTGTTTGTGGCTGAGCGGCCAGCCGTGAATAAACAAGATCGTTTTATTGCCGCCGGGTTGGATATCCTCAACGAACAGCTTTACGTTATTTTCCACTTCCACATAAAATCCCATGTTGGAATTAAAACCCCCTTCATCCGTTTTGCCTTAAAGATATGAGATCAAAGAGGGAGAAATTCCCGGGCGCTAAACGTTTGTCCATTGAGAGGCCGGCCCGGGCAGGGGAACCAGCGGGTTTCTTCTTCCGTTTTCCGAGTTGGGGATCGGGGGATTGGCGCCCGTTTTGCTGAACATCGGATCGACCAGAAAGGTAGCTCCTTCGTATTCAATCCATAAAGTGGCGTGGCGGATAAGCCGTATTTTCATTTGTTTTTTACCTCCATTTGGCTTAAGCAATTCTGTTACAATGAAAAGATAACACCCGGCTTGCAGAGTCAGAATAACCGGGTGAACGAGTTTAACCCCGTTTATTTTCATGCCGAATCAGAAGAAATCATCGAAGCGCACAGGATCAGCGGGGAAGGCTGTTATTGGCTGAGGGTGAGAAGTACGGACAACTCGGAGCTGAACCGGCTGCTGGAGGTAGCCGCCGATCTCAGAGGCGCCGATCTGCGCGCGGCGGATTTGATCGGCGCGGATTTCCGGGATGCGGACTTGAGCGGCGCCGATCTGTCCGGCAGCTTGTTTGTGACGCAGCCTCAGCTCAATGCTGCCAAAGGGGATCAAACCACCCGGCTGCCGGCAGGCGTCAGCCGCCCGGCGCATTGGGTCGGTTAAGCGTAACCATGACGGTTGTTCAGCTTTTGATGGCAACCACACGGATTCTCCGGTAGTCCATCACCCAGCGCTCTTCCTGGAAGAATAGGGGCTTTAATTCGTTTTCCAGAACGTTTAGAACGGCTTCGTGCTCGGCGGGAGGAAGCTCATTCAACAGACCGCCGGCAATGACGTTTGCCCAGGTGCGAAAGCCCTGGATTCCGCCCTCCAGCGGAGTCGGGCGGTCAAAGCAGTGGACCAGCTCGACTTTAAAGCCGTGTTCCTCCAGCAAAGAGGCATATTGCCCGGGAGTGGGGAAATACCACGGCAGCTTCAGCTTTTCGCTGATGCCGCATGCGGCGAAAGCACGCGGCAGGCCGCTGACGATGGATGCGATATTGCCGTCAGCGCCAAATTCGGCGACCAGCCTTCCGCCCTGGCGCAGGCTGGAGGCCATGGAAGCGGCGGCTCCGGCCGCATCGGTAAGCCAGTGCAGCGCCGCGTTGCTGAAGATCGCGTCGGCAGGAAAATCGGCTTGATAAGCCTGCCCGTCCGCCAGAACAAAGCGGAGCTGGGGGTGTTTGGCTTTTGCGGCCTCGATCATCTCGGCGGAAGCGTCTACTCCCGTTACGTCTGCTCCGCTCCGGGCGATGGCGGCAGCCAGATCGCCGGTCCCGCATCCCCAATCCAAAATGCGTTCCCCGGGCTGAGGCTGCAGCAGCCGGATCAAGGGGGTGCCGAGCTCCGATACAAAATGCAAGGCGGAATCGTAGGTTTCCGTATTCCAATGCTGATTCATTTTTCGCGCCTCCTGTTTGGAGAAATATAGGGTCGAATGTTATTTTACGCCCGGCTTTATTCGTAAGGAAGTATATAAACCATATAACTGTTATTGGTTTTATCTATAAGAGGAAGCCTTTTGAAGCAGATCCCTCCCTTAACGGAGTCCCACTTGCAAATAAATGGAAAAACCCGTGATCCAAACCTTTCACCGCAGTCGAACAGGTCACATCTTTCCCGAAAACTCTTCTATATAATGAGAAAAACAAGCTTATAAACGGAGGAGGTTCGGAACATGAAGACAAGTCGGCGTTTGGCGTTTTTAGGTCTTGCAGCGGTTCTTTTCGGTGCGGCCTTAACGGCATGCGGAACCGGTCCCAAAGCGGAAACCCTGAAGCCGGATGAACTGAAGCAGCTCGTGCAGGATTTCAGCTCGGGAAAAAGAACCGCCGAGTCTGCGTCCATTACGGGCACCAGGCTGACGGTGAAAGAGGCACAGGGGGAGGAAACGGCTTATGCCCTGCCGGATCAGGAATTTTTCGTATCCATCGCCCCTTATTTGGAACAAACCCATCCTTGCGCGATCCATAATCTGGCCGGCTGCCAAGGCGAATTGAAGGAACGGGAGTTTACGGTCACGGTGCTGGATTCCGACGGAAAAGCCGTCATGGATAATGCGCCTGTAAAATCGCAAGCAAACGGATTTATAGATCTTTGGCTGCCAAGAAATGAAACCTACAACGTGACGGTCAGCTACAAAGGCAAAACCGCGCAAACCACGGTGTCGACCCGTGAAAGCGATAATACCTGTATCACAACGATGAAGCTGGGCTGAGAAAATAAACGGCTGCCGCCGTGACAAGCGGCAAAAAGTCTGACCCATAAGAGGTCAGGCTTTTTTTGTTGACCGATTGATAGTTGTGGCGATCGATACTGAAGTTCGATAAATGAAATTTCTCATCGTTAATCAAATGATTTTTAGTCATAAAAAAACAGGTTTCCGTAGGAGTCTGTAGGTTCTTATAGTCGCTCAAGTAAGGTTATTTTCAAATGTTACGTTTATTCACATTAGCCTGTCCATTTAGAAGAGAAGCCGTGCCGCATCGAACCGGGAACAAGGAAACGACAAGGAAGGAGGGCTGCCGGTGATCCGTTTTCAACAGGTAGATAAACATTTTGGACATTTTCAGGTGCTCAAAGGAATTGACCTTCAAGTTCAGGAGGGGGAAGTCGTGGTGGTCGTCGGTCCGTCCGGATCGGGGAAAAGCACGATGCTGCGCTGCATCAACCGGCTGGAGACGATAACAAGCGGCGAGTTGACGGTAGGCGGTGTTCCAGTTCATGACCGCGGGACCGACATCAATAAGCTGCGGCGGGATATCGGGATAGTTTTTCAGCATTTTAATCTTTATCCGCATAAAAAGGTGATCGATAACATCACGCTCGCCCCGGTTAAGGTATTGGGCATTTCCAAAGCGGAGGCCGAGCAGACGGCCATGTTTTATCTCGAAAAGGTAGGCATTGCCGACAAAGCCAACGCGTATCCTTCGCAATTGTCGGGCGGTCAGCAGCAGAGGGTAGCCATCGCCCGGGGACTCGCCATGAAACCGAAGATTATGTTGTTTGACGAGCCTACTTCGGCGCTTGATCCGGAAATGGTCGGCGAGGTGCTGGACGTGATGCGGACGCTTGCGAAGGAAGGCATGACGATGGTTGTGGTTACGCACGAAATGGGCTTCGCCCGCGAGGTGGCGGATCGGGTGATTTTTATGGACCAGGGGCAAATTCTTGAGGAAGCGACGCCGGAAGAATTTTTCGGGAATCCGCGCGAAGAGCGGACACGGTCGTTCCTCAGCCGGGTGTTGAGCCATTAAGAAAAAAGAGATCAGGGAGGAAGAGAACAATGAGAAACAGGATGAAAAAAAGATGGGTGCCGCTCGGCTTTGCGGCAATCTGCGCAATGCTCGTGCTGGCGGCCTGCGGCAATAACGGTTCGGGCGGCAATACAGGTTCGGCGGCTTCCGGTGCTCTGGACAAAATCAAGGATCGCGGGAAACTTATCGTCGGCGTCAAATACGATACCAAGCTGTTTGGCCTGAAGGACCCGGCTACCGGGAACGTTGAAGGATTCGACGTGGATATTTCCCGGGCGATCGCCAAACACATTCTCGGTGACGAAAATGCGATTGAGCTTAAGGAGGTTACTTCCAAAACGCGGATTCCGATGCTGAACAACGGCGAAATCGACATGATCGTGGCAACGATGACGATAACCGAGGAACGCAAAAAGGAAGCGGACTTCTCGGATGTCTATTTCCAGGCCGGCCAGTCGCTGCTGGTGAAGAAGGGCAGCCCGATTCACGGGATCGAGGACGTAACCTCCAGCACAACCGTGCTTGGCACCAAAGGGTCCACGTCGGTCAAGAACATCCGAGACAAGGTATCCGGCGTCAAAGTGCTGGAGTTCGACAACTACCAGGATGCGTTTAACGCTTTGAAAGCGGGGCAGGGCGCCGCCTTGACGACGGATGATGCGATCCTTTACGGCATGGCCGCCCAGGATTCCAATTATGAAGTGGTGGGCAAACCGTTTACGGATGAGCCTTACGGCATTGCGGTGCAAAAAGGCAACAGCGATATTGTGCAGGCGGTTAACGATACACTGAAGGAGCTGCATGACAGCGGGGAATACGACAAGATTTACGAAAAATGGATCGGTAAAAAACCGGTCGAATAACCTGGCTGCTTAGAGAGCCAAAAGGACGGGGCGGAATTTCCGCTCCTCCATCCTTTTAGGTCATGCTGTATGGCGGAAAGGGGTGACGTAAAAATGGACTTTTCAATCTTAACCGGTCATTTCGGGGATTATTTGGCGGGGTTTCGGGGGACGGTTTTCTCCAGCCTGCTGGCGCTAGCCGGAAGTTTCGTGCTCGGGGCGCTGATCGCCGTATTCCGGATGGGCCCCGTGCGGGTTTTGCGCTGGTTAGGTACGGGATATGTGGAGTTTATCCGTAATATTCCGCTGCTGCTGGTCGTTTATGTTTTTTATTACGGGCCAGCGGCTTTCGGACTGCCTTTGGACGGGTTTACCGCCGGAACGATCGGGCTGGCCGTCTACACATCGTCATTTATTGCCGAAGCGATCCGGGCCGGCATTATGGCCATCCCGAAAGGGCAAACGGAAGCGGCGCGATCATCCGGGTTGTCTTACGGACAGACGATGTTTCATATTATTTTGCCGCAAGCGATCAGGCTCGTCATCCCGCCGCTTGGCAATCAGTTTATCAATCTGATCAAAAACTCCTCCGTCCTGACGATCGTCGCCGGGCTCGACCTGATGTATTTTGCCGATATCGTGAATACGGACACGTTTCGGACGTTTGATACTTACATTTTTGTAGCGCTGTTTTATCTGGTGCTGACGCTGCCGCTCAGCTATGGCGTGCGGTTGTGGGAACGGCGGCTGCAGCGCAAATATTAAACGATCCGGGCATAGACAATGCAAAAGACGGGAGGAAAAACGCTTGGAAGGAGGCTAAGGAAATGGATTTTGCTGGCGCATACAACGCGGACAATTTGCGGTTTCTGATCGATGGATTATCAATGACGCTGATCGTCGCCGGGGTATCGATTGTGCTCAGCTTCCTGATCGGCTGCGTAATCGGTGTGATCCGTTATTCGAGGCTGCCGGTTCTGTCGCCGGCTCTGTTCGTCGTCGTAGAGCTGATCCGCAATTTGCCGCTGCTGCTGATCATTTTCTTTATACGGTTTGCGCTGCCGGAGATAGGCATTAAGCTCAGCCTTGTTACGGCAGCCATTGCAGCGCTGACGATATTTGAAGCGGCCATGATTTCGGAAATCGTGCGAGGGGGCTTAACCTCCATCGACAAAGGCCAAGTTGAAGCCGCCCGTTCATCCGGTCTGAACGCCTTTCAGGCCTTGTGGCATATCGTGCTGCCTCAAGGATTGCGGCGGATGGTTCCTCCGCTGGTCAGCCAGTTTATTTCGCTGCTCAAGGACACGTCGCTGGCAGTCGTGATTTCCCTGCCGGAGCTGATGCATAATGCGGGTATCGTTATCGGACACGGCTACAGCTACACGATTCCGATCCTGCTGCTGGCGGCTTTGATTTATTTCACCGTCAATTTTTTGCTTTCGCTGTTGTCCAGGCGTCTGGAAACCCGGCATATTTAAGAAGCTGATTGACATATAACTGACATATAATGGAATGGAAGCTATAGGCGCTGATCCCGATTTATGGTACCATAATGAGCAAAATATCAACAACAACTCACGGGAGCCAGGTGGACCTATGGGGACATTCCTTTTTAGCAAAACAGAGCTTGTGGGTTTCCGGGGGACCCGCAAAGCGGGAGAATGGCCCCTGGGGCTTTTGCGAAGGTATTTTAAATCCGTTTATGTTCAAATCGGAGTTATTGCGGCAGGCACGGCGCTGGCAGGAGAGCTGAAGATCAACCCGTTTGATGGAGATATTTTCAGGATCGGTCTCGGAAGCAGCGCTTTTTTGCTGTTTCTGCTGCTGCTGAGACGCCTGCCTTATATCTTCACCGGCATGGTTACCGGGCTTGTCGTATTGGCGTTCCGGACAGGGCTTGACCAGCTGCTCGGCCATGGCCTTACCCCGGCGGAAAGCTTCACCCGGCATTGCTCGGCGGCGGTTTATTATTTCATATTTGCGGTGGGGATGAGCCTCATCAAAACGCGTCTGGACAGCTTTTATCCCTTGGTGCTGGGAGCGATCACGGCGGTGGTCGACCTAATGTCTAATGAAGCGGAACTTCTGACGCGCCTGCTTGTGACGGGCACAACCACGTTTGAGCTGAACGAATGGACCTTTTTGATGGCGATTGCGATGCTCCGGACGTATTTTGTCACCGGGATTTTCAGCAGCATTGCCGTCAGCCGGATGCGCATCCTTCAGAAAGAGCAGAACCGGAGGATCGAACAAATGCTTAGTGTCAGCTCGGGATTATACGGCGAGGTTTTTTACCTGAAAAAGTCGATAGATACGCTGGAAGATGTCACGCTCGGCGGCTATGAGCTTTATCAGGGGCTGACCGCCGAAGGGCAGGAGGAGCACAAGCGGAAGGTGCTCGGCATTACGCAGCAGATCCATGAGGTGAAAAAGGATTCGCAGCGCATTTTGGCCGGGCTGATCAAGCTGACGGACCGGGAAGTGCCCGGCGATATGCCGCTGTCATCGTTGATCCAGTATACGATTAACGGCAATCAGCAGTATGCGGAAATGCTGGGCAAAAGGATTGTTTTTACGAATAAAATGACCTCCGACTACGTTACCTGCAGCTATCTGCCTCTGCTTACGTTGCTCGGCAATTTGACGGCGAACGCCGTGGAGGCGATCAAGGACAAGGGAGAAATTCATCTTGAGATCCGGGAGCAGGAGGACTTGACTCTTTTTACGGTGGGCGACAGCGGGGCTGGCGTGCATCCTTTGGACCGCGATCTGCTGTTTGAGCCGGGGTTTACGACCAAGTTCGATGAAGAGGGAGTTGCGGCCACGGGAATAGGTCTCTCGCATGTACATGATATTGCAGACCGGCTGGGCGGAGAAATCTCGGTCGGAACGGCCCCCGGTCTTGGGGGGGCGCTGTTTCAAGTCCGAATTCCGACGGAGAGACTGCTGAAGACGGAGGTTTCCCATCCCCGTATTGTTGAAGATTCCCTGTATGAAAGCATACGCGGATAACCGGGAATAGAGCTGTTAAATACCTCTTTGAGGAGGTGGAGAAAATGTCCCTTTCGTTCTGTATCGTGGACGATGACGCCAGTGCCAGAAGAATGCTGCAGCATATTATCGAAGACAGCAGCCTGGGCGAGGTGACGGGAACAGCCGGCGGCGGGCTGGAGGGCGTTCGTCAGATTTTAAGCGAAGCCCCGGACATTGTGCTTATGGACCTGCTGATGCCGGACCAGGATGGAATCGAAGTGATACAATCTCTGCGCGCGCAAGGCTGCAGTTCCCGGTTTGTGATGATTTCCCAGATTGAAAATCAGGATATGGTCGGCCGCGCCTACCGCAGCGGCATCGAATTTTTTATTCGCAAGCCGATCAACCGGATCGAGGTAGAAACGGTGCTGCGAAAGGTCAATGAGCGTTACGCCATGAGCCATTATCTGGATGAGATTAAGGTAAGTCTGAAAAAGCTCGAAGGGCTGCGCAGCGCTCCGCCCGTTCCGGCCGGCAAACGGACCGTCCGCGAAACGCTTCAGCCGATCCTGATGAACATGGGGCTGATCGGCGAAAGCGGCAGCCGCGACATGATTACGATCATGGAGCTCCTGCTCGATCGGGAGGGCGGGAACGGCAGCCATTTACCTCCCCTGAAGGAGCTTTACCAGCAGGCGGCCGCCACTTATAAGACGAACCCGGAGGATATAGCCAAGGAGGTAAAAGCAATCGAGCAGCGGCTGCGCCGCGCCCTGACGGCCGCATTGTCCAATCTTGCTTCGCTTGGTCTGACTGATTACGGGAACCCGCGTTTCGAGTATTACGCTCCGCTTTATTTCGACTTCGAAGACGTAAGGCTCAAAATGAAGCAGATCGAGGAAGGAAAGGAAACATCGACCGGCAAAGGGAAAGTGAACATCAAAAAGTTTCTTCAGGTACTGTATATCGAAATCAAGGAGCAGCTGGGCGTTTAGCCTGGGGCTCTTTTTTTGTTTGGAGAAGAGATTGTGAGCCATTTATTATTTTGTGTCAAATAATATTACATTAGACATGATCAATTGGATAAAATTACGCTTACTTTTTACATACCTAACATATGCGTGTAAACTACATAAAAAGTAAGCGCTTTAATGTTGATTTTTTTGTTAATTTACTATTGAAATCTGGTTTTTCGTGTACTAAAATGAGACTAGAAATTGCGTAAACGTTTTGACAAATGAAATCATCAATTTTTATTAGGTCCATAATTATAAGGATTTAATGATGTAAAAACGTTATTACAAATTGATGGGAATGGGAGGTAGCAGTGACCAATAGAAACATCACCATAAAGGATGTAGCCAAACAAGCAAATGTTTCGGTTGCAACCGTATCCCGGGTCATCAACGGGCTTGATCGCGTAAGCGAATCAACCCGTAAACGGGTACTCAAAATTATTCAGGAATTAAATTTTGTTCCCAACAACATGGCGGCCTCCATGGTCAATAAGAAAACGAATATGATTTCGGTTGTCGTGCCGGAAATTCAGAATCCATTCTATACGGCGGTCATCGAGGGAACAGTTGAGGTAGCGAAGCGGGAAGGTTTCTTTACGCTGGTGCTTTCCACCAACGGAGATGAAGGCGAAGAAGAGGAGTTTCTGGACAGCTTCCTGGGGAAAAACGTCGACGGTATTATTTTGATCGGCAGCCATAAAGAAGCGGGATTTTATCGGGAAATTCAGAAGCCGACCATTCTGGTAGACCGTTATTTCAATGACAGCGGTCATGACGGCGTCATGATCGATAATTACCGCGGCGCTTATGAAGCGACCAAACATTTTATCGATTATGGACATGAACGGATTGCTATCATCGACGGCGCTCATGATTTTAATGACGGCAAGGACCGCTTCTGGGGTTATAAGCAGGCCATGCTTGAACATGGATTTACGCCTGATCCTGCTTATCATAAACAGGGGAACTGGACGGAAGAGGACGGCTATAAATTTGCTAAGGAGCTGCTGCAATCGCATCAGCCGCCGACGGCAATATTTGCCGCCAATAACGTTCTTTGCAAAGGAACAATCCGGGCGATTCGCGACTTGAACCTGAGATTGGGGGAGGATATTTCACTGATCGGCTTTGATGAAAATGAGCTGGCGCAGTTCGTGCAGCCCCAGGTTACCGTGGTACGCAGACCGACGAGGGAAATGGGGGAACAGGCGGCGGAAATGCTCATCCATAAGATTAAAGGCGGTCAGTCGGAGCCTTCGAAGCCTAAGAAAGTGATTTTGGATGTGGAACTGATGAAATACGGTTCGGTCAAGAAACTGAACTAGAGCGGGAAGGGACCCTGATGGCGGACAGCCGATAAGGCGTAGGTCTACTATACCAAGCAAACAGCAGGAGAAATAAAAGTTTTATTGAAGCCTTGTTCGCCTATCACGATCCCTTTCCCCTAATTAAATGATTTCCTGCATTCAACTGCACCCAAAGACTTTGATGTATTAACGCTTAGTCTTATTAAAGCTACCCAAAATCAGGGATACAATCGAACAATTTCTGAAGCCTGCGTGATGAAAGACGAGGGAAAAGGAGGGGAAGGCCATGCAGCCTGTTTTGACAATGGAAGGGATCAGCAAGGAGTTTCCGGGGGTTAAGGCTTTAACCGACGTTCATTTCGAGCTGTATCCTGGTGAGGTCCATGCGCTGATGGGGGAGAACGGAGCAGGCAAATCTACGCTGATGAAAATTTTATCCGGCGTATATCCGGCTACCAGCGGGGTTATCAGGCTCAAGGGGGAGGAGGTTCGTTTCGGCAATCCTCTTGAAGCCCAGAGGCAGGGCGTATCGATTATCCATCAGGAGTTTAATTTGTTTGCCAACCTGTCTGCGGCGGAGAACATCTTCATCGACCGGCCGGAAATCACCGGTAGATTTGGACGGATCGGATGGTCGAAAATGTACGATGAAGCGCAGCGGCTTATCGATTCCATCGGAGGAAGCGGCATAGACGTCCGCAAGGAGGTCCGTCATCTCGGGGTCCACAGCCAGCAGGTTGTGGAAATTGCCAAAGCTTTGTCTTTCCGAGCGGATGTGCTGATTATGGATGAACCTTCGGCCGCTCTGCCGGAGAACGAGGTGCAGAAAATGTTTGACGTCGTAAAGCTCCTGAAATCGCAAGGAGTTGCGATCGTCTACGTTTCGCACCGGATGAAGGAGATCTTTGAAATCGCCGATAAGGTCACGGTGCTTAGGGACGGAAGGAAAATCGATACCCGGAGCATCGGAGAGGTAACGGAACAAAGCCTGATTCAAATGATGGTGGGCAAGGAGGTCAACCAGCTTTACCCGGTTCGGGAGCAGGAGTCCCGCGAGGAGAAGGCGCTTGAGGTCAAAGGATTGTCGCTGGATGATAAACACGCCGTTTCCTTTGCTCTCAGGAAAGGAGAGATTTTGGGGTTGTTCGGAATCCCGGGTTCCGGCTCCCATACGGTTGCCGAGCGGCTGTTTGGATTGAAACGGGGAACGGGGGAGATCATCGTCGGAGGGAAAACGGTGCGGATCCATCGTCCTGGCGATGCCAAAGCGCAAAAAATCGCTTACGTTCCGCCGGACCGCCACCGCCAAGGGATTATCAAACCGATGTCCATTCGTCAGAATATCTCCATTCCTAACCTCAAAGAGCTGTCCAAAGGCCCGATTCTTGACGGCAGAAAAATGATGGAGACGAGCCGCGAATACATGGAGAAGCTGCGAATCAAAGCGCCGAGTGACCAGCAAAGCGTCGATTACCTCAGCGGCGGCAACCAGCAAAAGGTCGTAATCGGCAAATGGCTGGCCGCCAAACCGGAGATTCTCATCCTTGAAGAGCCTACGCGGGGCGTGGACGTGGGGGCGAAAGCGGAGATTTACAGCATCATTCATCAACTGGCGCAGGAGGGTCTCAGCATTCTGCTGATCTCTTCCGAAATGCCCGAGGTGATTGGACTGAGCGACCGCATTCTGGTGCTTTACAAAGGTGAGGTCGTGCATGAATTTGGCCGCGGGGAAGCTGATCAGGAGCAATTGCTGCAGCGTGCTTCGCATCCGCGTTATACGGAAGGAGGCAGCTTATGAAGCGGATCTTCAATATCCATGAGGCGCCGATCATCATTTTTACTCTTGTTGTGATTGTGCTGTTCTCAATTCTTTCTCCGGATTTCTTTCAATTTGATAATGCCTGGCTGATTCTCGATCAGAACCTTTCTTCCTTTATCGTCGCTATCGGCATGACTATGGTGATTTTGCTGGGAGGGATGGATTTGTCCGTCGGTTCGGTTCTGGCGCTCACGGCTACCTCGGTCGGACTGTTTCTGAGCCACGGCTTTCCTCCCTGGCTGGCGGCTTTGCTGGGGGTGTGCATCGGAATCCTGTGCGGGGCGGTTAACGGTTATTTCATCGCAGTGAGAAAAATCCCCGACATTATCGTAACGCTGGCCACCATGTATATTTTCCGCGGAATCGCGGTAGGCGTCAGCGGCGGTACCTGGATGACCAATTTCCCCGAGGGTTTCCGCTTCTTTGGTCAAGGGAAACTGGCGGGCGTTTCATTTCCGCTGCTGGTAGCGATTGTACTTGTGGCCGTCTTTATCTATCTGATGAAATTTACGCGAAGCGGCAGACGGATTTACGCGATCGGCGGGAACGGGGCGGCTGCAAAGCTGGCCGGCATCAGCGTGGCGAGGACGAAATTTACCGTTTATGTATGGACGGGAATGCTGGTAGGCATCGCTGCGGTGATTTTTGCCTCCAAGGTAGGAAGCGTGCAGGCCTCGACGGCCGGCAGCAGCTTGTCCTTTGAAGTGATGGCGGCGGTGCTGATCGGGGGTGGAAGCATTTTTGGCGGTGTCGGGACGGTCGCGGGCACTATGCTGGGCGTTCTGTTTATGGGCATGATCAAAAATGGGCTGATCATCTCCAAGGTTTCTCCGTTTTGGGTCGATGCGACCACCGGTTTTCTAATCCTGTTAGCGATCGTGATCAATACGCTGCAGCGTGTCAGAGAAAGCAAAAGCAAAGAGGGTGATTTGGTATGAGCGTATGGGTAAGGGCATTTTCGTTCAAGGAAAATAAATTGCTGGTTCAGCTTTTGCTGCTGCTCTTCATCATCGTGTTGTTTAGTTTTCTGTCGCCTTATTTCCTATCCTTCACTAATTTCATGAATGTGCTGAACCAGATGGTCGAGATTGGCCTGATCGCTATTCCGATGACGATGATCGTCATTTCCGGAGCGATGGACCTTTCGGTTGGTTCCATTCTGGGATTCTCGGCGGTGTGTCTCGGAATTGCGTTCGAGCACGGCCTGAATATTTGGCTCAGCGTTCTCGTTGCGCTCATAGCGGGTTTGCTGTGCGGGGCGGTTAACGGCTATCTGATCGCCCGGCACCGCATGCAGGCCATTGTAGTGACGATCGGTATGCTGGTCATGCTGCGCGGCCTGGTTTATGTCATCAACGAAGGCCGGCCCATCAGCGGTTATCCGGACGGATTCTATTTCCTGGGCCAGCAATACGTCGGCGGCATTCCGTTTAACGCCATTTTTCTGGCCGTCATGTTCCTCCTGGCTAACTTCGTTATGAGAAAAACGAGATTCAGCACTTATGTATACGGCATCGGCAATAACGAGGAAGCCGTGCATTACTCCGGGGTTTCCGTGATTCGTACACGATTCATCTTGTTTTTGCTCAGCGGTTTATTTTCGGCATTGGCGGGTGTTTTCCTGGTGTCGCGTCTGGCAAGCGCGGAAGCGACCTCGGGTACCAATATAGAGCTGGATGTTTTGACAGCTACTTTAATAGGCGGAACGCACATTTTTGGAGGGAGGGGCAGTCTTTCGGGAACGTTCGTCGGTTTGCTGATCATCGTCTTTTTGCGAAACGGGCTTAATCTGCTTGGAGTCTCGGTGCTCTATCAGGCGGTTATATTAGGGGCGCTGCTCTTAATCGCCGTAGGGAACAAAAAATTTAACGGGGGGTTAACAGGATGAGAAAAATGGCATTGGCAGTATTGTCGGGGGTATTGGCGTTAAGTTTGGCAGCATGCGGAAATACAGGCGGCAGCGGCGGAAATGCCCAGGCCGGAGCTGACGGTCAAGAAACCTCGGGCGGAGGATCTAGAACTTATTTCATCAACCCGAAATCCATAGGACCGGCTTATTGGGCTGCCGCCCAAAAAGGAGCCGAACAAGCGGCAAAGGATCTGAATGTCAAAGTGGTCTATAACGCGCCTACCGAAGCGGATTCTTCGAAACAAATCAACATGATTCAGGATATGCTGACGCGCAAGGTGGACGGGATCGGGGTATCCCCTAACGACGCCAAAGCGGTAGGACCCGTGTTCAAGAAGGCGGCCGGACAAAACGTCAAGATTGTAACCTGGGACAGCGATGCTCCGGATACGGACCGCCAATATTACGTGGCTCCGGATACGGATGAAGCGGTCGGCGAGCTGCTGGCCAAAACGATCGGCGAAGAGATCGGCGGCAAAGGGCAGGTAGCTTTTATGGTGGCCGGCCTGGGCTCGCAGAACCAAATCGCCAAATCGGACGCAGCCAAAGCTTATTTCGCCGCCAACTATCCGGACATTGAGCTGGTAACGACCGTATCGAGCGACGACGATCAGCAGAAAGCTTACGCGAATGCGCAAAACCTGATTAAAACCTATCCGGATCTGAGAGGCATCATCGGCTTTGCCGGCGGAGAGCCGCCAGCGGCCGCGGAAGTGGTGGAGCAGGCCGTCAAAGCCGGGACACTGAAGCAGGGGCAGGTTGCGATTACGGGCATCGCGGTTCCGAGCGTCGTGAAGAACTATATCAAAAACGGCACGATCAAAACGGATATTATTTGGGATCCGGGCAAATTGGCGTACACCACGGTATATGTTCTGGATCAATTGGCGCAGGGCAAAGAAATCAGCGACGGCATGGATATTCCGAACGTCGGCACGGTTAAGGTGGACGGCAGCAACGTATTTATCGGTACGCTGGAAGTAACGGGCGACAACGTGGACAGTTTTGATTTCTAAATGGATTTCTATTTTGGCAGCTGAGGGAGAGGTATTTCATGGAGCATAAAGTGGAACCTGAGGAGCTGACGCCGGAGGCGTTTGCCCCCTATGGGAAAGTGATCGATCTGCCGGCCGGGGCCCCGTCCAAAAGCGGAGAAGGCTGGGACTGCTGGAGTTACATTCAGATGCTTGAGGCAGAGGTGCCCATCGGTTTTGGACTGGTGGTCACCCGGGAAAGGGAGCCGGTCGTTGCCGCCATGGAACGGCACGTCAGCCGGGAGGAGCTGCTGCTGGCCTTTGACCGGGAAATCATTCAGCCTGTCGCCCGGTGCGCGGATATCGACGATCCGGATGAAAGTCCGGATCCGTCAACCGCAAAATGTTTCCGGATCAAACCGGGGCAGGCCATTGTGATCGGCAGGGGAGTTTGGCACAGTCCGGCCTATTCTTCCAAAGGAGAGGCCCGGTATATGTTCGGGATTGAGAAGAAGCAGGACAAATTTGGCGATGAAATGATTAATCCATGGGTCGACTTTAAAAATAAGGATACCGTCCGGTTCGGCTAGGACGGGAAGGAGCGCAGCATGAATCAGGAACAGCAAATTATGCGTTGGATTGACGGTCATCAGGAAGAAATCATTGATTTTTTACGGCAGCTTATCCGGATTCCCAGCGTGAACCCCTGGTTTTTTGAGGAGCCGGGTCCCTCGAAGGAAAAGGAGCTTCAGGAATTTTTGGCCGAAAAGCTGTCCGGGCTGGGAGGCCGGATCGAGCAGTGGGAGCCGGTTGCAGACGAGCTGAAGCAATACGAAGGGATGGCGGGTTATTACCCGGGCCGGGATTTTACGGGCAGACCGAATTTGGCCGCGACCTTCGCAGGGGAAGCTGCAGGCAAGTCTCTGCTGCTGTTTGGCCATATCGATGTCGTCATGGCAGGCAGCAAATGGACGGTCGATCCGTTTGAGGGCCAGGTGGTCGACGGGAAAATGTACGGCCGGGGCACAGTGGATATGAAGGGCGGCGTGGCGGCAATGATTATGGCCGTAGAGGCCGTGCTCCGCAGCGGCTTTAAGCCCAAAGGATCCGTTATTGTAGGAACCGTAGTGGACGAGGAAGCCGGCGGCATGGGCGCGCTTGACTTCATTCATCACGGTTACCGGGCGGACGCCTGTATCTTGACCGAGCCTACTTCCCTTACGATCGCTCCGCTGTGCAGAGGCATTTTATGGGGGAAAATCAAGGTCCAGGGCCGAAGCGGCCATATCGAAATGCCGCAGGCGGATTGGAAGGACGGCGGAGCAGTGGATGCGATCAAAAAGGCCAGGTATCTGCTTGGTGAAATCGACCGCTTGAATGAGGATTGGGCGGTGCGAAAAACGCATCCTTATTTGTCTATTCCGTGCCAGGTGCATGTGGCGCAGTTGAATGCAGGGGAATACCCAACTTCGTTCGCCAATGAGGCGGAAATCGTGTTTAACGCGCAGTACCTGCCGTCCGAACGCGACGACAAGCTGGTCGGAGGCCATGTGAAGAAGGAATTGATAGACTTTCTGACGCAAGCGGCCGAGGCCGATCCGTGGCTGAGCGAGCACCCGCCGGAAATCGAATGGCTGGTCGATGCCGATTGTGCGGAAACCGATGCCGGTCATCCGTTTGTGCAGACCTGTGTACAGTCCCTTCAAGCGATCGGGGAAACGGGGAAAATCGAAGGGCTCGGCTTCCATACCGATATGGGCTGGCCCGTTAACGTAGGCATCCCGACCGTCAACTTCGGTCCCGGCGATCCCAGCCTGGCTCACCACAGCGACGAATTCACGCCGGTGGAGGAAGTGATTCAGGCCGTCAAAATGATCGCCAAAACGATCGTCGACTGGTGTGGCGTAGAAGAGGCTTAATGCCTGCTGCAGGCGGTGCTCCGAAAGGCTGCCTAACGCTGCCGCATGCCCGAGGGCTCTCGCTCGAGCCGCCGGTCAGCCGGGTTCTATCATAAATGGAGGGAGCTATTACTATGAAAGTGTTATTTATTGGGGAATCGTGGATTGTCCATATGATTCATACGAAAGGTTACGACAGCTTTACCTCGACCAAATACGAGGAAGGCGCAACCTATCTGCTCGACTGTTTGCGCAAAGGAGGCATCGACCTAACTTATATGCCGTCGCATGAGGTGCAGGTGCGTTTTCCGCAATCGCTGGAGGAACTGAAGGCTTATGATGCGATTGTGCTCAGCGATGTGGGAGCCAATACGTTCCTGCTGCAGAACTCTACCTTTTATCAAATGCAGGTTGTACCCAATGCGCTGGAGCTGATCAGACAGTTTGTTGCCGAAGGAGGAGGCCTGCTGATGGTAGGGGGATATCTGACCTTTATGGGAATCGAAGGGAAAGCTAATTATAGAAATACGGTGCTTGCCGAGGTTCTGCCGGTTGTGATGGAAAGCGGCGATGACCGCGCAGAAATGCCGAGCGGCTTCTCGCCGTCTATCTCAAAGTCGCATCCGCTTGTGGACGGTCTCGGCGACTGGCCGAAGCTGCTCGGTTATAACCGGCTTAAGGCGAAGCCGGATGCCGAGGAGCTGCTCAGCCACGGGGACGACGCTATTTTGACCGTCGGCACCTTCGGGGCGGGCAAAACGGCGGCTTTCGCCAGCGATTGTTCGCCGCATTGGGGTTCCCTTGAATTTATGGAATGGGAACATTATCCGGCCTTCTGGACGAAGCTGGTCCAATATTTGAAATAGGCGGGCATAAAAAGACGGCAAGCTCACCTTGCCTGCCGAAGGGATAAAACATATTTTTATTTAGGGCAGATACCTAGGGGTATTCTGCCTTTATTTTTCAAATTTTATCGGACCGGCGAGTCCAGCTTCTGTTGTCATTAGTCGTTGCGAGGTTTCGCATCTCTGGAGTTCTGTCATCAAAATAAAGTTCCCCAATTAAAATCCGTTTGTTATAATAAAAAGTAGGGTGCTTACGTTTTACGCCTAACCAACAAAAAGATACTAGAGACAGAATTCTGGACTGGAGGAAGAAACCTTGAAAACTGAATCATCCGATAGTCAACGGATATGGCCCGTGCTTACCGCCATCATCTCCGGTTCTTTTTTGACTATCTTGAACATTAGCAGCATCAATGTTGCGATTCCTGCGCTGATGGAGCATTTCAATTCGCAGCTGAGCCTGATCCAGTGGACGATTACCGGCTTTATGCTGGCGATGGGCATCACGGCTCCGTTAGCGGGTTATGCCGGGCAGCGTTTCAGCACAAAGTATGTCTTTATGGCCTCATTGATCGGCTTTACGCTGTTTTCCCTGCTGTGCGCTACCGCTTCCACTCCGCTTATGCTTATTGTGTTCCGCGTTTTCCAAGGCGCGTTTACGGGGCTTGTCGGGCCGACGGCCATGACCATCGTATACCAGGTTATTCCGCGGCAGCGGCAGGCGATCGGCATCAGTCTTTGGTCGCTGGCAGCCATGCTGGGACCTGCGATCGGGCCGACGATGAGCGGCTGGATCCTTCAGCATCTGGAGTGGAACTGGCTGTTCTGGATTAACGTGCCGATCGGCATCTTGGCTGTACTTGCATCGGGTCTTTGGATTCCGAAAAATAAACCGGTCAAAGGCGGATCGTTTGACGCCGCCGGTTTGGTGACTGTATTATTCGGCAGCCTGGCGCTGCTCGTTGCTTTCAGTCAGGCCACCGCCTGGGGCTGGCTGTCGGTCAAGACGCTGGGTCTCCTCGTTGCCGGAGCTGTGCTGGTCTTCGCGTTTATTATGCGCGAACGAAGCGCGGCCGCTCCGCTGCTGAGCGTTAAAGTGTTCGGCTATAAACGTTATACGCTTACGTTAATTATCGCTACGATTATCACGGTCAGCCTGTATTCAGGTACTTTGCTGACTTCGTTGTTCCTGCAAAATGTGGAACACCGGTCGCCGCTGGAAACCGGGCTTATCCTGCTTCCGGCTTCGCTGGTAATGGCCTTGTTTATGCCGGTTGTCGGCAAGCTGTACGAAAAAATCGGCCCGTTCTGGCTGATTAGCGTCGGCGTGACGCTGATTTCGTTGGGCACGCTCGCGCTGGGCTGGCTGAGCGTGGACACTTCGCCGCTTTATATCGTCTGCTGGATGACCGTGCGCAACATCGGTTTTTCGCTGACGATGATGCCGGCCAGCAACGCCGGCATGCAGTCCATTCCGAAGGAACTGGCCGGTCACGGTTCCTCCATGAGCAACTGGATCCGCAATGTGGCGGGTTCTTTCTCCGTTGCTTTGTTTACGGGCCTGCTGTCTACCCGCTCCGGCGCTCATCTTAGCCAGCTCGTCAGCACGACCGGGGCCGATCCGACTAAACCGGCGGAGCAGCTGCTGGCCGAAACGATGGGCATCAACGATGTCTTTTTGATCGCGGCTATTATCGGCATTATCGGTCTGCCGGTCGCCTTTTTCCTGCGCAGCCGGGTTTCGAAACCAACGGACCGCACGCCGATTGTCCGTCAGACTACTTTGGTCAACAAGGCGCAATAAGTTGCATGGAACAGTCGTAGAAGACATTTGATGCCTGTCCGCTTTCAGGCTGACGCAAGTAGAACCTCCCGATCCATCAGCGGTCGGGAGGTTTTTTGCTTTTTCCGGATGATTGCATCCCTTCCCAATATATGCTATGACTGAATTTAAGTTATAACGGTGTCTAAATTTAAATTACAGGTGTGGTTGAAATGACGATTAAAACGCTGTTTGTGGCGCCTTACGAAGCCATGGTGAATTTGATAGAGGAATGCGGCAGGGAAGAGAGCGAACTCGACCTGCACGTTCAGGTCGGGAACCTCCAGCAGGGCGTGGCTTTGGCAAAGCAAGCGGAGGCGCAGGGGTATGAAGCGATCATAAGCCGCGGAGGCACGGCGAAGCTGATTGCGGAAGCGGTGGACATTCCGGTGATCGATGTGCACGTTTCCGGGTACGACATGCTGCGGGTGCTGACGCTGGCCAATGATTTTCCGAGAAAAAAAGCGATCGTAGGTTTTTCATCCATTACCCTTGGAGCCAAGGCGATCATTGACCTGCTGGACATTCCCATCGATATGTACACAATCGAATCCGAGGACGAAACGGAAGGGCTGCTTAAACGTTTGAAGCAGGAGGGCTACCAGCTGATTATGGGCGACGTCGTTACCTTCGAAACCGCATCCCGTCTGGGACTCCTGGGCATACTGATCCAATCCGGGCGCGAAGCAATCTTTAGCGCGTTTAAAGAAGCCAAGACCGTATCGCGCTGGATGCTGAAAAGCCGGCTGGAGATCGAGCGTTTAAAAAAGATCCTGCAAATTACGGCGTCCGATTTCATGGTGGTCTCGGAACAAGGCGAAGTGGTGTATGAGCAGTGGAGGGAGCTGGCGACGAGGCCCCGCACGGATCTTGCGTTTGAAGCGGGGTTGCCGAAAGCCGGTGCCGGAAGGGAAATGACCCATGCCACGGATGTCGACGGCCATACGCTGAAAGTTACGAAAACGCAAATCACGGTTGCCGGCTCCGCTTTTCTCGTTTGCGAATTTGCCCGGCTCTATGGAGCACGCGCCGAAGAAGCGCATGAAAGCTTAAAAATAGGTATGCCGGCTCCGCCACTGGTCATTCACCAAAGCGAAGCGATGAACGCGTGTTTGGCTTTGATCCATCGCTGCCTGTCTTATAATCATTTTATTTTAACAGGGCCGGATGGGGCCGAATCGGAGCTGATTGCCCGTTATATTCATTTTCACAAATTTCAGGGAAACGGTCTGTATGCCTCCGTAAAAGCGGCGGATCTGCTTGAACTGGAGCCTGAAACGCTTGACAGCGATATTAAAACGATTTATGTCCATACGCTGCTCCCATTGGGCTCAGGGATGAAGGACAAGCTCTGGGGGCAGCTGGAGCTGTTAAAACAAAGGGGGATCACGGTCGTTTTGCCGGTGATGGAGGAAGAAGCCCAGTGGGGCAACCGGATCTACGGGGATGGGATGATCCGCATCCATCTGCCGGCTTTGGCACAGCGCAAAGAAGACCTGAAAGAGCTGGTTACGGCGTTCCTTCTTCATTTCAATCAAACGCTGGGCACTTCTGCGGTCCGTATTCATGAGCAGGCGCTGGCGCTGCTGGCCGGATACGCCTGGCCGGGAGATGTGGAAGAACTGAAGGCGCTGCTGCAGGAAGCCGTTTTAATGGAAAAAGGCTACGTGCTCGAAGTCCGGTTAATCGAGGAGCTGCTTGCGCGCAAAGGTGCGCTGCCGGCGGGCTTGCAGTCGGACCTATTGACCGGCTCCCTGGAGCACATAGAAAAGAAGATCATTGAGAAGGTGCTTGAAGAAGAAGGTTTTAATCAAACAAAGGCGGCCAGACGTTTGGACATTAACCGCTCCACCCTGTGGCGCAAGCTGAAGGGGTAATTGAATGGACTGTTTAATAATGCAACAGTTTTGTGTTTATCTCATTTTTTAAACACAAAACTGTTGCATTTTATTATGTATGCGTTTACTATAGAAACTGTAATCGGTTACAAGATAAAATGGTGCTTCAAATTACAACATAAGGGGCGGTGCAACCATGAAAATCAAAGCGGCCATTGACAAAATCCCCGGCGGGATGATGTTGATCCCTTTGCTCATAGGGGCTATCATTCGTACGTTTTTTCCATCCATATTTGATTTGCCGGAATTCAAAAGCTCGTTTACGGGAGGACTTTTAACCGGGACTTCGGCTTTGCTGGCAGCATTCTATATTTGTTTAGGTTCCACGATCCGCTTTCAGGCCACCGGCTATATTTTGAAAAAAGGCGTGAGTCTTTGGGTCGGCAAAATTGGCACGACCTTTTTGATCGCTTTGTTGATCAAGGCTATTTTCCCGGATCAAAACAATCTCTTTCTGGGATTGTCCGCTTTGGCAATCATAGCTGCTTTCTCCGATACGAACGGCGGCCTTTATATGGCGCTGATGGGACAGCTCGGAAGAAAAGCCGAGGACGTTGCCGCTTATTCGATTATGTCGCTTGAATCCGGTCCTTTTTTCACCATGCTGATTCTGGGCGTAGCCGGACTGGCAAGCTTTCCGGTTCTGGCGTTCGTGTTCGCGATCCTGCCGCTGATTCTCGGCATGATTCTCGGTAACCTGGATGAAAAAATGCGGGAATTTTTAAGCAAAGGACAAGAAGTCCTGATTCCATTGTTCGCGCTGGCCATTGGGTCGGGCATTAACCTGACCAACGTGGTCAAAGCCGGTTTCTCCGGCGTGCTGCTCGGGATTGGCGTTGTCGTGATTACCGGCGTGATTCTGTTCCTCATCGACCGTCTGACCGGCGGAAACGGCGTAGCCGGCATTGCCGCTTCGTCTACCGCAGGGAATGCTTCAGCCGTGCCGATGGCCGTTGCAGCCGTATACACCGGCTACTCCGCCATTGCGGCTACAGCAACGCTTCAGGTTACAGCCGCCGTTATCGTGACGGCTATTCTGACACCGCTGCTCACCACCTGGTTCGCCAAACGCGCCGAGCGGCGTAAAGCAACCGCTTAACTCTTTCACGCCATCATTTTAGTTGTACTATAGAGAATGCAGTAAAATAAGGAAGTGGAGAACTCATGCGTGGTTTTTACATCATTGCGGACGATTTGACGGGCGCCAATGACGCAGGCGTACAGCTGTCGAAGATTGGCATTGCCTCAACCGTCTGGCTGGATTTTCAAGAAGACGCTTTGGGATCGGCCGGAGACGTGGCAATTATCGACACCGACAGCCGGGCGGCGGAAGAACGGGTCGCTTATGAACGAAGCAGCAAGGCGAGTTCGATTCTTCGGAGTCATGGCTACGAGCATGTTTATAAAAAAATGGATTCAACGTTAAGAGGAAATGTCGCCGCCGAGCTGGCGGCCGTCGTTTCCGTTCATCAGCCTGAAATCGTGGTGGTTGCGCCTGCTTTTCCAAAAATGAACCGGCAAACCTTAAATGGATGCCAATACGTAAACGGCCGGCTTGTTTCGGAAACGGAGTTTGGACGGGATCCGAAGACGCCGGTCACGGACAGCAGCATCCCGAATTTGTTTAAGGGTTATGTAGACGCTAACCGGATTTGCCTAATCAGCCAAACTGAATTGGCGGATTCGCCGGAACAGACGAAAAACAAAATTCTGGAGCAGGCCGCAGAAGGCCCGGCCTGGTTTATCTGCGACGCTTCCACGGATGCCGATTTGGAGGCGATCGCCCGGCTGTTTGCCCAAACCGGCAAACGGACGGTATGGGCCGGATCGGCCGGCCTGATCGAGCAGCTGCCGGCTGCGCTGAACTTGAAGCAAACGTTCAGCGGTCAGCCGGAACAGCTGGACATTACCCGGACGCTGACGGTTTCCGCCAGCTTGTCCCAGGTGACCAGGCGGCAGCTCGAGAGAGCTCGGGCGCTGCCGGACGTTTTTTTCCTCGAGATGAATCCGGCGGATTTGATCCGGCAAACCTACGAGGTACAGGATATTGTTCGTACGTTTGCAGGGAATGCGGACTACAGGCATTTCGTGCTGTTCGTGGATCCGTCGGCGGAGAACCGGGAAGCGACAAAAAAGCTGGAAGCGGAGCTTTCTATGAGCAAAACGCAAATCAGCGAAGCGATCTCCAGGGAGCTGGGCACGATTGCCCGGGCGATTCTGCAGGCTTTTTCCGATATCAACGGGCTGGTGCTGACGGGAGGCGACACGGCTAAAGCCGTTTGCAACCGGCTGGGCATGACCCGGCTGCGGCTGTACACCGAGGTGGAACCCGGACTGCCGCTCGGCAAAATGAGCGATGCGCCTTCGTCCCGGGACTATTGGACCGTTACGAAAGCAGGCGCTTTCGGCAGCGAAAATTCTTTGGCGAATGTACTAAGTTATATGAACGGAAAGGATGAATGAACATGAGTCAAATCAAACCGATTGTCGGAATCACTATGGGGGACGGAGCGGGCGTAGGACCCGAGGTTATTTTAAAAAGTCTGGGCGATCCGGAGATTTATGATCTCTGCCGTCCCGTTGTCATTGGCGACAGCAAAATTCTGAACCGGGCCAAAGCTTTTGTCCACAGCGATTTAAAGGTCGAAACCGTTCAAGAGGATCAAATTGCCGATCTTCCGTATGCCTACGGGACGGTCTACTGCCTGGATCTGAACCTGCTGAGCGAGGACCTGCCTATCGGCCAGGTGTCGGCCGAAGCCGGCCATGCCGCGTTTGAATATTTGGCTAAAGCGATCGATCTGGCGAAAAAAGAGGCGATCGACGCCATTTGCACGGCTCCGCTGAACAAGGAGGCCCTCCATAAAGGCGGGCACAAATATCCGGGCCATACGGAAATTCTGGCCGATTTGACGGGCACAAACGAGTTTTCCATGATGCTGTCCGCGCCTAAACTCAAAGTCATCCACGTCACGACCCATGTCGGGATTATAGACGCCGTGAAAATGATTAACCCTGAACGCGTCTACCGGGTGATCCGGCTGGCCCATGACACGCTGGTCAAATCGGGCATCGAAAATCCGAAAATCGCCGTTTGCGGCATCAACCCGCATGCGGGCGAAAACGGACTGTTCGGCTATGGCGAGGAAGAGGAAAAGGTAGTTCCGGCCGTGAACAAGGCGCAGGACGAGGGAATCAACGTTGTTGGCCCGCTGCCTGCGGATACGCTGTTCTTCCGCACGGTCCGCGGCGATTTCGATATCGTGGTGGCGATGTATCATGACCAGGGACATGGTCCTGTCAAGGTGCTTGGCCTCGATGCGGGCGTCAATATTACGGTCGGCCTGCCGATCATCCGTACGAGCGTCGACCACGGCACCGCGTTCGACATTGCCGGCAAAGGCATCGTGGAAGAAAAAAGCATGACCGAAGCGATCCGCCAGGCCGTCGAGCTGGCTCCAAAAAGAAAATAAATAAACAAACAAAAATCGCCCCTTAAAGCAGACATTGGAAGAGTGCCGGGAAGTGCACTTCAGTGAAGCTTTAAGGGGTATTTTCTTTTGTTGGCTTTATTTTACAGTTTCGATTGAACAGGAGTTCACGGACCGCGGATCGAATAAGATGCTAGAAGCAGGCCACAGGCAATAAGCTGGAACTAGGCAACGCAAAATAAATACACCTACAAAGGAGCACGGCATGGACAAGAAACAGCTTGTTATTTTTCTGGATAGCGGAGATACGATCATTGACGAATCTACGGAAGTAAGGAATGACGAAGGCATTGTCATCAGCGCAGATGTGATTCCCGGTGCAGATGTCATGGTCAAGACGCTTTACGAACGGGGTTATACGCTTGTACTGGTAGCGGACGGGGATACGCAGTCTTTCTATAACGTCATGAAGCAAAACGGATTATTCGACTATTTTACGGCTATGATTATTTCCGATAGTATCAAGGCAACCAAGCCGAGTCCCCGCATGTTCAAGGCAGCGGCGGGCGCGGTAGAGCTGACTGAGCAGGATTATGGCCGCATTGTGATGGTCGGCAACAATTTAAGCCGTGATGTTAAAGGGGCGAATGCGCTGGGCATCACGAGTATTTTTCAGAGCTGGACTCCGCGTTATCCGTCTGAGCCTGCCGATGAAACCGAACGGCCGGACTATATCATTCTGGAGCCGCTGGAGCTTCTGGAATTGGCGGATCGTCTGAATGAGCGGCTGGAAGCGCAGCTGCAAATCCGCGGCTGACTTCAAATTAACGGACAATAACCCCGCACTGGAGCTTACCCCGGTTCGGGGTTTGTTTTATCTCCTGAACTTATTGTAAATTAGAAGAGCACATAGCTGCATATTATTGGAAAAGGGGAGGCGTTTGGAGATGGCGCAAGTCAGTTTTGATCTGAGCGGCAAAGTTGCAATCGTAACCGGAGCCGGCCGCGGAATCGGGCGGGTCGTTGCGGAGGGATTGGCTCATGCAGGAGCGGATGTGGTCCTGACGGCAAGAACGGAAGCGGAGGTGCTCCAGGCCGCGGATGAAATCGGTCAGGCTGCAGGCAGGAAGACGCTGGGCCTTTCTTTTGACGTAACGGACAAGCAGGCCGTAGATTCCGCTGTGCAGCGGGTAGTGGAGGAATTTGGACATATTGACATTCTGGTGAACAATGCCGGTACAACCATTCGCAAGACCGCCTTCGAGTTTGGCGAGGAAGAGTGGAACTTTATTTTCGATACGAACCTGAAATCGATTTTCTTTATCTCCCAGGCGGTTGGAAGGCATATGGTTGAACAAAAATACGGCCGGATTGTAAACATCTCTTCCGCGGCTTCGGAAATGACCCTATCTTTCTCAACGGCCTACGGCCCGAGCAAAGCGGGCGTCGTGCAGCTGACCCGGCAGCTGGCGACGGAATGGGCCAAATTCGGCGTAACGGTCAATGCCGTCAGCCCGTGGTTTTTCAGAACGCCGTTAACCTATCAAAATCTGGACAAACCCGAAGTGAAGCAGGTCATTGAAAAGAGGACGCCTATGGGGAGATACGGAGAATTAATCGAGCTTGTGTCCCCGGTTTTATTTTTCTGCTCGGACGGCTCGAGTTATGTAACCGGGCAAAATTTGCTGGTGGACGGCGGCGCCTCTCATTTTGCTTTTTAAAGGGTTTAAACGGCGGTTAAGTCTCGAAGTCCCGATTCATCAAATAATCCGCCGAAAGAGGGCTGCTGTAGTAGCATAATGCTTTAAATAGAGAAAAGCCCGCGTTAGCGCGGGCTTCAGGCTGTCGAGAAACCCCCTGTTTTTTTGCAGGGGGTTTAAAATTTCCTTATTAGTTTATAAAAATGGGTTCTCAGATCGTTTTAAATCCATTTTTGTTTTAAAAGATGAGTCTCCCCATATAAAAAACAGAGTGTCGAAAAGTCCTCTGGACTTTCTCGACACTCTGAAGCCCGCGTTAGCGCGGGCTTTTTTGTATTTTTAAATTTAAACGGGAGGGGGAGTACAGAGTACAGCCCACTTTATTCTTTATTCGATCACGATTTGTTTTTTGGACCGGCCGTCATCCTGGCGTTTAGGAATTTCCAGCTTCAGCACCCCGTTGTCCAATTTAGCCTTGATGCCTTCTTCGTCAATGTTTTCCACATAGAACCGGCGGACAAATTCTCCGGAGCGGCGTTCCTTGCGGATCATTTTGCCGACATCATCTTTTTGCTCGGTATATTCATCCCGTTTGGCCCGAATAGTCAAATAATCGTTGTTAATTTCAACATGAATATCTTCTTTCGGGATGCCCGGAAGGTCCGCTTCAATGCAATACCGGTCTTTTTCTTCCCGGATATCCGTCCGGAAGGACTGGGCTCCGCTGCCAAACGGGGAGAGCCATTGATCTTCAAACATCTCATTGAAAGATTTCAGCATCTGTCCGAAATGATCCTCGTTTCTTCTGCGGAAAGGCGTCAAATCAAACATACGAATCAGCTCCTTCATTAGGCTTTGGGTTGAAGTTCAACTTACACTAAAAATTATAGTTCTCGGCTCTCCCGCCTTCAAAGCCGTTTTTTGGCCGATAAATCGGATTGGGATCGAAAAAAAGTCATTTCAGCGAAATAGATCGATAAGAGGTATTATTTGACCTTTTTTGACCTTCTGACTTTGTTTGACTAATCGATGGAAGCGGGGATGCCTGATAGCAAAAAAAGGCCGCTTTCAGCCCATAATATCGGTCAGTGCAGCGCTGAAAGCTTCGTTTTCTGCATGGGTGCCGACTGAAATGCGGATATGGCGGGGCAGGTTCCAGATGCCGCCATACCGGACGATTATGCCTCGTGACAGCAGCTCTCCATATACCCGTTTCGCCTCTGCTCCAATTTCCACCAGCACAAAATTGCTCATCGTTTCGGTATAAGCTAACCCGAGCTCCTGAAAGACCCGATACAGCTGGCGTTTGCCGGAAGCATTAACCGCAAGCGTCCTTCCGACATGCTCCTCATCCCGAAGTGCGGCTTCGGCGGCTGCCTGGGCCAGCATGTTGACGTTAAAGGGTTCTTTCACCTTGGCAATATGCTGAATAATCGCTTCCGGCGCGATTCCATACCCGATTCGGAGTCCGGCCAGACCATAGATTTTGGAAAAAGTCTGCAGCACGATCAGCGGATATCCGGCCTTGATAAATTCCAGGCCATTGGTGTAATCCGGCGCTTCCGCGAATTGGCTGTAAGCCGCGTCCAGCAGGACGATCGCATGACCGGGCAGCTTGTCCAGCAGCAGCCGCAGCTCATCTTCAGGGAGATAGGTTCCTGTCGGGTTGTTGGGCGAGCAGAGGCAAAGCAGCCGGGTTCGTGGCGTTACCGCCTGGAGGATGGCGCCGATGTCAAACTGAAAGCCCGTGTCCAGGTGCACCGGAACGACGGTTGCTCCCATTAAATGGGCTCCGAATTCATATTCGCTGAAAGAAGGGCTGCATACGATCATTTCATCCCCCGGATCCAGGAAGGTTTCGGCAATCAGGGTAATCAGCTCGTCGCCCCCGTTGCTGATCAGAAGCTGATTAGGCTTGATTGCATATTGATCGGCCAAAGCCTGACGCAGCCGGGACGCTCCGGCATCCGGATAGCGGTGGATCTCCGGCAGCAGCCGGGAGACGGCTTCCAAGGCCTTGGGAGAAGGCCCCAGAGGGTTCTCATTTGAAGCCAGTTTAATGACCTGCGATAATCCGCGCTCCTGCTGCAGCTCCCAAATCGGCTTCCCTGGCGAATAAGGGGTAATTTGCTGCAAGGCACCGCGCGCTTGGACGTTCCATCGGTTGTTCATGGATTTTCCCTCGCTTTACCAGTTTGTTTTGAGGATTTCGAAACGGATAAACGGCTTAAATATAGCGCTTCTTAAGTCTGTTGTAACCAGCCATTCGACCGGAATATCAAGCGGTCCGCTGCCGAAGGGAAATCGGTTGGCCAAAAAAATTCAGGAATGGATGGTTACGCGGGAACGGGTACCCGGTATATTCGATTTTGGCTTAAGACAAGACCAGAGCCTTGCCCCCGGCAAGTCGTCTATTGACAGCCATACCGTCTATTTGACAACCACAAACTTATTTACCGAAAGGACGGATGCAACATGGATCATCAAACCACACCGCTGCTTACCGCCCTGCGGAGGCATGCTGCAGAAGAACCCGTGCAGTTCCACATCCCCGGCCATAAAAAAGGGAGAGGTGCCGATCCGGAGTTTCGGGCTTTTGTAGGCGACAATGTTTTATCCATTGACCTGATCAATATTGCGCCGCTTGATGATCTTCACCAGCCGGCAGGGGTCATTCGCGAGGCGGAGGCGTTAGCCGCGGATGCCTTTGGTGCGGATGATACGCTGTTTTCGGTGCAGGGGACGACGGGAGCCATCATGACTATGATTATGGCCGCCTGCTCCCCGGGGGACAAAATCATCCTGCCGCGCAATGCGCATAAGTCCATTTTGTCCGCCGTCATTTTTGCCGGGGCGCTGCCCGTCTGGGTAGATCCGGCCAAGGACCGGCGGCTTGGCATCGAGCATGGCGTAACGATGGATTCAATTCGGGAGGCCGTAAGCCTTCATCCGGACGCCAAAGCCGTTTTGATCATTAACCCGACGTATTACGGCACAAGCATAGATTTGCGGCAGGCGGTGAAGTTCATTCACAGCCGCGGTCTTTTGGCCCTGGTGGATGAAGCGCACGGCACGCTTTTACACTGCCATGAACGGCTGCCGATGTCGGCCATGCAGGCAGGCGCGGACATGGCCGCCTCCAGCGTCCATAAGCTCGGCGGTTCCCTGACGCAAAGCTCCGTGCTTAACGTGAAAGGCGGGCGGGTGGATATCAGGCGGGTCCGTTCCTTTATGAGCATGCTGACGACGACATCGACTTCCTATATCCTGCTGGCTTCACTGGATGCAGCCCGAAGACAGCTTGCTCTGCATGGGCGAGCTTTGGCGGAAGAAACCATCCGGTTAGCTGTGGAAACCCGCAAGCAGATTAATGAAATCCCGGGGCTCTACTGCTTTGGCGATGAAATTTGCGAGCAGCCCGGCGTGTTCCACTACGATCCGACTAAACTTTGCATCCATCTGGGGCTGGGCATTACCGGATTTGCAGCCGAACAGTGGCTGAGAGAAACGCACAACATCGAGGTGGAACTCAGCGATCTGACAAACCTGCTCTGTCTGGTTACCTTGGGGGACACCAAGCGGGAGACCGAGCTGCTTATTCAAGCTCTGCGGCATTTATCGGACACGTTTTTCAGGCCGGAAGCCGGAAGTATTGCTCCGAACGGAGCTTCGAGTCCACCGGTGCCCGGTGCGGTCAGTCTCCCTGCGGCAGGCCGGTTTGCGATGCCGCCCAGAGAAGCTTTCTATGCGTTATCGGAAAGCGTGGAGCTGCTCGGCTCCTGCGGCCGGACAGCGGCCGAGTTTCTATACGTGTATCCGCCGGGCATTCCGATTGTCATGCCGGGCCAAACGATAACAGCGGAGGCGCTGGACTATATCGTGAAGCACCTTGAGGCCGGACTGCCGGTGAAGGGGCCGGAAGACCCCGCTGTTCAAAGGCTGCGGGTCGTTGCGGCCGAGGGGGCCCGCCTCGTCTAAGGCGCCCGGCTCTGTTTCAGGGCCGGACCGACTGTTTCTATATCACTTAGTTAAAGGGAGTTGACTAGCATGAAGTTTCGCAAAACGATGCGGAGGCTGGCGGCGTTTCCGGTGCTGACGGCGCTGCTGCTGGCCGTCTCCGGATGTTCCAACCAGGTCAGCGTGCTAAATCCGAAAGGTCCCATCGCGGAGCAGCAGCGAGACCTGATGATCATTTCGCTCGTTTTATGCTGCATCGTCATCGTGCCGGTGCTGATTTTGACCGCGTTTATCTTCTGGCGGTACAGGGACAAAAAGGAACGCAAGGCTTCGTATACGCCGAATTGGGCGCACAGCACCAAGCTGGAGCTGGTCTGGTGGGGCATTCCGATCGTGATCATTTTGATCCTCGCCGTCATTACGGCCAAATCCACCTACGCGCTGGAGCCTTCGAAACCGCTAAAGTCGGATGTCAAGCCGCTGACCGTCCAGGTTACCTCGCTGAACTGGAAATGGCTGTTCCAATATCCGGAGCAGGGCATCGCTACGGTCAACGAGCTGAAAATTCCGGAGGGCGTGCCTATCCGCTTTGAAATTACGGCCGACTCGCCGATGAATTCGTTTTGGATTCCGCAGCTTGGCGGCCAGATGTACGCCATGTCCGGCATGGCGATGACGCTTTATTTACAGGCCGACGGGCCGGGACATTACTGGGGTTCGGGGGCTAACTTTACCGGGACAGACTTTGCCAAAATGTATTTCGACGTCGATGCCGTGAGCAAGGAGCAGTTCGGCAAATGGGTGGACGAAGTCAAAATGTCTTCACCTGCGCTGACGGCGGACGGGTACGACAAGCTGGTTCAGCCGTCGACAACTCCTAAACAAAGCTTTTCGTCTTTCCCTGAGGGACTGTTTGAACAAACCGTCATCAAATATGCGGCGTCTACTCACCAAGCGGAAGCAGCTGCAGGCGATAATAGCGTGAAGGCGGACGGAAGCAGCGCGTCTACGGCTATCCCGGGCCAGCCGGACGGCGGAAATGGCGGAAATGAAACGTCGGGAGAACAACCATGACGGACGTTAGAACAACAGGAAGGGAGCGGCTAAAATGATGTTAGACAAAATCAAAGCGTTTGCTTCCGGTTTTTTTGTTACGGGAGATCCGCTTATTTACGGCGCGGATGTCAGTATCGTGGGAGCGCTTCTGGCCATTTTGTTCGTGCTTACTTATTTCAAAAAGTGGAAATGGCTGTGGCGGGAGTGGCTGACCACGGTCGATCATAAAAAAATCGGCATTTTATACATTCTTTCGGCATTCCTGATGCTGTTCCGCGGCGGGGTGGATGCCCTGCTGATGCGGACGCAGCTGGCCATGCCGGATCTCAAATTTTTGCAGCCGGATCATTACAACGAAATTTTTACGACCCACGGGGTCATCATGATCCTGTTTATGGCCATGCCGTTTATGTTCGGCTTGTTTAACGTGGTCGTACCTCTGCAAATCGGGGCACGGGACGTAGCCTATCCGTTTCTGAACGCGCTCAGCTTCTGGCTCTTTTTCGCGGGTGCGATGCTGTTTAACTTGTCTTTTGTCATCGGCGGTTCGCCGGACGCAGGCTGGCTCGCTTATCCGCCTTATTCCGAGCTGATGTACAACCCGGGAGTCGGGCAGGACTTTTATATTTGGGGCATCCAGATTTCCGGGATCGGCAGCTTGATGACGGGGATCAACTTTATCGTCACGATTCTGAAAATGCGCACCCCGGGCATGAAGCTGATGAAAATGCCGATGTTCCCCTGGTCGGTGCTGTCGAGCTGCATCGCGATCATTTTTTCGTTCCCGATCCTGACGGCAACCTTGGCGCTGCTGTTCCTGGACCGCTATGCCGGCGCGCATTTCTTTACGCTGGACGGAGGCGGAAACCCGATGATGTACATCAACCTGATCTGGATGTGGGGACATCCGGAGGTTTATATTATCGTGCTGCCGGCATTCGGGATTTTCTCCGAAGTGGTAGCGACATTTTCCAAGAAAAAGCTGTTCGGCTACAACTCCATGGTGTATGCGATGATGATCATCAGCATTTTGTCCTTTTTCGTGTGGGCGCATCATTTCTTTACGATGGGTACGGGTGCGGACGTCAACGCCTTTTTCGCTTTGACCACGATGCTGATCGCCATTCCGACCGGGGTCAAAATCTTCAACTGGCTCTTTACGATGTTCCGCGGCAAAATCACGTTTGAAACGCCGATGCTGTGGACGGCCGGGTTTATCCCTTGTTTTGTGGTCGGGGGGATGACAGGGGTGCTGCTGTCGGTAGCGCCTGCCGACTTTCAATATCACAACAGCTATTTCCTGATCGCGCATTTCCATCAGGTCATTATCGGAGGCGTGGTATTCGGTTATTTTGCCGGACTGTATTACTGGTGGCCTAAGCTGTTCGGCTTCAAGCTGAGCGAGCGCATCGGGCGCTGGGCGTTCTGGCTCTGGAATATCGGCTTTTATGTCTGCTTTATGCCGCAGTACGCGCTGGGGCTGATGGGCATGACGCGCCGCTTGGTCACTTACGGCTGGGACAAAGGCTGGTGGGGGCTGAACCTTGTGTCTACCATCGGCGCGGGCGTGATGGGCGTCGCTTTCCTGGTTCAGGTTTGGCAAATCGTGCACGGGGTCAAACATTACCGCAATAACCTCGACACGACGGGCGACCCGTGGAACGGCCGCACGCTGGAATGGTCGATTCCTTCTCCGGCGCCGCTTTACAATTTTGCCGTGCTGCCGCAGGTGTCCGAACAGGATGACTGGTGGGAGCAAAAACAACGCGGAGCGTCTGGTTCAGCGGAAACGGGACTACGGGGCTTGGGACAAGGAGATTCCGCAGCTCCAAAGCTGGAGCCGATCCATATGCCGAGAAACTCGGGCATTCCGATCATCATGGCCGGCTGCTTTTTCCTGGCCGGATTCGGTTTTGTATTCCACTGGCTCTGGCTGATCATACCCGGACTGGCCGGGGTGGCTTTGTGCATGCTGAAGCACTCTTTCAATTACAATACGGATTACTACATTTCGGTTGAAGAAATCGAAAGGACTGAAAAAGCGATTAGGAAGGTGACGGCCTCATGAAATCCATCCAACAGGTGAAAGGACAGGCCGCTTTCTCCGGGGCCCATGAGCAGCATGCTCATGGCCATCCGGATTTGGAGGAGCTCCGTACGTTTGGTTTCTGGATTTACCTGATGACGGACATTATGATTTTTGGTACGTTTTTTGCGACTTATGTCGTGCTGCGGGGCAGCACGAACGGCGGTCCCGGACCGGCTGAACTGTTTGAGCTGGGCGGGGTGATTGCCAGCACGGTCATTTTGCTGACGAGCAGCTATACCAGCGGGCTGGCGGTGCTGGCCATGCAAAAAGGAAAACAGCGGGCTTTGATCGGCTGGCTGCTCGTCACGGCTTTGCTTGGAGCCGTGTTTATCGGGCTGGAAGTGAGAGAATTCGCTCATTTCGTGAGTGAAGGGGCTACGATGGGCCGCAGCGCGTTTTTATCGGCTTTTTATACGTTGGTAGGCACTCACGGCCTGCACGTTACGATCGGCCTGATCTGGATGTTAGCCTTGATCCTGCAGATTTCCAGAAAAGGCATTACGCCAGTGACGAAACGCAAGGTTCAGGTTATCAGCCTGTTCTGGCACTTTCTGGACGTCGTTTGGATCTTCGTATTCACCGTCGTCTATTTGATGGGAGGGAACTGATATGGCGAATGATCATGCAGCCGGGACGCATACCGATGCCGAAGCGCATGGGTCGCTGAAATCGTATACGATGGGCTTTATAATTTCCCTGGTACTGACGGCGCTTCCGGTGGCGATTGTATTGGGTGATTTGATGGATGGCGTTCAGAAAAAGGTAGTCCTGATGCTGGCCGGGGTGCTGCAGCTGGTCGTACAGCTTTTGTTTTTCATGCACCTGAGGGAGGAACGCAAGCCGCGCTACAACCTGATGGCCCTGGCGCTTGGCCTGTTCATTCTGATCATCATTGTCGCCGGCTCCATGTGGATCATGCTGTATAACACGGTAGCTTCCTGATTCTTGCAAAAATAAACAACCGCAAAGGCTTATGCCCTTGCGGTTGTTCGTTTATGGAGCGTCGGGTTCAGCCTCGAACCCGGCTTCGCTTTCGGTTTCAGATTTGCTTCAGCTCCCGCTCTGGACTACATCAGTCCGCGCAGTGCTTTGGCGAAGCTCGCGATGCCCCGGCCGATTTCGTCCGCTTTGGCTCTGGCAAACGTAAAACGGACATACCCCGCGTCGGAGCCGTAGACACTGCCCGGCACAAACACGACGCCGTTTTTAATGGCTTCATCCAGCAGCTTGGCTTCGGGAACATCGGGTACAAGCTTGCACCATAAATGGAGTCCGCCTTCGGGGACCGTATAAAGGACCAAGTCTCCAAGCTCCTTCTGCAGTGCTTCGATCAGCAGATCCCGTTTGAAGATCAGCTGCATCCGCAGCCGGTTCAGATGCGGTTCGAATTGCGGCGATTTTAGGAACTGCGCGGCCACCTGCTGCGGAATGATGCTGAGGCCAAAGTCCATCTGCTGCCGGGCATCAGCCAATCTTTCCACGATGGCATGCGGGGCAACCATCCAGCCGACCCGCAGTCCGGAAGCGGCGATTTTGGAGAAAGAGCCGATGTGCAGCACGGAGCCGTTGACGTCCGCCGCTTTAAACGGCAGCGGGGTTTCTCCGTTATAGGCCGTCAGGCTGAACGGATCGTCCTCCACGATCGGGAGCCCCAACTCGCTGGCGACGTCCAGCAGCTGCTTGCGGCGTTCGGCGCTGGTTACCGTGCCGGTCGGATTCTGAAAATTAGGATTCAGAAACACCATCTTGATCCGGTGTTTCTTGTGGAGCAGCCGGATCTCTTCGGGATTTACGCCGCAGCGGTCCACCGGAAGCCGGAACAGCCGAAGCCCCGCAGACTGAAACATCGGCAGGGAATAGCAATAGGAGGGATCTTCGACCGCAACCGCGTCCCCCGGCGACAATAAACATTGCGTAATCAAATACAGCGATTGCTGGGAGCCGGAAGTAATCAGAATAGACGATTCCCCCGTTTCAATGCTCCGGTATTTGCTCAGATAAGGAACAAGCGCTTGCCTTAGCGGGACGTAGCCCTGCGGGTGATCGTACCCTAAATAAGAGGTGTACTGATGCCCGTTCATCAGCGCCGTAATTTCTTCAATCGGCGCCAGATCTGCGGATAGCTCGCCGCTCGCGAAATCGATCAGGGAAGGCTGCTGGTTCAGCGCTTCCCTGATTTTGCGCATAAACGGCAAATTTGGCAGGAAGCTGCCGCCTTCCACGTACCGGTTCCAGTTCGGCGTATGTTTGGGCGTGGCTCCCCATTTGGTCCGGCTTACACGGGTACCGCTGCCTGACCGGCTTTCGATAATGCCCATCGCCCGCAGCTCCCCAAAAGCCATAATAATAGTGCTGCGGTTGACTCCAAACTGCTCGGCCAATTTTCTTTCGGACGGCAGCAGGCTGCCCGGCGGGAATTCGCCGTAGGATATTCGCTGCTCCAGATGATCGGAGATTTGTTCATATAACGTTTGTTTGCTTTGGCGATCGGGCCTCCACATGCTGCGACGACCTCCCCAGTAGTGCTTTTTTAAGTTAGTGCTTTTTTAAGTTAGTGCTCTTTCGGGTGATTGTGATTTTTATCATAGCACTGTTTATTGGCGATTCAGATGGCTGTTTCCGGCTAAACGTGACAAAACTAAAGCGATTTTATTGCAAATTGTTGAACATGGATGGGTGAAAAGAAGGTGAAATGGCTGGTTCACCAGCGAAATTTCCGGGATTTGGAGGATGAACGACCGGTTATCGGCTAAAGACGGCCCGTTATTTCATAAGGTTACGTTTATAAATGGATGGGCCTAATTGGTCCGATTTTGGGTGGTCTGATTTTCGGGATTTTATTTTAATATAGTTGAAAATCGGGTCATTTGGGAGGGGATACGATATGAATAAACGTCAAATTAAGGTAGCGGCCGTTCAGTCCGCCCCGCTGCTGTTCGATAAGCAGTCCGCCATGGACAGAATTGACGACAAAACCCGGGAGGCGGCACGTCAGGGAGCCGAGCTGATCGTGTTTCCCGAGGTATTTCTGCCAGGCTATCCGCGAGGGTTAAGCTTTGGCGCCCGGGTGGGCAGCCGCACGGCGGGAGGAAGAAAGGATTGGGAACGCTACTGGGCAAGCAGTATCGACGTTCCCGGGTCTGAAACGGCGGTATTCGGCGAGCTGGCGAAGGAGCTTGGCGTTTATTTGGTGATCGGCGTGGTGGAGCGCGACCAGGAGTTCAGCAGGGCGACTTTGTACAACTCGGTCATTTATATCGGGCCGGATGGCCGCCTGCTGGGCAAACACCGGAAGCTCGTTCCGACGGGTTCGGAACGCCTGCTGTGGGGAGAGGGAGACGGCAGCACACTTCCCGTTATCGATACGTCGTTCGGCAGGATCGGAGGATTGATCTGCTGGGAAAATTACATGCCGCTGGCCCGCACAGCCCTCTATGCGCAGGGCATTGATATTTATATCGCGCCTACGGCAGACGCCCGCGATACGTGGCAGGCCACGATCCGGCATATTGCCTGCGAGGGACGCTGCTTTGTGATCGCCTGCAACCAGTTTGCGACCAAAGCTTCTTATCCCGCCGATCTGGACGGTTACGAAGAGCTGGAACAGGACGGCGAGATTTTATGCAGGGGCGGCAGCGCCATCGTGGGACCGCTTGGCGATTATGTAGCCGAGCCGCTTTACGATGAGGAAGGAATCGTGTTTGCCACACTGGATCTGGCCGAAATTCCGCAAAGCCGGTTTGATTTTGACGTGGTAGGCCATTACAGTCGTCCGGACGTGTTCCAACTGATCGTGAACGAGAAGAAGCAAGAGATTGTACGGAAAACAGAAGGTTGACTGGGGCATCGTTAAGCTCCGCCTTCGACCGGGCCGGGTGCATAGAACAACAGCAGGTCCGTTCCTTTAGGAACGGGCCTGTTTGAGCGCAATGGCAATGAAGTCGCGGACATAGCCCTCCAGATCGTCCCGCTTGCGGGAGCCGAGCACGATTTTGTTGCCGATCTTTACGCCTTTTACGTGGACCAAGGCCAAATCTCCGCGCCGGATAAACGAGTCCGCCGCCAGAGACGAGACAAAGCTGGCGCCGTATCCGGCCGCCACCGCCTGGATGACCTCGTGAAGTCCGTTGAACTGCAGTTCGATAACGGGCGGGGAGACCTTGTTCTGCCGGCAGAGTTCGGTCAGCGTGTTCCTGGTATTGCTGCCTTCTTCCCGCATGATAAACGGCTCCTTTAACATTTCGTCCAGGGGAATTTCGCCGCCGGCGTGTTTATGACCGGGAGCGACGACAAACACAAATTGGTCAGTGAACAGCTCAAAACGCTGAAAAGAAAGGAGAGGATTGTCCGACACCTCATTTTCCCCAAATATCGCGATATCCGCCGCATATTGGCTGAGCTTTTCCAGGGCATCCTGCGAGTTGGCGGTGGAAATTTCCACCTTGATCTCGGGATATTTTTGCTTGAACAAGGCTGCCCATCCGGGGATGAACGTGCTTGATGCCAGGTAGTTGCCGCAGATTTTCAGCTTTCCTTCCGGGTGGCTTTGCTGCTCCGCGATCATTTCTCCGATTTGCTCTTCCAGACTAAACAATTGTTCAATAGGTGTGAAAATTTTTTGCCCAAAGGGAGTTAATACAAGGTTTCGCCCCTTTTTTTCGAACAAAGCCACTTGATATTGCTTCTCCAGGTTCCGGATTTGCGTGGAAATAGCGGGCTGGCTGATATTCAAACGTTTTGCGGCTTCGGTTACGCTTCCCGTCGAAGCGACGGTATAAAACAGCATCCAGGCATGAAGATTCAGTCGCATTTAAACACCTTCTATAAATTTTGTGAATGGATCATTAAAAATATATATTATTATCTTATGTTTTTCGGATTTATACTTCAAGTAACTTGAGAGGAGGAGCATCATTATGGATACGGTGATTTATCTGGTCAGACACGGGCAGACGGAGTGGAATCTGGAGCACAGAATGCAGGGGCACCAGGACTCGCCGCTGACTGCCGCCGGGCGACTGCAGGCGGAGAAGCTGCATGAACGTTTAAGAACGGTTGATTTTGCCAAAGTGTATGCCAGCACGAGTCCAAGGGCGATTGCCACCGCCGAGATCATTTCCGGAAAAAAACGCGAACACATCGGCCAATGGGATGGATTAAGGGAAATCAACATGGGTTTGTGGGAAGGACGGCAGGTAGGCGATATACAGAACGAATATGGGGTGGAGTTTGACAACTTTTTTAGCCGCCCTCATTTATACGTGCCGACTGCCGGAGGAGAAACCTATGCCAAACTGCGGGAACGGGCTGTATCAGCTCTTGAGGCTATATTGACGGAAGCTGTACAGTCCGATGCGAAAGGGGGTCGAGGCAGTCACATTCTGGTTGTGACGCACCGCATGACTTTAAGAACGCTTATGAACCACTACGCCGGTAACGACCTTGAAGGAATGGGAGAGGCTCCGGACGTCCCGCCGGCTAGCCTGAGTACAATTGCTTTTAGGGAAGGAAGAGCGCGGGTCGAGCTTTATGGGGATATATCGCATTACAAGGATGAATAGTTAGGGCTAAAGAAAAAGCAGGCCGGCTGCAAGCCTGGCCCTGCTTTAAAATCAACAATGAACATCGACGCGGTACGTTATGATTGCATAATTACCCACAGAGGATCAGACTCAGCAGGGTCAAAGTCAATATACCGGCGCGCAGGGGAATCACTCGATCCCACCGGTTCTGAAGCGCCCGGGCATTGTAAGGAAGTTGCCCTGCCCGAGCGGCACTGGTTAATTGCACGTTTACGGGTTTAGATACGGTGGAATACAAAACAAGGAACAACACTTGAGCCATAAGGGCAATAAGAATCCACACAAGAGCTGTAATGGGAGCGGAATCGAGCAGTTGGGTGATGGCCAGCAAAAGGGATGTGACGATACCTGCAGCACCAAAAACGGGCATTCTTTTATCGGCAACCTCATGCATTCGGCCCATTACTTCAGCCATGGCGGAATCTGTGCTCAAAGAAAGGGCCTTTCTGCCAACGACCGTAAAAAAAACATCGACACCGTACACGACTCCAACGCTGAGAATAGATAATACATACAGTATATGGTTGATAATCTCCATTAGAGAGTTGCCTCCTTATAAGCCGCCCCGGCTTTCGAGTTTCGGAACAGAAGGGCTGCTACCAGCAGCACGAATGCCGCCGTGATAAAGTGCTGCCAGCAATCCTGTACGCGGCCTCCTCCGGCAAGAACCAAGGTCCCGTCAAAAAGCGGCATCAAAGATCCGGCGGCCAGATAGATGCCCAATGTTTTTTTCATCCGCAGCAAAGCAAATAGCATAATCGCCAAACCTGTCACCACGTCCCGGTCCGCTTTGACTCGTACGAAATAGCCATCTGGCAGGCTATGCAGCGGCAGCCCGAAAGCTCGGGCTGCGGCCTCGGGTTGAATAAAGCCATTAATTCCAAGCGTAAACAGACCAAATCCGATGAGAAGTGTAAGCCAAAACGTTACCGATTTCGTTCCCCAATCGTTTTTCATTTTCAGTCACTCCGATCTTTGTTCATTTAGATAAGTCAAAACGGCGTGAATCGCCAACTGTTCGGCTTGCTCGGTGTCCCCGTAAAAACGCCTAGCCATCACGATCGAGCAAATGCCGTGCAAAATACTCCACAGAACGTAAACCCGCTGGTTCAGAAGTTCTTCCTCTTCGTCAGGGCGAAGCAGCTTTAACGTTTTAAAGGTGACTTCCCCGATTTTCATTCCCTCTTGCCATGTCTCTTGAACGCCGAATGGGACTCCGTCCATGCCATACATGATCCTGTAATAAGCCCCGTGGTCCCATGCAAAACGGCAATAGGATATAGTCAGCGCCACCATTTGTTCATAAGGATCAGTGTTTGATTGCCGCGCATGTTCCATTTGTTCCGCGAGAAGGGTAAACCCTTTACGCAAAAGCTCCAGCACCATTTGATCCTTATTTTCAAACAAGTCGTAGATTTTGGTTGTGCTATATTCGATGGCCTCGGCTACTCTTCGGATGCTGACGTACGACCAACCTTCCTTCTCAGCCAGGCGAATCGCTGCATCCAGTGCCTCCTCTCTTAATTGCTGCCTTACTCGTTCCATTCGTTTAGTCAACTTTTTGCAAGCTCCTTTGCATCTTTTTATGTAACAACGTAATTAAAAATAACACTGTTATTTTTTAAAGTCAAGTTGTCTTTAGAAAGCCGTACCTGACCGAGTCTGGCCCCGAGTTATGGCAACTGTTTTCTCCGGATTAGGGTTTGCAGGCTGTTAAACGAGAACGCAAAAAGGGCTGTGACAGCTTGCCTACCGGCAACCAACCTGTCACAGCCCTTGAACCCATGGCAGACGCGGGCCTTTTTTATTTCTCTTTCCCCGTAGCCACGGGATTCTCCTCATAGCTGACCCAATCGCTCCAGCTTCCCGCATAAAGCTTGGCCTGCGGATAACCGAGCAAGTGCAGCGCCAGCACGTTAGGCGTTGCGCTCACGCCGGAGCCGCAATAAACGATTACGTTGCGGTCCTGGTCAAACGCTTCGGCGACCGGCTCCAGTTGCTGGCGGATCTCGGGCTCTGCTTTCCAGGAGCTGCCGTCGCGGAAGAGGTGTTTCCAGAAACGGTTGATGGCGCCGGGGATATGTCCGGCTTTCTTGTCGAGTGGTTCGTGTTCGCCGGCATAGCGGCTTTCGTCCCGGGAATCGATGAGCAGGGCGTTTTTGCTGTTTACGGCAGATCGGACTTCATGGACGTCCGCAACCATAGACGCCTGAACCTTCGGTTCGAAAGAGGCCGGAACTACGATGCGCGTATCCGAGGTGACGGGGTAACCGCCATTTTTCCAGGCCGAATAGCCTTCGTCCAGAACGGACACATTTTCGTGCCCAAGCCATCGGAGCAGCCACCAGAGTCTGGCGGCGTACATGCCTCCTTGATCATCATAAGCGACAACGCGCACCTGATTGCCAATGCCGGCGCGGCTCAGTTTGGCCGCAAGCTCCTGCGGGTCCGGCAGCGGATGTCTGCCGCCGTGTTCGCCGGGAGGGGCGGACAGATCCTGCTCCAGATCCAGGTAAACGGCCCCGGGAATATGGCCTTCCTTATATGCGAGAGGCCCGGCTTCCTGATCGGCTAAATCAAATCGGCAATCGGCGATTACCAAATCGGGGTCATACATGCGGGCAAGCAGCCACTGCTTGGATACGATGGGTTCCATCTTGCTCCTCCTTCTAAATGAATTGCTGAGCAGGCATCCATTCTCATTCGTGCCTGTTCTATTCTTCCCTCAATGTAGCACATGTGAAAGGGGTGTACAATTCCATCAAATGTGGGTGTGATTTGATAATGCCGCAGGAAATTCGCAAATAATCAACAAAAAATACTATAATATCTATCAAAATATCCATAAGGGCTATTTCGAATTTGGTAGAAGGTGTGGTTAAATAGGGAAATAGAAGAATAAGAAGGAATATATTGAATCTGACTAGCTAGGAGGGAACCATGTCTCGAGTATTTTCGACTTTGACTATTTTACTTGTTGTGATTTGTATGATTTTCACCTCCGGTTTGGCTTACGCCAGCTCGGAATTATCCGATGTGCAGCATAAGCTTAAGGAAGTTCAGCAGGAGAAGAAAGCCTCACAGCAAAACCTATCGGATTCCAAAAGTGAAATGAATGAGATTCAAAAGGAAGTTCAAGCCTCAAACGAGAAGTTGAATCATCTGGATCAGTACATAGGCAATGTAACCGATCAAATGCAATTGCTGGTAGCCGATATCCAACAGGAGAAAACGAACCTGACGCAGATTGCCCAAGATTTGCAGGAGGCGGATTCCCGCATCGAACAGCGCAATAAAAGGCTGGCCGAAAAATTGCGGTCGCTCTATATGGACGGTAACGTCAGTTATTTGGATGTGCTGCTTAATTCCACCAGCTTCTCGGATTTTATCGACCGCTTTCAATCCTTAGAGGAAATTTCCCGCTCCGATAAAGATATGCTGGAGAGCAATAAACAAGATAAACAGCTTATAGCGGAGAAAGAGGCACAGCTGCAGCAGGAGCTGGCGCAAGTCCAGCAGAGCTATAAAACGATGCAGCAGAAGCAAAATGATCTGGTGTCCCAGAAGAACAAAGAAGCGGTAAACAACGTCAGTTATTCGCAAAAACAGAAGCATCTGGAAGATGCGGCCCAGTCCGAAATGCAAAATTTACAGGTACTGGCCGAACAGGAAGCGGCCCTGCTGCAGCAGGAAAAAGAATTAAAAGCTTTAGCCGAATCCTCATCGGCGCTGGCAACTCATGCTTCGCTGCAGAAGGTGATTCATCCGCTGCTTGGCATCAAATATGTGTGGGGCGGAACTACAACCGACGGCTTTGATTGTTCCGGTTTTACACGATATGTCCTGGCCAAATACGGGGTTCACCTGCCGCGTACATCGGCTGAACAGTCCCATTTCGGGGACTATGTATCCAAAGATGATTTGCGGACCGGAGATCTGGTATTCTTTAATACTTACGGTCAGCCAGGCACGGTAACGCATGTTGCGATTTATATCGGCAATGGACAGATCGCCAATGCGGTCTCTACGTCTGTTCAGATCAACCGTCTGAACGATTCCTATTTTAGCCCCAGATACCTTACGGCCCGCCGGGTTCTTAGCGACAAGCAGTATCAGGCGATTACAAAATAAAACTCGTACATTTCCAGGCAAAAAGCCCGCGCGATTGCGGGCTTTTTCTGTTATCTCCTCTACTCGTACTCCAAATTCCTTCTATCCCTTTAAAGCGCCGATCATGACGCCCTTTACGAAAAAGCGCTGAATAAACGGGTAAACGCACAGGATCGGCAGCGTGGCGACCACGATGGTCGCGTATTTGATCGTTGCGCCGATTTGGAACTGCTCGCCTACCGCGGAGCCGGAGGTCATGTTATCCGTCGAGCTCAGGATCAGAATCTCCCGCAGAAAGATTTGCAGCGGATACAAATTGTGATCCTGGATAAAAATCGAGGCGTAAAACCAGCCGTTCCATTTCTCCACCGCATAATACAAGCCCATAACGGCGATGACCGGCAGCGACAGCGGAATGATGATCTTGAACAAGATGGTAAAATGGTTCGCTCCGTCAATCTTGGCGGATTCCTCCAGACTATCCGGGACAGCCTGAAACGAAGTTCGCATGACAATCAGGTTAAACGTATTGACGGCAAACGGGATGATCGTCGACCAAAGCGTATTGTACAAGCCGACGCCTTTCACGACCAGATAGAAGGGCACAAGCCCGCCGCTGAAAAACATGGTGAAGGTGATGAGCATCATAAACAGCTTGTTCCACATCACGTTTTTCCGCGACAGCACGTAGGCGCCAAGCGCGGTCATCAGCAGGTTCAAGGCAACGCCCACCACCACGATAAACAAGGTGTTCCGATAACCCGTATAAATGCCGGGATTGGAGAAAACGAGCCTGTAGGCCTCCAGATTGAAGCCGAGCGGCTTCCACAGCAAACCTTTATGGGCAATAATTTCGTTCGGATTGCTGAACGAGGCGAATACGACATGAAGCAGCGGGTATACCGTAGCTATGATCAGCAGAAACAATACAAAATAAATGAGGTTCAGGGAAATCCTTTCGTACCTCGTCGTTTTCAATGCGGCACCTCCTGTAAAGCCGGGGCTGTTCTAAGAATCGCGCTAACCCTAATGCGGATTACCATAAGCTGTTGCTGGTTATTCTTCTGCTGAGCCAGTTGGCCAGGACGAGCAGAATCAGATTGATAATGGAGTTGAACATGCCGACCGCGGTGCTGTAACTCCAGCTGAATTCCAGCAGACCCTTGCGGTAAACGAAAGAAGAGATCACATCGGCCGTCTCGTACACCACCGGGTTATAAAGCAAAATGATTTTCTCGAACCCTACGTTCAGCAAATTCCCCATGCGCAAAATAAACAAAATCACGATTGTCGGCAGGATGCCCGGCAGGGTAATATGCCACATTTGCTTAAGTCGGCCGGCTCCGTCCATGCGGGCGGCTTCGTATTGCTCCTGATCGATGGCCATCAGCGCAGCCAGGTAAATGATCGATTCCCAGCCCGCTTTCTGCCAGATTTCGGACAGGATATAGATCGGACGGAAGAGACCGGCGTGCTGCAGCATGGCGGTCCCGTCCCCGCCGAAATAAGCGTAGATAGTGTTGATAACGCCGCCGCTGTCCGTGAAATCCCGAATCAAACCGGCGATGACGATCATCGAAATAAAATAAGGCATGTAAGTGGCCGATTGAACGACCTTGCGGTAGGTCTTGTTCCGGACCTCGTTGATGAGCAGCGCCAGCAGGATCGGGGCCGGAAATTCGAACAGCAGCGAATAGACGCTGATGATTAGCGTATTTTTCAAGACGCGCAAGAAATAATAGCTTTCGAAAAAGGTCGTGAAATGATGGAGCCCTACCCAGGGGCTGTCCATGATGCCTTTAAGCGGCGAATACTCCTTGAAGGCGATCAGCACGCCGTACATCGGCGCGTAATTGAAGACGGCGTAAAAAGCGATCACCGGAAGCATCATCAGATACAGGTATTTGTTCGTCACAAAATCCCTGATCAATTTCGCGCGGAATGCGTTTTTATTCATGTCTGTTCTCTCTCCTTAAGCGGGAGAGGGGCAAAAGCGGCGGATTTGCCTCGCCGCCTTCGCCTTTCCCGCGTCTCCCCAAACAGGCGTTTTAACGGTTGTTGTAGCGGTCCAGGGCCGCCTGCTGAATTTCCGTCGCCCGGTCGATGCCGAGCGTCTTGAGTTTGCTCATGTAGCTGTCGAACGCATCCAGCGGTTCGTTGCCCATAATGATTTTGAGCGTCATTTCATCGACCAGCGTGTTGACGTCGTTCATAATCTGCGCAAGCTCCGACGCCTCCTCCGGCGTTGGCGTAATCTGCGGCAGCTTGTATTTGTCCACGTCCGTATGGGCCCAGGTTTCGATCGCCGATCTTTGCTCCGGCAGGGCCAGATATTGGGTGATGTAGCGTTTATCCTGAACGAACGGGCCTCCGTAGTTGGCGCGGATATACAGCGACATCGCCTGCGAAGGGGACAGCTTATCCGGATTGTTCATCAGCAAATCGGTATAGACCGGTTCGCCGTCTTTCATTTCGTAGCTGACGCCTTCCTGACCGAAGTTGAAATACATATGTCCTTCTTCACTGTAACCCCAGTCCAGCAGGCGGGCCGCCAGCTCCACGTTTTGCGCTTTGGAGGTAATCGCTACGTTGGTACCCGTCGTATATACGGGGTCTTTCTGTCCGAGCATCGGAACGTCTCCCGGGTGCAGCACCGGATAAGGCGCGGCCACCAGCTTCGCGTTCGGGTCTTTCTCCTCAAGCAGAGGCAGCCATTTGCCGATGCCGCTGCCCGAATTATGGACGGTTGCTCCGGTGGTTCCGTTTGTTATGTTAGTGTCCAGCGCTTTGCCGTCGACGTTGGCGATGTTTTTATCGAGCAGGCCTTCGGCGTACCACTGGCGGAACGTGCTTAAAAATTCCTTGTAACCCGGCTGCATAGGGCCGAATTTGACCGTGCCGTTATCCTGGAACCAGGTGTGGCTGGCACCGAAGGCGCCGATAAACGCGCCGTTGTTCAAAAATTCCGATTGGAAAATATACGAGAGGGGAGCGGTCGCCCCTTTCTTGTCTTTAAAGGCTGTCAGCATGTTATGCCAGTCGTCGATCGTCTCAGGCACCTTGAGGCCAAGTTCGTCCAGCCAGTCCTGGCGGATAATCGGGCCTTGGTATACCTGAAGCAGCGGATCTCCGCGCAGGAAGGGGAAGGTATAGTAGCTTCCGCTGTCCGTTTTGAGCATTTTATCGATATCCGGATTTGCCTGAAGATACTTCTTCAAGTTAGGCGCGTATTTGTCGATGACATCATTCAAGCGCAGAATGTAGCCTTCGGCGATGGCTTTCTCCGGACCGCCGGGAAAGTTGAACCAGTCGTATTCGATCATGTCCGGCAGATCGCCGGAGGCCAGCATAATGTTGAGCGAATCTCTTGACTGTCCGGCCGGCGGGCTGACGAATTTAAGCGGAATGCCCGTCCGCTTCTGCCATTCCTGGAAGAAAGGCACTTCTTCCATGGTAGCTTTGACCGAGCCGTATTCGGCCCAATAGGTTAAAGGTTTGCCCGCATCCGCTTGCAGCGGGTAAGAAACCTCCGAGGGTGCGGCGTTGTTTGGCCCGCTCCCGTTATTTGCGTCTTTTCCCGAATTCTGCGTATCCGCTTGGCTTCCGCTGCCGCCGCAGCCGGAGAGCAGCGTGAACAGCATCAGAAAGGCAAGGGCGAATGCTGCGTGTTTCCTTCTCTTTGTACCGGGCAAGCTCATATAGCTGTAACCTCCCTGTTTTTTGCGAATTTGAAGTGTGAGGCGCCTCACTACCAATTATGCGGCAGCCTGCCGGATCCGGGAATCGTCAACATCCCGAATCGCATCTTCGATTTCCTGAATTACATCATCAATACCGGAAACGGCATCATCAAAATCGGAAATTTCTATGGATAACACCGATTATTTCTGAAAAAAAAGAGGCTCCGTCAGAGCCTGCAAATCCATATGCGGCTTAGCCCGGCCTTATGGCCCGAACGCCGCTACAACGTTTTTTGGTATTGTCCGGGGGTAACCCCTTCATATTTTTTGAAAGTCCGGATAAAGGTATTGATATCATGGAATCCCGACTGCGAAGCAATGGATTTGATGCTCTGCGAGGAGTCCTGCAGCAGCCGTTTGGCATGGTCCATCCTGAACCGGTTGATCGTATCCAGCAGACCTTCACCCGTTTGCTCCTTAAACAATTTGGACAGGTAGGTCGGGGTCATGCCAAATTGTTCGCCGATCAGGGATATATTTAAATTCGGCTGATCATAACGCTCCGCAATGAAAGTCATGATTTCGGCGCTTCTTTCCTGGAGCACCAGGCTGCGGGAGGATTGCAGCTGCTGTTTCTGCTTGGCGGCTGCATAGGCGCAAACCTCCCGGACAACGGACAGCAGCGATTTCTCCATATCCTTGATCGATTCGCTGTTCATAACCTTCGTTACCCATTCGGTGCGGATGACCGCCGGATTCTCCTCCGTATCCCCGAGTTCGCCGGCCGTTTTGATCAGCGTGCTGACCAGATCGAACATCAGGCATTTGACGAGGTTCACGGAGATTTTGTTGGTCTCCATACATCCGGCTATAAGGCTTCGGATCATGGACTCGGCTTTATCGGCATCCCCTGCTTTGACGTGGTTCATCAGCTGCCGCTCGGCTTGCAGCGAATAAGGATAACCGCTGCCGGTATCGGCGGCTTCACCGGATCCCGGCCGGATGTCGTCATAAGCGATCACTTCCCGGCTGCCGCCGATCACGACCAGGTATTCCATGGCGTCAACCGCTTCCCGGTAAGCAACCGAGAGATCGTCCAACGAATGTTGAATGCCGCTGATGGACACCAGGGTATGAATGCGGAACTTATCTTTCAAAAATTGCCGCGCCCGCTCCGCCAGTCCCTCTGCTTCTTCCGGAAGCCGTTCCCGGTCACCCGGCGCGAAGTTCAGCAGGCAGGCAAGATGGTCGTCCATCTCGCAGACAAAACCCAGATGGCGTTCATTGGCCAGGTCCTCCACGATGTTGGTCACGATGAACTGCATCAGCTTGGGGTTGTCCGCAAGGCCGGATATTCCGTCCGGCTGGTCCGCAAACGGCTCGTAATCTACATAGAAGAGAAGCACGGCGAAATCGCCGGAATGAAAATGAACGTCAAACGCGGCGAGCGACTCATCGAGAGCCAGCGGTCCGTCCAACTTCCCTTTCAGCATACGCGCCAGCATATTGGAGCGCAGCATGTAGGACTGCTGCCGCATCCTCAGCCGGATCTGTCCTTGTTCGCTCAGCGTATCCGATATGACCCTTTGAATGTGAAGGAATTCATTTTCGTTGCCTTCGACCAGGCCGAATTTATACTCCGAGCCTTTGAGCAGCCGCAGCAGCTTGCTGACGGGACTATAATGCCTCAGAAGAAAAAACAGGCTCAGCAAAATCCCGCCTGCTACGCTGACCCAAAGGCCGGCGTAAGTAATATTCCGCAGGGAGATCGTTTTCTGCCAAAATTGCGTCCGCGGGACCGCCGTTACATAAATCAGTTCCGAGTTTTTGGATTTAATATACATAAATTCGGAAGGCTGACCCTCATAATTTCCGTAATAAGAACCGGTTTCGCCTGTAAAATTCATATCCAGCAGATCCAGCGGGCTGCCGTGTTGATCGGTGGAAAGAAGCACCTGCTTGTCCCGGTTCAGGACCATCACCTGGCCGTTGCTGAAGTCTTTGGCATTGACGATGCTTTCCATAAGTTTTCCCGTATCCAGCAGCACAACCGCCGCTCCCGGAGGACGGCTCCATTTATCCTTAGGGAAAGAATGAATGTAAGCAAGCGCATTGCTGCCGGAATCCTTGCCTTGCAGTTTGACAAACCTGCCGTTATCGTTCTTTTGCAGGATTTCCAGCCATACCTCATACGAGATTTGTTCATTCTGATGGATGGATTCAAAGGCCAGCCTGCTGCTGCGATAAACGCCCGGTTCCAATACCAGATCCTGATCCCTCCAGTAGATGTAATAGGTTTTGATCGAAGGGTAGAGGGACTGGTAAATGGCTATTTCCTGAGCGGTTTGGTGCAGGCTGTACAGGTCCGAATCGAGGCTGCCCGGTGTTTTGTACAGGTTCGAATACATAAATCCCCGGATCCGCACGTTCCAGATCAGCTCGGTCGTCAGGCGGTCCGCAGTCTGGATCTGATTGTCGATGGTGCCCCGGACCTCTTTCAACAGCACATCGTTGGCGCGGTGGATTTCACTTTTCAAAATGCCTTGGGAGCGGGTATAAACCAAAAAACTGATGAGGACCGGAATCATCAAAATGACCAGGTAGGAGAACAGCCAGGATAAAATAATGCTTCTCCAATTTAATAGAAAACGCTTCCACAAGTCGGGACAACCCCCTTGCCCGGCGTGACCGCCCGGACTTTATTTCAATGCTTGCCATTCTGGATGGTAGAAGGAACCCGCCGCTAAGGCGGGCAAGGCGGTGCGGCTTTTATTTCCTTATCTCGAAAAACTGGCATTCCCGCCGCGGATGGTACGTAAGGTCGCTGACGCTGGATTGGGTAATGATCGTCTCCGAAGTGAACCGGACAATAGACGTAGAAGAGTCGATCAGATGGTCGCCGCGGAATACGCGGATATGCTGCTTTTGATCTACGGCTTCCTGGAAGTCGGCATCGGTGAATAATTCTCTGGTAACAGGCATATAGGGATAACTCCTTTGTCAAAAAATGGTCAATACTATTCAAAGGCGGTTTGCCAGGGTTAGTTGTCGGCAGGGGAAAGATGAGCGCGCGGCTTGTTCCTCTTCCCCCTCCTTCCCTTGCAGCCAAGCTTGTTCCTTTGCTTGTTCTTCATTGTAAAACATTTGTCCGGCTTCATGAATACCGATAGAAAAAATAAACCTTTATGTTCTTCCGCCATGCGGATACAATAGCATAAAACAACAGGGAAACAAGCGGAAGCGCCGCTTTTGATTTCATTGCTTTATTCAGTACAAGAGGAGTGCAGCTTATGAATATTCAGGAACTAAGACAACACCGGCAGTATCCGGACAATATCGGTCAGGAGCACAGCCGGGCAACTTTCGAGCGGGATTATTCCCGCCTAATCCACTCGCCGACCTTCCGCCGGCTTCAAGGGAAATCCCAGGTGTTCGGCGCGGGTACAGGCGACTACTACCGCACGCGGTTAACCCACTCCCTGGAAGTGGCGCAGATTGCCCGTGAGGCGGCAAGAAGCCTGCTGCGGGCATATCCTGCCGTGGAGACGGAGCGGGCCGGGCATCCCGGGCTGATTATCGATCCCGAGGTGGTGGAATGCGCGGCCATCTCGCATGATTTTGGACATCCCCCATTTGGACATAAAGGCGAAGAAGTGCTGGAAGGCATTCTGGAGAATTTAATAGAAGAAAAAATCAAACAGTCGCTGAAAGGGCGCAAGGTTTCCCCTGCGGAAGCCAAACATACGCGGGAAGCGATCCGCCGGAAATACGAGCATTTCGAAGGCAACGCCCATAACTTCAGGCTGATGATGTTCCTGGAGAAACGGGAAAGCCATGACGGCCTGAATTTGTCCGACGCCGTGCTGCTGGGCACCAACAAATACCCTTATCCGGGCACGGAAAATAAGAAGGGTCTCTACCACCATGAATGGGAGTATATCTCCTACATTCGGGACCGGTGGGGCATCCCGGCCGGCAAAAAAACGCTGGAAGCGCAGCTTATGGATCTGTGCGACGACATCGCTTATTCCGCACATGATCTTGAGGACGGAATTAAAGCGGGCAAAATCGAAGTTCATGAGCATTTCCTCAAGGACTCCCATATTCAAAGATTAATCGTTGAGAAAATCACGACGCTGGAGGACGACTTCTGGAAAGGCTGGCCCCGGGAACAAATAGGGATGAAGGTCGACGAGGTGCTGACCTCGTTCCTTCAGGTGTGGAATGCCAAAATGCCGACCTGCGATCACGACTATTCCCGTACGCGGCGGGAGGTCAAATCCTATTGGGTCAGCGTGTTCGTCGGCAGCCTCGGCGTGATCAGCGACGGCAACTGGCAGAAGGTGACGTTTGTCAAGGAAGGTTATGAAGATGAGGACATGCTCCGGACGGTCAGCGTGTTAAAAAGCTTCGCCTGGGTCACGATGATTCGCGACCTGCGGGTGCAGCGGCTGCAGAAGCGCAGCGCCTGGGTGATCAAAAGGTTATGGGATGCCTTCGTGGATCCCGAAACCTCAAAATCGATCATTCCCGGGGACTGGCTGCGCCGTTTCGACCGCGACCAGCAGAAGCCGAACCCGATCTGGACCTGGGAGCATATGATTATCGATTACATTGCGGGCATGACCGATGCTTACGCCGAGAAAATTTACAACGAGCTTTACGGCCTGAAGGTCGGTACGATTTACGACATGGACTAACGCGTGCGACGAATATAAGGCACAAAACCTGCGTTAACAATAAACAAAGCCCGGGTCCCTACAGGCAGGAGAGCCGGGCTTCTATTTTAAGCTGCGGTGAGCTTTTATCATTGAATCTTATCTCATCCTTGAATCCTAACGGTTTTTATTCTCTTCCAGCGGCGGGTTCGCATGGCATTTGCGGCATACCGGGTAATACGATTCGCTGCCGCCGATCTGGATCTGCTCTCCCGTATAAACGGGTTTGCCGTTTTCGACGCGCAGGTTCATGGTCGCCTTGCGTTCGCAGAACCAGCAGATCGTTTTCATCTCTTCGATTTTATCGGCATAAATGAGCATCAGCCGGCTGCCTTCGAACAGCTGGTTTTGAAAATCATTTTTGAGGCCAAACGCCATTACCGGCACATTCAGCTCATCGACGATCCGGACCAGCTGGCGGATATTTTCCTCGTTCAGAAACTGGCATTCGTCCACCAGCACGCAGTAGGGCTTCGGGTGATGTTCTTTTACAGCCGTATAGATGTCGCTGTCTTCAAAAATCGGGATAGCTTGTCTGCGAAAGCCGATCCGCGAGGAAACGAATCCGACCTCATCACGGTTATCCACCGCCGACGTAAAGATCAATACAGGTTTGTCCTGCTCCTCATAATTGTGGGCCACCTTCAGAATTTCAATGGATTTGCCGCTGTTCATTGCTCCGTATTTAAAAAATAATTGGGCCAAGGGAGATGTTCCTTTCTGTCATTAAATCGCAAACCAAAAAAGATAAACTTCAATTATTCTAACATAAATATTGGCCGGAACCCGATTCTTTTTCAACGAAAGCCGAGCAGCTGTTGAACCATAGCCCGAAAAAAATTCGGGATTTTGAATCTGCCGGATGACTTTGGTATGGTAGAGAGGAAGAAGGCAAGGCGCGATTTTAAAGGTTATTTATAAGGAATATATATATCGTTCTTTAGGGAGGAAAAGGGAGCATGTCACAGCTTACGGTGGATACGCAATATGGAACGGTTGAGGGCATCCGGGGCGAGGGCGTCCGAATTTGGAGAGGCCTGCCTTACGCCAAGCCGCCTGTCGGTGAGCGGCGTTTTCAGGCTCCAGCGGCTCCCGATGCCTGGGCAGGGGTAAGGAAAGCCGATACCTACGGGCCGATCAGCATCCAGCCGGTTCATGAAACAGCGGGATTTTTTGGCGCCGATGCGGCGCCGGGTGCTTCGGAGGACTGCCTGTACCTGAACGTCTGGGTGCCTGAGGAAACGGGGGACACGCCGCTGCCGGTGATGGTGTGGATCCATGGCGGCGCTTTTGTAACCGGATCGGGCAGCGTGCCGATGTATGAAGGTACCAAATTGGCCCGCCAAGGCGTTATTGTCGTCAGCCTGAACTACCGTTTGGGCGTTTTGGGCTTCATGCATGCCGGTTTCCTTGGCGAGGGATTCACCTCGAACGCCGGGCTGCTTGACCAGATCGCTGCGCTGAAATGGGTTCGCGACAATATTGCGGCATTCGGCGGCGACCCGGAACGCGTCACGGTTTTCGGCGAGTCGGCCGGGAGCATGAGCATCGCGGCGCTGCTGGCGATGCCGGCGGCGAAAGGGTTGTTTCAGCGGGCCATTATGGAAAGCGGGGCATCGCAGGTGATGCCCGAGCCGGCCGCCCGTTCGATCACCGGGGCGCTGCTGGGACTGCTTGGCATCGATCCCGGGGAGGCGGACAAGCTGAAGACGGTTCCTGCGGAGCAGCTGATGGATGCCGCCGGAGAGTTAAGAAAGCGTTACGGCAACGATATTGCCATGCTGCAGCAGCCGGTTGTGGACGGAACCACGCTGCCGCATGAACCGCTGGCTGCCGTAAAGGACGGCTTTGCGGGGGATATTCCCATCCTGATCGGGACAAACCGGGATGAAGGCGTTTTGTTCATCAGACCCGATTCCCCGGTAATGGAGGAAAAGGATTGGCTGAAGGCGATGGAACTCATGACGGGCATCAGCGGCGAAAAAGCGGCAGCGATTGCCGCCCGTTACCCGCGAACGGCGGCGGGACAAGCCCAGATTTTGACCGACCTGTATTTCTGGCGGTCCTCCCTGCAGTTTGCTAAGGCGCAAAGCCGGCATGCTCCGGTATGGATGTACCGTTTCGACTGGACAAGCCAGGCGCATCCTTTCCTGATGCAGGCGATGCATGCGGGGGAAATCATGTTTGTTTTTGATCATCTGGAGCTGCTGAAGAATATCGGCGTCCAGGCGGAGGATTCGGCCAAAGCGCTGGCCCGCCGTATGCAGGATGCCTGGGTTTCTTTTGCCAAGCACGGAATGCCGGCAGTGGAAGGGGACGTCTGGCCGCCGTACGGGCTGCCGGAGCGGGCAACTTATATTTTTAATATCCAATCTGCGGCCGTGCAGGATCCCGAGGCCGAGAAACGGGTGCAGTTGGGTTTATAAATGAAAAGAGAGTAGGACAAGTCTCATGGACAAGGAAGTTTCAAAGCCCGACCTGGATGTTATTTTGGAGGGGCACAAGGCCTTTTTCGAACAGGGGGGAACCCGGAGCATAGCGCTGCGTATTTTGTATCTTAGACGGCTGAAGCAGGCGCTGAAGAAATATGAGAAGGAGTGGTTTGCCGCTCTCAAACAGGATCTGAACAAATCCGATTTCGAGAGCTACACGACAGAGCTGGGCCTCGTGCTTTCGGAGCTCGGGTTTATTTCCCGCAAGCTGACCGGGTGGGCGAAATCGAAGAAAGTCAGAACGGCAGTCACCCATATCGGCTCCCGAAGCCTGATCCTTAAAGAGCCTTACGGCACCGTACTGGTCATCGCCCCCTGGAATTACCCGCTGCAATTGGCTTTGTCCCCGCTGGTCGGAGCGATTGCCGCCGGAAATACGGTGGTGCTGAAGCCCTCGGAACTGACGCCGGCGGTATCCGGTCTGCTGGGGAAGATGCTGAAGGAGGTTTTTCCGCCGGATTACGTAACGGTCGTGGAGGGCGGGCCCGAGGTCAGCGCCGCGCTGCTGGAGCGGAAATTTGACTATATCTTTTTTACCGGAAGCGTTAAGGTCGGAAAAATCGTCATGGAGGCAGCAGCCAAGCAGCTGACGCCGGTTACGCTGGAGCTTGGAGGCAAAAGCCCCTGCATCGTCCATGACGACGCCAATCTGTCGCTCGCGGCCCGGAGGATCGTGTTCGGCAAGTTTACGAATGCGGGGCAGACCTGCATCGCCCCGGATTATCTGCTCGTCCACCGGAATGTAATGGACCGTTTGCTGGCGGAGCTGAAGACGGCCATTACCCGCTTTTATGGAGAGGAGCCGCTGAACAACCCCGATTACGGACGTATCGTGGGGGAACGGCAATTTGACCGGCTCCTCCAATTTTTGCAGGACGGCCGGATTGCGGCGGGCGGAAGGGCCGACCGGGACAAACTCAAGATTGAGCCGACGATTTTGATGGACGTACATGGCGGAATGCCGGTCATGCAGGAGGAGATCTTCGGGCCGCTGCTCCCCATGCTGGTGTATGACGAGCTGCAGGAAGCGATCGATACCGTCCGGAAACGGCCGAAACCGCTGGCTTTGTACCTGTTCACAAGCAGCCGCAAGGTGCAGCAGGCTGTAACGCACGAGCTTTCCTTCGGGGGAGGGACGATCAATGATACGCTGATGCATCTGGCGACGCCTTACCTGCCGTTCGGCGGAGTCGGGGAAAGCGGAATGGGCAGTTATCACGGCTACGAAAGCTTCCGGACGTTTACGCACGAGAAAGGCATCGTCAAGCAGACGACCCTGTTTGATTTTCCCTTCCGTTACCCTTTCTCCAAACGGGGGCTGGCCTTGATCCGCAAACTTTTGAAATAGTGGATCCGCACAAAAAAATAATCCCGGACCGGACATTCGTCCATCCGCGTTAAGGCTCTTCTTCATACCTTGTAAAGAATAGGCAATGTTCACAAGGAAAGGTGAAGGAGGGCCTTTTTATGTCGCTTAAAAGCTGTGAACCGAAACCAAACGACGCGGTGACGGCGGGGATGCTCCGGGCAGTTTCTGCGGGCATGCTGCCTTTTTACCGGGCAGTCGCCTTCAGCGGCACATTTGCACGCCAGTGGAGCAAAGCCGTCGTAGAAGCGGATCTGCCGGCCATGAAGAAGCTGCTGAAGACGGTTGATCCCTATGCGGCCAAACAGGGCATCGGCACAAACGGGATCGGTTATTTTGTGACCTTCGAACTTCCGAATGGACCCTCTTATTGCACCAACGGAATCACGATCCCGCCGGGAGCCGTCCGTTTTACCTTTCAGCCCCGGATCCATCAAAGGGTGGCCAAAGCGGTGATTCCCCTGTACGCCGAACTCGCCGTTAATAGGCCGTTCGCCCAAGCGCTGGCCAAAGCGGTCCGCAGAAAGGACCGCCGGGCTGTTTCCTGCATGGTGCGGAGTTTGGTCCGCACGAACGCTTTGCGCTCCGTCGAGGTTGACGGCACAGGTTTTGCATTAAACTTTAAATACCGTTCAACGAAATATGCCTACCGGAATCTGCTGTTTCTGGAGCCTTTTTATTAAAAGGCGAATGAACGGCCATGCGTTAAAAGTCAGTTTCCGAACCTCAACTCTCAAATCTTTCAACTCCATCCCGCTCGTTTTCCGGCGTTTCCGCCAAAGGAACGGCACGTTCGGCGTTGACGTAACCGGCCCCGTAAGTATTCGGATCCTTTTCCTGCCCCAGGTCGGTTCCTTCCATCAGTCTTTTTTTGACCGCTTCCGGCGTTATGCCGGGTTCATGCTGCAGGATCAGAGCCGCAATGCCGGCGCAGATCGGCGTCGCCATCGAAGTGCCGGATAACATAAAATAATCGGATTCGATCCGGTTCCATGCCTGGGTTTTGTCCAGATAGGAGCCGGGGGAACGCAGCGAAATGATGCGGGCTCCGGGTGCCAGCAGGTCGGGTTTCGCTATCCCGTAAGGCGTAGGCCCGCGGCTGGAAAACGGAGCCACCTCGTCATCCTCGCGAAGAAACGGAGTCTGATTGTCGTCCAGTGCGCCGACCGTAATGACCCGCCGGCTGATCCCGGGACTTGTAATCGTGCCGGAGGACGGCCCCTCGTTGCCGGCCGAAACGATTACGGTGATGCCTGCATCCCAGGCGGCATTAACGCTTTTAACCACGGGATCATCAGCTTCATCGGGATACGGCTCTGGCGAAGTGCCTATCGATAAGCTGATGATATGAATGGGATCATCGGGGTGGGTTTCGTTGTGGCGGATGCACCATTCCAGACCCTCCATAATGGTTCCGATGGTCCCGTTGCCGTGATGATCCAGCACTTTGATTCCGTAAATGCGAGCCTCCGGCGCAGGCCCCGCGTACAAGCCTCCGGACTTCAGTCCGCTGCCGGCGGCATCTCCCGCGCAGTGGGTGCCATGCCCGTGATCGTCATAGGGTTCAGTCCGGCCGCCTATAAGGTCGACAAACCCGGCGATCCGGTCCTCCAAATCGGGATGGGGATAAATGCCGGTATCAATAATGGCGAGGGTAACGCCTTTTCCGGAGAGCCTGTGGCCCTTGCGTACAATTTTCATGGCTCTGGCGGATTTAAGGGCCGAGTCCAGCATCACTTTGACTTTGCGGTTTAAGTAAATCCGCCGGATGCCGTCCGGACAGGCTAACAGCTCAACCAGCCCGGCAGGCGTAATTTCGGCGCTGCAGCAGTTGATTTTGCTGAAGCGGTGTCTAACCGTAAGCCTATCTTTTTTTCCAAAAGGACTGCCCGTCCCCGGCCTAAAAAACATCTCCTCATCCTCATTTTGTTCATATTCAATAATTACGGGGAGCCTTAAATGATGATGGAGAAAACCTTCAAGCGTCCGGTGAAGGAAGTGCGGAAGCTTCGAGAAAGAGATTTGAAGACTCGCAATCTCGCTGCATAGAGGCTGATCCAGCTTGAAGGCATAGGATTGCATCAATTGCAGCAGGGGAGCTTTGAACAACATAGGATCACCGCCTTGCACAGTTAAACGGGGGTGTCCCCGTCTCTAGCAATCTATGAACGAAGCGGCCGGAGAGTCACGTTGCCAGTCTAGCTTCCCAGCGGATTTGGCCTGATCAACTGGGCGGCCGACCCTTCGCTTTCTAGCGCATTACTCCGCCGCATTGCAAAGCCCCTTCCTTTGCTTGATAATGAACTAAAAAACAGGAAGTAAATCAGGGGGAACTTGGCCAACCATGAAGTCCATTTACGAAATCGCCGCCAAGGCGGGTATTCACGAAGACCATTTGGAGCCTTACGGAAAATACAAAGCGAAGCTGAATCCTTCGCTGCTTGAAGAACTGCAGGACCGGCCGGACGGCAAACTCGTCCTGGTGACGGCGGTCAATCCGACGCCGGCAGGCGAAGGCAAAACGTTAACGACCATAGGGCTGTCCCAATCGCTGAACGCGATCGGCCATCAAGCGGTAGCCGCTCTTCGCGAGCCGTCGCTGGGTCCCGTGTTTGGCATGAAAGGCGGGGCAACCGGAGGAGGCAAAGCGCAAATCCTCCCTGCCGAAGACATCAATTTGCACTTCACAGGGGACCTGCATGCCATTACTTCAGCGAACAATCTGCTGTCCGCCATGATCGACAACCATATCTACCAGGGCAATGCGCTGCAGCTTGATCCGGCTCGTATCGTCTGGAAGCGGGCGTTGGACATGAATGACCGCAGTCTGCGAAGCATCGTGACCGGGCTTGGACAAGGCAACGGGCCCGTCCGCGAAAGCGGGTTTCTGATCACCTCGGCTTCAGAGGTTATGGCGGTTTTATGTCTGAGCGAAAATCTTCAGGATTTGAAAACCCGACTTGGCCGGATGTTGGTCGGCTACGATGTGAACGGCGAGCCTGTAACGGCGGACAAGCTGAAGGCGGTGGAGTCGATGGCGGTGCTGCTTAAGGAAGCGGTAAAGCCGAATCTGGTGCAGACCCTGGAAGGCACGCCGGTGCTGGTGCACGGCGGACCTTTTGCCAACATCGCCCACGGGTGCAGCAGCTTGATCGCGACGCGGACGGCGCTTAAGCTCGGGGAAATTGTCGTGACTGAAGCGGGGTTTGGCGCAGAGCTGGGCGCGGAAAAGTTTTTTGACATCAAATGCCGTCAGGCCGGCCTGACGCCGTCGGCAGCCGTGCTGGTCGTGACAGCCAAAGCGCTGAAGTACAACGGCGGGACGCCGAAGGATCAGCTGGGCACGGAAAACGTGGACAGCTTGAAGCAGGGGATCGGCAACCTGAGAAGGCATGTGCGGAACCTTCAGAAATTCGGCGTGCCGGTTTTGGTGGCGATCAATCATTTTGCGACGGATACGGAAGCCGAAATTGCGGCGATCCGCGAGGAGTGCTCGGCGCTGGGCGTACCGGCCGAAGTGTCCCGGGTTTTTGCCCTGGGCAGCGAAGGCGGCAAAGAGCTGGCCCAAAGGCTGGCGGAGCTCCTTGAAGCGGAGCAGGCTGATTTCCGTCCGCTTTATGAGACGTCCCTAACTTTAAAAAGCAAAATCGAAACGATCGTGAAGGAAATATACGGAGGGGCGGCAGTTTCCTATTCGCCGGGGGCCGGACGGGCCCTGGCCCAAATGGAGCAGCTCGGTTACGGCCAGCTGCCGGTTTGCATGGCGAAAACGCCTTATTCCTTTACGGACCAGCCGTCGAGGCTGGGGGCGCCGGAAGGTTTTACGGTCAACGTTTCGGGCGTAAGTTTGTCTTCCGGCGCAGGATTTGTGGTCGTGGAAACCGGCAATACGATGAGAATGCCCGGCTTGCCTAAAGTACCGGCTGCCGAACGCATTTCCCTGAAGGACACAGGGGAGATTGAAGGGCTGCTATAAGTCCCGGCCGGAATCCGGCCGGGTAAGAACATCAAGGAACCTCCTTGCTAAGGGATCTTATCCCGCGGCAGGGGGTTCCTTTTCTTTTTGTCGCAACAAGCGGTTTATCAGGGGTATTCGCTTTCAGGCTCGGCGATCAATTCTTGGATGCTTGTCATGCTAGTCTGCATAATTGGCCAAGTACCCTCATAGACATGTTATCAGATTGGGAAAACATTGTGCCAAAGGGGATGATAACATGCGTCGTATCACGTGGATATTAGCCATCGTGGTGTGCTTTTCCGTCGTACTGGCCGGATGCGGAAAGAAGGATGCGGCAGGCGTCGTCAAAGATTTAAACCAGGCTTTAGGCAAGCTGGACAGTTATGAAGGTTCGGGGGTTATGACGTTACATACCGGCGAAACGCCTCAGACGTACAAGGTACAGGTGTGGTATATGAACCCGTCTTATTACCGGATCGCATTAACCAATGCGCAAAAAGACATTACGCAAATCGTGCTTCGCAACGATCAGGGCGTTTATGTGCTGACGCCGAGCCTCAACAAAAGTTTCCGCTTCCAGAGCGACTGGCCGGACAACCAGGGACAGGTTTATTTGTATCAGACGCTTGTACGGAGCATCTTGTCGGACAACACGCGCCAGTTTGTGGACGATAAGGACAGCTACGTTTTTGACGTAGCCGCCAACTACAACACCCAGTCGCTGGTCCGCCAAAAAATTTGGCTGAGCAAAGACGACTATAAGCCGCAGCAGGTGCAGGTGTCCGATTCCTCAGCTCAAGTCGTGGTGGAAGTGAAATTCGACCAATTCGAGTTCGGCAAGAAGTTTGAGAAAAAGGATTTCGATATGCAGGAAAACCTCAATACGGCCAGTCAAGACTCACAAGGCACCCTGCTTGAGGTGGACGAAAACGGCCAGCTGATCGAAAAGCCGGCAAGCGCCGACACGTCAGCGGGGGGCGGCAGCGTGGAAAGCGTGCCGGCTCTGAATGAATCCTTTGGCGTTATTCTCCCGACTTACGCACCGGAAGGCGTCGAAGAGAAATCAACCCAGGTGGTGGACGATACCGAGCGGAGCTCCGTAATGGTACAGTTCGACGGTGATTACCAATATACGCTGCTGGAGTCCCGTTCTCTGGACCGTGCCGTTTCCCTCCAAAAAGGGGATATGGTCGATATGGGCTTTACGTTCGGCCAGCTCACCGGCGACGATCTGCAAACGTTGACCTGGACGCAGGACGGACTGGACTTCCAGATTACAAGCGCCGATCTTCCGGTGAACGAGATGATTAAAATCGCCGCTTCTATGCAGGACCAAACGGGTAAATAATAAAGCAAGGCGGAATAAAGGCCGTCTGGGAAATGCCCCGGCGGCCCGGCCATCCGCCTTGTCTTGTTATTTTGTCCGGGGAAAATGAAGGGTCCGGCAAAGGGCGGCTTCTGCGGAGGAAACCTTGCCAATTTGACAGTGGGCGAACAGGACATTAGGATGGATCTAAGACTTCGTGGGCTTACATTGTTAAAGAAGGTGACCTTTGTGCAAGTGAATTATCGACCGACTGTCGCAGAGATTGATCTGGATGCCCTGGAATCCAATTACCTGGCATTCAGGCAGGCGCTGCCGGAAGGGATGAAACTGCTGATCTGCGTAAAAGCTAACGCTTATGGGCACGGCGCCGTGCATGTGGCGAAAGAAATGGAGCGCCTCAAGGCGGATTATATAAGCGTGGCTTTTCTGGATGAGGCGCTTGAACTGCGTGCGGCCGGCATCACCATGCCGATTCTCGTTCTGGGCTACACTTCTCCCGAAGGGGTGAAAGCTGCGCTGGAACAGGACATCACGCTTTGCCTCTTCGATGAGGATGTGCTGGAAGCCGCCCGCAGGCTTGGGGCGGAGAATACCGGACACAAGCTGAAGATCCATATCAAAGTGGATACGGGCATGGGCCGGATCGGGCTGCTGCCGGAAGAAGCGCCGGCATTTGTGCAGAAAGCTTTTTCAATACCAGGCATTGAGGTCGAAGGATTGTTTACCCATTTTTCCACCGCAGATGAAGAAGACAAAACGTACACCATTGAACAGTACAGACGGTTTCGTACCGTGACGGACGCGCTGAACGAACGCGGAATCAAGGTGCCGATCATACATACGGGCAACAGCGCCACAGCGATCGATCTGCCGGAACTTTCCTTCGATATGGTTCGGGTCGGCATTGCCATTTACGGGCTGTACCCTTCGGATGAAGTTCATCGCCAGAACGTGAAGCTTACACCGGTACTCTCGCTCAAAACCAAATTGTCTTATGTGAAAGAACTGCCGCCCCATTGGGGAATCAGCTATGGGAAAAGATACGAGACGCACGAACCGGAAAGGATCGGCACTTTGCCGGTCGGTTATGCGGACGGTTATTCCCGGATGCTCGGTGGCAAAGCGCATGTTCTGATCCGCGGACACCGCGTACCTGTCGTCGGAACGATCTGTATGGACCAATGTATGGTATCTCTGCAAAGTTTCAAGGACAACGGAGAACAAATTCAAGTCGGCGAGGAAGCTGTTCTGATCGGCCGGCAGCAGGGCGGAGAAATTTCCGCAGGTGAGCTGGCTTCCTGGTTGGGAACGATCCACTATGAAGTGATCTGTATGATTGCCCACCGGGTGCCGAGGGTTTATAAGAAATCCGGGCGCCGGGACGAAATCGCCAATCCGCTGATCTAGGCGGGGCCGGCGGCAATTTTTCGTCAAGCAAAACTTTTATCGAACTTTGAAGGAATCTGCTGAAGACATCCCGAATGTTTTAACAAAGAAGCGGCTTTCCGTTAGAGGATAACTGGATCCGTTCTGCGCGTAATATGGCGGCGTATACTAGGTATATAACTAATATATTGAAATACGGCTTAAAGTATATACGCCAAATAGGTTCTAGTTTATAATGGATGCAGCATACTTGATATACGGGAAGCATATATTCCTTTGTATATATTTCCTTGAATAGCGATATACTATTTTTAGGGAATGGTTCGAAAGGTTTTGTGGGGGTGGAAATCAGTTGGCAAATATGCACAGTACCAAAAGAATCATGATCAGTTTGCCGGATCATCTTCTGCAGGAAGTGGACGGAATTGCCCGGCTGGAGAATTCCAATCGCAGTGAGCTTATCAGACAGGCCATGAAGCTGTATTTGAACGAACGCAAGAAGCGGTTCATTCGGGATTCCATGCAGCGGGGGTATATGGAAATGGCCAAAATCAATTTGACCATGGCTGCTGAGGCGTTTCACGCAGAGGAAGATGCAGACAGCACCCTTGACCGCCTGGTAAGCGGGGTGTAAACATTGATTGTAAAGCGCGGCGACGTTTTTTTCGCAGATCTCTCTCCTGTGGTCGGTTCCGAGCAGGGTGGGGTCAGACCGGTGCTGATCATCCAGAACGATATCGGGAACCGTTTCAGTCCGACTGCCATCGTTGCGGCCATCACGGCCCAGATCCAGAAGGCAAAGCTGCCGACTCACGTGGAAATTGACGCTGAAGCACACGGCTTTGACCGTGACTCCGTCATTTTGCTGGAGCAGATCCGGACGATCGACAAACAGCGGCTTACGGACAAAATCACGCACCTGGACGAGGAAACGATGAAGAAGGTGGACGATTCCCTTCTCATCAGTCTGGGTCTCATCGATTTTTAGGTAAGCGCATTTAATGGGATATGTAAGGGGGCGCACCGCCGATTGGCGGAGGCGCCTTTTGTTTTGCCGGGAATTTTGCGATAATGGGAAGGAACGCGTTTTTTGTGAAGTCTGAAGTGAAGAAGAGAGGGAATTATCCATTGTCAGAACAAAATATAAATGTACAAGCCGAGGGGCTTTCCGAGCAGGCGAAAGCGGAGGAGCAGGAGCAGATCGTCCGCCAGGTCTCCAAAGAACTGAATCTGACGCTCAAGCAGGTCCGCACCACGATTACCTTGCTGGATGAAGGCAATACGATTCCGTTCATTGCCCGTTACCGGAAAGAAATGACGGGTGAGCTGGACGAAAACCAGCTGCGCAGCATCGAAGAAAGAAACCAATACCTGCGAGGCCTCGCCGAACGCAAACGCGAAGTCATCCGCATCATCGACGAGCAGGGCAAGCTGACCGGGGAGCTGGCTGATTCGATCCGCCAAGCGGTCAAGCTGCAGGAGGTCGAAGATTTGTACCGGCCTTTCCGCCAGAAGCGGAAGACGCGGGCAAGCGTGGCGAAGGAGAAAGGGCTCGAGCCGCTGGCCGAGTGGCTGCTGTCCCAGCCGGCCAAAGGAGATCCTGCGGCGCAGGCGGCGGCTTACGTCGATGACGACAAAGGTGTAGCCACCGCGGAAGAGGCGCTGCAGGGCGCCATGGATATTCTGGCTGAGCAGTTTGCGGACGACGCGAAGATCCGCGCCTGGATCCGCCGTTATACGATGGATCATGCCCTGATCGTCTCGGAAGCGAAGGATGCGGAGCAGGAATCCGTCTATGAGATGTATTACAACTACCGGGAGCTGGCGAAAAAGATGCCGCCGCACCGTATCCTGGCGATCAACCGCGGCGAACGGGAAAACGTGCTGAAGATCGGTATGGACGTGCAGCCGGAGCCGGCGCATACGTTCATGGCGAAGCAAATCGTGAAAGGAAGCTCGGTGACCGCCGCTTGGCTGCAAACCGCGCTTGAAGACGCTTATAAGCGGCTGATCGCGCCTTCCATTGAACGCGAGCTCCGGGGAGAGCTGACGGAGAAAGCCGAAGCGCAGGCGATTTCGATCTTCTCCGCGAACCTGCGCAGCCTGCTGCTGCAGCCGCCGGTGAAGGGCAAAACCGTGCTTGGCGTCGATCCGGCTTACCGGACGGGCTGCAAGCTTGCCGTTGTTGACGACACCGGCAAGCTGCTGGAGGTGGCCGTGACGTACCCGACGCCGCCGAACAACAAAAAGAAAGAAGCCGCGGCCAAGTTCCACGAATTGATTGACCGTTACGGAATCAATCTGATTGCCATCGGCAACGGCACCGCATCGCGCGAAACGGAGCAGTTCGTCGCGGAGGTGATCGCCGAGCGCAAGCAGGACGAGCTGGTGTATCTGATCGTAAGCGAGGCCGGCGCGAGCGTGTATTCCGCCTCCAAGCTGGCGCAGGAGGAGTTCCCGGAGCTGGACGTCGCCGAGCGCAGCGCGGCGTCGATTGCCCGTCGCCTGCAGGATCCGCTGGCGGAGCTGGTCAAAATCGAGCCGAAAGCGATCGGCGTCGGCCAATACCAGCATGATGTTTCGCAGAAACATCTGGACGAAAGCCTGAAGGTGGTCGTGGAATCGGCCGTTAACCACGTCGGCGTGGATGTGAATACCGCTTCTTCGGCGCTGCTGTCTTACGTATCCGGCGTAAACGCCACGATTGCGAAGAACATCGTGAAGTTCCGCGAGGAGAACGGCAAATTCATCAGCCGCAAAATGCTGCAGAAGGTGCCGCGCCTCGGCGCAAAAACGTTCGAGCAGTGCGTAGGTTTCATGCGGATCGGCGGCGGGGAGAATCCGCTCGACTACACGCCGATTCACCCGGAATCCTATGACGTCGTAAACCGCCTGTTCGCCGAGCTGGGACTCGGCATCGATCAGCTCGGCACCAAAGAGCTGGCCGACCGGCTCGCCGCAGTTAATGTGGAAGAGCTGGCTGCCAAGCTGGAAGTCGGCGCGCCTACGCTGCGGGATATCGTGGACAGCCTGGTTCGTCCGGGCCGCGACCCGCGTGAAGAACTGCCGGCACCGATTTTCCGCAAAGACGTGCTGAAGCTGGAGGATCTCGTGCCGGGCATGGAGCTTCAAGGAACCGTGCGCAACGTCATCGACTTTGGCGCCTTTGTCGACATCGGCGTTAAAAACGACGGCCTGGTACACATTTCCCAGCTCAGCGGCGGGTTCGTCAAACACCCGATGGACGTCGTGTCCGTCGGCGACAACGTCACCGTTTGGGTATTAAACGTGGATGAAAAGAAAGGCCGCGTCGGCCTGACCATGCGCCCTCCCGGCAGCAGTGCCGCCGGCGCAAACTGACGAGTCAGAGTCAGGGCCCTCGCTGAACAACTCAAAAAAGCCGCAGATCCCGTTTGCTATGGCAAAGGACCTGCGGCTTTTTTATGGACTTATTGTGCGGTCAGCCTTCCGGATTGACCGTTACTGAACCTCTTCGGAAGACCCGGGTTCGGTCTTGCGGTTATGGTAGAAAAACCAGCAGTCGTTCAGCAGCTTGACCTGGCGCCGGTCTTTTTTGTAAAAAGCGTTCATCATCTGGTTGCAAAGCCACTTCGGCAACTTATTCGCCTCCTCCGTAATTCCCTGTTACGGTAACTATATGGAAGAGGGCCCAAATGTGTGCGCACAAAATTTGCGCGGAAAAGCAAAAAGCCCCGCCAGGCGGGGGATTTCCACTTTTACTTCAAAGCTTCGGCTTCTTCTTCAGCTTCCTCGTACCATTGCTCCAATTGGGCCTGCAGCGCCCGGATTTCGGTCAGCAGGGAAATAAGCGGGTAGCTGGTTTCCTGAATGGAGGAGAAGGATTGCTCCAGACGGTTAATGTAGTCCAGACCGCCGACGATCTGATCGGATTCCCGTAGCAAATCAAGGCTGTCGCATTCCGCAACCGCCTGGGGCAGGACGGGCACATTGTCCGCTGTCAGTTTGTCCACTTCTTTGTTCAGGCGCAAATTCAAAGCGCTGAGCTGGTAAGCATGATCGGCCGGCATCTCCACAAAAAGAAGTTCGGTTCCTTGCTGTAAAATACAATAACGCATGGTTGGCATGACGGTCGTTCTCCCTCCGGTATTCATTACTACTTGACAGTGTAGCGTAAGGGGAAGTTAAAATTCAAGTACAAACCTAACCGCTTTCGGGGAGACCGGACTTTGAAGACGGGCCGAAAAGCAGGAAGGAGGGGACAACAAAGCATGAACGATAAGGAGCTTCAGAGCTGGGTGGAGGACCTCTCGCTGCGCTGGTTCGGCAGGGCGTTCAGCCATACGGCGAGCTTTAATTCCAGGCTCCGTTCCACCGGCGGCCGTTATTTCATGAAGAGCCATAACATTGAAATCAATCCCAAGCAGCTCGAGCATTACGGCCATGAAGAAACGGAGAAAATCATTAAACACGAGTTGTGCCATTACCATCTTCATATACTCGGGCGGGGATATCAGCATAAAGACGCGGATTTTAAAGCCCTTTTGAAAAAAGTGGGCGGCAGCCGGTTCTGCCAAAGCCTGCCGGGCGGACAGGGGCGCCGTACGCTGCCTTACCGCTACGAGCTGATCTGTCAAAGCTGCGGGCTGAAATATCCGCGCAAGCGGAAAGTGGACGCCAAACGGTACCGCTGCGGGAAATGTGCGGGCAAGCTGAAGTTGTTTTCCATCCCGCCCTCCTGAGTGACGGTTGCCGCGTTGTTCCTTTTCTTCAGTCCGAACGGCCGCGCACCGCACAGAGGACCTTATAAAGTGATATAATATCTTTGTAAGAACTTTAGACTTTTAAAGGAGGCGTCACCCTTATGGCGAAATCTGCTGCCAGGAAATACCGCGACAAACGTGTAAGAGAAGGAAAGCTGAACCCGGAAACCGGACGCAGCCCGTTTGCTTCAGCCGATCTGCGAACCCGGATGACCAAAACCAAACAAGAGGTGCTGCAGCAGCGGGGCCGCAAATACAAGAACCTGCTCTTGGAGGGATCAAGAGAAGGTTCTTTTTTTATGGGAAATGCAGGCTTGACTCGGCTTTTGAAATTGTGATATATTCAGTTATGTTCACTACAATGTTCCCTGATAGCTCAGTTGGTAGAGCACTCGACTGTTAATCGAGTTGTCACAGGTTCGAGTCCTGTTCGGGGAGCCATTTTTATTTGGAGAGATACCCAAGTGGCTATAAGGGGACCCTCTGCTAAGGGGTTAGACTGCGTAAGCGGTGCGAGGGTTCGAATCCCTCTCTCTCCGTAGATGAAGAAGAGCTTCAGCATAAGCTGGAGCTCTTCTTTTTTTACATACTGACCGGACGGGAACGGCCAAGCGCCTGCCTGATGGCATAGGCAACCCCGTCCTCCTGATTGCTCAGGGTAACTTTGCTGCACAAGGCCTTGATCCGCTGATGGGCGTTCCCCATCGCTACGCTTAGCCCGGCTGCAGACAGCATGGAGATATCGTTATAGCTGTCTCCTATGGCCATAACCTCCGACATGGGGATATGATGAAGGTTCGCCATCCGGGAAAGAGCAAGCCCTTTGGAAGCGTCGGGATGTTCGACCTCAAAATTGTGATCCGCCGAAACCACCAGAGTCAGCCCGGGATAGTCCATAAAATATTGGCGGCCAGCCGCCAATTTCTCCTCCTGGAAAGAAAAGGCGAGAATATTATAAATTTCCGCGTCCTCCGGGACATGCCGATAAGAGGAGATTCGGGTAATCCCGTGTTGGGAATATTGTTTTTCCGCGGCATGGAGCAGCGTTTGCAAAGAAATACCGGGATGGCTGCTGAGAGCCCGGTCCATTTCGGCGCTCATAAGCTCATGGGCATTCTGCGGGGAATAAATCGCTTGGTCGGTCATGATTTCGAAGTAATATTCCTGGTCTTCCAGCCAAGCCAAAACTTCCATCGCTGTATTCCGTTCCATGGGGACCGAATGCAGAGCTTGACCTTGGACATCGTGCAAGGTGGCCCCATTGGCTCCAATAACCGGTGTTACAATCCCGGCCTGGCGGCAAATATGCTGCACATCATAGAAGGCGCGGCCTGTAGCAATCGTCACCAGCACCCCTTGGGCCTGAGCTTCGCGAATCGCTGCCGCATTTTCGAGACTGATCTTGCTTTCCTGGTCCAAAAGCGTTCCGTCCAAATCGACGGCAATCATCTTGATCATGATTCCTCATCCTCCTTTTTGTCGAAATCATCGGTAGTCAAGACTTCAACCCCGTGCCCGCGTAGCTGCTCCAGCAGCTCCGGTTCGGGCAGCCGATCTGTAATGAGCAGATCCACGCCGGACCAGCTGCCAAACCGGTAATAGTTGCTTTTGCCGAGTTTGAGATGGTCGGCCAGCACAATGACCTGGGAAGCCTGCTCCATCATTCGTTCTTTGACCCGGCCTTCTTCCTCATAAACCGCAAACAAACCTCCGTCCGCAATGCCGCCCGTCCCGATAAAAGCCTTATCCGCCCGATAACGGGCTAACGTATCCGTAACGGATGAACCGTACACGTAGCGGTGTTCCTTTTGAAGCTGTCCTCCCAGAAGGTGGATGGAAACGTCCGGTTTGGCCGACAGCACGTCAGCCTGGTTGATGGAGTTGGTGATGACATAAGTGCCGGCGGCCGTCCACATTTCCGCGCAGGCCTGCACCGTCGTTGACGAATCGAGGATCACCCGTTCGCCGGGGCGCACTAGACTGGCTGCGACGCGTCCGATCTGCTGTTTTTCGGCTGATACCGACAGCAGCCTTTCATTATAATTTTTAATGGCTTCATAAGGAGTTGAGGGGAGAAGGGCTCCGCCCCGGGACCGGATGATGGCTTGCTGTTCCTCCAGTTTGACCAGATCCCGGCGGGCCGTGTCCCTCGAAACGTCAAACAGGGAGCAGATCTCCTCAATCGAAATCCGTTTATGCGCCTGCAAATAATCGATGATGCTGCGCATGCGTTCTTCTTGGTACATCATCTTGCCTCCGTTCTACTTATGTTTACGTAAGTGATTATAAGTTTTACTAAGGTTTTTTTCAATACATTTAAGTGAAGTTAAGTTTTTTGCTGATTATTTTAAGGGACGATGTCCATTTCCGAAGAGAAAAGCCTAACCCGCATAAGCCATAAAAAAAATCAAAAAAGTTGTTGCCTAGTCCTTGGATTTTTGATATACTCATTCTTGTCGCTGCGAAAGACGCTTGCGATAAAATGAATTGCAAGGCCCGTTGGTCAAGGGGTTAAGACACCTCCCTTTCACGGAGGTAACAGGGGTTCGAATCCCCTACGGGTCACCATATGCGGTAGTGGTGGAATGGCAGACACGCTATCTTGAGGGGGTAGTGGGCGTACGCTCGTGGAGGTTCGAGTCCTCTCTACCGCATTCTGGTTAAACGAAAAGACGGCTTCACAGAGTTCATTCTGTAAGCCGTTTTTTTTGTTTTTTATTGAAAATTTTCAGCAAAAATAACCATACAGCAAAAACTTTACAATTCAGCTCGGCTATACTAGTATAATTCATGTTCTCTTTTTACATAAATCTCTTTTGAAACACAAAAATATGCTACAATGAATGAATAGCTGGAAAAGAGTGTAAGCTTGAAGCGGAGCGGAAATGGCGGTTGTTAGTTGGTATCCTGCTTTTTCTTCTCCAGGATGGCGGCATATTGAGGATAGAGATGGCCCATGCATTCCGTACATATATCATGCGTAAACTCGATATGAAGATGATTTCTTAAGTAGCTTTCCAAGGAATGCCAGCGGTCCTGGTTGTCCCTGATTCGTTTGCACACCGCACACATGGGGAGCAGCCGGCTGATCGGCGAGTTGACGAGATGTTCTGCAGAGGGTGAGGATGCGGGAGTTGTATGAAGGGCTGAAATATCGTGCAGGCTGACGACCAGTCCATTGACCATTTGGTGTTGATCAATCAGAGGTGCCGTTTCGAGCAGCAGCCATTGGATACCCGCTGAAGTATGGTTATGGAATTGAACCGGCTCAAAGGAATCGATGCCCTGAAGCAGGTCGTCCAGCTTGGAAAGACAGTATTGGGCTAACGGGTCTCCGTTTGCGCTTCTCGATTCGGCGATCTGAAACAGGTTTACACCACGCCAGTCAAAGCCGGAAGGGACGTTATTCTGCAGCGCGATCTGAACCCAAAACTCATTGTAATCGACGATATATCCTTCCAAATCCGTTATTACAAGCCCATATTTTAGGGAACGGACGGCGTTTACCCACTGCAGATTCAAATTGACCACATGAACGCTCCTTACTATAACTTGGAAATCAAACAAGTAGCACAAGCAGGAGCTTGTCTGTAAGTCCATTATATACGAACATGCGTCATTTAACAACAAAAAATAACTTAATTACGTAATTGATTTACAAATACATTGGGGGAAAGTCAGAATGCATTCCATTTATGAACGGATCGACCTGCTGATCCAGATGAAGAAAATGACCAAAAAGAGCTTTTGCGAGAAACTGGGCATCAGCACCGGCAACCTCGGGGACTGGAAACGGGGAAAATCGACGCCGAGCACCAATAAGCTGATCGAAATTGCCGCTTTCTTTGATGTAAGCCTGGATTGGCTAATGCTGGGCAAAGGGGCTTCGGCAGCGGGAGTAAAAGAACAGGTAGAGTCCTATGGCCGTTATTCTGAGCTTCTGGATGAAGATGGGAAAACCGCTTCGCTTTCCCCGGAGGAAGAAGCTTTTATCCGCGAATATATCGCTTTTGCCCAATTTCGGAAACGGCGGGGCAGGGATAAAGGGAATGAAGAGTAAGGGATGTTGATCTTCCTTTTACAAAGGCCTTTACTTTCTAAGTGAATAAGTGTATATTATTAATGTTCGCTTCAAAAATAATTTGCGGTAGTGGTGGAATGGCAGACACGCTATCTTGAGGGGGTAGTGGGCGTACGCCCGTGGAGGTTCGAGTCCTCTCTACCGCATAACGGATTTAAGCGGCATTATTAAAAAATCTCTTCCTGTGCAGGTTAATTGCCGGGAAGAGATTTTTTTATGCTTGTTTTGAAAAAGGCCTTCCGGACTAGCGCAGCTAGTGATCGGAAGGCCTTTTGTTTATGGTTGTGCGTTAGCTTAACCAATTAAGGTTTGAACAAGAAGGAAAACGTTAAGGGCAATGATGACCGCTGTAATAAACCAAGCTAAAATGGCAATCCAGCGTTTGTTGACGAATTTGCCCATTTTCGTTTTGTCGCTGGTGAATTTCACGAGCGGCACAACGGCGAAAGGAAGCTGCAGGGACAACACGACCTGGCTGAAGACGAGCAGATCCTGGATGCCGCCTTCCCCGTAAAGCGCAGTGACAATGACAGCTGGAATGATGGCGATCAACCGGGTAATCAGGCGGCGCAGCCAAGGTTTAAGCCGGATGTTGACGAAACCCTCCATTACGATTTGTCCCGCGAGCGTTCCGGTCAAAGTCGAGTTTTGGCCGGAGGCGAGCAGGGCGACGGCAAACAGCACGCTGCCGAGGGTGGTTCCCACAATCGGCGTAAGCAGGTGGTAAGCATCCCCGATGTCCGCCACGCTGAACATGCCGTTTTTATGGAAGGTGGCGGCCGATACGATCAAAATAGCCGAGTTGATCAACAGAGCGAACGTAAGGGCTATCGTGGAATCCCAGGTCATATAAGTGATGGCCTGTCGTTTGCCCAGCTCGGTTTGTTCATATTTCCGGGTCTGCACGATCGAGGAATGCAGGTACAGGTTATGAGGCATCACCGTTGCCCCCAAAATGCCGACCGCAATATACAGCATGGCCGGATTCGTCACGATTTCGGCGCTGGGCACATACCCCGCAAGCACGCCGCCCATATCCGGTTTGGCCAGCAGAAGGTCGACCCCAAAACAAACGCCGATGGTCAAAATCAGAACGACGACGAAGATTTCAAGCGACCGGAAACCTTTATTCTGTAGAAGCAAAATAATAAGTACGTCCACTGCAGTGATTAGCACCCCGTAAAGCAGCGGGATTCCGAACAGCAAATTCAGGGCAATGGCTGAACCGATCACTTCCGCCAGATCGCAGGCCGCGATGGCCAGCTCGCAGAGGAGCCAAAGTGAAACGGCAACGGGACGGGAGTAATGGTCGCGGCAGGCTTGAGCGAGGTCGCGGCCTGTCACGATGCCCAATTTTCCGGATAAATGCTGGAGCAGTACGGCCATCAGGTTCGATATAAGAATAACGGCAAGCAGCGTATAACCGAATCTTGATCCGCCTTCAATGTCGGTCGCCCAGTTGCCGGGGTCCATGTAACCTACGGCGACAAGATAGCCGGGGCCAGCGAAGGCCAGAAATTTTTTCAGGTAAGAGCCCGTTTTAGGTATATGCATTGAACCATGGGATTCCGCTAGAGACGGACGGGAGGGCGAGGCTCTCCAGCCCTTTAATTGAGGATTTTCGTTTTCATAAGCTTCACTCATGGAGGATCACCCTTTTCATGTTAAAAATTTTCGTTATCATCATTGTACATCTACAATAGTTTTTGTCTAGGGAAACTTTTTGGTGCAAGCGCTTTTTTGTTGTTTTTGGGTAAAAATAGGCGCAAGCTCTGCCCTTATAGGCTATTGCTCAACATCGTTACTGTAAACCTAATGTATGCAATTTAATCCGTTTTGACATCCTAACCTATAGATTTATGTGCAGGACCGGCGGTCGTTTCAAACAGTGCAGCAGGTTTAATTACTACAATAGGAAATCATTAGAAGGAGTGAGCAGCATGGAAGCTTTGTATACAGCGAAAGTGAAAGTAATCGGAGGCCGTTCCGGTTCGATCGAGTCCTCGGATGGCGTTCTCAAGCATAATCTAGTTATGCCTAAAGAACTTGGAGGATCCGGCGGAGAGGGTACCAACCCGGAACAGCTTTTTGCCGCGGGTTACGGCGCCTGCTTTGAAAGCGCGCTGGCCAACGTGGCCCGCAAGGAGAAGATTAAGCTCGAAGGCGTTGAAGTGGAAAGCCAGGTGACGATCGGCAAAGACGAAGCGGACGGCGGTTTCCAGCTTTCGGTCCAGCTTGACGTTAAAATTCCGAATGTGGACAAAAGCCAGGCCCAGGAGCTGCTTCATAAAGCGCATCAATTTTGCCCGTATTCGAAAGCAACCCGCGGCAATATCGTTGTGAAGCTGAACACGGTGGATTAAGGGATGGCTTTCCTGAAAATCATGAGCCTTCCGCCTTCGGGCGGGGGCTTTGCTATTTTTTAGGAAAAAGGGCCATGATAAGAGAAAAACTCTGTCATAGAACTGTCAAGTTCTTTCGTGAGAGCGGGCGGCAGAAACAGGTACAAGTTGACATAAAGGTGAAAATTCTTTAATATGTCTAAGTGCTTGAGGTTCCATTAAATAAAAGATAACGGGTGATGAAAAGATGTCCTCTTACAGACCTAGCGTTGATAACGTCATTTTGGCCAGCAGCAATGAAAAAGACGGCTTGTACGAATTTATAGTCCATATGGTTGACGGAACCGAATGCCGCGTGTTCTATAACCGTACTCCCGAATGGAAGCTGACCAACATCAGCCGTTTGCAGAAAACGCCTTGTCCGGTATGCCGCAAAGACTTTATTTGCAGATGCATGGAGAGCTTTACCGGAGAAATCGATGAGCAAATGAATGAAGGCCAATGGTTCGAGAAAGCTGCCACTAAATAAGTTGAACATAAAGGAATAGAAAGACACGAGCAGGAGCTGTGATAAAATCCCCTTATAGCGGACAGAAGCCAAGCAGAAGTTTGGAGGTTGAATCTGTCGCTGTGAAGGGGATTTTTTTATAGTCAGTTAAAGAAAGGATGAACGAAATGTTGAAATTTCTGCCTCCGGCACGAAGCAACCGCTGGTTTCTCTGGTACCTGGTCTATGCGGCGGTTATGACGATTGCCTTATCCTTTTACCGGTTTTCGCTGATGAAAACCGATTTAGATGGGGGGCTGCTGGCCCGTTTTGCGCTGCTGTCGCTGGCTTTTTCCGGGGTGGTTCAGATCTGCGGCTGGTTCGGCGGCAAGCTGGTTTGGGCCATCACGACGGCCGGATTAATCGTCGGCTTTTATACCCTGTTCAGATTCGCGAACCAAGATTTGTCCGGCTGGCAGGACCTGGCGTCCTTCGTCTCTTTTATGATCCTGACGGCGGGCGGTTTTGTCATCGGTCTGCTGGTCCAGGCTATTCACGGGCTTTACCGGCACTTCCGCAAATCCAAAGAAGATTGATGCCTGACGGTTTACCGGAATTCCGAAAGAGGTGAATGATGGATGTCTGCTTCCCTCCTGACCAAAAAAGCGCTGGCCCATTCCTTAAAGAAATGGATGGAGCATACCCCGCTGAACAAAATCACGGTCAAGCTGCTGGTCGACGACTGCGGGCTGAACCGGCAGACCTTTTATTATCATTTTCAGGACATCTTTGAACTGCTGGGCTGGATATACGAAACGGAGGCGGTGGAGAGCATTGCCGGCTGCCGCAGCTACAATACCTGGACCGACGGGTTCTACCGGATTTTTCAATATATCAAGAATAATAAAAAGTTTTGTTTCAACACGCTGGATTCCCTGGGGAGGAATCATCTGGACGTTTACCTTTATGAGGTTACGAACGATCTGATCATGGGCGTCATCCAGGAGCTGGCCGGCGACATGCGCGTGAGTGACGACGACAAAAGATTTATTGCCAATTTCTATACGCTGGCCTTTACGGGACTGGTGATCCAGTGGATGAGGGACGGCATGAAGGAGCAGCCCAAACACATCATAGAACAGCTAAGCCTGCTGATCGAAGGCCATTTTCTTCGGGCGTTACATAAATATGAGCAGTTGCAAAAACCGTTTACGCTATAAGCGTGCGGTTTTTTTAATTGGAAAGAACGTTGCCAGGCAGGTTTAGTTTTAGGTTTTGCTGGTTATTGGCAAGGCGAATTCCCACGTTTGATGTCAGTTTGTTATACAATCGGCACGATTTGTCCAAAATCCGGACATTCCGCTGTTTTTGCATATACCTTCAGGGGAGGACGCGGATTACATTAGGGATTGACAGAGCAAGTTAACCCTATATTCCTATGGAGGCGAGCGTTATGAATCAGGAAGATGGCAGCCGGCAGGTTTATTTCGTGGGCGGAGGCATTGCGTCCCTTGCGGGGGCGGTTTATCTCGTAAGGGACTGCGGTTTCCAAGGCAGGAACATTCATATTATGGAAGAAATGAAGATCCTCGGCGGCAGCAACGACGGTGCGGGCAATCCGGAGCACGGGTACGTGATCCGCGGCGGCCGGATGCTGAACGACGAAACGTATGAAAATCTTTGGGAGCTGCTGAGCACCATCCCCTCCCTCGATCATCCCGGAAAAACGGTCCGCCAGGAGATCACCGACTTTGACAACGCCAATCCGACGCATTCCAATGCAAGGCTGGTTAATAAACAGGGTGAAGTGGTGGACGTGCTGTCGATGGGTTTCGATATGGCCGACCGCCTGGCCTTGGGTAAGCTGATCGTCGCGCCTGAGGAGAAGATGGGCAAAGCGCGGATTAACGATTGGTTTGGCCCGCATTTTTTTACGACGAATTTCTGGTATATGTGGGCGACCACCTTTGCGTTCCAGCCCTGGCACAGCGCTGTCGAGCTCAAACGGTACATGCTTCGATTCATGCATGAATTTCCGAGAATACAGACGCTGGAAGGCGTTACGCGGACGCCCTACAACCAGTACGAATCGATTATCCTGCCGCTGCAGAAATTTCTGGAGCCTCACGGCGTCGATTTCAGCCTGAAGTGCACGGTAACGGATTTGGAGTTCAAGGAAAGCGACGGCATAACCGTAACCAAACTTTATGTGGAACGGCAGGGCATAAAGGATGCAATTGAGCTGAACGATGGAGATTTGGTGATTGTAACCAACGGTTCCATGACCGAAGGCTCGAGCCTGGGATCGATGACCTCGGCGCCGCGCCTGAACGGCAAGGGCAGCTCCTGGAGGCTGTGGGAGAACATCGCCGCTAAAAAAACCGGCCTTGGCAATCCGTCGCCTTTCGCCGACTATATTGAGGGCTCCAAGTGGGAGTCGTTTACGGTGACCTTTCAGGATGCCAAATTTTTTGATCTCATGGAAAAATTCACCCGCAACCGGGCCGGAACCGGCGCGCTGGTTACTTTCAAAGACTCGAGCTGGCTGATGTCCGTCGTGCTCGCTTTCCAGCCGCATTTCAAAAATCAGCCGCCGCACGTGCGCGTCTTCTGGGGATACGGGCTGTATCCCGACAATGTTGGGGATTACGTGAACAAAAAAATGAGCGAATGCACCGGTGCGGAAATTATGGAAGAGCTGATCGGGCATCTTCATTTTAATGAACACTGGGACGAAATCATGGCGACGGCCAGCTGCATTCCCTGCATGATGCCGTTTATCACGGCCCAGTTCATGCCCCGTCTGATCAGCGACCGGCCTAAAGTAGTGCCCGACGGTTCGACGAACCTGGGGTTCATCAGCCAGTTCTGCGAAATTCCGGACGATGTCGTGTTCACCGAGGAATATTCGGTCAGGGCGGCCCGGATTGCCGTTTATACGCTGCTTGGCCTAGACCGCCCCGTGGAGCCGATCCATAAATATCAATACGATGCCCGCACGCTGCTGTCGGGGCTTGTGACTTCTTTCCGGTGAAAAAAGGAGAAGGGCTCTCTTCATTTGATTGGGTTCAGGAAAACTCATACAATAGGAGCATAAGGTTTGAGCATGGCTGAAAACAGTTCGTCCCGGGAGGTGAGGAGTTTGCAGGAGATGGATAAGCGGACCGACTATCCGGTGGTGCTGATCGACGGGGTGTGCAGTCTTTGTCAGGGAATCACGAAGTTCGTGATTCGTCATGATCCCGCAGGCTATTTTAAGTTTGCCTCTTTGCAATCCGAGACGGGAAAAAAGCTGTTGAAAGAGTACGAAATTCCTATGCCTGCAGCCGCCGGTACGCAGAAGTTAAATTCGAAGCCGCAGGGCCGGGGGGAAGTGTTCCCGGAACGACCCGAATACGACACGATCGTACTAATCGACCAGGGGCGTTATTATACCCGGTCCGACGCTGCGCTGAGAATTGCGGCCCGGCTTGAGTTTCCCTGGAACCTAGCCCGTTTTGTGAGAATCATCCCCCGTGTTATCCGGGATGCTTTATATCGTCTTGTGGCAAACAACAGATACCGCTGGTTCGGCAGGGAGGAATCCTGCCTTGTGCCTACTCCTGAGCTGTCCCGGCGTTTCCTGGAGGACAAGTAAGCAGGAGCGAGAGGGATTGAGGGATCCATACGGAAGATCCAGGACTTGCCAAATTTGAAGGTCTATGTTATTCTGGCTGTACATGAATATGGAACGGACGGAAGCACCGTCAAGAACCGAGAGATTCGGTTTTTGGCGGTGCTTTTTTGCGTTCGTTTGAAAGGGGGATAAAGGGGTGGCGGTGCATATGGTGCTTGCGGTCGAAGATCCCGGGTATATTGAAGCGTTTATGGACTATGTCCGCAGCAGCGAATATAGCCGGCGGCTACAGATTACATCGTTCAGCAGGCCGGAAGCATTCCAAGCGTTCTGGCGGGAGCCGGGCGGGATTAAGGCTGATTTTGCCGCAGTTGAACCTGTTTTTATGAGCGATTGGGTTGATGTCCAGGAAGAGGGGGCAGAACGACGTTGGATTTGCCTTAGCGATTCGGGCGGCGTCCCGGCCGAGCTTCCGGAAAATATACGGGTTCTTCCTAAATTCAGCCCGCTGCCGGAGCTGCTGGAGGAACTGCTTGCGTTCGGCCGGGAACGGGGAGAAGGCGTTGTCAGACCTGCCGCCCGCGTACTTCCGCCTGTACCGGTCATAGGTGTTTATTCGGCGGCAGGCGGCACCGGGAAAACTACCGTGGCGCTTCATTTGGCCAAACAGCTGGCCGCTGAAGGAGCCAAAGTTTTTTATTTGAATCTGGAAACCTTCGGCATGCCTTTGGGGCCTGCAGGCACGGAGGGAATCGCGGCTTCCGCCTCCGGTTTAAGTGAGCTGCTTTATGTATTGGAGGCAGCCGCAGAGCTGGGAAAGCTGCCGTCGGAGCCGGTTTCCAGGTATGCCGTACATCATCCGCTGATCGGAAGCGACACTTTCGCGCAGGTATCGAACCAACGCGAGCTGCTAGAACTCGATCGGGCCGGCACGATCCGGCTTATGGACTATGTGACCGGAAGTGGCAGCTATGATGTTCTGGTGGCAGTGTGCGACGCCTATCCGAACGGTAGAAGCGAAGGTATGATCGAACGCTGCGACCGGCTGGTTTGGCTGCTGATAGATGACGAAGAGGTCCTTGATAAATCAGCTTTGGCTCTGGAGCTTTTGGGGAAAAGCAAAGAAAAAGACATAAAGGCCGCATCAAATCTGATGTCTAAAACCTTATTTGCGTTAAACCGCTATACAGGTACAACGTTATGTGCCTCGCCGCGGCCGGAGCTGATTCCGGCGGTTACGCTCTGCGAGGTACCATCCTGGAAACAGTCGGATAAAATCCGGATTTTGGCGGATGCGCCTGCTTTCCAGCGGGATATGCTGAAGCTGTGCCGAAGGCTTTTTCAGCTTGAAGAACGCGGAGCTGAAGTCCCGGGAAGGGCATGGACATGACGGACAGAGATCTGAAGGACAGCGGCATGACGGAGGAGCGTTTAGGGCAGCTGCGCCGTGAGCTCCGGGCGGGGCTGGACATGAGTTCCCCGCTCGGCGATGAAGAGCTGCTGCAATATATCGAACGAAGGATGCTGCGGAAGCCGGAGCTTGCCGAATATACGGCTTCAGAGAAAAGGCGCCTGGTGCGGCGGATGTACGATTCCTTCCGGGGACTGGACGTCCTGCAGCCGTTGGTGGATGACCGTTCCATTACGGAAATTATGATTAACGGCCATGAGGAAATTTTTGTGGAACAGGAGGGGGAAGTACGCCGGGTATCCGTCCGATTCGAATCCAGGGAGCGGCTGGAGGACATTATCCAGAGCATCGTTTCGGGCGTTAACAGGGTCGTGAATGAATCCTCTCCGATCGTTGATGCAAGGCTGAAGGACGGCTCGCGGGTCAACATTGTTTTGCCCCCGGTCGCACTGAAAGGACCTACGCTCACGATCCGAAAGTTCCCGGAGCATCCGCTGAGTATGGAGGACCTGATTCAACTTGGCAGCCTTAGCCGGGAAGCGGCATCGTTTCTGCAGCGGCTGGTGCGCAGCAAATACAACCTGTTCATCAGCGGAGGAACGGGATCGGGCAAAACGACCTTCCTGAATGCTTTGTCCCAATACATTCCCGCGGATGAACGGATTATTACGATTGAAGACTCGGCCGAGCTGCAGATCGCGACCGTTCCCAATCTGGTTTCACTGGAAACGCGGAATGCCAATACCGAAGGCCGGGGAGAGATAACGATCCGTGATTTGATCCGGGCTTCGCTGCGGATGAGGCCCAATCGGATTGTGGTAGGCGAAGTGCGGGGTGCCGAAGCACTGGATATGCTGCAGGCGATGAATACCGGGCATGACGGATCGTTATCCACCGGCCACGCTAACAGTACAGTAGATATGCTCAGCCGTTTGGAGACGATGGTGCTTAGCGGCGCCGACCTGCCCGTTCCGGTAGTCCGAAAGCAAATCGGATCGGCGATTGATATTTTTATCCATTTATCTCGTATGAGAGACCGCTCCAGAAGAGTGACGGAGATAGCCGAGGTAGCCGGGGTTTCCGACGGGGAGGTTGCCCTCCGTCCTTTGTACGTGTTCCAGGAGGAAGGAGAACAGACCGGAAAGCTCGTCGGGAAGCTGGTCCGCACTTCCAACAAGCTGCTGCATACGGATAAACTTCGTATGGCCGGCATTTCGGACCGGAGTGAAAGAGAAGGAAGAAAGGGGAATTGAGGAAAAGGAGGAACAGACATGAGGCGTCCGAACCCCTTGCCGGGCAGGTCTCTAAATAAGGAATTGCCGGATTATGGGGAATATACGCTGAGTTTCAGGCAAAAGGCTGCCAGCCTGGCCGCCGGCGGCATTTTGCTTTGGGGCATTGGGTATTTGTTTTTTCACTTGTGGTACCTGGCTTTGGTTCCGGCGATAGGCGCGGCTGCCGCTCCCCGGATCTGGAGTTCTTTTCTGCTTGAACGGCGGCGGAGCATGCTGGGCATACAGTTTAAACAAATGCTTTATTCCTTATCCAGCTCTCTTGCGGCCGGGCGATCGGTAGAGAACGGGTTCCGTGAAGCCATAAAGGATTTGCAGTTTCTTTACCCCGACGGCAATACGGACATGATCAGGGAGCTTTATATCATTTGTACACGCTTGGAGTATGGACAGCCTGTTGAAGAAGCGCTGCAGGATTTTAGCAGCCGGGCCGTGCATGAGGATATAGCCAATTTTGCGGATGTATTTACGGCCTGCAAGCGGACCGGAGGGGATCTGGTGGAAGTAGTTCGCCGGACTTCAACCCTGATTGGGGAGAAAATGGAGATCAGTATGGAAATTGGCGTATTGCTTGCTCAGAAAAGGCTGGAATCCAAGCTGCTGCTGGCCGCTCCGTTTTTTTTTCTTGTATTTATGAATCTCTCTTCCCCCGATTATATGAGTCCCCTATACAGCGGGGCGGGATTGATCGTTTCCTTTATCGCCCTTGTACTGTTTGGCGTCTGTTTCTGGCTGATCCAAAAAATCATGAAAATTCGGGTTTAGGAGGGAGCAAGAATGGCAGCCGTTTGGGGAACGATGGGCACCGTTTTAATGGCGGCATGGATAGTCCTTTTTATGAAGGCAAAAAGCTTCTATGGAACCCATTTATTCGGCAATCCTGAGGCATTTGGATTAAAGCTGAGGCAGGCCGCGGCGCCTATGCTTTATATGCTGTATTTCATCAGAATAGCAGAAAGATTTCCCGGACTTCTCTTTAAACTGGCCGGCATGCTGAGGCGGCTTTTTGGAGAGAAGGCGGGAGGTGAAGCAGCGCTTCTTTTTCTGGCGGAGTTGTTGTCCTATTCCTATTTCCTCTTGACGGGCGGATGTCTTTTTTCTTTGATTCTTGGAGGAGACATTACCGGATTTGTTACAGGCGGTTTGCTTGCTATTTTGATTCCGACAGCAGCAGTCGCCGATTTACGAAATAAGGTAAAGAAAAAGGAACAGGACATGCTGATCGAGCTGCCCGAGCTGTTGAACAAAATCATGCTGCTCGTAGGGGCCGGGGAAACGGTACAGCAGGCTTTCCGGCATTGCATGCACCGGAACAAAGAGGGGAATCACCCTCTTTATCAGGAACTGGCCGGGATGCTGGCCGAATGGGACAGCGGTTTTTCCTTTGCCCAGGCGCTGGAGAATTTCAGCAGAAGGTGCGGGCTGCAGGAGGTCGGTTCCTTCTCTTCAGCGGTTATGCTGAATTACCGGCGCGGCGGCACTGATTTTACGTTGGCGCTTCGAGAGCTTTCGAACACGCTTTGGGAGAAACGCAAGTCTGTCAGCCGGATACGCGGGGAACATGCCTCCTCGAAACTTCTGCTTCCTATGCTGCTGCTGTTTATGGTGGTCCTTTTGCTGGTAGGGACACCTGCGTTTATGATGATGGGGTTTTAAGGTTTGTGTTTGTCTACATCCGAAGGAGGAATTTGAATGTTAATGGCAATGAAAGAAAAACTGATGGCGCTCCACCGCGACGAAGAAGGCCTGGGGATGCTGGAGATGATTCTGATTATTGCGGTTATTGTGATTTTGGCCATTATTTTCAGAGATAAGCTGAAAGAAATTGTGGAAAGCTTGCTCGGCAAAGCCAAAACAAAAACAGAAGATTTTATGGATAACGATTGATGAGGTTTTTTCTCAGAAAGGAGGAAGGGACTTTTACCCTCGAGGCATCTTTGCTGCTTCCGGCTGTTTTTATGTCGGTTCTGGTTCTTATGTTTCTCTGTTTGTATTTGTATCAAAATACGTTATCTGCGCAAGCTGCTGCGGTCGCGGCCGAACGGATAACCTTCTCTTGGAACAACAGCAGCAGGGATTCGCGGACAGGCAGCTATAAAGAAGGGGAGTATGACCCGTTGTACTGGAGGTTTACGGAGGATGGGCTGCTGCAGGCCATTTTTAACCGGTCCAGCGGCTCCGGAAACGTTCGGCTGGATCTCCCGTTAGGCGAACCCGCTGATGGGGATTCCTTGAGCGAAAAAAAGCTGAAGCACACCGGCGTTGACATTCCGGATTTTTTTAACGGCGGGCTTATTTATACCCATGATTTGCTGCAGCGGAAAGTTGAGGCCGATTTGCTAAGGGAGCTGCCCGTTTCATCGCTCAACAAAAGCTTTGGCGGGGATTGGGGAGTGAAGGTCCGTTCGGTTTCATACATCGCGGAGCCGGCAGAGTGGATTCGAACCGTAGAGCTGGCCAGATATTTTACGGCAAGGTTCCGCAGTTCCGGAGAGCAGGGGACCGACCAAAAGGAAGCGGGAGAAGCCTTACGGCTGTTTGCCAAATGAATTTGAGCCCGCCTGCTTCTGTCCCTATGATAAATATCCAAGATAAGGGTTTGACGGTTCAGTCCGGAAAGGAGGAAAAATGTTCAGGAACGAGGGGTGGGAGCAAGGAGCGGTCAGTGCGTTTCTTATTATGATTTTTGCGGCTGTATTTGCGTTTGTGGCGCTATTCGTGGATTACGGCAGAATGGCGGCGCTTCAGGCTCAAAGCGAAGCGGCGCTGCATGCGGCCGTCCGTTCCGTATTGTCTTCTTATGATCCTGAACTACTGGAGAACTACGGGTTGTTCGCCGTTGGCTCCACGGACAGCAATTATATAATGTCCAAAGTGCTTCAGGAAGGATTTAATTACTCTGCGCGCCAAAACAGGTTTTCATTGATGGGCGCGAAGCTGGATTCCTCGGAGCTTACCCTCTCAAGGCCGCTGGGAACCTATTCCGTGTTTGAACAGCAAATCCGTGAACAAATGAAATATAAGGCCCCGATTAACTTAGCGCTCGAGCTGGTCTATAAATTTAAGCCGGTTTCGGAAGTAATGAAAGAAGCTTCCAATACGATGGATGTGCTGAAAAAGCTGCAGGAGCTCTATGACCAGAGGGAAAAACTGATCGACAAGGTTCTTGAAGCGCAGCAATCTACCCTAAAGGATACTGAATCGCTCGGGAATTCTATTCATAACGGGAGTCCGCAGAACCTTGAACCGGAACTTGGGGCCGTAGTGGCTGATGCGGAGGACGTGGCAGCCCAGTATGGAGAATACGTGAACAAACTGGAAGCGGATCGCAGCCGCGAGCCGGAGGATAAACGGTATACCCTTGAGCTTAACCGGTATCGAGCTGGGGTAACGCGGATTTTTTCGGTTATGGCGGCTTCGCTTGGGAAGTCAGAGAGGTCTCATCAAAAATTGCTTCAAGATAGCGGCAACTGGATTAAAGAAGCTGCGGATTTAAACGGACAGATAGAGCAGGTAATAAAGGAAGCTGAGCAGCGTGAGGAAGGAGCGGACTACGAGGCGGTTGGCGGTTCGCCGGGGATGGGACAAGCCGGGGACAACCAGACGGAAGGAGGAAAAGAGATCAAGGAAATCCGGGGACAGACTCGTTCCTTGCTAAGGGAAGACCGTTTTTTTGCAAACTTGAGCCGGAATGTGGAACACCAGTTTGAATTCTTCAACGAGGTGCAGTCACGGACAAACATATTGTCTGGAAAAGAGGAGGGGATTCTAGCAGGCAGCACTGGGACGGCGGAGTTTACTGGATCCGTCGAAGAAGCGGGCGAGGCCGCAGACCACTATGCGAATCGGGTTTCCAAGGATTTGAATCAAGAGGAATTTGAAATTCAAGAGAAAAGGGATCATGAAGGTGAAATTAAGTCTACCGAGAAAGCGGCTAAAGGAAAACTTAAGCAGGCAAAAACTATCATCTCCAGGCTGAATGATTTAAAAAGCGAGGTTCGCGAGCAGCAGACGCTTTTTGATTCGCTTAAGGGATATTACGAGGACAATCTTGCATTCAATTCTGAAGCTGGCGATAACGCAGTTCAAGAGGATATGAAAGAAGATATTTATGAAACGGGTTCGGATTCGATGAAAGGCATGGACCGGCTGTACGGCGGTTTTGCTTCCCTATTAAGCCGCATGACGGATACCGGACTGGAGGCCGAATATGCCGCCGAGTATTTTAAGGCATTTGATGTGACTAAGCTGAAAGGTTTGATCGAAGGAGGAGAGCAAAATGCCGAGCCGGGGCTGTTTGGCCCCGAGCAGCAGGGGATGGAGTATGTCCTTTATGGTTTTCATAACCCTGCCGGGAATCTGACAGCTTCTTTTAGCGAGATTTTTGCTATGCGTTTAGCCATCAGGACTATGGAGGGATTTATTGTCAATGCGAGCAAAGGAAATCCCCTTCTGATTCTGGCTTCGGCCTTGTTGTATGGTGCCGAACAGGCACTGGCGGATATGTTGACCTTGGTCAGGACGGGCAGCGTGCCGCTGAGCAAATATGTCAATGTTTCGTTAAGCTACAAAGATTATTTGCGGTTGTTCATGTTTGCCCATGGCAGCAGCAACAAAGGATTGTCCAGAATGCTGGCTTTGATCCGGATGAACACAGGCATCAATCCCGGTGAAAGAGCCACCTACGCGGAAGGGAAGGCAACCACAGGCATCCATTTATTGTTCCTTCCCGGCATTGCTGCGGCTATGAATAAGGCCTACTCCGGACAAGGTCAAATCGAGGGGAGCAGTTATTTTGCGGTCAAAAGTGCGGCTGATTCTTACTAGCAGGCCGATGCTGAAAGTTCCCCCTGGAAGGAGCAGGGGCAGGGACGGCAGCATGGTGCTTGAAGCCTCGCTGGTGCTTCCGTTGTTTATCCTGTTTGTGTTTTTCTTTAGTTACATGGTGCAGATGAGCCTGATCTCCACCCGGATGCATACGGCCGTTATAAATTCGGTTAAACAAGTCTCTTCCAATATTTATCCGGTTTATTTAGCTGTTCAAGCTGCGCAGCGGGAGAACGGAGATGCTGGAGATTCCCCAGCCGACGCAGAGGAAACGGAGACGGGGAACGGTAAGGGGAACGGAGACAGAAACGGGAGCGGAAAATCAAAACCGGCGATTCGACTGCCTTCCTTATCTATCTCTGATTTTTCGGAAAAATTCTCGTCACAACTCCCGCCACCTTTATCCAATTGGCTTAAGGATGCCGTAAATCAAGGAGCTGAGCCTATCGAGCAATTAAAAACGGAAGCTTCAGAAGCCTTGCTGGATCCCGTAGCGAAGCCGCTCCTAACGCCTTTTCTGGAGGAAGCGGGACTGAATCCGGACCGGACTCATGTGTCCAAAGTGGAGGTCCCGGATTTGAAATCCGGTAAAACCCCTTATTTTGGCGTGGAAATCAGTTATGAGCTGCCCATTCGCGTGCCATTTACCGGCAGCAAGCTGTTTCTTCAATCCAAAGCCTACGAACGGTTATGGATCGGGGATACGCTTGAACTCGAAACAGAAGGCGGGCAGGGAACGGAAGGAGAAACCGGAGTTAAGCCCGTCGTTTTGGATAAGCCAAACCCGGCATATGCCGGAAGGAAAGCAACGATTCGGGCCAAAATTGCCCCGGGAGGGACGGCCACCCTGACGATTTATTATAAAAGCGGAAAAAGCATGGCCAAATACTTGGGAACAGCAACCGCAGACAAAAACGGAATGGTTGAATGGACCTGGCTGGTTGGCGGAAACACCACTCCAGGGACCTGGCAGTTTGTCATTGAAACGCCGGAGGGCGGGGTGACGGAATCGGTATTTGCGGTTGAAAGTTCAAATAAGGAATGATGTTTAGCGGAATAACGCAAAGGAGGAGCGGAATGACCCATGATCTGGCCTAATATCTGGTCTTATATAGGCTGCTTTGTTTTTTTGATGGCGGCGTTTTATACCGACATTCGGACGATGAAAATTCCAAACAAAATTACCGCTGCTTCTATCGTTTCTGGATTGGTTTATCAGTTTGCTTCGGACGGTTTTGGCGGACTGTGGTTTAGTCTTAAAGGATTTGGCGCAGGTTTCGGCATCATGCTGGTTTTGTATGGCTGCGGAGCGGTAGGAGGAGGGGACGTCAAGTTGTTTGGCGGCATCGGCGCCTGGACAGGAGTGTTTTTTACCTTAAGCAGTCTGGTTTATTCGGTATTGGCAGCAGGAGTAATCGGGTTCTTTATTTTAATGCTCCGCGGGGATGCAGTCGCAAGAATATCGAATGTCTGGCGAAGCTTATACGGTGCCGTAATGTTAAGAAATGTCGGGCCGTTAAAGTATTCCCGTGACAAGATGATCCGGTTTCCGTTTATGGTAGCTGTACTTCCGGGCACGATTTTGGCCTATCTGAATATGTGAGGAGGGAACAGGAATGAGAGCTTTGAGCACGGATTTCGTGGAAAATAACGGTACATATATGGTGCTTACAGGCGATGACCTGCATGCAGGCAGCTTAAACAGAACCCAATGCGGCATGCTCACGGCAAACCGGATTCCGCACCTGCTAAAAGTCAGTATCCAGGAGATTGATTTCGAAGTTAAACTTCTCTATGAAATAACAGGCAAACGAATGCTTTCCCACCTGCTGAAGAGTGAAAAGATGAGCCAAACCGAGTTTTTAGGATTGCTTCTGCAGGTGACGACCGTTTTAGCCCAATGCAAACAATATATGCTGAAGGCTTCCCGGTTTCTCCTTGAGGGATCCTATATTTTTGTAAAAGGGAGTTTGTCCTCGGGAACCGTTTATTTGACTTACGTGCCCGTTAACGATATACAAATCAACGCGAGTTTCGGGCAAACCTTCGAGCAGCAGGACCCGGCCAAAGTGCTGCTGGATTTCATAACCGGTTTGGTTCCCAAGATCGAGGAACTTGAGGGAGCATGTATCCAGCAAATGATAAAATTTTGCAGCAGCCACGATGCTTTTACTTATGGGGGATTCCGGAGCTTGCTTCTTCAATTGCTGGAAGGATACGAGGGAGAAAATTCACGGCAAGCAGAAGGTGACCGATCCGGGTCCATGCCCGGCTCCTTCCGCCTATCTCCGTATCTTGATGTAGAAAGGAGGCCGGAAAGAATTCCGGAAGAGGGCGGCGACGAGCTGTTGGCGGAAAGACTCCCTTCCTTTTTACCCGGCTTGCCTGGTATTTTTACGGGTTTTAGCGGAAAGATCAAACAAGCGGCGTTTTCGGAATCGGCCGCGTTTTCTGCAATAGGAGCTGGAGCTGAAATAGCGACAGGGCTAGGGGCTGGAACGCGAGCACGAACAGGAACAGGAACAGGAACAGAGACAGAAACGGGGGCTGGCCGCGGCGGCAGCAGTAACGAAAAACAATCCTCTGGCAGACGTACCTATATCCTGTTGGCGGCAGTATTGCTTTCGGCCCTTGCCTGGAAGTTTTTATACCTAGATGAACCCAAGCAAAGCGGGCTGTATTTTTCCTCCTTTATTACGTTTGCAGCAGCGATTGCTTCCATATTGCTGATTAAACGGAAGTCCATGTTGGGGGCTGGGGCAGCGGATGAGAATTATCTGGATAACGATCTGAGCAAGGCTGATAATTTTTCTACATTCTCTAGCGGACTTACTCCGGGACTAGCCGGTCTTTCTGGACAAGGACATAAGCTGGTTGGCTCCGGCTCCAGGTTGATTGAATATGTGACCGATCGTGAAGATCCTTGGCCTGGAGACAATTTGAACGGAAGAAATTTTACCTTAGCGAATCAAGACCGGAGAAATGATGCTTCGCCAATCAAACATTCCCTTCCGGATTTAAACCCGCAGGAAGAGACCGGGCATGACGGTTTATATTCTGAACATTCTCAGATCAGTCAGGGAGGACTGCAGCAGGCTACTGTGCTGTTAAGCAGGGAACAAATGATGGACAATGGGCCCGCAGGCAGGCTCGGCGTGTTGGAAAGAAGAGAGAAAGGGCAGGAGACGCTGCAGCGGATTGAGCTGAAAGCGGGCAGTTTCGTGATCGGAAGGGCCCCGGAAGTGGCCCAATACGTTGAAAATAGTCCGGGGACCTCCAGAGCGCATGTAGAGGTTTTGGTCAATCCTCAAAATTGGAGAATAAAAGATTTAGGGTCTAAAAACGGTACCGTGCTCAACGGTGAAAATATGGTTCCTTATAAAGACTACCGGCTTTTGCCCGGAGATGAATTTCAGATCGCGGGTGTCAGTTATAAGCTGTCAGGCACCTGAAACGAATAGGGATCAGTCCCCGCTGCGTTTTTTCAAGTCGGCCAAGGCTGCGTCCAGATCCGGATAAGCAAATTCAAACCCTGCTTCTAGCGCTTTGGCAGGCAATACCTTTTGACCGTCGAGCAGCAGGGTGGATCGTTCTCCCAGTGCTGCTTTAAGCAGGACGCCGGGCAATGGAAGCCAGTAGGGCCGACGGTAGTGTCTGGCAATAGCATGGCCAAAGCTTTTATTGGTAACGGGTGATGGAGCAACTGCGTTTACAGGCCCGGAAACGTTCTTGTTTTTGATGGAAAAATCAATCAGTCTTAACATATCCTCGAGGTGAATCCAGGAAAGCCACTGCTTTCCGCTGCCGATCGTCCCTCCCGCCCCTAGCAGAAATGGAAGCTTCATCAGCGGGTAGGCTCCGCCTGTATTGCCGAGCACGACGCCGGTTCTAAGCTTGACCAGTCTAATCCCCTGGCGGACGATTTCATCTGCCGCGTTCTCCCAGCCGATGGTTACTCTGGAGAGATAGTCCGATGGCGTTACCTTCGCGGTTTCGTCGAACGTCTTTTCGATCGAAGTACCATAAATGCCTACGGCCGAGCTTTGCACGACAACCTCCGGCTTCCGGGATAACCCCCGGATCCATTTAGCGGTTTGGTGAACGGTGGTTAACCTGCTTTCGATAATCCGCTGTTTGGCCTTTTCGTTCCAATGCTGGTTCAGGGAAGCGCCGGCAAGATTAACTACAGCATCTATTTGTCCGGCAGCATTAGGATTGCTGAGAATCTGCTGCCAGCTCCAGGACTCGATTGCCGCGTTCTGGTTTCCCTGCAAGACTTTGTCCGGCGTCCGGCTGATGACGATAACCTGATCGCCTTGTTCTTGGAGCCAATCCGTAAGTTTTCTGCCGATAAAGCCGGTACCCCCGGCAATTGCGATTCGCATTCCTTAACGCCTCCTTATATTTAAAATCTGCATGATTCGCTGAGCGAAAACACTCAGTTTGCTGCCAGTGACACTAAGTGGAAGCTTCTAGCTTTATTTTAGCATTCAAGTTAAAATAGGGGGAAATCCTGAATGAATAAGTAGTCAGGAAGTGCCGAAAGGAGCATCCAAATGTTAAAAATAGGTTCACATGTATCCTTTTCAGACAAAGGATTAATTACGGCAACCAAGGAAGCGGCCTTATACGGGTCGAACACCTTCATGATATATACGGGAGCCCCGCAAAATACGCGCCGCAAACCGATTGAAACGATGAACATCGAGGAAGGCCAGGCTTTGATGAAAGAAGCGGGCATCGAAGAGATCGTGGTGCATGCGCCTTATATTATCAACCTGGGCTCCTATAAGTCCAATACTTACGAGCTTGCCGTAGATTTCCTCCAGCAGGAAATTCACCGGACTCATGCGCTGGGCGTGACGCAAATCGTACTTCACCCCGGTGCTTTTACGGACAAGGATGCCGAATACGGCATAGACCGCATTGCCGCAGGCCTTAACGAAGTTTTGAACGGCACTCAGGAAACGGACGTTCACATCGCCTTGGAAACCATGGCGGGGAAAGGAACCGAAATGGGCCGCAGCTTTGAGGAACTGGCGCGTATTATGGATAAAGTAACGCACAATGAACGTCTTACCGTAACGATGGATACCTGCCACATTCATGATGCCGGATATGACATCGTTCATGATTTGGACGGCGTGCTTATCGAGTTTGACCGTTTGGTCGGTTTAAACCGGATTCAGGTCATGCACATCAATGACAGCAAAAATCCGGCCGGTTCCCGCAAAGACAGACATACGCCGATCGGTTCGGGGTATATCGGGTTCGAAGCTATTAAACGTTTTACCCGGCATGAGGCGCTCAAACATCTGCCGTTCATCCTGGAAACGCCTTGGATCGGCAAGGATGCCAAAACGCAGCGCCCGATGTATGAGATTGAAATTGCCCTTTTAAGAGGGAACGTGGCGGAACGTTTCGGCGAAACTTTTATTGCAGACGTGGACAAGCTTAAAGCCTTTTTTGCCGAGAAGGGTGTGAAGTCCCGCAGCTTTGTGCTGGATACCTGGAACCTTCTGAAAAATGATGCCAAAGCGAAAAAAGCGGATCCGCGGGAACCGCTGGAGCGCCTTTATGATCAGGTTATTGAAGAAGGCTTGTTTGCCGAATTGAGCGAAGAGGAAGTCAACAAGCGTTTGATCGCCTGGTTAGCCGAAGAATAAATGTAAAGCTGAAGAATAAATGTAAGGCCGCGTAATAAGCGTAAATTGTGGATTGACCGTTTCATATTTCTCCACCCAAAGTTCATCTTTATGAAAAATATAGTTTTCAGCTTTTAGAGATTTTCAACAGCGGAGAGGGGCATGAACAGGAATGACGGATAAACAGACGGAGCCTCATACAGGCAGCCAAACAACGACACCATTGAACGGACACACAGGGCAGCAGACCGGCCGGGAAACGGACCGGCATATTAATCCTCACCTGCAGCAAACGGGACAAGCGCGGCAAAACCGGGCCAGAATGCTTATCTCCTGTCCGGACGGACCAGGGATCGTGGCAGCCGTATCGCGTTTTTTGTTCGATCACGGAGCTAACATCGTCCAGTCGGATCAATATACGATGGATCCGGAGGGCGGGATGTTTTTTATGCGGATCGAATTTGATCTGGAACAGCTGCCTGACCGGCTGGCTTCGCTGGAAGCCGATTTTGCGGAAATCGCCCAGAACTTCCAGATGAACTGGTCCATTCATCCGCTGAGCCGGCGGAAAAAGCTGGCGATCTTTGTTTCCAAGGAAGACCACTGCCTGGTCGAACTGCTTTGGCAATGGCAGGCGGGGGACCTTGACGCGGATATTGCGATGGTCGTCAGCAACCATCCGGATATGGGAGATTACGTCCGTTCGTTCGGCATCCCCTATCATCATGTTCCGGTTACTGCGGATACGAAAGCGGCCGCGGAACAACGCCAGCTTGATCTGGTGAACGGCAAGGTCGACGTTATTGTTCTGGCCAGGTACATGCAGATTTTGAGTCCGGCGCTCATTCAGCCTTACCGGAACCGTCTGATCAACATCCACCATTCCTTCCTGCCAGCTTTTGTGGGCGGCAAACCTTATGCCCAGGCCTATGACCGCGGTGTGAAAATTATCGGGGCTACCGCCCATTATGTCACGGAGGAGCTGGACGGCGGACCGATCATCGAGCAGGACGTGCAGCGGGTCAGTCACCGGGACGATGTGGCTGAACTGAAACGGATCGGCCGGACCATTGAACGTGTGGTTCTGGCCCGTGCGGTCAAATGGCATATTGAAGACCGGATTCTCGTTCATCAAAATAAAACCGTTGTTTTTAATTAGGATTCCTCTTTAACTCGGCTAGTCATTTAAGAACGGTTTCCCTTTTGAAATCCTTCTATCAAGCACTTTCACAGAAGTTTTTAATCTGAGAAAGTGCTTCTTTTTTTACGTAAATGGTGTATAAAGTTCCTAAATTTAAGGGTAATGTATGGGGTAAGGGGTAGTATGTGCTAGAAGGCGCATACCGCTCTCGGAACCGAATTATCGAAAAATGTAGAAAAAAGATTGGATTATGTGTTACAATATCAGCAGATATAAAAAGTCATTTTGACTTTTTCAAAATGACGATATCAATACCCAATCATATTCCCGGAAGGAATAGAGGAGGAAACAATTTCATGAGTTCAATTGAACAGAACAAAGAAATCGAAGCCTTGTCGATCACAACGATCCGTACACTGGCTATCGACGCTATCGAGAAAGCTAATTCCGGACATCCAGGTATGCCGATGGGCTCCGCGCCAATGGGCTATCAGCTGTTTGCGAAAACAATGAACCACAATCCTTCCAATCCGACTTGGATTAACCGCGACCGTTTCGTATTGTCTGCAGGACACGGCTCCATGCTGCTTTACAGCTTGCTTCACCTGAGCGGCTACGACCTTTCCCTGGATGACTTGAAACAATTCCGTCAATGGGGAAGTAAAACTCCAGGTCACCCTGAATTTGGCCACACTGCTGGTGTTGACGCGACTACAGGTCCGCTTGGTCAAGGTATCGCTATGGCGGTAGGTATGGCTATGGCTGAGCAACAGCTGGCGGCAACTTACAATAAAGGCAACTTCAAAGTAGTAGATCACTTTACGTACGGCATTTGCGGCGACGGCGACTTGATGGAAGGCGTTTCTGCTGAAGCAGCTTCCCTGGCCGGCCACCTGAAACTCGGCAAATTGATTTTCCTCTATGACTCCAACGATATTACTTTGGACGGTAAAGCTAACCTGAGCTTCTCCGAAAATGTAAGACAACGTTTTGACGCTTACGGCTGGCAAACGCTGTTCGTAGAAGACGGCAACGATCTGGACGCTATTGCGGCAGCCATCGAAGAAGCCAAAAAAGATACAGCTCGTCCTACTCTGATCGAAGTTAAAACCGTAATCGGCTATGGCAGCCCGAACAAACAAGGGATCGGCGGCCACGGCGGTACTCACGGTTCCCCGCTGGGTAAAGACGAAGCCAAACTGACTAAAGAATTCTACAAATGGGTTTACGAAGAAGACTTCTACGTTCCACAAGAAGTACGTAACCATTTTGCTGAAGTGAAAGAAAAAGGCGCAGAGGTCAACAAAACTTGGGATGAGCAATTCGCTAAATACAAAGCCGAGTTCCCTGAACTGGCTAAACAATTTGAACTGGCTATTTCCGGCCAATTGCCAGAAGGCTGGGACAAAGACCTGCCTAAATACAGCAAAGACGACAAAGCGGTTTCCACTCGTGTTGCATCCGGTAACGCTTTGAACGGCCTCGCTCCAAACGTGCCTAACCTGGCCGGCGGTTCGGCTGACCTGGAAAGCTCCACAATGACTCACCTGAAAGGTCTTACCAACTACGCTCCAGGCAGCTACGACGGCCGCAACATCTATTTCGGCGTTCGTGAGTTCGGCATGGCTGCGGCTATGAACGGTATTGCCCTGCACAGCGGCATTAAAGTATTCGGCGGTACATTCTTCGTATTTACCGACTACCTGCGTCCGGCTGTCCGTCTGGCAAGCCTGATGAAACTGCCTGTTACTTACGTGCTGACCCACGACAGTATCGCTGTCGGCGAAGACGGTCCTACGCATGAACCAATCGAACAATTGGCTTCCCTGCGCATTATCCCAGGTTTGACGGTTATCCGTCCTGCTGACGGCAACGAAACTTCCGCAGCTTGGGCTTATGCGGTTGAGAACACTTCCAGCCCGGTTGCTCTCGTGTTGACTCGTCAAAACCTGCCTATTCTTGAGAATACGGCTGAAGCAGCCCGCGAAGGCATCAAACGCGGCGGTTATGTAGTATCCGATGCGAAAGACGGCAAACCGGTTGCCCAATTGATCGCAACAGGCTCCGAAGTTCAACTGGCTGTGAAAGCACAAGCCAAATTGGCAGAGGAAGGCATCCAAGTACGCGTTGTCAGCCTGCCAAGCTTCGATCTCTTCGAAAAACAAGATAAAGCTTACAAAGATTCCGTTATTCTTCCAGACGTGAAAGCCCGCGTAGCCATCGAAATGGCTTCTCCGTTCGGCTGGGAACGTTATGCTGGCGAAAGCGGCAAAATCCTCGGTATCGACACCTTCGGTGCTTCCGCCCCTGGCGACAAAGTCATCGCAGAATACGGCTTTACCGTTGAAAATGTAGTGAAGCTGGTTAAAGAACAGCTGTAATAGGATAAGCAAAGCGCTGCGGGTCACCCGCAGCGCTTACCTTTCTATGCCTTCAGACCCTCAAAAACCGGGCGGCATAGAAAAAAGGCCCTACCGCCTTCGGCGATAAAGCCTTTTTCGTCTTTCAGCTAATTCATTTTTGGTTATCCGCGATTCGGTGTCCGATCCACTGCTCGTATACTTTGACGACAGCGGAAAGATCTTCGTCACCGTAACCCTGCGTTTGTCCGGCCTGGAACATCGATTTGGCCAGGTTCAGCAAAGGGGAAGGCAGGCCGGCTCCGTCATTAAGCGAAGAGGCCAGCTTCAAATCCTTGAGCATCAAGGCAAGGGAGAACTGGTTATCGAAGTTATGTTCGATAATTTTGAGGCCCTTCAAATCAGCGGCTTTGCTGCCCGCCGAACCGAGCTGAACAAGCTCCAGAAACTGATCAACCGGGAGTCCTGCTTTGGAGGCCATGGCGAACCCTTCGGCCAAAGCAAGGTTATTGATGCCGACAATGGTATTATGGGCCAGCTTGGCGATGGAGCCTGTGCCGTTTTCGCCCATGTAGAGCACTTTTTTGCCCATGGTGTCAAAAAGGTCCCGATGAGCTTCCACGGTTTCGGCAGGTCCGCCGACCATAAAGACGAGCGTGCCGTCGATCGCTGCAGGTTTGCTGCCGGTCACAGGCGCATCCAGAAAAGTTCCGCCTTTGGCGGCGACTTGCTCGGCGAGCTGTCTGGACAGGGCAGGAGAGATCGTGCTGGAGTCAATGACGGCGCTGCCTTCGCCCAGTCCGGCCAGCAGGCCGTCTAGTCCCTCATACACGGCCGCGATGGACGAATCGTCGCTCACCATGGTGATAACAACGTCTTGTCCGGCTGCGGCTTCACGGGGAGTAAGCGCAACGGAGGCTCCTTCTTTGGAAAGAGCCTCCGCTTTGGCGGCGGAACGGTTATATACCGTAACGGCATATCCTTTTTTCAGAAGATTGGAGGCCATGGGCGCACCCATGGTGCCCAGTCCGATGAATCCGATTTTTTTCATAATGATCGTCACCTTCTATATCCAAATTTAAATATCCTAGCTTATTCTATCACGGCTGAAGGGACGTGTATAATGCCCTTGTTTTCAGAGGGAAATTACAGTATCCTAAATTTGGTTGTTTGAGTCAGGACAAGTTAAGAGAGATTTAGAGCTGGATTGTCACTAAAACAAAGTTAACGGAGGCGTTATCCTAGATGTCTAAACAAGTTAGTTTTGATTACAGCAAAGCCCTTTCGTTTGTAAACCAACATGAAATCGATAATTTGGCAGAGCCTATCCGTTTGGCTCATGAGCAGCTTCATAAAGGCACCGGCGCTGGTTCCGACTACCTCGGCTGGATCGATCTGCCTACGGCTTATGACAAAGAAGAGTTTGCCCGCATTCAGCAGGCCGCCAAGAAAATCCAAGGCGATTCCGACGTGCTGATCGTGATTGGTATCGGCGGTTCTTACCTGGGAGCGCGCGCGGCTATCGAAGCTTTGCAGCATTCCTTCTACAACCTGCTGCCTAAAGACAAACGCAAAACTCCTGAAATTTATTTCGCAGGCAACAACATCAGCTCTACCTATGTGAACCACCTGCTGGAGCTGATCGAAGGCAAAGACTTCTCCGTCAATGTCATCTCCAAATCCGGTACAACAACCGAGCCGGCTATTGCTTTCCGTATTTTCCGCAAAGCTTTGGAAGAGAAATACGGCAAAGAAGAAGCCCGCAAACGGATCTACGCCACTACGGACCGCGAAAGAGGAGCCCTTAAAAAATTGGCTAACGAAGAAGGCTACGAAAGTTTCGTGATTCCTGATGACGTAGGCGGACGTTATTCCGTTCTTACGGCTGTAGGTTTGCTGCCGATCGCTTCTGCCGGCATCAACATTGAAGAAATCATGAAAGGCGCAGCCGATGCTGCTAAAGAATACAGCAATCCTAACGTGGCTGAAAACGGCGCTTACCAATATGCCGCAGTCCGCAATGCTTTGTACCGCAAAGGCAAAGTAACCGAAATCCTGGTGAACTACGAGCCATCCCTGCACTATGTATCCGAATGGTGGAAACAATTGTACGGCGAAAGCGAAGGCAAAGACTACAAAGGCATCTACCCGGCTTCTGTAGACTTCTCGACAGACCTTCACTCCATGGGCCAATTCATTCAGGAAGGCAACCGCAACATTTTTGAAACGGTCATCCAGGTTGAAGAAGCTAAAAGCCATATCACAATCGAAGAAGATCCAACGGACCTTGACGGCTTGAACTTCCTGACAGGCAAAACGATGGATTTCGTAAACAAAAAAGCGTTCCAAGGCACCTTGCTTGCGCATACGGATGGTCAAGTGCCTAACCTGATCGTAAACGTAAAAGACATGAGCCCATACTCCTTCGGCTACCTCGTTTATTTCTTCGAGAAAGCCTGCGGCGTGAGCGGCTACCTGTCCGGCGTAAATCCGTTTGACCAACCGGGGGTTGAAGCTTACAAGAAAAACATGTTCGCCCTGCTTGGCAAACCAGGCTACGAGAAAGAAAAAGCCGAGCTGGAAGCCAGACTTTCCGAATAATCGGAGCCGGGTTTTATCGGATTTAAGGCTTACGTTTCCAGCGTGAAATAAGCTATAATAATAGCCAGACCTCAAGAAGCAGTTCGCAGCCTTCAGGCGGAACTGCTTTTTGATTACCTGCAAGATGACATAAAGGGTCACAGTCGGACCCGGTTAGAGCTATTTTTAGCGAATTCTGCGTTATTACGGCATTAAAGGAAGGATCACGCATATGCTTACTACATACAAAACGGTCCGTCAGGAAGGCAGCAAAGAGATCGTCATCAAGAAATCCAGATTTATCGGCCACATTCGTCCTGTGGAAACCGAAGAAGAAGCGGTGGCTTTTATTGAGGAAATCAAGAAACAGCACTGGAACGCCACCCATAACTGCTCGGCCTATATGATAGGGGAACGCGACGAAATTCAAAAGCAGTCGGACGATGGAGAGCCAAGCGGAACGGCTGGTAAACCTATTTTGGAGGTGATTCGAAATCAGGGGTTAAAAAATGTCGCCATCGTAGTGACCCGTTATTTTGGCGGGATCATGCTGGGGGCAGGCGGATTGATCCGGGCTTATACGGACGGCGCGGTTGCAGCAATTGAAGCGGGAGAGCCAATTATTCGTGTACTGCACCGCGAAATTGTTGTAGAATTGGACTATACCTGGTTAGGCAAAGTGGAGAATGAGCTGAGGAACCGGGGAATCCGGATGGGGCAAACGGATTTCACCGACAAAGTCAGACTAACTTGTCTTCCGCTGGAGCTTGAGGCTGAGCAGTTTGTAGCATGGATGACCGATTTGACGCAGGGGCAGTCTCAGATTACGGAAGGCGAAAGGATCTTTTATATCGAAGGAGAATAGTCTATGGCGAGAAGAGCAGTAGAGCACGAGTTGACGCGAGAGAGGATTATGGAAGCCGCCAGGCACTTGTTTATCACCAAAGGTTACCGGTCGATTTCAATGCGAAGCATCGGTCAGCATCTGGGATACAGTCATGGTTCGCTTTATTATCATTTCAAGGAAAAAGCCGAGTTGTTTTATGCGATTGTCATCCAGGATTTTCACCATGTCTCCGTATTATTTGATCAAGTTATGGAAAGACCGCTGGAGCCGGGCTTAACCCGAATCGAACAGCTGATGCTGGAGTTTATCAAATTCGGTTTGGATCATCCGCATCAATACGAAATAATGTTCATGCTGCGGGATGAAGAGATTTTGGCTTACTGCCGGTCGGAACAAACTAAATGCTACGAGCATTTCGCTTCGTTGGTCCGCAAACATTTGAAAGAAGAGAATCACCCGCTTCGAAATCATGTTTCACTCCCGCTAAATATGTTCCTCAGCTTACATGGATTCATATCGAACTACATCCAAGGCCGGGTAAGTTTTGAGGAGATTAAGCCATCTGCCATAGCCCATGCACGATTTTTGAATTATAACATCAACGCCGGATAACGGCTTTTTATTTCACCTAATCGCTTTAGTCAATTGCATTGATATAACATTAACTCATTAAACAATTAAATCAATATTATCAATTTTTCAAATCGGATCAGAAATTTCGCCGCAGCCCAGAACGAAGATTATACAAGCAAGATACGAGCATAGGCAAAGAGCTGCGGTGTTCCGAATTTTTCCATTCGTCGTTGACGAGGGGGTCATGGTTTGATAAAGTATTTTTAAATCATAGTAAGTCGATGAGATTAATGTTTGAGATGCAGCGGGCACAGGAAGGGTGGAAGCGGGAATGCATGTCGAAGTGCGGCATTTGGATAAGCATTTTGGTGATTTTCATGCAGTGAAGGATGTCAGCTTTGAAATTGAAAAAGGCAAATTAATAGGCCTGCTGGGTCCAAGCGGTGGGGGGAAAACCTCTATACTCCGCATGCTGGCCGGCTTAGAGCAGCCGGATCAGGGCGATATCCTGTTTCATGGTGAACGGGTCAACCGCCTCTCGCCGCAGGATCGCGGAATCGGTTTTGTATTTCAAAGTTATGCCCTGTTTAAGCATATGACGGTTTTTGACAATATTGCTTTTGGATTAAAGATCAAGAAACTGCAGAAGGCCCAAATCCGGGAACGGGTTATGGAGCTGGTTGAGCTGACCGGCCTTAAAGGTTTTGAAAAAAGGCTTCCGCACCAGCTGTCCGGCGGACAGCGCCAGCGGGTTGCTTTTGCCCGCGCGCTTGCCCCGAGCCCCCAGCTGCTGCTGCTGGACGAACCTTTTGCCGCCATCGACGCCAAGATCAGGCAGGAGCTGCGCACCTGGCTGCGTGAGCTGATTGAAGAAGTGGGCATTACCTCCATCTTTGTTACCCACGACCAGGAAGAAGCCATTGAAGTGGCGGATGAAATCATGATCATCAATCAAGGCCGCCTGGAGCAGAAAGGCACCCCTTGGGATCTATATAAGGAACCGAATACGCCCTTTGTGGCTTCTTTTATCGGTCAATCCACGCTGGTCGAGCATGCCGCCGCATTAAAAGGGTTTGAGGAGGAAAGCGGGGGCAGCGGGACACATGCGTTGATCCGCCCCGAATATATTGAAGTTGGACCGGAATCCGAGTTTGCGCTGCTTTCGGCAACGGCCGAGGGAGTGGTTAAGCACCTGCATTTCAGGGGCAGCGAGTGGCTGGTGGAAGTCGAGGTTGGCGGACAAACGCTGACGACCTTCCGTTCCTTGGAGAAAGAAAATCTGCAGATTGGACAGGAAATCCGCGTGCTTGTTCACCGCGTCTATCTGTTTAATGAAGAGCGCAGCTGGATTGCCGAAAATCCGCTGAAGCGGGACCCGTTCAGCGTGATCATTTAAAATATCCGTGTTTGCGCACATAAAACGCCAGGCCGCTTTTTCCAAGACAGGAGAAGGCAGCCTGGCGTTTTCAATGAGATTCATTATTCGTTGTTATACATGGCAGCGGGTCAAACTCTGGAGCGGACTTCCTGACGCATGAACAGAACGTATGATAGACCAAAGCAGATGATGGTTGCGGCAAGCAGGCCGGTCAGCTGCGGCCAAATTAGCAGCAGGCTTTGCCCCAGTGATAGAGGACTTGCGATCGCTCCGACGAGCTGATCCATGGTCAGCGGGCCAAGCGAACGAACGCCGGGCGACAGCATGGTTGTTAGGGTCTCCGAAAACAGCTCCGTCGGCGAGATCCGGTTCAGCGTCAAGATGAAGTTGATATGTTGGAGCTGAGTTTCCGGTGCTGCCGTTTGCGCTACCGCCGTCGCGCTGTCGATCATGTTGATGATCATGCTGTAAAAGATAGTGAAGAACAGCCAGATGGCGATCGAAGACAAGGCCGAGGTTGCCGCCTGCCGGAAGCGGATCGAGAAAAGGATCGACAGGTTCAGCCAGAAGCCGATATAGATGACGGCCATCAGCAGGAAAACAATAATCCGCAGAAACTCTTCCGGCGTGGGCGGATAACCGATGGTAAACAACCCCAGTCCCATCACCAGAAAGCCAAGCGAAAAAACAACGACGGTAATGACGAACAGGGCGGAAACGAATTTGGCCTTGATGAAGTCGTCCCTGTAAATGGGCTGCGACAACAGCCGTCCCAGTGTGCCCTTGTTCCGTTCGGAGTTAACCGCGTCAAAACCAAGCGTGATCCCGATCAAAGGGCCAAGCCAGGACAGGAACGTGGAGAAGGACGGTACAGCCAGCGACGAGCTCGTTAAGGTATACATTTTTAGAAATAAAAACGTATCGCTGGTGCCGGAAGTGTCTTTGGCGGTAGCATCGCCGGAGCGGATGGCGGTAACCGCCGCATAAATGGACCCGATACAGGCCAGCACAATAATGGCCATCAAGATAGCGAAACGCCAGCTTCGGAAATGGTCGCCGCATTCTTTTTCCACCATCACCCAAAATGAGGAGGCGGTGCGGGAGCGTTCTCCCGCCTGCTCCAGATCACGGCGGGGACGAAGCTGCGCCCAGACCTTCCTTGCCGTCTCCCGAACCGCATTCAGCCGGAGCGTTTCGGCAAGCAGTCGGTTCGACTGCGTTTTGTTCAAGGAAGTCATGACTCCTCTCTCCTTTCAAAATAGCGGTGGTAAATGTCGTCCAGACCGTATTCCTTGCGGCGGATGTAAAAGAGCTCAGCCCCGCTGTGAGTGACCGCTTCGGCGATTTGCGCCGTCAAGTCGCGGTCGCAGACGATCGTGGCGATCGGGCCTCGCCCATTCCTGGTTCCATCCCAATCTCCGGCTGTCGGCTTGCGGATTTCGTTTACGCCTTCCAGGGCGGAAATGGCTTCGTCCAGCGGGGCCAGCCACTCTTTGACCCCAACCTCAACATAATAATTGCCGTCTTCGTCAAGCTGCTCGGACAAAGAACGGATGTCGCCGGCGGCGATCAATTGGCCTTGAACGAACAGGCCGACCCGGTCGCAGATTTGCTGCACCTGGTGCAGATGGTGGGAGGACAGCAGCACGGTCAACTGCTCATCGCGGCTGAGCGCCGAGATCAGCGCAAGCAGTTCGCGCACCCCTTCGGGATCAATCCCAAGCGTCGGTTCGTCGAGGATGATGACCTCGGGGTTCTTGATCAGAACGTCTGCGAGTCCGAGCCGCTGCCGCATCCCGCGGGAAAATGCCCCTACCTTTTTACCTGCATGTTCGGATAAGCCGGTCTTTTCAAGCAGGGCGGCGGCTTTGACGACCGCATCCTCCCGGGAAATCCCATTCAGTCTGGCCGTATAGATCAAATTATCCAAAGCAGTTCTGTCTTCGTAAAAGCCGATGTCATCCGGCAGGTAGCCGACTTTGCGTTTAACCTTCAGCGCTTCTCTGGCCGGGTTAAGCCCGCATATTTTGGCCTGGCCCGAAGTGGGTTCAGTTAATCCAAGCATCATCAAAATGGTTGTGGTTTTTCCGGCGCCGTTGGGGCCAAGCAGCCCGAAGATTTCGCCCCGGGAGATCGTTAAATTCAAATGATTGACGGCGGCCGTATCGCCGTATTTTTTGGTCAGTCCTTTGAGCTCAATAACAGGCGCCGCGGCAGGCCATGCGGCTGCAGCAGCCGGAGTGGGTGTCATGCCGGCGGTCATCGCTTATCTTCTCCCGAATTTCCGGAACAGATAATAAATGCCGGCGATGACGACCAGTATGATGAGGATCCCCACCCATCCCCATAATACCGATGATTTAACCGTCACCCGGATATCCGCGTTTGCGCTTTTGCTGGCCGAAGAAGCCGTCAGGCTGACAACGTAGTCGCCGGAAAGGGCTTTGCTGCTGGATTTGATCGTAGCCTGCACCTGTTTGCTTTCTCCCGGAGCAATGGAGCTGATGGAGGAAGGCTCAAAGGAAACCGACCAATCCGTTGGCGTGTTGGATGAGAAGGACAAGTCCTGCAGTTCGGCGGAGCCGGTGTTTTGCACGACCAGCGTCAGCTTGCGCTCCGCACCGGCTTTGACGTCCGTACTCAGGACATCGTCCGATGTGGAAAATTTCATAGCATACGTACCGGTTACCACCGCTTCAATGCTGGCATTGGCCGTAGTATCGCCGCTGGTTGCCGAAAGCGGAATTTTGTAGGTGCCGGCCTTGACCTGTTCCGGCGGTTTGACCTGAATCGAAATCGTCTTTTCGGAGTTCGGATCGACCTCAACCGAAGTCACGCTGTTGCTGTCGAGCTGGAAGCGGACGTCCCAGCCGTCTTCGGCCCCGGCGCTCAAGGCGTAGGTTTGTTTCTGAAGCGTCCGGTTCCGCAGTACCGCGCTGTAAGTGAAGGTGGAGTCCGAATAACCTTCCATATTGGCTTGATCCAGCGTAAATTCCGTTTTAAATGTTCCTTGCTCGGAAACGTTGACCACCAGCGGAAGCGAAGCCTGGTCCGCCTTCAAAGTGAAAGAGTACTGGCCTTTGTTGATCTTGAGCGGCACGTCCAAATCCAGACTAAAGGTTTGCGTTTCGCCCGGCTTTACGGCAATGCGCGAAATTTCCCGGCCGCCTGCGGACAAATTATATTTCCAGTCGCTGTTTTGCGTCTCCAGCGAAATTTCGGCGGAAGCGGTAGCCGACCCATGATTGACGAGATCCACCGAATAAGACACAGTTTCTCCGGGCGCCGCCGACCATTCCAAATAGGGAGTATATAATTCCAGCGCCCCCGCAGCCGCAGCGCGGGGAGATTCGGTCAGCACGCTGCCGCCCAGGGCGGTGAACAGGACCATGATGGACAGCGCCGCTTTTCGTAAGGATAAAAGCATGTTGGTTCCTCCTGTTTCATAAAAATGTCGAAATGCGGTGAGGCAAGCGGATGGAGACTTACGTCTTTCAGACCGTTGTTGTTGCGTTTTGCTGCCGCAGGGATGGGCCCCTCGCCTGTGGCAGCAAAGCTTTTTTTCTTTTCTCCGCTTGCCTTTCATTTCGGATACGAATGAAAAAGCAATTTGGATTTATGCTTTTACAAAAAAAAGTGGTTTTCAAATTCCTTGGTTTTTGGTAAAACGGGAGGTGGATGAAATTGAAGGCTTTTGCGGGAGGGCGGAGGAATGGACCTGCAAAATGAAGAGATGACCGGGCTGCTGCGCGAAATGTGCAGCGGCTCGGTGAAAGCGTTTGATGCGTTTTATGCCCATTATGCTCCATTTGTGCTGCAGGTGGCCTTGCGCCTGGCAGGAGACCGGATGGAAGCGGAGGATATCTGCCACGAAGTATTTTTGGAGGTGCTCCGCAAAGGAGGAGCTTACGATAAGGGGCGCGGGTCGATCAAAGCCTGGCTGGCAGTTTTGACGCGCAGCCGCAGCATCGACCGGCTGCGCCGCAAATCGAAGCTGCAGTATCCGGGAGACGAGGCGCTGGAAGCGGAAGCCGGCGGCGTTTCCGGCTCTGGTGAAGATGAAGCGCTGTCCAGGCTGGAACGCGAGGCTTTGCAAACGGCGATTTATGCGCTGCCGGAACCGCAGAAGAAGGCGATCATGGGTTCCTATTATTCGCTGCAAACCCAACGGGAAATGTCGGAGGCATGGAACGTGCCGATTGGAACCGTCAAATCATGGGTGCGGTACGGGCTCGGCAATTTGCGCAGGCAAATGGAGAAGCAGGGCTGGGGGGACCCACTGGAAGGAGGAAGCCGGCATGAGCGAACACATCGGTCTCAATAAAGCGAAGCTGGGGATAAACGGTCTGAATGATCAAGGCGAGCAGGACGCCTGCCTTCGCCTATATTCCGAACAGGAATGGATTGATTGGCTGCTGGGCTCCATACCGGAAAGCAAGGCTGCCGAAATGGCCGCGCACGCCGCTGTTTGTCCTGCCTGCCAACTGCTTAAACAACGTTGGGAGAGCATTTTGGGGACAAACGTTGATGCGGATGAACAAGGCGAAGGTTATGAAGCCGCCGAGGCCGCTGGAGTTGCTGAAGCCGTTGAAATCGCCGAAGCCGCCGAAGTCTTTGAAGCGGCTGCAATCCATGCTTATGATGCCGGAGCCGAATTTATTGGCACCGAATCGACTGAACCGGCGTTTAAATATGGTCAGGTATGGGGTCAGGCCGCCGAATTTCCACAGGACCGGATTAGAAAGCAGCTGCGGCATAAGGTCAGAATGATCGGAGTTCGCCGGAAAATCAGCGGGTTGTTTGCATCGCGCTGGAAATGGACCCTTGGTTTTGCGGCAACGCTTATGCTGCTGGCCATTTTTTGGGCGGCGCTGCCGCTGGCTCAGCCCGATACCGAGTGGAACCGTTATGTGAAGACCTATGAACCGGAGGCGCTACAAGTCCTGTCCGATCCGCAAACGGTGTCCTACCCGCTGCATTGGGGAGGAAAGGAGCCGCAGCTCGGCAAAATGTGGTATAATGCGGATTCCAAAGAGGTGCTCATGCTGGTGGGCGGCCTGGTTCCCGGCAAAGGACAGACCGTCCGCGTGTGGCTGGTGAATCAAAGCAGTGAAGACAACCTGGGGTTGCTTCGCTATGACGCCAACCGCGCTCATCTTTATGTAAAAGACAAGACGATTTCCCCTGCGGACAATATCGTATTGACGATTGAGCCGGAGGGAGGTCCGGAGCGCATTCATGCCGACTCAGGCGCCGCCGGGGCAATAGCCGTTGATTTTAATGAACGGTAACGACAACCGGCAACTTGGCAACCATCGGGACTAGAGTCAAGCCTAATAGTCAAGCAACCTCGGCAGGTTGTCCGGCGGCATGAGCTTAGGTCATAGAAAGGGGAATCTCCAATATGAGGGATCAGAATGTAGACCGGTTAGTGTTTACCGGGACAGGGGACGCAATGGGAGTACCCCGGGTATACTGCGATTGCCAAGTATGCGAAGAAGCCAGATTAACCGGAGTGAACCGGCGGTTTCGCTCATCCGTTACCGTTGAAGGGCCGGGCGGGGAGTTTATGATCGATTGCGGTCCGGATTGGAGGACTCAGATGGAGATGGCCGGAAAAAGGTTTATTCGCGATATCGTCATTACGCATGCCCATTTTGACCATATCGGCGGGCTGCCAGAGTGGGCCGACGCTTGCCGCTGGCTGGAGATCAAAGGGCAGCTGTATGCGCCGCAGGAAGTTATCGACATCATTTTGCGGCAGTATCCTTGGCTGGACCGCCATTTGGAATTGCATCCGATCGATCAGGGATTGTCGCTGGCCGGCTGGGAAATCAAAGGCTGGAAGGTCAACCACGGGAAAAACGGCTATTCCTACGCTTACAAGCTCTCCAAGCCGGGGATTACCTGGGTTTACTGCTCGGATTCGATCGGGCTGCCCGAGGATCAGAAGCAGCCTCTCTACGGCCTTGATTTGCTGGTGCTGGGTACAAGCTTCTATAAGGAGGAAGCGGAATACGCTGGGCGTTCCGTTTATGATATGACGGAGGCGCTGGGGCTCCTTGCTGAGGTTAAGCCGGGGCGGACGATATTTACCCATATGTCGCATGACGTGGACGTCCGGAAGGATTATGGGCTGCCTGAGCAAGTTGCGGTTGCCGTGACGGGCTACACGGTCAGCTTGACAAGGGGATAAAATGCAGCATTGGACAATCCTGCTAAAGAATACTTCAAGAACTCAAGGCATGTTCCCTCTGCCAAAAAGAACCCCCTCCTGTACGGACCGAAGTCCGATTTAGGAGGGGGTTCTGCCATTCGCTATTCTAGCTGGTTTCTTATTCCGCGTTCAAAATAAATTTGTCGATGACCTGCTTAATCCCGTCTTCGTTGTTCGAAGCCGTCACATAATCGGCGATTTCCTTCAGCGGGGCAATCGCATTGCCCATCGCTACGCCAAGACCGGCGGCTTCTAGCATTTCGTGGTCGTTCCAGGAGTCCCCGCAGGCAATCGTTTCGGACAGATCACAGCCGAAGTGGCCGGCCAGGAACGTCAGAGCCGCGCCTTTGGTGCCTTCCTTGTGCATGATTTCAAGGAAATGCGGTTTGGATTTAGTGATGTGAACGCCGTCGCCAAGCAGCTCGCGCAGGACCGGCGAAATTTCATCCAGGTATTCCGGCGAATCGATAATCAGGAATTTTGGCGTCTGCTTGGACAGCAATTTTTCAAAATCAGGTTCGATGTGATATTTGGTACCGTTCAAAGTTGCGTAATCGATCAGCTTTTGATTTTCCTCGCGGGCATAAAGCTTGTCGTCAATGTAGGTTTGCAGATGCAGATTGTTTTCGATGCAGAAATCGTAAAGTTTTTTCCCTGCTTCGTACGGTACATACCGTTCATAAAGTACTTTTTCATCGAGCAGATTTTTAACCAGGGCCCCTTGATACGTTATGATAGGCACGTTTAAACCGGTTTGGCGGGCAATGGCTTGCGCGGAGGCATAAGCCCGGCCGGTGGCCAGCGTCACCACAACCCCTTTGGCTACGGCTTGCTCAAGCGCTTCCTGCGTAGCAGGGGTGACTTCCTTATCGTCATTAATCAAAGTGTCGTCGATATCAATGGCCATCAGTTTATACATCGGTTTCTCTCCTTTATGGGCCCGTTAAGCGCAGCGGGTTTGACCCGCACCTACGGACTTTTCTATGGATTTATTGGGTTTATTGCGTATATGGCTCGGCGGGCCGCTTGTGCGGCAGCCGGTCATTCTATTCTTCCAGGAAAACCAGTCCTACAAAATCGTCCAGCTCCAGGTTGCCGAAATAGTGTTTCAAGTCGGTTCCTTCCAGAGCGGCGCGTACGGCAGCCTCTTCGTATTTTACACCACGCAGCAGGTTTTCGATATCCGCTACGTCGCCTACGCCAAAGAAGTCGCCGTAAATTTTGATTTCCTGAATATGGCCTTCTTTAATGTCCATCCGCAGGTCAACGATGCCGACCGGAAACTTCCGGCTGTGTTTGACGTTGGACTCCGGAGACAATCCGTAGTTCCAATCCCAATTTCTGTAGCGTTCTTCGGAGATTTCATGGATTTTGGCCCAGTCTTCTTCCTTCAGGACATATTGAGGCACCGCATCCGGATCCATGCCGAAGATGTACCGGAGCAGCTCGCTGCGGAACTCTTCGATCGTAATTTTTTTATCCATAAAATCAATGATGTTGGCTACGCGGCTGCGCACCGACTTGGTGCTTTTGGATTTGAATTTCTCCGGATTGGCATGAAGGGATGCCGCAACGTGGTCCAGATTCAGGTTAAACATCAGGGTGCCATGGCTGAACATGCGTCCGCGGGTGGAAAATTGGGCGTTGCCGGAAATCTTCTGATCGCCGACCTGCAGGTCATTCCGTCCCGTCAACTCGGCATTGACGCCGAAGTTCCGCAGCGCTTCAACCACCGGCTGGGTAAATTTGCGGAAGTTGTGGAAGGACTCGCCGTCATCCTTGGTAATAAAGCTGAAATTGAGGTTCCCGAGGTCATGGTAGACGGCACCGCCGCCCGATAAACGGCGCACGACTTGAATCCCGTTTTCTTTGACGTATTCGGCATTGATTTCCTCAATGGTATTTTGATGTTTGCCGATGATGATCGACGGGGCATTAATGTAGAACAGCAGATAGGTTTCGTCTGCAGGCAGGTGTCTCAGCGCATATTCCTCAATGGCCAAGTTAATAGAGGCATCGGTAATGCCCTCATTATCAATGAACAACATCTTTTTCATGTCCTCCAGTGCGACAAAAATGGATAAAGCTCGTCCTTCTATTGTAAACCAAATAAGCCGGAAACCAAAGGAAGATTGTAGGAAAAGCTCATTGCCCGGGCAATAGTCCGGCTATAAACTCCTTTTGGCCTGAAAAAGCCGTGCCGCCCGGCCGAAGCACAAACCAAACAAACTGTCCGTCTCTGGTGGAAAATGGCGATTTTTGCCCGGATTCGGTTGTAAGAAACCTCTCTTTCCCCTATAATCCAATAAGAGATTCGAACGAAACAAGCATACCTACCTTTTACAGGTTCCGAAGCCTTGGCAGTCCATGCACTTCGGATGAAAAGGGAAGCCGGTGCAACTCCGGCGCGGTCCCGCCACTGTAACCGGCCGATCTTGTTTGCCTGTAAAGGAAAACCTGCCGGAAGCCAGATACCTGCCTGCAAAAGCCGTAACGGTCCTTCGAGGAGAGGATAACGTTCTGCCTGAAAATAAAGCTGACCGGATAGAATCGCTGGCAGGTTCATCGCCATTTGATAAATTCGGCTCCTGCTGTGCTTTTATGCGGACGTGCCCTTCCGGAATGGAAGGGTTTTTTTTCGGTTCGTGCTCAGTTATCAGAAATTCAAGAGGAGAGGGTATTATGAACAAGTTGGCTAAAAAAACATGGAGCCTATGGCTCATCGCTCTTATGCTCGTCGTATTGGCGGGCTGCGGCAACGCAAATAACGGCAGCGCAGGAGCGCAGCCGAGCGGCAACGCCGCCGTACAAAGTCAGGAGCCTTCCACGCAGGCGGAAACCTCGGCTTCCGCAGAGGACGCCTCAAAAACCGCTTATCCGCTTACGCTTACGGATGCCACCGGCACGGAGGTCACGTTTGAGGCGGCGCCTCAGCGGATCATTTCCATTGCGCCATCCGAAACGGAAACCCTGTTTGCGCTCGGGCTGAATGACGAGATCGTGGGAGTTACGGATAACGACGATTATCCGGAAGCCGCGAAATCCAAGCCGAAAATGGGCGGCTACGAGCTGAATACCGAAGCGATTGTCGCCGCGAAGCCGGATGTTGTGTTTGCGGCCGGGATTACAAGCGCGGATACGATTAAAGGCCTGCGGGACCTGGGCATCAAGGTTTTTCAGTTTAATCCCAAAACGGTAGAAGCCGTTATTCAAGACGTCACGCAATACGGCCAAATCACCGATCACCAGAAAGAAGCTTTGCAGGTTACCAGCAAGATGAATGCCGAGCTGTCCCAGGTTGCCGATAAGGTTAAAACGATCAGCGAGGATCAGAAGAAAAAAGTCTATATCGAATTTTCCCCGGGCTGGACGGTCGGAAAAGGCGAATTTATGGACGAACTGATCACGTTGTCCGGCGGAGTGAACGTGGCGGGCGATACGACCGGCTGGAACGAAATCAACGAGGAAAATATTATCAAATCCAATCCTGACGTTATTCTCTACGCCAACAGCGCGGTAGACGAGAAAAACCGGACCCTGGATCAAATCATTAAAGCGCGTGCCGGCTGGGATCAAATTACGGCGGTTAAAGAAGGCCGTATCGTCGGGCTGGACGATAATCTGCTGAGCCGCACAGGCCCCCGCCTTACGGAAGGTTTGCTGGACGTCGCCAAAGCGATTTACCCGGATCTGTTCCAATGAAAACCAAACTGACAGCCGCTTTCGCTGTCGGTTTTATCCTGCTGATCTTGACGCTGCTGGTTTGCGTCGGAATCGGCTCCGTTTATATTCCGATCGGCGAAATCGCCCTTATTTTGCTGCATAAGCTGCCCTTTGTACAGCACGTCATCATGCCGGATTGGGATCTTTCGTCCGAAAAAATCGTCCTGGAGGTCCGCTTGCCCCGGGTCATTTTGGGCCTGCTGGTCGGCTCCTCGCTGTCCGCCGCCGGCGCGGCTTTTCAAGGGGTGCTGCGGAATCCGCTGGCGGACCCGTTTACGCTCGGCGTTTCGTCCGGCGCTTCCGTTGGGGCGGCCGTGCTGATTTTTTTCGGCTGGCAGTATTCGGTGGCGGGTATTTTTACGCTGCCTGCCGCAGCGTTTCTGTGCGGGATCGCTACGCTGGCCGTCGTTTTAAAGCTTGCTGGGGAGCGCGGGAAAATCCCTACGGAAAGCCTCATTTTGTCCGGCATTATTATGCAGTCCTTCCTGGGGGCTATCGTTTCTTTCCTGACCACGATGTCCAAAAGCACGGTTAATGAAATCCTATTCTGGACGATGGGCGGGTTAAGCCTGCGCGGCTGGTCCTACACCGCGATTTTATTTCCTTATTTGCTGGCAGGGGTTATCCTGCTGTGGAGCTGGTCCAGGCGGCTAAATCTGCTGGCACTTGGAGAAAAACAAGCCGCGCATACGGGGCTCGAGGTTGAACGGACCAAGCTGGCCGTTTTGGTTGTGGCGACGCTGATGACCGCGGCGGCCGTATCCGTTTCAGGCGTAATCGGATTTGTCGGACTGGTCGTGCCTCATATGCTGCGTTTAATGCTTGGCTCCGATCATCGTCTGCTTATGCCGCTTTCAGTCCTGGGCGGGGGGATCTTTATGATGTGGAGCGACTTGGCTGCAAGGACGCTGCTTGCGCCCACCGAAATTCCGTTAGGGGTCGTGACGGCTTTTGTAGGCGCCCCTTTCTTTGCTTATTTGCTGTATCGGAACAAGAAGCAGAGGGAAGGGAGAAGGTTATGATTCGTCTGGAAGGCGTCACTAAATCTTTCGGCGGCAGGCCGGTGCTCCGCGGAATGCATCTGCATGTCCGCCGGGGGGATTTTTGGGGGATTATCGGTCCTAACGGCAGTGGGAAATCTACGCTGCTCCAATTGATTTCCGGCGCCGAGAAACCGGACAGCGGGCAAATTCTGCTGGACGGCAAGCCGGTTGACGGATACGGCCGCAGGGAGCTGTCCCGGAAGCTTGCGGTGCTGCAGCAGGATGGACTGCCGCCCGTTTCTTTTTCCGTCAGGGATGTGATCGAAATGGGCAGATTCCCCTATTTGGACTGGCTGGGCCGCGACCGTTCGGGCCAGCCGGAAAGCTTGCTGGAGACGATCATGCGCAAGCTGGATCTGGTAGAGCTGGCTGACCGGCAGGTGAACGAGCTTAGCGGCGGGCAGCGGCAAAGGGCGGCGCTTGGCAAGGTGATGGCCCAGCAGCCCGAGCTTGTTTTGCTGGATGAGCCTACCACCTTTCTCGACATCCATTACCAGATTCAATTCATGGAGCTGATCTCGGAGTGGAGGAAGGAATCCGGGCTGACCGTTATGGCTGCGGTGCATGATATCAATTTGGCTGCTTTATATTGCGATCACCTGCTTGTGATTAAAGAAGGGAGCACAGCGGCTTCCGGACCTATGCCGGAGGTGCTGTCCCCTTCGCTGCTGCGGGATGTTTTTGAAGTGGACCTGGTCCGGGTTGCCCATCCTGACCACGATCTCCCGCAGTTTCTGCTCAGACCCGAAAGCCGGCGATTGCGGGAAGGATAAAGGAAACGGTGATTCAATAAAATAAAACGCCGGTGGTTATCCACCGGCGTTTTATTTTTGCCTGCCAGCTTTAATTGAACACTGGCAAGTGACGCGAAGTTATATTTTAAACTGTTTAATGGCTTCTCTAAGCTTATCCGCTTGTACACTGAGATGATTGACTTTTTCAAAGAAGGAGGCCATTTCTTCCTGCTGGGACTGCGCAGCCGCGCTGATTTGCTTGATGTTATCCAAGCTGGTCGCGGAAATGGAGGCACTTTCCTCTACCGAAGCGGTGACTTCCTCCGTACCGGCCGAAATTTGCTGCGTGGAAGAAGAGATGCTTTGCATCGTGATGTTGATGTTTTGGATCCATTCGTCCAGCGTCTGGAACGCTTTGCCAGCGTCACGGACTTTGCCTGCCCCGGATTGGATTTGATTGTTGACCTGGTTCATGGCCAATACCGAATTGCCGGTATCCAGACGAATTTGGTCCAGAGACTCCCCGATTTCCTTCACGGCCGTGCTGGATTGCTCGGCAAGGCTGCGCACTTCGCTCGCCACGACAGCGAAACCTCGGCCGTGTTCCCCGGCCCGGGAAGCTTCGATGGCTGCGTTCAGCGCCAAAATTTGAATCTGTTTCGTAATTTCGTTAATCGTATTAGCGATTTCGGTAATGGCTTCCGAACGGGAGTTCATTTGCTTCATATGGCTTAGCGACTGGGCGGCGGCCGTTTCGATCAGATTCATCTGGCCGACCGCTTCCTGGGCCAGCTTGTTGCCGGTATCGGCTTCTGCGGAGGCTTGGCTCATCCGTTCGGAAACTTCAGCAGAAGAGGAGGCTATGTATTGAACGCCTTGCGAAATTTCTTCCATGGCACGGGCATTTTCCGCTGCCGCCAGGGAGATCATTTCGCTGCCGCTGCGAATTTCTTTGCTGGATTCCCCGGATTTGCTAAGCATCGATTTTATGTTATCGATTCGCTGCGCCATGTCCGTACTGTCCTTGGCTACCTGCTCCGAGGTGGTGATGACGCTTGCGATCATGTCTTTCAAAGCGCCGGTCATGGTCTTGAAGCTGACGGCCAGCTGCCCGATTTCGTCTTTGCCTTTCACCGTAATTTCCTCGCGGAAATCGCCTTCGGCCATCTTTTGAGTTACGCTCGACAGCTGGCGAAGACGTTTGGAAATGCTTCGGCTGATCAAGTAGGCTGCAACAAAGCAGACGACAATAACGGCAACCGATAATCCGATACAGATCCAGGCGATCTGAGAGCGTTTCTCGGTGACGAATCCGGCGTCAATGCCTACGGCAACGACAAGGTCCGAGCCGGGCAAGCCTACATAAGCTGTTTTGTGGGTACCGAATTTGTCACTGTACAAATCGCTGAGCTGGACACCCTCTTTGGAGGTCGCCTGCTTCATGGCCGGCTGGGCTTCAATTTGCTCTTTGGCCTTCATTTCTGAGCCGCTGTCCGCAACAAGCACTACAGCCTGGTTGTCCTTTACCTGAGCCAAATAGGCCGTTTCAAGATTAAGGGACTTGATCTCCTTGTCGAAATAGGACTGAAGCGTGTAGATCGAATTATCGCTGCCGCTTTTTACCTGCATGGCTTGTGAACTGTTAAGATTTTTGTAGGTGTCCTGGGCGCTGGTCAAAAGCACCTTGTCGAACTGGGGCAGCACATTGTCATCGATGATCTTCATGGAGACATAATAAAAACTTAAGCTGAAGAGAAGCGATGAAAGGACGATGATCAGCGTAAACGTGACCATTAGTTTACGGGAAATAGAGTTCATTGAAAACATGGGATTCTCTCCTTCTCTAAGAATGCGCTGTTAGTCCTAGGTCATTTCCCGCAGAAAATGAAAATTCGGAGCAGCTTTCGTCTATTTTATAGTAAAAAAATCCATTATGGAATGAAAAAATCATAAACTTTTTGCCTTTTTCTGAATTATTAGCGAAAAGTAGTGAAAATCTTTACAATCCATGTTATATAATAAGCTTTTAGGCCTATTCAGGACCGCATAACCTATTTTTTCAGGAGGCTGCATTCCTACCGTTTTTGCGAATATCCAGGTCACCAAAACGATCGAAATCTTCGGCGTTGCCCTGACGCTGGGCAATACGATGTATGTGAGCGTCTATATGACCAGCGACCTGCTGAACGAAAAATATGGACGGGCAGAAGCCAGAAAAGCTGTCTGGTTCGGCTTTTTTACCTTGCTTGTGACTACGCTTCTGATGCAAATGGCGCTTATATTCAAACCGATTCCGGAAGCGGAACCGGTGCAGCAGTCGCTTGAGACGGTTTTTGGACTGCTGCCGCAGCTGGCTGCAGGCAGCCTGACCGCTTATTTTGTCAGTCAGCTGCTGGATGTCAGGCTTTATGCCTGGATCCGCCGTTTTTTCCGAAGCCTCATCAGCTGTGGATCCGGAATAACGGAAGTACGATGATCAGTTCTTTTGTGGATACGCTGATTTTTTGCACGATTGCTTTCTGGAATTATGATTTTTCGATCTGGTTTGAAATTCTGCTGACGACTTATGTCATCAAGTTTATTTTGACCGCCGCCGGAACTCCTTTTATGTATATAGCTCGAAGTTTTCACAAGGAGGAAGAAAAAGCGGACGTTTCTGTGCAATAAGGTTTAATGCAGGTTGATAAAGCAGGCAGCCCCTTCACCGGGACTGCCTGCTTTCTTGCGAAAAAAAACGGTTTTAACCGATAACGGTCAATTCCTTAGGGTAAGAGGTCAACACGGATACGCCCTGTTCGGTAACCAGAACGTCGTCTTCGATCCGTACGCCGCCTTTGCCCGGCAGGTAAATGCCCGGTTCAACCGTAAAAACATTGCCGCTTTGCAGCAGATCCGTATTGTCGCCGTGGACGGACGGATATTCATGAACATCGATGCCCAGGCCGTGGCCGAGGCGATGCAGGAAATAAGGGCCGTAACCCGCTTCCGTAATCACGTCGCGCGCGGCTTTATCGATGCTGCCGAAGGTGACGCCCGGTTTAGTTGCGGCGATAGCGGCTTCGTTGGCGGCCAGCACGGTGTTGTACATGCGGGTCAGCTCTTCGGACAAGCTGCCGACAGCAAAGGTCCGGGTAATATCCGAAGCGTAGCCGTTCGCATAAACCCCCATATCAAACATCAGCAGATCGCCGGCCTGAATCCGGCGCGTTCCCGGAACGCCGTGCGGCAGGGCGGTTTTCTCGCCCGACAGCACCATCGTATCAAAGGAAGGGCCGTCTGCTCCCGCCAGCCGCATTTGATATTCGATTTCCGCTACCAGCTCGTTTTCCGTCATTCCGATCCGGAATTTGGACAAGCCCTGCTTTAGCACTTCTTCAATCAGATTTACGGCATGCTGGAGTTTATGTACCTCTTCGGCTGTTTTGATAACGCGCATGTTCTGAAGCCAATCTCCGATATTTCGGGCGTCCTTGAACTGCAGTTCCGCCTGGAGGGCTTCGTAACGGGTGACGGACAGATTATTTTTCTCCAGTCCGATTACGCCCGTATTTCCTTTCAAGGCTTCCTTCAGTAAAGCATAAGGATTGTCGGTATCGGTATGGGTTACGATCGTGCCGATATCGCTAGCGGCGCGAGCGGCTGCTTCATCGAGCGCCGGCACTACCAGGAAGGGCTGCTCGCCGCGCTTGTAAACCGCGCCAAGAAACCGTTCATGCGGATTGCTGGCAAATCCGGTTAAATAATAGACGTGTTTGGGATCGGTAATAAGCAGGGTATCTACACCCGCCTGGGACATTTCCCGGTCCAGCTGAGGCCATTTTTCGTTCATTGTACGTTTCCCCTTTACTTGGAGGTTTGCGCCAGTTGTTTGATCGCTTCCTCCGGTTGTTGATCATAAATGCCTCCATGGTAACAAAGCACCTGCCGAATAGCAAGCGGAACCAGTTTGGACAGGGATTGAAGGGCCAGCGGCAGATCCGGCGTAAAAGCTACATTGGGTCCCGTCAGCTTCCCTTCAGCCACAAGCAGTTCATCGGCGGCCAGCAGCAGCTTTTCCTCAGGGAAATAGAAGCTTAAGTGGCCCGGCGTATGCCCTGGGGTATGGATGACTTGCAGCCCTCCGGGAACTACGGGCAAAATTTCCTGGTCCTTCAGAAAACGGGTAACCTTGACGGCCTTAAGGTCATCCAAAAATTTTTTGATTAAAGCACGCATCGGCTCCGGTATGGAGGCAATCCGGTCGGCGTTCATTTTGAGCATAGGAGCCCGTCCCTCGATAACGTCGCTGTCATCCGCATGGGCCCAAATTTCGGGTTTCTCCGGAAGGCTGGCGATTATCGCAGGCAAATTGCCGATATGGTCGATGTCCTGGTGCGTCAGGATGACACGGCGGATGCGGTTCCACTCGGCCCCTGTCTCCAGGACGGCTTCCCGGAGGATGTCCAGCGTGCCGACCATGCCGGTGTCAATGAGCGTACCCCCGTCTTGTTCGTTCCAGATCAAAACCGGATGGATCGGCATGCCGTTATGTTCAAGATTCAGATCAAAAATGCCCTGAGCCAGTTTCTGTATCATTTCAGGCGTTCTCTCCTTTTTAATTTCTTGGATTATGGGAACCATTATATCAGAATTGATATACATTTACCTGAAAAACGCCGGTACCTTTTAAACTCAGCGGGTTGCATGCAGCAGGTTTAAACGGCGGGGGATGGAGGTATAAAAGGAACAAGGGCTGCAGAAGAAAAAGCTTATGACGGCTTGATCGCAGCAAACCAAAGGAGGTAAACCCAGGTGGCGGAGAATGAGAAAGACTTCAAAGCAGGCGCATCCGGCATGGACCAGCCTGAACAATATGAAACCGATGCCGAAAGTTTGTTTGACAAGTTTGAAAGCGAACGCAATGTGGATCCGATTCCTGTAGAGGACCTGAACGAAGAGGTAAAGGAGGAGCGGAACAAAGAGGAGACCAAACATCATTCCTCCAGCGAAAAAAAATACAGGACCGGCTTTGAATAAACCTTGGGCTGATTCGATCTCGCCCTTGTGAACTTTTGAAGATAAAAAGGCCAGGCTCTTTTGAAGAGCCCGGCCTTTGCTGCGGGCGGTTTTAAAGCCTTCAGCCTGAAGGGACCCAAAGCTCAGCCCTTCAATTCAGGCACGACGTTTTGCGGTTCTGGGCCAAGAAGCGCCGACACCAGATTTTCGGCGGCCAGCCGGGCCATATCGTTTCGCGTTTGGGTGGTCGCGGATCCGATATGAGGCAGCGTGACAACGTTCCGGAGCGCGAGCAGCGGATGATCGGGCTGCACCGGCTCCCGTTCAAAGACGTCGAGTCCGGCGCCGAAAATTGTTCCCTGCTGAAGGGCTTCGGTCAAGGCTTCCTCATCGACGACCGGTCCGCGCGAGGCATTGATAAAAATGGCCGTAGGTTTCATCCTTGCCAATTCTTCCCTGCCAAACATATGGCGGGTTTGCGGCGTCAGGGGTGTCATCAGCACGACAAAATCGGAATGGCGAAGCAAATCGTCCATCTCCGCATATTTGGCTCCAAATTTCTGCTCCGCGTCCGGCTTGCGGTGGCGGTTGTAATATTGGATCTCCATGCCGAAGCCGAAATGGGCTCTTTGGGCCACGGCCTCGCCAATTCGACCCATGCCGATAATACCCAGCGTTTTATGATGTACGTCCAGCCCGAACAGCTCTTCACCGTCGCCTTTTTTCCATTGCCCCTGCTTGACATAGGCATCCAGCTCGGCTACGCGACGGGCGGTGGCCAGCATCAGCGCCAGAATCAGATCGGCTACGGTATCGTCCAGCACGCTAGGCGTATGCGTCCCGATAATGCCCCGTTCCTTCATGGCCTCCAGATCAAAATGATTGTAGCCGACGCTCATCGTGCTGACGGCTTTCAATTTGGGAGCATGGCTTAGCAGCTCGGGACCGATTTTGTTGCCGGAGGTCAGCAGTCCGTCGGCTTCGGCTACCTCTTTCAGGAGAACGTCATGCGGAACGGCTCCCTGACCGTCCCACTTCCGGTAATGAACATGTTTGGCAAGGTAACTCTCCGTTTCGGAAGGGATCCGGCAGGCAACGTAGATATGAGGTTTCATTAGGCAAGCTCCTTTCATGACAAGTATTAAACAGCGGATAACCGAATACCGGTTTCCGGCTTCCCCCTTAACTTTACACCGGTGAGCAGGAGGAAGAAACCCGCAAAAAAAGCGGAGCAGGCTGTGAGCCTGTTCCGCTTTGCGATCTTTTATTAAGATTTTTACCGGTTGTCCACTTTCTCCGGATATAAGTCATGGTTAAAAAGGCGCTGCTCGGCGAGCTGCTCATATTTGGTGCCCGGCTTGCCGTAGTTGCAGTAAGGGTCGATGGAGATGCCGCCTCTTGGCGTAAATTTGCCCCATACCTCGATGTAGCGGGGATCCATCAGCTTGATCAGATCGTTCATGATGATATTGACGCAATCCTCGTGGAAATCGCCGTGGTTGCGGAAGCTGAACAGATACAGCTTCAGCGATTTGCTTTCGACCATTTTGATGTCGGGAATGTAACTGATGTAGATGGTCGCAAAATCCGGCTGTCCCGTAATCGGACAAAGGCTCGTAAATTCCGGGCAGTTGAATTTGACGAAATAATCCCGGTAAGGGTGTTTGTTGTCAAAGCTTTCAAGCACCTCGGGTGCGTAGTTGAAGGGATATTTGGTGCCCTGATTGCCGAGTAGGGTCAGGTCCTGCATTTCGTCTTGCTGTCTTCCGCTCATAGGATAACCTGCTTTCATATTTGATTTGCGTTTATACGCCCCGTTTATTGCCCCAGATCAAGGCGTGCAGCTGCGGCAGCACCCGGACCCGGTTGAGCTCGGGTCTGGCCATGACCTTGTCGACCAGCTCCTCGTATCTTTGGAGCAGGAAGAGGGCGTGGTTTTCCACGTCCATCCGGATCGTGTCCGGATTGCCGACCTGCACATAGAACTGGGCCTGCGGATACCGCTGATGAACGTGGATCGCATAGTCCAGATCCTGATCGTCAAAGACGACCACTTTCAGGCTGTAATCGAAAGGGCGCGGACGCCGGGCGAGTCTTGCTACGATATCGTCCAGCGTTTCGAAATTGGTCTCCATGCCGGAGCTCGGCGGCTTCGGCGAAAGGGTGACCTCGTCGATGTCGGCAAGCCACTCCTGCCAGCGGGAGCCTTGGGTTTCGACCGCCGTGGAGATGCCTTTCTCCTGCAGCAAAGCGACCAGGCTGCCAAGCTGCGGCAGCAGGGCGGGGTTGCCGCCGGACAAGGTGACATGGGCGAAACGGTCTCCGCCAAGCTCGGACAAACGCTGCCAGATGTCTTCCGCGCTGAGGCGCTGAATCTGGTCTTTGGCGCTGCCGTCCCAGGTAAAAGCGGAATCGCACCAGCTGCAGCGGTAATCGCAGCCGGCCGTGCGGACGAACATCGTTTTTTGCCCGATGACCATGCCTTCTCCCTGAACGGTAGGCCCGAAAATTTCCAGGACGGGAATGGTGGCGGCAGATGCCGGGATCTGCGGCGTTAAGCCGTCAACTACTTGCGTTTCCTGCTTATCCAGCGTGCTCATGCCTGCATCCACTCCCGTCTGATTTCCGCATAACTTGTAGGCGTCTCGAACAGGCGGACAAATTCCGTCCGCGCTTCGATCATGCGGCCTTCGTTATTTGCTTTCTCCAAAGCCTGCTCCATTTGCTCGTAGAGCCAGACGACCATGTTTTCGGCCGTCGTATTCATTGGAGGCAGGGTTTCGTTCAAATAGCGGTGATCCAGGTAACCTTCGATTTCATTTTTCCAGATGTCCTTAATAACGCCAAAATCAACGGTAATGCCGGTTTCATCCGGCAGCCCGCTGATGCCGAACACAACGATATACGTGTGCCCGTGCAGGTTTTTGCATTTGCCCTCGTAGGCATGGAGGTGATGGGCGGCGTCAAAGGTAAACTCCTTGCTCACCAGCACCCTTCGGTTATGGTAACGCAGCTGTTCTTTGGTAATGTCGCGGCCGAACTGCTGCAGGGATTCTACGATGCGGAATTCTCCGGCTGTGCGCCTGGACTGATTCATCTGGCTCATAAACGGACACCTTCCGCGCGTGCGGACAGATAGCGGTCCAGCCCGGCTTTGCGCAGCTTGCAGGCCGGGCATTCGCCGCAGCCGTCGCCAATGACGCCGTTATAGCAGGTCAGCGTCCGTTCGCGCACGAACTCAAACGCGTTCAAATCGTCGGCCAGCTGCCAGGTTTGCGCTTTATCCAGCCACATCAGAGGCGTATGAATGACAAATTGATAATCCATGGCCAGATTCAGCGTTACGTTCAGCGATTTGACAAACGTGTCCCGGCAGTCCGGATAACCGCTGAAGTCGGTTTCGCATACGCCCGTCACCAGATGTCTGGCTCCGACCTGTTTGGCCATCACGGCTGCAAAGCTGAGGAAGAGGTGGTTCCGGCCGTCCACAAACGTGTTGGGCAGGCTGCCTTCCTCCTGGGCAATGTCGATATCGCTGCGGGTCAGCGCGTTTTCGGTCAATTGGCCGAGCAGGCTCATGTCAAGCACCGTATTTTTAATGCCAAGCTCCTTGGAAATGGATTTGGCGCATTCGATTTCGAGGCTGTGCCGTTGTCCGTACATAAAAGTAACGGTCTCCACTTCACGGAACTGCTGAACGGCCCAGTACAGGCAGGTGGTGCTGTCTTGGCCGCCGCTGAACACGACTACCGCTTTTTCATCTTTAAGCATAAAAAACCTCTCCTTCAAGGATCATGTCAAACGCCCGCGGGCAAAACGGATCCGTCTGCAAATATCGAAGAGAGAGGGTTCATGAACTTCAGGTCTACGCAAAAAAACAAGCCCTGGTTCCGTGGAACGCAGGTACTAATTAGTTTTTTATAGAGGGAGTTCTCGAACCTCTCCCATGTCCTTCAAACATGGATTTGTCTTCGGTTGTAAGGCCGTGTCCAATAACAATCAATCTTTCCTTTGGGCACCGGCGCAACGGTTATTATAACACAAGCGGGCCGCGGCATGAAGCCTTGACCCGTTATTTCATAGAATTGCCTGCGTTAACTCCGTCCTGCCGCGCGTTCGCCGCGAACGTTTTTGTAAGGTTCGATATGAATATGCACGTATTCGATTTCATAACTTTCCAGAATCCGGCGTTCAATTTCCTCTGTAATGGCATGGCTGTCCGCTACGCTCATCCGTTCATCTACGCCGATAGTGGCATCGACCAGCGTGTTGTTGCCGCTCACCCGGGCTTTCAGATCAATGATCGCCGCAACTCCCGGCGTGCGCTGCACGGTGCTGCGGATCTCCTCCAGCTGTCCGGCATCAAAGCCGTCGGTCAAATTATGGGTGGCCTCCCGGAAAATTTCCCATGCCGTTTTGCAGATGATTATCCCGACGGCAAGGGCGGCGAGGGGATCGAGCCACGGCATGCCGAATTGGGAGCCCAGAATGCCGGCAAAAGCGCCGATGCTGACCAGGGCGTCGGAACGGTTGTCCTGGGCGGCCGCGTTCAAAGCGCCGCTCCGGATCCGGCGGGCCAGCCCGGAATTGTAGCGGTAAACGCCGTACATGATCACGGCGCAAAGCAAAGCGACCCAGGCTGCCGTCATATCCGGCGATGCGGCTTCGGGTGCGCGGAATTTCATGATGGCCTGATAAAGCACCTGCAGGCCGACGGCAAACATGATAAAGGAAGCGATCAGGGAAGCGATGGTTTCGGCCCGGTAATGGCCGTAAAGATGATCGCTGTCCGGCGGCTTCCGGGAAATTTTTAATCCGGCAAATACGGCAATGGAAGCGACGATGTCGGTAGCGTTGTTAAGGCCGTCCGCCAGAAGCGCTTCCGAATGGGTGTAGGAACCGATCATTAGTTTGAAGGCGGAAAGAAGAAGGTAAACCGCAATGCTGAGCAGGGCTCCTTTTTCCCCTTGTTTGATGTTCTCGTAGGTATTTCGCAAAACCAAAACCTCCGGCCGCTTTGTCATTCGTTTTATTATCCATACCTTCATCATACCGGACAAAATTTGTGTGGGTCTACAGAAACAGTGTTGTCGCAGGCCCGCAATATGGGGCCGGGGTTACAAAGTTGGCAGTGTCCAAGAAGCATGGACAATCCCAATTCAAAGTGTCCAAGCCGATATGGCACTCCGGGGACAGCGAACAGCCAGAGTATAAACGGCTCTCGGACTCCCGGCAGCAAAAAGACGTGCTGCGCAAAACCTGCGACAGCACGCCCGAACGGCGGCAAGAAGCCGTTACATTCTATTTTTTCCGTAATAAATTTGGTCCGGCTTTCATTCTTAAGTCCAATCAGGCGCCGGTGCCAAACCGTTTGCGGTACCCGCATTTCCGGCACAGCTCTTCGATGGCTTCCCTTCTCGAGAAACCGTAGAACAAGTTGTTGGCCCGTTCGCTTTCCACGATTTCGGAGAAGCTGCTGCTTTGCACGTTGCCCAGATTAATGACGCCTTCGCCGTCCAGACAGCAGGGAATGACCGTCCCGTCCACCAGCACGCCGGCTTGGGTCCGAAGCCCGTGGCAAAAACCTTTGCCGTCGTCCTCCGGCGCATTCAGGCTGGGCCACTGGAATTCATAATCCTGGTTCAGATAAATGTTTTTGGCGATTTTGACGCCTTTACCCGGCTCGACTTTTTCTTCGATTCTATAATCGAGGCCGAACTCTTCCTCCAGCATGGAGAGGGTCTGGCGGTTGCGCTGGCGCTGGGCGTTGGTGAGGTTATCCTCGGTTAAATTCCACAGCCGGAAGGAGATCAGCACGCCTTGCTCGGCGGCATCGCGGGCAAAACGCAAAATGGAACCGACGTATCCTTCGCGGTCTTCGGAGCCTTCATGGCCGTCAAAGCTGTGCAGCGAAAAGTTCATTTGGCGCAGGGCGGGTTTACCCAAAATTTTGGCTGCGGCTTTATGCAGCAGAGTGCCGTTGGTCGTAATATTCACTTTAAAACCTTTCTCATGGGCCGAATCGAGCAGCAGGTCGATTTTCGGATGGAGAAGCGGTTCGCCTTTAACGTGAAGATAAATGTGGTTCGTATGCGGTTTAATCTGATCCAGAATGTCGTTGAACATTTCGGGTTTCATAAAGTTGGCTTTTCGAGCGGTCTGAGGGCAAAAGCTGCACGCCAAATTACAAACGCTCGTGATTTCGATATAAACTTTCTTGAATGTTTTCAAATGAGGTATCCCCAATCTGCTAATGATGGCCTGTTTATTTATTTTATAAGAAGAGGAACCCCCCTTCAAGCTTTGTAATCAAAATTGGAACGGATATCCAGTTATATTTAAAAAGTCCTAATATGAAATATTCCTATGACCTAATGAATTAAAAAAGTGTCAATTTTATGAAAAAATTTGAATTTTGAATGCAAACTATGAAAAATTTTACCTTAATTTCCGATATTAATGATAGTCTAGTCTTCATAGGAATTCCGAAGGATACCGCAACTTCGGTTTTCCGGAGAATTACAACTTTATACTTAGAATCATAATGAAGTAAACAGCAAACCAGTCCGAAAGGCTGGGACGCAAAACCACGGATCTAACGTTATTGACCCAACTATGACCGCCGGGCTGCCAATCTTATGTTTCTTCCACTTCGCTGCTTTTGGCCGCCGGGACTTTCAGATTTGATTTGAAGGTCTTTTTTGCGTTCTGCTTTCGGAAGGTTTGGGCGTTTTCGCGGGAATTTCGGCGCAAAGGAGGTCCGTTCAGGAACAGGCTGCCCGTCCCGTCAGGCAGCAGGAATTTAAACAAAGCATTTGAACCATCGGCAACTACAGACAGCAAAGGAGCAAGTAAGTTGAACCTGTTAATGTTGAGAAAAGGAATCACGCGCAAGCTGGTGCTGCTGGGCGCTGCTCCGCTTGCTATTTTGGCGATTGGGTTTGGCCTTGTTTTGAACAGGCTTGGATGGATGAATGTATGGGGAACCCTTTCCATGGTTGTCTTGTTTATCCTGCTCAGTCTGGTTGAACTCCGGCTTATTACGGATCATCTGATGAAACCGCTTCGGAAGATGACGGAATATGCGAAGGAGGCGGCGCAAGGCCGTAAGACCGACGCGGCAAAGCTGGAGGCAGGCGGTGAATTCGGGGAACTTGCCGCTTATTTCGGGCAAATGGGCACCAAACTCCATGAAGTTATCGGACATACAAGCGAAATGGCGGGGAAAGTCACAACTACGTCCAAAGATTTGTCCAGCAGCATGGAATTTTGCACGGACATGGTGGTCGGCGTTGCCGAATCCATCAAAATGATCACCGAAGGCAGCGAGCAGCTGGTAGAGAGCGCCAGAGGGAACAAACTGATGCTGGAGGAAGTAGGAAAAGGCATGGAGCAAATCGCCTTGTCCTCGCAGGACGTAGCTAACGAATCCTCCGACGCGGCGCGTTTGGCGAATGAAGGAAATGAAAAGATCGGCCGACTGGTCGATCAAATAAGCATTATTTACGATACGACGCTCCTTTCGTCGCAGGCGGTCCATGAGCTGGATGAACGGACCGCGGAAATCGACCGCGTTACGCTGATGATCGCCGAGATCGCAAGTCAAATCAACCTGCTCTCCTTAAATGCGGCCATTGAGGCGGCCAGAGCCGGGGAATACGGAAGAGGTTTTGCCGTAGTAGCCGGGGAAATCCGCAAGCTGGCGGAGCAATCCGCCGAATCCGCCAACGAGATCGCACGAACGGTATCGCATATCAGGCAGGGTTCCCAGGAATCGATTCTCGCAATGGGCAAAGTGAAAACCGAAGTGGAAACCGGAAGCGTCCTGGTCTCCGAAGCCGGCGAGTCCTTCCATGGCATCGTCCGTCTGGCGGAGCAGGTTTCGACCCGGGTGCAGGAGGTTTCCGCGGTTACCCAGCAAATCAACGCCAGCACCGAACATATCCTGGGCTCGGTTACGCAAACTTTAGCCATTACAGAAATGAATTTAGCCGGTACGAAAGAGATTGCGGCATGCTCGGATGAGCAGCTGAGCTCTATGGAGCAAACGCTGGCATCCGCCAGACAGCTTGAAAGTGACGCCGGGCAGCTTCGCGAGCAGTTCAGCAAATATACGCATTAGTTTAACCGAATATCCATATCTAACGGACTGAAACGGTCAGGGAGGGCGGAAATGGAACAGCTACCTTTATTATTCGAAGAACTTGTCCGGCTTACCGGTGTTGCAGACATTGCTTACCACGAAATAGTTGACGGCCGCCTTAGTCCGGTACTCAAAACGAATACGGACCATCTGGGCGTTGAGAGATGGAAGCAAGCGCATGCCGCGAATCCGGTCCACATTGAAAAAGACAGGCTCCTGCTGTCCCTTATGGCGCAGCCTCATACGTCTGTAGTTCAGGACGTCAAAAACGATCCGCGTTCGTCCGATGAGTTTTTTCTGTTCGGCATCGACAGCATTATGATTATTCCGGTTGTGGAGGAAGAAAGTGTTCAGGGTATTGTAGTTGTGGCTGCCATCGGGGAGCTGCATCATTTTGGCGAAGAGGAAATTCAACATGCCGAACGCCTGGTTGATCAATACAGAGGTGCTTTTCAAATTCTTGGATAAGGGGTTGGGAAGAAATCATGAACATTGCAGAGGCCATGCTAAAGTATTTGAAAGAAACCGGAGTTGAATACGTATTCGGGATTCCCGCCGGAATTATCAGCCCGATTTACGATGCTTTGATCGATGTGGATATTCAGCCTATTATTACGAAAAATGAAGCCGGCGCCGCCTATATGGCCGCCAGATACGCCAGCACGACCGGCAGGTTGTCCGTTTGCGCCGGTGCAGGTGCCGTAGGCGTCGGCAACATGATGAACGGCATAGCCGACGCGATGCGCGCCAAAGCTCCGATGCTGATCGTCACCGGGTATGTCAACCGCTGGCAGATCGGCAAAGGCGCGATCCAGGAGATGGATGCGCAGCATATCGTCAGACCGATTACCAAATACAGCAATACCGTCATGGATGAAGCCGATGTGCTGGCCGAGCTGGATAAAGCGGTGCGCATCGCCCTGACTCCACCCTTTGGTCCGGTACATATCTCCGTGCCGATCGACGTGCAGCGTCTCGAAGCTCCGGCCCGGCTTCCCGCTGCGCCGGATCTGCAGGAGCTTCAGCGCATGCCTTATCCGGCCGGTTTGGTTGACCACGCCGCCTCCTTAATCAACGACGAAGCCAGGGGGCTGATCATGGTGGGCCGTGGAGGGCGTTTGGTGGCCAAGGAAATCATGGCGCTCAGCGAACGGCTGCAGTGGCCGATTATCACCACTCCTTCAGCCAAAGGGATCATCCCGGCCGAATTTTTGCTGAACCTTGGCAATTACGGGTTCTCCAGCACGGACGTTGCCAGCGAATATGTCGCTTCAAGCGAACCGACCTGCCTGCTGATCCTGGGGACAAGCCTTGGCGAAGCGTCGACCTGCAACTTTAACGATGTGCTAGTAAGCGGGCGCAAGGTAATTCAAATCGATCGGGATGCGAAAGAGCTTGGGAAGGTTTTTCAGACCGATGTTCAAATTCAGGGAGATTTGAGGGATGTGCTGCCTTACCTGTCCGCCCGGGTCAAGCCGTCCGCCCATACCTTTGTCAAACCGCTGCCGCTGAATGCTCCGTATGAAAAAAATCATACCGGCTTGTCGCTGCGGCTGTTCCTGGAGAAGCTGGGCAAGGTGATGCCGAAAGAAACCCGCTACGCCTGCGACATTGGCGAGTTCACCAATTTTGTCGTGAAATATCTGGAGGTTCCGGAGGGCGGAGATTTTGAAATCAACCTGAACTACGGCGCAATGGGATCGGCGATGGCCGGAGGCCCCGGCGTTTATCTTGGAGACCGTACACGTCCGGTGGCGGTCATCGCGGGGGACGGTTCCTTTTTCATGAACGGCACGGAAGTGCTTACGGCGAAGGAATACAAGCTCCCGATTGTTTATATCATCATCAACAATGCCATGCTTTCTTACGTGGAACGAGGCCAAAAATTCCTGTTCAACCGGACCATACCGGATTATAAGCAGGAGCGCGTTTCGATCAGCGATATGATGCGCCTTGCCGGGATCAGGGGACTTTCTGTGGACACGCTTGAGGATATGGATGAAATCCCGGGTTTTATCCGGGAAATGACCGGTCCGTGCATCATTGAAGTCAATACGGACGGCAGCGAACCCGCTCCGATCCTGGACCGGCTGAAGGCGCTCAAGAAATAACGGAAACATCTAGATAACAAAAAATAAATCCTAACGGTTTTGGAGGAATTACACATGGGAAGTTTTACAATTAACGTTGATAAAAACGCAAAAGTCTTTTACGCAGAAGTAGAGGGCACTTTTACGCCCGAGGATGGCATGAAATCCATCAACGCTTACAAAGAAGCCGTTTCTACGATTAATATTCCTGAATTCGCCATCGATATTGACTGCACCAAACTGAATGTGTCTGCACCGGACACGCTGCCGCTGCTGGAGGCAAACTTTCAACAATTCAAAAGTGACGGGTTCCACAGCATTACCTTCCGCATCGCGAAAAATCCGATTCTGAAAATGCAGCTGTCCCGCGTAGCACGGACGGTTCAGATGGACAAATACGAAATCATCGAACAATAAATAACTAACGAGGAGGGTGCCCAATGAGCGGCGTGCAAATCAGGGAAATTGCGATGTATCATCCGGCCCATGAAGTAGGCAACGATTACTATATCAAGTATTTTGCCGAAAAGGGTACGGATGTCACAAGTTTGGTAAACGGCCTTGGCCGAAATAAACGTTTCGTTATTGATACCCCTGCCGAAAACTCTTTTACGATGGCTTTGGAAGCCTCCAAGGCGGTTTTGGAACAAGCCGGCCTGCAGGCTCCGGATGTCGACCTGATTATTTTCACTTCCCAAACACCTGAATACCTGCTGCCAAGCAACGCGCTGAAGCTGCATCATTCGCTGGGCGGGGATCTGAATACGGCCTGCTTCGACATCAATGCCAACTGTACCGGCATGCTGGTCGCCATCGAGCAAGCCTCCCGTTACATGATGTCCAATCCGCGGATCGAACGCGCTTTGGTGGTGGGCGCCGATTATTTGTCCATCCATACGCCGGATGAGCCTGTTTATCATTCCAACGTAGGTGAAGCGGCTGTAGCCGTCATCTTGGAGCCGGCCGAGGGGACGCGCGGATTTATCGATTCGGTTTACCAAACGGATACGTCGGTGATCGACAACTCCAAGTTTCCGGCCTACGGGTTGTCGAACCTGTACCGTGAGGAGTTTACGGCCAAGGACGCGCAGCTGCAGTTTGTGCCGTTTGACGATTCGGTTTGCGCCGCATCGGCTGTCGACTCTATCCGGATTTTGCTGGGCCGAAACGCAATAGACCAAAACGACGTAGCCGCTTTTATGTTCTCCCAGTTCACGCCCGGCAATATCAAACGCGTATCGGAAGGCCTTGGCCTGGACCCGGAAAAAGTCGTTTATATCGGGGACCGGTTCGGTTATACGCTCAGTACAAGCCCTGTTCTGGCGCTGCATCAGGCCGTCCGGGACGGAAAGGTAAAACGCGGGGATTATCTCGTGTTATGGACGGTAGGCGCGGGCTGGCAGAATGTGAGTTTGTTGTTACAGTACTGAGTTTACCTTAATGAACCTATGAACTTAATAAATCTAGCAGAACCTAATATGCATCCTGAAAAGCATCGGACCTGGTCCGGTGCTTTTCTTTTTTTGTGCGAGAGGTGTGGAATAAGGAGGGTGTCGGATTGTGTAGAAAATATAAAAAAGCAGTCGAATATTTCCTGAAGCCATAGTATATTAGTAAAGTACCTTGCACAGACGCAGACATCTATCGTTATCTTTTGTCTCGGTGCCCGACAATTGCAGCATACATGAGCAAGATTTACATACTTGGAGGAATTGTTATGGGGAGCTTTAGCATTGAGCTGCATAAGGCAACAAAAACGATGAAGGTTCGGGTGGAAGGCGTTTTTTCGCCGGAGGATGGCAAAGCTTCCATAGAGGCGTATCATCAGTATGTGGCCGGCATTCATGTTCCGGACTACGTTATTGATCTGGATTGCAGCCGTCTGGAAGTATCGGCGCCGGAATCGCTTCCGCATTTGGGTCACTGTTTCGAGCTGTACAAAAACGACGGGTTCCAAAAAATTATTTTCCGCATCGCCGCCGATAATCCGATTCTCAAAATGCAGTTGAACATGGTGGCCCGAACAACCAACCTGACCAACTGCGAATTTATCGAGATAAAGGCGGATAAAGATAATCAGGCAGTGTAAGGACCTGATACGAGTTAGGCTTGAAATTAAAAATGACGTGGGCCGGTGGGCATTCTGCACCCGGTTCACGTCATTTTTTTAGATGAAGCGTTTTTTAGGTCAGCGGCTCCCCGAGGCGGATTTGGCGCTGGCCAGCAGGGCGTTTTTCCATTCCGTATAGGTCTGCCAGGCTTCCCCGCTGTCGAGCAGGCTTTTGCAGGTATATAAACCTTCTTCGACGGATCCGACCTTTCGAGCAAGATGGAGCCTTACCGCCGCATTAAGCAGCGTTTGGTTATAGAACGCCATATGTCCGCGTCCCTGCAGGACCTCTTCAGCCGTGTGCAGCTGCAGAGCTGCCGACCACTCCAGGTCGGGAACGGGCGTATCCAGGCCGATCATTTCCGGATCGATGACATCCATGGAAGGCGTACCGTTGTCGAGGACGTAGATCCGGTTGGCGCGGTCAATGAACAGATCATCAGAGCCCTCCTGGCCCTGAATGATCAGGGCGTTTTTGTAACCCAGCTTGATCAATAAACGAGATATACGGTCAAACACCGTGTTATGAAAAATGCCAAACGCGATGTAGGGCGACGTACCATAATCGGCGAGTTTTTCGACCGTGTTAAAAATGGTGCGCATCCCCAGCTCTTCGCGGATTGGCCGCAGCGAGGCCAGCTTTGGGGACCAGCGGTCGGCATTGGCGTACAGCACCCCGCCGAGCCGGGCGGCGGCGATAAAGTCCTCGGGGGCCAGCAGCTCCGGATTCAGGCCGGCTTCCAGCAGAATATCCTGAAGGGTAATGCCCCATTTCGGCGGCAGGGGGGCGCTTCCGTGAAGCGTCACGGGAAGCCCTGCCGCCGAAAGCAGAAAAGCCACGGGGAAGGTGGAAATAAACGAAGACCTCCGTCCGTCGTAAGGTGCCGCGCAGTCCAGATTTTCCCGAAACACATTTTCCCGCCTGGCATTCATTCTGACAGCCTGCACGAACGCTTCCAGCTCGGGGATGGATTCCAGCTTGATCCGCTCGGCGGCGAGAAAAGCTCCGGTTTGAGCGGGGGTTGAAGCTCCGTTTAGTATCGACTCGGCGGCATGGTAGGCATCCTCGTAATTTAAGTCCCGTGCCCCGCGTTTGCCGCGCGCTACTTCTTTTAAATGATTGATCATGAGTTAAGCCGTCCTCCTCTTAGGGTTTATGCAGCAGCTGATAAGCCTTAACGATCGAGGTTGCTACATCGACCATGCGCTTGCGTTCGTTCATCGCCTGCTTGCGCAAGAATTCGTAGGCTTCCGACTCCGGGATGTTCCTCATCTTGGAAATAATGCCTTTAGCCATATCGATCCACTTCCGCTCTTCAAGCCGAGAGAGCAGCTGCTCCCGTTCTTTCAGCCACTGCTGCTGCGCATAGAACTGCCTCGCGCTGAAATGCAGCGCCCAATGAACATCGGACGGAGTCATGGAAGCCGAAAGGATGCCGTCAGCCGCAAAATCATCCTCACAAGCCGCTGCGGACAGGTCCGAGGTGAGCTCGGAGCACCACCAGAGCGCCGGTGCGGCTTTATGTTTCAAAAGCTCGCTGCGCCAATCCGGATATTCCGAAATCGGGACGACAAGGATCGCAGCGTCGGCGTCCTGGAACTGAAGCAGCGCTTCATCGGGATTGTCGGCCGCTGTGACCTGATAACCGCTCTGCAGCAAAACTTTTTCGGCGGAACCTGCTTCAGAGGAGAGAAGATACTGGTGATCCGAAGGGGTTAACCTGCTTCTAATGATCAATAGGGAGTGCATGTTCGGGACTCCTTTAGTTTGATTATGTAACATTATATAACGCGGGTAAGCATTGTCTAGCGGATTTTAAATAAAAAAATTTTATATGTTAGAATTATTGACGTGTCGACCTCCGGCATGTATAGTCTTTCTATAACTAATTTGCGCGGATACAATGGCGTATTCGTTAATCGAGGCAATGAAGCCTGTTTCATTTCGAAGGGAACTTTATGTTTCCCTGCGGAATGCTGCAGGCTTTTTCTGTTTTTCTTTAAACAAAGGAGCGTGGAGGGGATGGCCTTGAAACAGAAAGAGAAGCTGGTGCTGGTAGGTAACGGAATGGCCGGGCTGCGCATGCTGGAGCATTTGCTGAAGCTGGCGCCGGAGCGGTATGAAATTACGATTTTTGGTTCGGAGCCTCATCCGAATTACAACCGGATTATGTTGTCTTCCGTACTCGCCGGGGGAACCGGAATGGATGAAATTATTCTGAATGATCTGAACTGGTACAAAGAACATCACATCACGCTTCATCTGGGACATACGGTGAACCGGATCGATACGGCCGGAAAGAAGGTAGTTTCCGATCAAGGGGTGGAAGCTGCCTACGATGTGCTGGTGCTGGCTACCGGCTCGAACCCGTTTATGCTGCCCCTGCCCGGCGCGGACAAGGAAGGCGTAATTGCTTTCCGGAGCATTCAGGACTGCGAGACGATGATCGAAGCTTCCAAAACCTACAGCAAAGCTGCGGTAATTGGAGGCGGACTGCTTGGCCTGGAAGCGGCGAGAGGGCTGCTGAACCTGGGGATGGAGGTTTCGGTCGTCCATATCCACCCTTATTTAATGGAAAGACAGCTGGACGAGACGGCTTCGCGTATGCTGCAACGGGAGCTGGAACAGCAGGGCATGAAGTTTCTGTTCTCCAAGCATTCGGAGGCGATTCTGGGCCGGGGCCGCGCCAGGACACTGGCATTTACGGACGGAGAGCGGATCGACGCCGATCTTGTGGTGATGGCGGTCGGTATCAGGCCTAATATTGAGCTGGCGAAAAAGGCAGGGCTGGAGGTAAGCAGAGGGATTGTTGTAAACGACTATATGGAAACGAGTGCCCCGGGTATTTATGCGCTGGGCGAATGCGCGGAGCATCGGGGAATCGCTTATGGCCTCGTTGCCCCGTTATATGAACAGGGGGCGGTTTTGGCCAAACGCCTTGCGGACGTGACTACTGAAGGCTACGCGGGTTCAGTGACCTCGACGAAACTCAAAGTATCCGGCGTAGATGTGTTTTCTGCCGGCAGCTATAAGGAGCAGGATGGCTCGCGAGTTCTTAGATATCAGGATGAGCTGGAGGGAACGTACAAGAAGCTGGTCATTCAGGGCGAGAGGCTGGTGGGAGCGGTTTTGTTCGGAGATACGTCGGACGGAGCCGAGTTGTTCTCTTTAATGAAGAAAGGCGAGTCGATCCAGGGCCGGGAAAAAGAACTGCTGTTAGGCGTTCCGGCAGACGCCTTATCCAAGGGAACGGGCGGCGGCAGGCTTGAAGCCATGCCGGAGGATGAAATCGTCTGCGGCTGCAACGGGGTGTCCAAAGGCACGATTATGCAGGCCATTCAGGAGAAGGGCTGCACCAGTGTAGGTCAGATCAAGGCGTGCACGAAAGCCTCCGGCTCCTGCGGCGGCTGCAAACCTGAGGTGGAAGGGCTGCTTCAGATTTATGCCGGGGAAGCCGCCGTCAGCGTGAAGGAAGGAATTTGCGGCTGCACGCCGATGAGCCGGGATGAAATCGTGGCCGAAATCAAACGGATGCGCCTCATGACGGTTAAGGAAGTGATCAACGTGCTCGGCTGGGAAACCGAAGAAGGCTGCACGAAATGCCGGCCTGCGCTGAACTATTACCTGGGCATGCTTTGGCCGGATGAATACGTGGACGAAAAAGAATCGAGGATTACCAACGAACGGTACCATGCCAACATCCAGAAGGACGGCACTTATTCGGTAGTCCCGCGCATTTACGGAGGGGTTACCTCTCCTTCGGAGCTTAAGAAAATTGCCGAGGTGGCGGAGCAGTTTGAGGTGCCGATGGTCAAATTTACCGGCGGGCAGCGGCTTGACCTGTTGGGCGTCAAGAAGGAAAATCTGCCGAAGATTTGGGAGGCGCTGGATATGCCTTCCGGCCATGCTTACGGCAAAACGCTGCGCACGGTCAAAACCTGCGTCGGCAATACATTTTGCCGTTTCGGCACTCAGGACGCCATCGGGATGGGCATCAGGCTGGAACGGGAGTTTGAGCGGCTTAACGCTCCCGCCAAAGTCAAACTAGCCGTCTCCGGCTGCCCGCGAAATTGTGCCGAAGCTACGATTAAAGATTTTGGCATCGTAGCGATCGACGGCGGCTGGGAGCTGCATGTCGGCGGCAACGGCGGCGTGCATGTGCGGGCAACCGACCTGCTGTGCGTCGTCAAGACGGAGGATGAGGTCGTCGAGTGGGCATCGGCTTTTCTGCAGTATTACAGGGAGAATGCAAACTGGAATGAACGCACCTCTACCTGGGTCGAACGCGTAGGGTTGGACAGCATCAAACAAGCGCTTGAAAGCGGGGAAGCCAGAGCGGCCCTGCAGGCCCGAATCCGCGCCGTTCTGGACAAAACGACGGATCCATGGAAACAGATCGTGAACGAACCCGAGCTCCGCAAAAACTTTGAACCGCTGGCTGGTGAAGAAGTGAGCCGGACAGGAATTTAGAGACAGGAAGGGGCATGAAGAGGATGGAGACGGTAAAAATGCTGGTCGGATCGGTGGCGGAAATCGATCCGAAAGGATCAAGGCTTGTACGGGTCAACGACATGGAAATTGCCTTGTTCCGCTTGTCCGACGGCGAAATTTTGGCGGTGGAGAACAAATGCCCGCATAAGGGCGGGGTTCTTTCGGAGGGCATGGTCTGCGGCCGGATGGTTCATTGTCCCCTGCACGACTGGCGGATCGATCTGCGCAGCGGGGCCGTGCAGGAGCCTGACACGGGCTGCGTGACAACGTTTCCCGTAGAGGTGGATCCGGAACGGGGGTTGGTATTTCTACGGGTTACCACCGGAGTGCCGTCATGAGCGCCGGCCGGGTTTCCATTGTCGGGGCCGGTCCCGGAGATCCGGAATTGATTACGCTCAAAGCGGTTCGCCGGATCGGGGAAGGGGACGTTATTTTATACGACAGGCTGGTGAATCGGGAACTGCTGCATTATGCCAAACCCGAAGCGATAACGATTTATTGCGGCAAGGAGCCCGGTAAACATACGTTTTCTCAAGAGCAAATTCAATCGTTGATGGAGCAATACGCCTTGTCCGGGAAACACGTCGTCCGTTTAAAAGGCGGGGACCCGCTTGTATTCGGACGAGGGGGAGAAGAAGCGCTGGCCATGGCGGCAGCCGGCATTCCTTACGAAATCATTCCCGGGATCACCTCGGCTTTGGGCGCTGCGTCTTCCGGTGAAATCCCTTTGACGCATCGCGGGATATCCGCCTCCTGCGCTTTTGTCACCGGGAGCCGGTCCGTGAGCGGAGAACATCCGGTACGGTGGGATCTGCTGGCCGGAGCCGTGGATACGCTGGTCATCTATATGGGGATAGCGGAGCTTTCGGAAATCCGCAGCCAGCTGCTGAAGAACGGGAAGGCGCCCGGCACGCCCGCTGCGATCATCGAGCGGGGGACGACGGAGCGGCAGCGGATTATAACGGGCACGCTTGACCGCATAGACAAACTGGCTGCCGCCATGCAAGCCGAAAACCCGGCGCTCATCGTCATCGGCGAAGTGGTGAAGGTCCGCTCCGAGCTGCTTAGCTTGGAAGCCGGGATTTTGCGGCAGACGAGCTGAGAGCGGCTGAATGGGGGGCCACGGCGGTACAGTTCTATTTTGAAATTGGAGCGAATTACGACTATAAACCCCAGTGGATCGTGCTGAAGCAAGACGGTACGGTTTGGATGAATGCGGATGGAGCTTTGACTTCTTTCGTGCAGATTCCTGATTTAACGGACATCACTGCAATTAAAGGCAATTCGGCTTTGAAAAAAGACGGCACCGTCTGGACCTGGCCCCGCCAGTTCGAGACCGAGCGGCAATTCGATCAGCCTCTGACGCCGGTTCAAATCAGCGCTCTTCCGCCTATAGGAGATTTACAGGGAGACGACAGCGTTAAGCTGGCGATTGATCGGCAGTCCCGGCTCTGGTTTTGGGGCAATACCGTAACGGGCTACTCGGACGGTACTACCTATCACGACCAGACAATTCCGGTGCTGCTGTCCAAAATCAGCCAAGTGCGGCAGGCGGTGACGGCGGAACGTTCTTTAGTGGTCCTTACGGCCGCGGGCCAGGTTTATGAAACCTCGCGGGAGCAAGAACAGATGCCGGGGGATGCGACGTTCCGGCTTTTGGCGAACGGAGTTTCTTCCATTAAAAGCGGCGACCGCCACGTTTTGATGCAGAAGCAGGACGGTTCGCTTTGGGGATGGGGCGTAAACAAAAACGGCCAGCTTGGCAGCGGGGATATGGAGTTTATGCACGACATTCCCGTTCCAGTGCAGAAACCGATATCCATCCATTTAAACGGGGAAGCGGTAGCGCTAAAAAACGGCGCGGTCATTCGGGGAGGGCAATCCTTTATCCCTGTCCGGTCTATTTTTGAACAGCTGGGCGCCCAAATCGGCTTTGATCAGGAAACGAAGGTCGTGACGGTCAAACAGACGGACCAGACCGGAAAACAAACGGTTATTAAGCTGAATATGCGGACGGGAACGGTTGAGCTAAACGGCTCGCCGATCCAGCTTCAGCAAAAGCCGTTTGATGTTAGCGGCGTTTCCTATTTGCCGCTGCGTTTGATCAGCGAACAGCTGGGAGCCAAGGTGGCCTGGGATGCCCAGGCGGAAGACATAGCGATTACGTTTTCTAAATAAGCTCGGACCAATGATGACCGATTAGGAAAGAAACAGCTCGAACTCGTTTCCCATCGTTCCAATTGGAAGAGGGACTTAACCCTAAAAAAGAGCAGGAAAAAGAGGAGAAAATTCTCCTCTTTTCTTTTATATAACACGTGTTATAATCGAGTTGGCTAAATGAATAATGACGGTACATATTGGAGTCATTCTGTTGTTTTAAAGGCATTTTGCAGTGGATCGAGAACTAACGAAAAGGCGAGGTGGAGAACATGCATTTTACGATCGAAAAACTGGAACGGCGCATTAACGAGCTGGCCGGACTCCGTTACCGGGACTCCCAACAGCTTGAGAATCTGCGTCTGGTTGCAGGAGAAAAAACGTACGAAGAAGCCGTGGGACAAGCGGAAGGCTGTCGGGTCGTACGGATCGGGGACCGCTGGGGCGGGAGAGATGTTTATGCCTGGTTTGTGGCGGAGTTAAGCTTTCCGGAGAGCTGGAAAGGACGGGACATCGTCGGGCTGATCAAGCTCGGTGAAACCGGCGGAGGCAACTGCAGCGGATATGAAAGCCAGGTTTTCTGGAACGGGGAGGCGCTGCAGGCGCTTGACCGAAACCATGGAGAGCTGTTTGTGCCGGCCGCTTCGGTGGAGGCAGGACAGGCGCTGCTGGCCATCCGGGCCTGGAGCGGGCTGACCGCCCCGAACGGCGACCATGTGCCTTTTGATCACCGTGTCGACCGGCTGGAATTCGCTGTGCTGGACGGAGCGGTGGACGACCTGTATTACACAGCGCTGCATATGCTGCAGACAGTGAAGGTGCTGGACGACCGGGTGCTGGAGAAGCAGGCGATGATCGCCGCACTGGACAAAGCTTTTGCCTGCATCGACTGGAGCGTGAAGGGTTCGGACGATTTCTACCGCTCCGCAGCGGAGGCCAGACAACTGCTGCACGAGGAGCTGGCGGCCATTCCGCGTGGACCGCGTCCGCAGATCACGGCGGTGGGCCACTGCCATATCGACGTGGCTTGGCTGTGGCGCCTGAAACATACGCGGGAGAAATCGGGCCGTTCCTTTTCCACGGTGCTGCAGCTGATGGACCGCTTCCCGGAACATGTATTCATTCAGTCTCAGCCGCAGCTTTACGCTTATTTAAAGGAAGATTTTCCGGAGCTGTATGCCAAGATCAAACAACGCGTGCAGGAAGGCAAATGGGAAGCGACTGGCGGCATGTGGCTGGAATCGGACTGCAACATTCCGTCCGGCGAGTCTTTGGTGCGCCAGCTGCTGGTCGGCAAACGGTTCTTCAGAGAGGAGTTTGGCGTAGACAACAAGGTGCTTTGGCTGCCGGACGTATTCGGCTACAGCTGGGCGCTGCCGCAGATTCTGAAGAAAAGCGGGATCGATTATTTTATGACGACCAAAATCAGCTGGAGCCAATTCAACCGTTTCCCTTACGACACCTTTACCTGGCGCGGCATTGACGGCACGGAGCTGCTGACGCATTACATCACGACGCCGGACAGCGACGGAAGCTGGTACTACACCTATAACGGCAACGTGACCGGTTCCTCCGTTCAGGGGCTGTGGGACAATTACCGGCAGAAGGACATCAACGACAAGCTGCTGCTGGCTTACGGCTGGGGAGACGGCGGCGGCGGGCCAACCCGCGACATGATCGAAGCGGTGCGGCGGTATGAAGATATGCCGGCTGCTCCTCAGGTGAAACCGGGCGGGGCGGAAACCTTTTTCAAGGAGCTTGAAGCAAGTGTCCGGGACGAGCAGAGGCTGCATTTATGGGACGGTGAGCTTTACCTGGAATACCACCGGGGAACCTACACGTCGCAGGCCTATAACAAAAAGATGAACCGCCGCATGGAGCAGCTCCTCCATCAGGCTGAATTTTTAAATACTTTGGCTTACATGCTGAATCCGGCCCACCGGTATCCGGCTGCCGAGCTGGGCGGCGTTTGGCAGACGGTGCTGCGCAACCAGTTCCATGACATCATCCCGGGTTCCTCGATCCGCGAGGTGTATGAGGACAGCCGGGTGGAATATGAGGAAGCGCAGCAGACCGTTCTGAAGCTGATGGCCGAAGGCATCGAAGGGCTTCATCCGTCCAAATCCGAAACCGCGGGTACGGGTTCAGGTTCTAATTCAGGCTCTGTTTTAGCAGCCGGACAGCGGGTGGTCCGCGTCTTCAACGGATTGGGCTGGCGCCGTTCATTTACGGCGGACGTAGTCCTGAAGGATGGCGAGGATACCGGAAACGCGGAGGATTGGAGCTGGTATTCGGCGGACGGCGAACTTTTGGAGAGCCAGGTTCAGGCTCAGGCTGAGGCCGGTTCCGGGAAGATCGTTTCGGTCAGCGTCAAAAACGTTCCGGCTTACGGTTATACGACCCTTTACGGGCGGAAGGAAGCTCCAGCTATCGCCGCTGAGCCCGCCGGGAACACGGATTGGGCGATTACGACAGGAGCGGTTGAAACGCCGTTTTACAGCATCCGGCTGAACGAGGACGGCCAGCTGGTTTCGCTGCTAGATAAGCGGGCCGGACGCGAGGTGCTCAAATCAGGCGAACCGGCCAACGTGCTGCAGGTATTTGAAGATAAACCGATGAACTTTGACGCTTGGGATATCGATATTTTTTACCAGGAGAAAATGAAGGTCATAGACGATCTGCAAGAGATCAAGGTGCTGGAGGAAGGCCCGCTGCGGGGAGTGCTGCTTCTGAGATACCGGTATCTGAATTCCGAGATTACGCAAAAAATGACCGTCTACCGCGACAACCCGCGCATTGACTTTGTGACGGAAGCAGACTGGCATGAGCATCAGCAGCTGCTCAAAGCCGCGTTCCCGGTGGACATTCGTTCGACCAAAGCAACCTATGAAATCCAATTCGGCAACGTAGAGCGGCCGACCCATTGGAACACGAGCTGGGATTATGCCCGGTTTGAATCGGTGGCGCAGCGCTGGGTGGATTTGTCGGAAGGCGGCTATGGCGTCAGCCTGCTGAACGACTGCAAATACGGCCATGATATCCGCGGCCATGTCATCCGGCTCAGCCTGATCAAATCGGCGACATGGCCGGACGGCTCGGCCGATCAGGGGCATCACGCCTTTACGTATTCGCTGCTTCCGCACAGCGGCGGCTGGCTGGAGGGCGGGACGCAGCAGGCGGCCTGCGAATTAAACCTGCCGCTTGCGGCTGTGGGCCTGGAAGCGGGCCAAGCGCAAGCGGCAAGTCCGGCCGAGCTTGGCATGCTGGACATCGATTTGCCGAATGTGCTGATCGATACGGTCAAGAAAGCCGAAGACAGCTCGGCGCTGATCGTCCGCCTGTACGAATTCGGCGGCAGCCGCGGAACGGCGCGCCTTACGCTGGCTGCCGAGCTTGGCGGCATTCTGCAGGCCGAGGAAACCGATCTGCTGGAAGAGAATCCGGAGCCGCTGAAGGTAACGGGGCAATCGGTAGAGCTGTTTTTCAAACCTTACGAAATCAAAACGTTGCGTATTACGCTGTAGCGAACGGGCAAACGGGTGGACAAAGAGCAAACGAACAGATGAGCAATACAACACACCATTGATAAGGGCAAGGGCTTCAAGCTCCGCTTAGCGGGTTTGAAGCCCTTGTTTTTTCACTTGTTGTTTTTTCCCTATTCCAGATAGGAGGCAAGGTTCTCCTCCAGCAGCTTCCGCATCCGCTCGCGCAGTTCCTGCGGCTCCAGCACCTGCACATCGGGTCCGTAGCCCAGCAGCTTGCGGGACAGATAACGGAATTCCGAGGGAGGCACCGACCCGATCCACTCGCCGCCATGAAGCGGCTGAAAAAGCGGTTCATCCGCAGCCAGCCTGGCTCCGAATTCCGTAAACCGCAGGACGACCTTTACGCCAGGCCTTTCGTCTGCAGCGCTGAGCCATTCCTTCAGCGTGGGGAGCTTTGCCGCAGCACCGGAATTGCCGTCCGGGGCAGGGAAAGGCTCCAGCGCTTCCAGTTCCAGCACCCGGTCTACCCGGTATAACAGCACCCGTTCATTCGCCAGAGCGGGCATATACCACCGCTGGTTATCGTGATAAACGCCCAGCGGATAAGCTTGTTTAGTTTCGGGCCGGCCAGCAGGCGAAGCATAAAGGAAACGCAGCTCCCTCCGTTCCAGCGCGGCATTCAGGATTTCGGTCGTAAAAGGGGAAGTCGGCGTATCCCGTAAAGCGGGAAAACTCAGATGGTCCTGCAGCCGGTCGATCCGCTCCTGCACATCCCGGGGCAGCTCCGCAAAATACTGCAAAGCGAGATGCTCCCGCACGGCCGAATAAGGGAAATCCTTGATTTGCTCCAGCAGCCGGAGCATCAGAAATAACCCCAAAGCTTCCGTCAGGTTCAGCTGCAGGGGAGGCAAAATCCGGTTGGGCAGCACCCGGTAACCTCCATGCGGGCCGGTTTCGGTATATAGAGGGAAACCGGCCCGCTGCAGATGATCGAGATCCCGCTGAATCGTACGTACGGAAACCCCGAAACGTTCGGCCAGCTCGCGGGCGGTGATTTTGGTGCGGGAATCGAGCAGTCTCATGATCGCAAGACGGCGTTCGTTCATGGCGGTTCCCCTTTCTTGTTTATCTACGACAAGTTTTGTCATAAATACAGTTTATCATAAATCCAGATCAAGAAAGGAGTGAGTTTGGATGAATCAACAGGAAGTGGTTTTGTACGTGGCGATCAGCCTGGACGGTTATCTTGCCCGGGAGGACGGCTCCGTGGACTGGCTCGATCAAGTAGAGGGGGACGGGGGTGATAATGGCTACAGTGATTTCTACCGGACGATCGGATCCCTTGTGATGGGACGGTCTACTTATGAAGTGGTTCTGCAGCTAAGCGAGGAGTTCCCTTATGCGGGGAAGCCAGTCTATGTTTTTACTTCCGGAGCCGAAAAGGTCACGCCGAACGAGCATGTAGTGTTTACTGATGAATCGCTGCAGGTCGTGACGGAACGATTAAAAGCCGCGTCCGAAGGCGACATTTGGCTTGTCGGCGGCGGCAGGCTGGTGAAAGGATACCTGGAAGCCGGTCTGATCGACCGTGTGGAGCTTGCCGTAATTCCGGAGGTTCTTGGCGCAGGAATTCCGTTATTCCCGAAAGGAGTGCCGGATACTAAATTCCGTTTGAACGGGATTCGGCAGCTCGGACAAATCGCGATGTTGTCTTACCGGACCATCCGGGAGGATGGAGAGGATACCGAGGATACGGCAAACCGTTGATGCGGAAACGGGAAAAAACAAGTATAGCCGGTTGTTCCGTTTAAATCCGCCTTATTATGCCGTACAATACAACTATCTATTTATCGGAAGGGAGCTGTGTAGCAATGAAAAAGATATCTTATTCGCAGGTTTGGCAAAAGGCTCAGCATGCACAGCTTTCCGGCAGCCGATAAGGGAAAGACAAGAAATGGACGATTGAACCGGATGTTTCCGGAATTCGGCCGGAGTTCTCCGGAGAAGTCCAGCTTGGTCTAAAAGTGAACCTGACCGGGAAAGCCAGTGTGCTTTCGCGGTTTTTTTGCGTCCTGAGGAATCAGGACGGCTTCTTCCATAGACTCATGAACAGACGGAACCTGGTCAGAGCTTCGGCAGGCGGCAGTCGGCGGTGTGTCCGCCGGCGGCAAGCCTGTAGGGCTGGATAGGACCGTTCGGAACATGAGGCTTGGAGGGCCGACCGCGAAGAAAGCTTCGCGGTCTTTGTTATTTTTAGGGAAGGAGTTTAGAGCACGAACAATGATGGAAGATGCGAAAAATAGGAGGAATTGGATGAATAAACACAATGAAACGCTGCTCGCGCCGTATGGCTGGAATCAGGAGCTTCAGCGGCGGTGGGTGCAGGCCTTCACAAACGAGGAACAAGAACAGGAGCAGGCTCAGGAGGTCCGGCCCGAAACAAGCCAGGGAACAGGGACGGCCCTGCTTCCGGCCCGGGTTATTGCCGACCTTGGGCATAAATACCGGCTGATCACGCCGCATGGGGAGCTTTGGGGCGAACTGTCAGGCAAATACCGCTTTATGCTGAGTGAAGGAGAAGGCGAACTGGTGCCGGCGGTCGGCGATTGGGTGTCCGCGGACTGCCGCCCATCGGACGGCAGCGCAACAATCCGGGGAGTGCTGGCGCGCAAGAGCCAAATCTCCAGACAGGCGGCGGGCCAGGAAACCAAAGAGCAGATCGTGGCCGCCAATGTGGATGTGCTGTTTCTGGTAGCTGCGCTTAACCACGATTTTAATGTTCGGCGACTCGAACGTTATTTGATTATGGCTTACAGCAGCGGAGCGATGCCGGTGATCGTGCTCAGCAAAGCGGATCTGTGCGACGATCTTCCTTTTTACCTGGCGCAGGCCGAAGGTGCCGCGCCGGGAGTGCCCGTGCTGGCGGTCAGCGCGCTGGAGGATCAGGGCATTGAGCAGCTTGCCCCTTACTTGAGCGGAGCGCGGACGTGTGCGCTTGCGGGTTCTTCCGGTTCGGGCAAATCGACGCTGCTAAACCGGCTCGCCGGCCGGGAAATCCAGGCTACCGGCGGCATCCGCGAAAGCGACAGCCGCGGCAGGCATACGACTACCCACCGGGAATTGTTTCCGCTGCCGGTCGGGGGTGTCCTGATCGATACGCCGGGCATGCGCGAGCTGCAGCTTTGGGACGACGGCCATGACGGGCTGAGCGGTGCTTTCTCAGATATCGAAGAGCTTGCGCAACTCTGCCGCTTCCGAGACTGCCGGCACCGCAGCGAAGAGGGCTGCGCCGTGCGTGAAGCAGTGGCCTCCGGAGAGCTTGAGAGCTCGCGGCTCGTTAACTACCATAAGACGCAGCGCGAGCTCGACTATCAGGCGGCCAAGGAAAGAAAGCAGCAGACCGTCCGGGCAAGGGGCGGAAGCAGAAAGAAAAGCAAAACCTTGGCGGACTGGAGAAAAGAGTACTGAAATAAAGCAGCGATCAGAGCAAAGCAGTTCTAAACAAAGCAGGATGGAACAAGGCAGAACGGACAGTGGGAACCTTTTGGTGCCTATATTACCTGAAAGTGCTTACTGTTAATCCCTTCCATTCGGGTTAATAATAGAAGGGAAGCTTACATGCACCCCAATAGAACCCGGAGGGATGAAAAATGGACTTGCAGTTAACAGGAAAAACCGCGCTGGTCACCGGTTCAACCTCAGGCATTGGCAAAGCGATCGCCATTACGCTTGCCGCCGAAGGCGCCAAGGTGCTCATTAACGGGCGTTCGGAGGATAAAGTAAAGGAGGTCATCGAAGAAATCAAGGAAAAGGTTGCCGGAGCCGTATTGGAGCCTGCCGCTGCCGATCTGGGTACGGAGGAAGGCTGCAGACGCCTGCTGGCCGCTTACCCTGAAGTGGATATTTTGATCAACAATTTGGGCATTTTTGAACCCAAGGAATATTTTGATATCCCGGATGAAGACTGGTTCCGTTTCTTCGAAGTGAATATCATGAGCGCCGTACGTTTAACGCGCCGTTATTTAAAAAACATGATCGATGCCGGCGATGGCCGGATCATCTTTATTGCCAGCGAAGCCGCGGTGATGCCGTCGCTCGAAATGGCTCATTACAGCGCCACCAAAACGATGCAGCTTTCTTTGTCCCGCAGCTTGGCCGAGCTTACCAAAGGAACCAAGGTAACGGTCAATACCCTAATGCCCGGCTCTACGCTGACCGAAGGCGTGGAAACCATGCTGAACACATTGTACCCGGATCAGCAGCTTTCCCTGGAAGAAGCGGAGCGGAAATTCATGAAGGAAAACCGTCCGACCTCCATCATTCAGCGGCTGATCCGCCCCGAAGAAATTGCCGGCCTCGCAGCTTTCGTCTGCAGTCCGCTGTCTTCAGCCATTAACGGAGCCGCGCTGCGGATCGACGGCGGGCTTGTGCGCAGCATTTTCTAAAGGGAAGGCTGCAGCAAATTACTGAATGGCTTGCGGTCAGTCCGGCCGCCCGCGCTGCAAAGCCAAATCCCCCAGCCTTAGGCTTGGGGGATTTGTGTTTTTTTAAGCGGACTTGCGTCCCGTGATCCACCTCCGGTTATTTTACCGTAATCGTGCCGGAGTACATATACATGCCGCAATGGAATTCATAGGTGCCCGGTTTGAGGTCGCTTAGCGTGTAGTAATTATCTCCTTTTCTCAAATACACATTCATGCCCAGATCGGTGGAGGCGACGTCGCGAATGCAGGAGATGCCTTTTCCTTTCTTGAAATTGAGCTGGACAGGTTCACCGGCCTGAATTTCAATGTGATTCGGATAAAATCCGTTTTTCCTGACGTCGACCGTAACCAGCTTCGACTGTGCCTGCTGCTGCCCGGACTGCGCAAAAACGGCCTGGTCCGCCGGAAGCTCGGGCATATGGTCACGGATGTAAAACAAAGCAAATCCTCCAAACAGAAACGAGGTCAATACAACGGTCAGAAACGGCCAAACCGCGGCAAATCTTTTCACTTCCTTCATTCCCTTCTTGAGCAGATTCTCTTTTTGGGGTAACAGCCGCCGGGCGTTACTCTATTGTACGAGCCTAGGGGTTCGTATATGAACGTCTTGTTCGCTCTATAGTGTATTTTTTTAACAAATATGATAGAAGGGTGGAAGGCTCTCGAAAAACAATAGTGATTTTTAAAGAAATTAGGAAAAAAGGCTCAATTATTCGTTTAATCAACCGATATTAAGTAAGGAAGTTGTCATGCGTCACTGCTGTCTGTGTGGCCAAGCTACAGGATTTGGATTCTACGGTTGAGGGTTCAGGATTAGGGGAAAAGGAAGAGAATAGCAAATAGACGGAAAGAGGGGGAGTTTATCGATTAAAAAGCTTATAAATTCTTCGTCAAGTCAGGCACCGACAGAAAGAATTCGTGTGATAAAGCTAGGTTTCCCTCATACATAAAATCCGAAATTAGAAACATCCGTTTCGTTCAAGTTTTAAGGCAGGATACGAGGATCTATTGTAGGCAAAGTCAAGCGTTGACAGCGGTCGGACAGCGTTTCCGGTTTACCGGCAGCAAGAAGGATTAGAAGAAAAGAAGCAGTTGGTTATCAGTTTTAAGCAGATTTACGGACGACGCCAGGTCGATTTTTTTTGATGCTTGTTTTCGAAAGAAGAACTGTAATTTTTCATAGTTTTTGGAAAATTTTCAAAAACGTTCTTTTTCACGTCTTTTTTCGAATGAACAAGGGGATTCTTTTGCATGCAAGCAAAGACGCCCCGTGAGATTAAACCCGCAGCAGCCACAACACTCAGGAGGTTTTGTCCCATCATGAAGGGTAATAAAAATAATTATTTTAACAAGAACTTATGGTTTTCCATGCTTAATATTTTGATTATCGGCATTTTGCTCATAGGCGTGAGCGAATATCTCCAGACCGATATTTTGATGCAAACGCTCAAAACCCAGACCGAAACGGTTACGACCCAATGGGCAAAGGACTTTGACCATAAAGACGTTGAAGCCGCTTTGGCCGATAAAAGCTGGGATACCGAAGCCCAAAAGAATCTGACGGCCGAATTTAACCGTTTGTCCGAATACAATCCGAATGTGGCCCAGGGTTACCTGTTTGGCACCGAGCTGAAGAACGGCAACCAAACAAGCCTGATCGCCTTCCCGGATAACGTATTGGATTCTTTTAAACAGGAAGGCATGAAGGTCGGCGATTTCTACGAGCAGCCGGGACCGGTTGCCGACGGCATCCGGAAAATGCTGAAAACAGGCACAAAAACGTTCACGGACGTCTACAGCGACGGCTTCGGAACTTGGATGACCATTTTGTATCCGATTAAAGATGACACGGGTAAAATTGATTCTTACTTTGGCGTAGACGTTAACGCCAGCATGATTCCTAACGGCAGAAAAACGTTCCTGGAAGAAACGCTGGTTCTGCTTCTTGCGGCTTTGATCGTCTTCGGCGGACTGCAATATTATGTAGCCAGAAAAACGCTCCTTCCGCTTAACGAGCTCGTTCGGGGGATTCAAAAGGTATCCCAGGGCAAGCTGAACTTTTTGCTGAGCGAAAAAGGCACGTTCGGAGAATTGAACAAACAGTTCAATAACATGTTGAACAGCGTCAGATCCGTTATGCAGGGAATCCAGGAAACGGCGGTCAGTTCTTCGGAGGTTTCGAAACATCTCTTTACGATTACCGAGCAGAACAAGCAAGGCGTTGAAGCGATTACCGCTGAGGTTGCAACCATGAACGACAGCGTAGGGACACAGGTGGTTTCCACGGCCAACGCCGGGGCGTCCATGCAGCAGATTTCGGCGTCTTTGCAAACGATCGCTCATAATGCTAGCCATGTATCGAGTGCGTCCCAGGAAATGCAGGGCAAATCCGAAGAGGGCAATGCGGCCATGCAGAGCATTTCCAGCCAAATCAGCCAGATCAGCGAAACTTCAACCGTTACTTATGAAACAATGAAGATTCTCGAATCCAAATCCGAAGAAATCGGCAGCATTTTGAATCTGGTGAAGAGCATCACCGAACAAACGAACCTGCTTGCTTTGAATGCCAGCATTGAAGCGGCACGCGCCGGCGAAAACGGCCGCGGCTTCGCCGTTGTTGCCGGAGAAGTCCGGAAGCTGGCCGAGCAGTCGAAGCTGGCCACGGACCAGGTCGGTGCATTGGTTGAGGAAATTCAGCTGGAAACCGGCAAAGCCGTAAACTTTGTATCCCGGAGCACGGAAGAGATCAAGCAGGGATTGGCGCTGGCCGCGGAAACGGGCGTCAAATTCGAAGAGATTATGCTCGCTACCCAGCAGGTTGCCGACCAGGTCATCGATATTTCCAGCTCGACGGAAGAGATCTCCGCCGGAACGCAGGAAGTTACGGCCATGGTTGCCCAGCTATCGGAAATTTCCACACGTACGTCTACAAACGCTCAAAGCATTATGGATACCGTTTCCGTACAGGAACAGTCCTTTGAGGAAATCCACCAGTATGCCACCAAGCTGTCCGAAGTGGCTGAACAACTGAATCTGATGGTAGGTAAATTCGAAACGAAATAACTTGGATGACTATTCGCTTACGTACACTTATACGCACTAATAATCAAACCATATAAGCCAGCAACTGACACCAAAACACGGCCGGAATTTGTTCTGCCTGTTTTGGTGTTTGGTTCCTAAGGAGAAGGAGAGAGAACATGTTACTGGAACAACTGATGGAGAGTAAACAACCTGCTTTCCCGTATTTGACGGAAGAACAACTTCAGAAAGAAACCCTCGCCAGCCTGTTTAGTAGAGCGGCCTCCCAACACCTGAACAAAATCGCCATTTCCTATGGTTCAAGAGAGATTACTTATGAACAGCTTGAACAGTTAAGCGGCCAGGTTGCCAATGCCTTGACGGCGGCGGGCCTGAAAAAAGGGGACTTTGTCGGTCTTTATATGGAACGCAGCCCGGAAACGGTCATTTCGTTATTAGGCGTCATTCGCGCCGGCGGAGTTTACGTCCCTATCGATCCCGAGCATCCGATTGAAAGAGTGCGTTATATCGTGGAAGACTGCAGCAGTAGATTTATTTTGTACAAAGAGCGTTATCAGGAGAGCGCGGCGGATTTGGCCGGGGAGGCTGGTCAAACCCATCTGCTTTCCCTGGAAGCCGTATTTGCGGAGTCGCCATCCGCCTTTACGGATGTCTCCCTGAAGCCGGACGATTTAGCCTATGTAATCTATACGTCGGGTTCGACCGGAAAACCGAAAGGAACATTGATCGCGCACCGCGGAGTCGTTAACCTGTACAACTCCATGACCCGTTCCCTGCAGCTTACTTCAGAGGATGTAGTGACCCAGTTCTCGACCTTCAGCTTTGACGCTTCCGTAGTCGATACGTTTGAAGCTCTGCTGAACGGCGCGCATCTGGCTCTGCTGACCAAAGAAGAGCAGCTGACGCCGGAACTGCTGGTCGACCTGCTTGAGCGCCGCAGCGTCACCCATATCGGCTGCCTGCCTACTTCGGTGTTTAACCGCATTGCCGAAACCACAACGACGGAGACGAAAAAGAAGTGGCGGACCGTCAAAACCGTCCTGGTGGCCGGCGAAGCGCTTCTGTCCGAGCATGTCCGGAAATTCCAAAGCAAATTCGGGACCGAAATCGTCATTATCAACGGTTACGGCCCAACGGAATGTACGGTGCTTACGACGATTTATAAAGTCGAGAAGGCCTGGAACAGCGCGGCAAACACGGTTCCGATCGGTTATCCGCTCGACAACTACATGCTTTACGTTGTTAAGCCGGACGGAACGCTGGCTCCGGATGGGGAAGAAGGGGAGCTTTACATTGCGACTCCGGGTTTATCCAAAGGGTATTTAAATTTACCGGAGAAAACGAATGAAGTTTTTATCGTGAACCCGTTTGATCCGGAAGGCCAATCCCAGATCTATAGATCCGGCGATATCGTAAGAAAACTGCCAGACGGCAGCATCGAGTTCCAGCACCGTAAGGACGGGCAGCTCAAGCTGCGCGGCTTCCGAATCGAAATTGGCGAAATCGAAAACGCGCTCTCCAAACATCCTCTGATTCTGGATGGAGCTGTAGTAGCCGTTACGGAACAAAGCGTAGTCAAACATTTGTCCTGCTTTTATTCCGAGAAAGCTCCCGTTTCCGTCAAGGACTTGAAGGAGCACCTGAAAAATTACGTGCCGCAGTACATGATCCCGGCTTATTTCTACCGTCTGCCGGAAATTCCGCTGTCTCCGACAGGCAAAGTAGACCGGAAATACCTGCTCGGCCTGGACAATCCGGAAGCGGCCGAGATGGCGGAGCCGTTCGAGGCGCCGGTCGGCGAACTGGAGACGATGCTGGCCAGGCTGTGGGCGGAAATTCTGGAGCTGCCGAAGGTAGGACGGAATGTCAGCTTTTTCGATATCGGCGGGGATTCATTGGCGGTAATGGCCGTGCTGTCGAATCTGAAGCTGGATTATCTGAATCTGCGGATGAATGATTTGTATGAGCATACCACGGTTGAAGCGTTGGCGGCTTTTATCTCGACGCTGGACAGCCAGGAGGAAGAAGAGGAGCCGCTTTTCGATGAATACAAGGATTTGGAAGAGCTGCCGGTGCTGCCGAAAATTCAGCTTCTCGCCGAAGACGGGCTGGGTTCGGACATTCTGCTGACAGGGGCAACCGGGTACCTGGGTTCGCATTTGCTTGCTGAACTGCTGGCTTCCACGCGAGCGAACGTTTATGTGCTGGTCCGGCCAAAAGCGGGCGAAAACGGCAGCCGCCGGATCCGGAAAACACTGGATTCCTATTTCGGCAGCGCCGTATTTGCCGGTCACGAAAAGCGGATTTTTGCCATTGAAGGGGACCTGGTCCAGGAGAATCTGGGATTGTCCGAAGAGGACCGCGCTTTTATTGCCGGAAACATCACTTCCATCATTCACGCGGGAGCCGATGTCAGACATTTCGGCAAATCGGAGGAGTTTCAGGCGACTAACGTAACGGGTACGCTATCGCTGATTGATTTCGTCTACGATAACCCGGCGATCCGTTTCCATTTTATTTCAACGATCGGCATTCCGGAGGATATGGCCGCAGCCGGCATCTGGGAGGATGTGAAGGACAGCCCAGAACGTTTCTATGACGTCAAGCTGGAAAGCGTTTATACCCACAGCAAACTGCTGGCGGAAAAAGTGGTCGCCGACGCGATTCAGCGCGGGCTGCCTTGCTCAATCTACCGGGCGGGCAACTTGTCCCTCCACAGCGGGACGGGACACTTCCAAACGAACATCAATGAAAATTTCTTCTACCGGATGATCAAGGCGTTCCTGCTGCTCGGCAAAGCCCCTGCGGTAAATACGCATATCGACATTACGCCGGTCGATTTTGCCAGCCGGTTTATGGTCAAGCTGATGCTTCGTCCGCTGCTGGGCGAAATTTATCATATCAGCAATCCGGACCAGCAGCGGTATGAGCTGTTGATCGCCTCCCTGATGGAGCTCGGATACAACGTCGACTTGCTGCCGAAAAAGCAGTTTGAGCGCTGGGTGCTGACAGAAGGACGAAGCATCAGCGAAGAAGCGGTGCAGCTTGCCGTTGCCCTGCTTGAAGGCGACGGAGTGCGGACAACGCCTTACCGCTACTCCAGCGAAGGTTCGTTCCGCAAAGCGGAAGGCCTGGAGCGGACGCCGGCCATGGAAGAATTGCTCCGCAAGCTGGTGGATCATGCCGTGAGCCGCGGTTATTTCCCTGAGGCAGGGAATAAATAAGACGGTTCATAGCATTTAAAAAGGAACAGGCGGTCCTGATACCCGAAATGAAGAACGGTGGATGGCTAGGCGTTCTTCAAACGGACACTTTTGGAGCCCCAAGTGTTCAAGATAAGAAGTAACCTTTAGGCTTATGCCTAAGGGTTATTTCTTTTATGATCTTTAGAATCAACTAATCTGTCGTATAGCAGCCAAAATGCAATCTTCACTGGCCAAGCCCCTTGACCGCGGCGAGCGCCTCGTCAACAAACTCCTTATGTTTGCTTCGCATATCCTGTTCTTTGGCCGCTTCAAGGCCCCAGTCGGACAGCTTCGAAGCCGGTTTCAGCGCTGCGCATAAATCCCAATAAGGCAGATGGGCATAACGGACATCAGGCATCCGCAGCTTGTATTCGGAGGTGAAAGCTTCGAAGGCTTCCCGTCCCCACGCCCATAAAATCTCCAAGCGGGCATTGGCAAAATCGGCCAGCGGATCCCCGGTGGCCGCGTCCTCCCAATCGATGACGGCCGAGATTCGGTCACCGTGCCAAAGCACATTGCCGGGCCAGTAGTCCCCATGCAGCAAAACTTCCTGGTTCCACGCCGGCAAAGGCCAAACGGACTCCAGCGTTTGCCGGATGACCTCTTCGCTGAGCGAGGTATCCGGCTTAACGGGAGTTTTGGCGAGCAGCTGTGTGTACAGGTTCGCCTGTCTTGGCAGAAAGGAATAATCATCGGCCTGAACTGGCAGCTGATGAAGCAAAGCCAGCTGAGCCGCAAGCTCACGGCCGCATTTGGCGAGATTGCCGGGCTGCCAATCGGCGTCGCTTTCCATGAGCTGCTGGACGAGATAGGGCATGTCCAGCAGCTCCCGGGATTCGTCCACGGCGTAAGGGACGGGGACCGCTAGTCCCGCTTTGTGCAGCCGGCTGAGAAGCCGGAATTCATCCTTCGCGATCCGGGGATTTCGGGCGAAGTCGGCTGCCCCGTGCCGGCGGAGGACTATCTTTTTCACCCTGCCGTCGGCCTGCCGGATTTCAAGACCGGTTACCTCGGCCGAGACGCCGCCCGTCAGCGTCCAGTGGCGGAGCAGGGTGGAGCCGGGGAATATTTTTTCCGTTATCTGCGGATAAGGGTTTGGCTGCATAAGGACACCTCATGGGATTGAAATTTTAGAAACAAGATTTTATATAGTTCGCTTGAAATTCATGGATTCCTTTTCTAGAGTTGCAGAGAGGGAAATGAAAAAGTTGTATATTCCGGCTGTACCGGTTTATAGTGATAATCAGTAGTTTCAAGGCACACAAGCAGTCCATACTGTCCAAATAGAAGGGAGAAGCAAAGATGAATTATCGGAAGTTGGGAGCAAGCGGATTAAACGTCTCGGTTCTCGGTTTAGGCACCAATGCGTTTGGCAAACGGGCGGATCAGGAGACCTCCGTAAAAATCATTCATCAGGCCATCGACAGCGGCATTAATTTTATCGATACGGCGAACATTTATGCGGGGACAGCCTCCGAATCGATTATCGGCGGGGCTTTGGCAGGCAGAAGGCAGGACGTGGTTTTGGCTACTAAAGCCGGCCTGAACCGCAGCGAAGGGCCTAACGGAAGCGGATCGTCGCGGTTCCATCTGCAGCAGGAGCTGGAGCAGAGTCTGAAACGTTTGAAAACCGATTATATCGATCTCTACCAAATCCATACCTTCGATCCTTATACACCGCTTGAGGAAACCCTGCGTACGCTGGACGACATGGTTGCTTCAGGAAAAGTCCGTTACATCGGCGCTTCCAACTATGCGGCATGGGAGCTGATGAAGGCGCTGGGCGTCAGCGAGCGGAAAGGTTTTGTACCCTACGTATCGATCCAGACCAGCTATTCCCTGGCGGACCGTACGCCAGAGCTGGAGCTCGTTCCGCTGTGCCTGGACCAGGGCGTCGGGATTATTCCTTATTTCCCTTTGGCCGGCGGTATCCTCACTGGAAAATACGCGGCAGCGGCCGAAGCGCCGGACGGCTCCAGAGCCCAAACCGATCCGAGCTTCCAGCGGTTTTTGGGCGAGAAGACGATCGAGCTTGGCCGACAGGTCGCCCGCCTGGCGGGGGATTTAGGCTGCTCGCCGAGCGCGTTGTCCATTGCCTGGCTGATGAACCGGCCGGCGGTTTCCACCGTCATTGTCGGCGCTACGCGGACCAGCCAGCTGGAGGACAATCTGGCAAGCATCGGTCTCCGATTGCCGGACGACGTGCTCAAGCAATTGGATGAGCTGAGCGCCTCCTTCCGCTACGGGGAGCCGTTTGCGGTTTACCGGCTGTCCTAACTAAGCGTTTACGAGCTTGTTGTTGTCAGGTGTAAATAGAATAGAAAGGGCTCCTGTAAGCAGGATGCCCTTTTTATTGTTAATAATTAGGCAGAAGACATGTTATGGAATCCGAGCCATACATAAAAAGAGGGAGAGAACGGAGTGATCTACGTTTTTTGCTGCTGCTTGCCTGCAATGTGATTTGATTGTTTCGTAGGCGGTTGTGGGAATTGTAGGCGGTTTGGCCTAGGGGGAATTCCAGCGGAAGCAGCCAAATGATTTTTTGGTTGAAGAGATTGCGTAAGTTATTATTCATTTTGGATAGATCCAATCGAGAGAGCGAGGGGGTAAATATGATTATTCTGGAGACGCCAAGGCTGTTCCTGAGGCCCTTTGAAAATGAAGATGTTTCTTCTTTGCATCCCATATATTCGGACCCGGAGACCATGAGGTTTTATCCGGCTCCTTTCAGCATGAAACAAACACGGGACTGGGTTAAAAGAAACCAGGACAGGTACATAAATGACGGTTATGGCTTATGGGCGGTTTGCCTAAAGGATACAAAAAAGGTAATAGGCGATTGTGGTCTGATTAAACAGAACCTGAACGGCAGCACGGAGGTCGAGATCGGTTACCATATCCATAGAAATCAATGGTCAAAAGGGTTTGCCACGGAAGCGGCCCAAGCTTGCAGGGACTATGGATTTGATGAGCTGGGGTTAAGCAAGTTGGTTAGCATCATTGCCCCTAAAAATGCGGCATCCGTCCGTGTAGCTGAAAAAGTAGGTTTTTCTTTGGAGAAAGAGGTTTTTATTTTCGGTAAAAATCATTTTATCTACTCCGGTTTTAGAGAAGGCGATAGTTTTTTAAAGTAAGTATCGTCGTGTTTATACCTTTCTAAAAAGAAAAGAAGCGGTTTTTCTGAACTGTACCCTTTGTCAAGGACACTTGTAAAAAAAGGGACTTGTGGTTTTAAGCCGCAGATAAAAGATGATTCCTGTACTGTACAGGAGTCATCTTTTTACGTCCCCATTGATATCTGTGG
>NZ_JBZCMS010000005.1:0-349213 GCF_058267595.1 Paenibacillus mobilis
TTCCCAAGAAAGTCATGCGACTCTCTTGCGTATCCGGTATTAGCTACCGTTTCCGGTAGTTATCCCAGCCTTGCAGGCAGGTTGCCTACGTGTTACTCACCCGTCCGCCGCTAAGTTAATCGGAAGCAAGCTCCCGATCAACTCCGCTCGACTTGCATGTATTAGGCACGCCGCCAGCGTTCGTCCTGAGCCAGGATCAAACTCTCCATAAAAGATGGAAGGTTCCTGCCACCCGAAGGCGGTAGGTTTTCCATTTGAAGTTAAGTTTGTGACTCATTTTGAATCTGACGAGATCGGAGCGAATTTCAAATCGATATGGATTTGAAATTCGTCCCCAATGTATCTCATTTATTTCTCACTCGTTGTTCAGTTTTCAAAGATCAAACTTTTCATTTTGCTGCTGTTTTCGTTCTCAGCAGCAACTCTTATATCTTATCATACCCATCTTTCATTTGCAAGCTCTTTTTTTCAAAAGAATCAGCTTCTTTATTTTGAAAAACTCTTTTGAACTAAGCCAACAAATCCAATCGGAACTATATAGTAGCACAATCTGTCGATTGATGCAAGTTTTTCGTTCGAATCTATTAAATAAAAAAAATAAAAATCGAACGGAAATATATAATATCACATAGCAGTCAATGGCGACAACAGTTTTTATAAATCGTTTTTATAGTAAACAAATAAGGCAGAGCACAAGCCCTGCCTTATTTGCCTATTCACTTGCTTACTGCCCTATCCACGGATTACGGCGGGCGGATTTCGATTTAGTTGAACCGTTCCGAGTTTTGCTGTTTTTCTCCTGGGAACGTGTTTGTTTCTTTGCGTTTCTTTTATTCCCAGGTTCAGTCGAAACCTTCACTTTTTCCGAGTCATTTTTTATCGCGGCTTCTTGTTCTTCCAAAGCATTTTGAGTTTGCTCTGCTGATTCGGAAGTTGTTCCTGCGTTAAAATAGTCGCGCGTGCCCATCCCGCCAACCGGAGAGCCAGGAACCATAGAGCCGTAAGGCATACCATATCCATATGGCATACCATATCCGTATGGCGGGTAGAATCCCGGACCATGAGGAGCATTAGGCATATTATCCATATGAGGGTATCCTCCCTGATGCGGCATATGCCATTGAGGAGCCTGATGGGCAGGAGATACCATTCCATCATTAGCCGGCGGATAAGAAGTATTCCATCCCTCTACATTTTCCGGCTGCGGGTATGGATAAGGCTGAATATGAACGTCTCCTACCGACGTTCCCTCACATCCGCAAGGTTGCGGTACATACATATTCATTTCTGGAGCATACATATTCGATTCAGGGGCATACATCTCCGGAGATACCGAGGTTGGCGTGTACCCGCCGTACGGGGTGTTCGAAATTCCTGGATATCCGCCGCTGTATGCCTCAGTTTGCGGGTAATTGATTTTAGTATTTCCATCGGTCTGGGCAAGAGACACGTTTGTTGGGGAATAGTTCGACGGAGCTGTATTGGCTGGAGAAATGTTAGCAGGGCTATAAGGCAGAGGCGAAACAAAAGCAGGACCGGTATTTACGGGAGCCATATTAGGGATGTAGTCGACCGGAGATACATTGGTTGGCGCGAGATTGGTTGGTGCATAATGCGCCGGCGAAACGTAATTTGGTGCAACATTGACCGGAGCCACATTGGTTGGCGCTAGGTTCGGAAAATAGCTCATCGGTCCGATATTGGTTGGAGCGAGATTTGTTGGAGCCACGTTAGTCGGTGCCATGTTTGTTGGCCCCATATTCGTTGGGGCTATGTTGGTCGGTGCAAGGTTTGTTGGCCCTATGTTTGTTGGTGCCAAGTTGGCAGGCGCCAGATTAGTTGGCCCAATATTTGTTGGAGCAAGGTTTGTTGGTCCAATATTCGTCGGAGCCACATTGGTTGGCGCTAGGTTCGTTGGTGCCATGTTCGGCCAATACCCCGGAGAAAGGTTTGCAGGTGCATAAGGATAAGGACCCATATTAGCAGGAGATACGTTTGTTGGCGCAGTGTTAGCCGGAGAGGTATTCGAAAGAGGCACATTAGGAAAATCGTAATAAGAAGAAACGTTAGGAACCATCGGCTGATTAGGTGTATAGACGTTCTCTGCCGGTTTATTAGGTTGTTCACTGACAGGCGAAACCTGATTATTCTCAGGTACAACAGGGACATAGTCAAAATGGGAAGGCTGCTGCATAACAATTTGCGAATATTCGATTTCATAATGATATTGAGTTTTCGGTTTTTCAGGCATGATCGGAATAGGGATCGCAGGCTCCTCAGGTTTCGGTGGCGCCGGCATTTCGGATTCAGGCGCTACTGGTGCTGGCGCCGGTTCAGGATTCGGTACAGGCTCCGGTGCATGGGCTACCGGTGCTGTCGATGGTTTCGGAGCCGTATTCTTTTTACCGCTGCCCGTCATGCCTCCTGTGCCGGTTCCAGCTTCATTTGCATTTTCTGCCGAATGGCCGCCGGAAGGGATGTTTACCACCTCTCCCACAAGCAGGGCATTCGGATTCTTCAATTGCGGATTGGCGTCGATCATCGCTTTAAGCGATACTCCCCAGGCTTTGGACAGCTTCCAAAGGGTATCTCCCTGCTTGACGACATGCTTGTAAATGACGCCGGTGTCATCATTCCCCACGGGCACTGCCGAGGAAGGGATTTTGACTTTATCCCCGATCATCAGCATGTCTGGATTCGTAATTTGCGGATTGGCGTCTATCAATGTTTGCAGAGGAACCTCATACTTCTTCGAAAGCTCATATAAAGTGTCGCCCTCTTTGATTATGTGTATCTTCACGCGGCAAAAACCTCCTAATCTTCTTGGGGCCGTGATATTAGCCCGTTTCCCATTGATACATCCTATGCACCTGCCCGGGATTTGTTATCCTAAAAAGCAAAAAAAACCTTCCGGTTCCCTGCAAGGGCCCCGAAAAGGTTTTTGAATTTCTTTTGCTCCCAAACTTTGACGCCGCTCTTCTTACTCTTCCACGGATTGAAGTTCCCCGTAAGTGTAACTCGGATAAGAACCCAGAATCCTTACCTGGCAGCCAAGCGCCTCGATTTCCGAAATCGCCGCGCCAAGCAGGATCGATTCGGCCTCTTCAAGCACATCCATATAAAAATAGTAGCTGCCGAGCTTTTTTTTCGTCGGCCGGGATTCGATCCGCGATAAATTCAGCTTCCGCCATGCAAAGGCAGATAAAACCTGGTGGAGCGCACCTGGAAAGTCGGCCGGCAGCGTCACCAGGATGCTGGTTTTCGGGGTCCCCGCCTTGTTGGCAAGTTTAATCTTGTCCGGACCGATCAATACGAACCGCGTAAAATTGTTGTTATGGTCTGTAATCCGCCGGGCCAAAGGATCCAGTCCGAAACGTTCCGCCCCCAGCGCAGTCCCTATAGCTGTCCATCCCTGGCCCGGGTGTTCCGCTACGCTTTGGATCGCTTCAGCCGTGCTGCCGACATTCTCCAGTTCCGCCTGAGGCATATGGCTGCGGATAAACTGCTGGCACTGAGCCATAGCCACCGGATGGGAAAGAACTTTCTTGATTTTACTGTAGTCCAGGCTTCCTTCGGATTCGAATTCATTTTTGCGGCCAACCAGATTCTGAATGGACGGGTATACCCATTCCAGCTGCATCGGTACATCCACTTCATGGACAAGCCAATCCATATGAAGGCTTACCGAGCCTTCGATGGTGTTTTCCACCGGAATTACGCTGTAGTCCGCCTCTCCGTTCACTACAGACAAAAAAACATCGGAAATCTGCTTGTAATGCTTAAGCTGGACCGGCTCGTCTCCAAAGACGTACAGGACGGCTTCGTGCGAAACCGTTCCTTCCGGCAGCAAGGCTATAGTCTTCATTAAAAAATTCCCCTTTTACTGTCATCTCGCAGTACAATCCAGTCTATTCAGACCGGATTCTCGGCGATCCGTTTCTGCATCAATCATACCAGGCTCGCGGCGGTAAAAGGAAATTCCTCGTTAACCCCCGCCAGGCGGACTCCGTCCGTACAAGGCTCCAGCCAGAGCATTTCCGCCTGTATCCCCTGTTCACCAAGCGTCTCCCGGATAAAATCCTCCAGCTCGCCGCGTTGTTCCGAACCCCGGTCGACCAGCGCAAGGAGCGTAGGACCCGCCCCGCTTAAGGCAGCGCCCAACGCCCCATGCTTCCCGGCTTCCTCCAAAATCCGTTCCATTCCGGGAATCAAAGAGGCCCTGTAAGGCTGATGAATCCGATCCTGCATCGCCGCTGCAATGAGCTCCAGCTTTCCTGCTGCAAAGGCCCCGGTCAGCAGAGAAGCCCTGCTGACGTTAAACACGACGTCCTGCAGGGACAATTTTTCGGGCAGCACCTTGCGCGCTTGCTCCGTAGGCAGCCAGAAGGAGGGGATCGCTACGAGAACTTGCAGCTCCGCAGGCGGCTCGATCCGAAGATGGAACGCCCGCTCCCCGTCCCAAACCGCGGATACGATGCCGCCGAACAAGGAAGCTCCTACATTGTCCGGATGTTTTTCAATCGCAGTCGCCATATCAAACAGTTTTTCCAAGGAAAAAGGAGCGCCGATCAACTCGTTGGCCGCATAGAGCGCCCCCACAATCGCCGAAGCGCTGCTTCCCAAACCTCTTGTCAAAGGAATATCGGAAGCCATGGAAATCTCAAGCTCGGGCACGGAAACACCCGCTTCTTCAAACACCCGCTGGGCCAGCTTGTAAATCAGATTGGATTTATCCTTTGGAACTCCCTTAAGCTCCTCGCCGTAAAGATAAAAGACCGTTTGCTTAGCCGGTTTCATTTCGATCCAGGCATAGAGGGATAAGGCCATCCCCAGCGTATCAAAGCCGGGCCCCAGGTTGGCCGTGCTGGCCGGCACGACGACCCGGACTCCTTCCGAACGGATCATACGCCCTTCCCTTCCAACTGAGCGATAGCCGCAAGCACCGCTTCCTCCGAATCCTGAACGACCAGCGGCTCGGCTCCGATGCTTTTAATCGCAATGTTCGGGTCCTTGAGGCCGTGTCCGGTGAGGACGCAGACTACTTTTTCCCCGCCTTTGAAATACCCTTCGCGTTTCAGCTTGTATACCCCGGCTACAGAAGCGGCCGACGCCGGCTCGGCAAAAATCCCCTCGCGTTTGGCAATCGTGCGGTACGCACTTAAAATTTCCTCGTCCGTTACGTAGTTGATCTGGCCATTCGATTCCTCGGCTGCAGCCACGGCCGTTTTCCAGCTGGCCGGATTGCCGATCCGGATTGCCGTAGCCACAGTTTCGGGCTCCAGAATCGGTTCGCCTTTGACGATCGCCATGGCGCCTTCCGCTTCAAAGCCGACCATCCGCGGGAGCGAACCGATTTTTCCTTTGGCATGGTATTCTTTAAAACCTTTCCAGTAAGCGGAGATGTTGCCGGCGTTGCCTACCGGAATAGCCAAAACGTCAGGTGCGCCGCCAAGCTGGTCGCAGACCTCGAAAGCCGCTGTTTTTTGCCCTTCGATCCGGTAAGGGTTCACGGAGTTCACGAGGGTAATCGGATGTTTTGCCGTAATCTCGCGGACGATTTCAAGCGCCCGGTCGAAATTGCCTTCAATGGCGATGACTTTAGCGCCGTAAATCATGGCTTGGGCGAGTTTGCCCAATGCGATGTTATTGTTAGGAATCAGAACGATGCAGTTCAAGCCCAGTCTGGCGGCATAAGCGGCCGCAGCAGCTGACGTATTACCTGTAGAGGCACACATGATGGTCCGGCTGCCTTCCTCCACGGCTTTAGCTACCGCCATGACCATCCCGCGGTCCTTAAAGCTCCCGGTCGGATTCAATCCTTCATATTTAAAATACAGGTCTAGCCCCAGCTCCTCCGACAGATTTTCGGCGCGAACCAGCGGCGTGTTTCCTTCCTGCAGCGTCAGCATCGGCGTTTTGTCCGTTACCGGCAAATATTCTTTGTAAGTTTGCAGCAATCCCTGATATCTCATCTGTTCTCCAGCTCCCTCTATGATTAAAAATGCTAGTTCGTCTTATCCTTCAACCCGGTAACAGCTTTTAATGCACCGGATCACTGGCAGCGACTCCAAATGTTTGACGACTTTATCCATGCTGGCTTTATTCGCAAGATGCGTCACAATCATGATCTCGGCCCCTGGCTGCTGGGCGTTCGGCGTCTGAATGACGGAATCGAGACTAACTTCATATTCAGCGAAAACCTGCGTGATCCGGGCGAGTACGCCCGCCTTGTCATCCACCTGCAGCAGCAGGAAATTTTTATAAAAGACCTGGTCATCCTTTTTCAGCTTTTTCTCCTTGTAAGGAACGATTGCCTTCAGGCCGTTGACGCCAAGCTTCATGTTTTTGATCACCGCCACAAGGTCGGCAACTACGGAAGTAGCTGTCGGCATTTCACCGGCTCCGGCCCCGTAAAACATAGTTTCGCCTACCGCTTCCCCATAAACGTAAACCGCGTTGAACACGCCGCTTACCGCCGCAATCGGGTGGGAAGCCCGCACCATGGTCGGCTGCACGCTGATCGATATGCCTTCGTCTTGCCGCTCCGCAATGCCAAGCAGCTTCATCTCGTAGCCAAGCTGTCTGGCATAAGCGATGTCCTCTTTGGAGACGGAGGAAATGCCGCGTACGCTCACATCCCTCAGTTCCACATTTGTACGGAAGCCCAAGGTCCCCAGAATAGCCATTTTCCTTGCGGCATCGAGGCCCTCCACGTCGGAGGTCGGATCGGACTCCGCATAACCCAATTGCTGGGCTTCCTTCAAGACGTCCTCGTAAGAGGCGCCCTCCCGGCTCATTTTCGTTAAAATATAGTTGGTGGTGCCATTTACAATCCCCATAATTTTGGTGATGCGGTCCGAGGAAAATCCTTCGATTAATGTCCGGATGATCGGAATCCCGCCGGCCACGCTTGCTTCATAAAAAACGTCGCATTGACATTCGACCGCTTTGGCCAAAATTTCGCTGCCGTACAAAGCCATAAGGTCCTTGTTGGCCGTGACGATATGTTTGCCGTATTCCAGAGCCGCAAGCAAATACGTTTTGGTCTCGTCAACTCCGCCCATAACCTCGATGATGATGTCGATATCCGGATGACGGATCACTTCCCACGGATCCTGGGTCAGTTTTGCCGGGTCTACCGCAATGCTGCGTTCCTTTTCCAAGCTTTTGACGGCAATCTTTTCGATTTGGATCGGGGAACCGACCTGGCTCATCAAATCCTCCTGGTGTTTCTCCACGATCCTTACGACTCCGGTCCCCACGGTCCCGAGCCCCAGCAGACCTACCTTTATTGCGTTCAAGCTGTCCCCTCCCAATCGTCTGTTCCCTTTTCTCTATACTTCTGCTAGATAACTAGCTTTATTATCGCCCATATGGCTAACCTTGGCCAACAATTTGTACTTTTTTAACTCCCGCGACGCTGCGCAGTTTGCTTAACATTTCATCGAGCTCTTCCGTCAGTCTGGAGGTTTCGACCGAAATTACCACATTGGCAACCCCCTGCAGCGGAATGCTCTGATTGATGGTAAGCACATTTCCGCCAAAGCTCGCAACCAAGGCGAGCATCTGGGAGAGAATGCCGGACCGGTGTTCCAAATCGAGGGACACGGTGACGATTCTATCCCGTTCAAGCTGGTTCAACAGATGAATTCCGTCCTTGTATTTATAAAAGGCACTGCGGCTTAATCCGACCTGTTCCACCGCTTCATGCACCGTTTTGACATTCCCACTGGCCAGCAGCTGCTTGACCTGGAGAGTTTTAAGCACGGCTTCAGGCAAAATATCTTCCCGTACCAGATAATAACGTTCCCTCAAAATCGTCCTCTCCTTAAAGACTGTTGTTTTTATATAGTGGACATTATAACCCATACATCCTATGTAAGCAATAGAGAAACAACCTATTTTATTATAATAGACTGCACCGGATGGAATTCTTTCTTCGGAAAAAGAAAAGAACCCGCAGTCCCTCGCGGGGACTTGCAGGTTCCGGGTCCCACCATGCAGCGCATGATGATTTTTAAATAGATCAACAATCAATAATAGTAGCTGCTTCCTTCAACAAACTCAAATTCGAAGTCGCCGATCCGGACAATCGTTCCGTCCGTGGCTCCACGTTTGCGCAGCTCTTCGTCGATGCCCATATGGCGCATCGTACGCGCAAGCTTAAGAATGGCATCATGGGAATTGAGCTGCATGCGCTTCATCATCCGCTCCACGCGAGGGCTGGATACCACATACGCTTCGTTATCCCGGGTAATCGTAAAGCTGTTGTCTTCCTCTTTATCCAGCTTGTAGATTTTCCGTTCTTCCAGTTCGCTGACCTCTTCAATCGCCGGAGCCTCCGGAATAGAATCCAGCAGATCCGCTGTTTTGTACATCAACTCCTGGACGCCTTCCCGCGTCAGCGAAGAAATCGGCATAATCAGGAGATCCGGACGGACCTCCGCAACTTTCTTGCGGAACGTTTCGAGATTCTCTTCAGCCTCAGGCATATCCATTTTGTTCGCCGCCACGATCTGCGGGCGTTTCTCAAGCTCGGCGTTATACAGCTTCAGCTCGTCGTTGATTTTTTCCCAGTCTTCGAACGGGTCGCGGCCCTCGGAACCGGCCATGTCCACCACATGCACAATTACCCGGGTCCGTTCAATATGGCGCAAAAATTCATGTCCCAGTCCAACGCCTTCATGGGCGCCTTCAATCAGACCCGGCAGGTCCGCCATAACAAAGCTGCGGCCTTCGCCAACGCTGACAACACCCAAATTAGGCGTAATAGTCGTAAAATGATAAGCGCCGATCTTCGGCTGCGCAGCAGATACGACGGACAAAAGCGTAGATTTGCCTACGCTAGGGAATCCGACAAGGCCTACGTCGGCCATGACTTTCAGCTCGAGGATGATCCAGCGTTCCTGGCCTTCTTCCCCGTTCTCCGCCAGCTCCGGCGCAGGGTTGCTTGGCGTAGCGAACCGGATGTTCCCCCGTCCGCCCCGTCCGCCGCGGGCCACAACAACCTGCTGTCCATGGCGGGTCATATCCGCCAGCACTTCATTGGATTCTTCATCGATGATCACCGTGCCGGGAGGAATCCGGACGATCATATCGTCGGCTCCGGCTCCGTGCTGGCTTTTATTCCGTCCCTTTTCCCCGCGCTGCGCCTTAAAGTGACGCTGATAGCGGAAGTCCATCAAAGTTCGCAGACCTTCGTCCACCCGAAAAATAACGCTGCCGCCGCGCCCGCCGTCGCCGCCGGCAGGACCGCCTTCGGGCACATATTTTTCCCGCCGGAAAGACACGATGCCGTCGCCGCCGTCGCCGCCTTTTACATATATCTTGGCTTTATCTACAAACATGTTTTCACCTCTTCTAAATAGCCAAAGGCATGCGGAGCTCGTAAGCTCCCTGCTGCATGGCTTCTTCTTTCACGTAAATCCGCTTGTTCCGGATCGCTTTGACGGTATGGGCTTTGAGCAGCTCCGGATTTCCGGAGTTCCCTTCCGCTTCAAAGCGCACCACCACTTCGCCGCCTTCCCGGTAAATGGACATTTTCAGCCCGACGATTTCTCCCCATGAAGAACGTCCGGCAAACTGGTAAGCGCGAATGGTATCCATGACCGTTTCCGCCCATTCATTCGCCTCCTGCCGGCCGAGCAGCGGTCCGAGCTCCAGCCCTTCCTCGACAACGATTTCAAGCTGGACGGAAGTGTTCATTTCCCGGAAAGACTGCAAATAAAAAACAAGCGACGGGATGCCAAGCCTGGAAATATGGCTTTCCGCAGCCATCCGTTCTTTTATTCTGTCCAAACTGCCGAGCAGTTTATCATGTTTGCCCAATTGAATATAGCCGTATAAAATTTGCAAATCGTTCATCCAATCATGCCTGTAGTGCGAAAGGGTCAAAGTGGCCGTCCGCTGAAAGGACTCAAGCAAACGCTGTTGATCCGATTCATGCTGCTTCCGGATATATACCCAATACCCGTAAATCACCGCACCAACCCACAAACACAATAGAATATGCACAATCACCGACCGGTTAAAATAAAACAAAATCAGAGGAATCAGCAGCAGAATTCCGGCTATGATCGTTAATGATCTTCGGTCGTTCATGATTAATCTCAATCCTCTACGCATTTTTACCTTCCTGTCCAACATACAACAGTATAACATAAAGTAACATCTTCGAAGTGGAGAGAGCTACTGAGATATGCTTGAATATCTTAGAAAAATAACCCCGCATGTGCGGAGCTCGTCCAAAGGGCTGCTGCAATTTTCAGAAGGGCCGGTTCTCAAAAAAAATCCCCGGCATTGTGCCGGGGATTTTTAGGCCGTTCGGGCTCGTTCTTAAGCTTCTACTGCAGCCGCTACAGGAGCGACTTCAACAGGGTACACGCTCACTTTCTTGCGATCGCGGCCCCAACGTTCGAACTTAACAACGCCGTCCACTTTCGCGAACAAAGTGTCGTCTTTACCGATGCCCACGTTAGTGCCCGGATGAATTTTCGTTCCGCGTTGACGAACGAGAATGCTTCCGCCGGTAACCACTTGACCGTCAGCACGCTTAACGCCAAGGCGTTTCGCAATACTGTCACGGCCGTTCTTTGTGGAACCTACACCTTTCTTGGATGCGAACAACTGAAGATCCAATTTCAACATGTCTGGTCAACCTCCTTCTTTAATTAGTTACATCTATGATCTTAACGTACTGTCCGTAGGATTGCTCAATAGTCCGAAGCATAACGACGAGCGAAGACAGAAGCAGCCTGGCTTCAGCTTTGGCCTTATCGGGAGCTGCAAGCGGAAGATCCGCGCTTAAAAAGCCGTTCTTCATACGTGAATCCATTACGATCCCGGTCAACTCTTCAACAGCGTTCACAGAGCCAACGGTAACAGCGGATACACCTGCGCAAACAATATCCCTTCCAGCCTCTGCATAATTCGCATGGCCTTCAATCCGAAATCCGGTAACGGATTTCTGCTCATCGCGTTTGATGGTTACGATAATCAAGTATCGTCACCTTCTTACGCTTGGATTTTCTCAATAGTCACCTTCGTATACGGTTGACGATGACCTTGTTTTTTGTGGTAGTTCTTCTTAGGTTTGTATTTGAATACAACAACCTTAGCGCCTTTACCATGGCGTTCTACTTTCGCTGTTACAGTAGCGCCGGATACTACAGGAGTTCCTGCTACCAAACCTTTGTCGTTAGACACAGCCAATACACGGTCAAAAGTTACAGTTTCACCGTCAGCTGCAGTCAGCTTTTCGATGTAAAGAACGTCGCCCTCTTGAACACGGTATTGTTTGCCACCAGTTTCGATAATTGCGTACATTTGCTTGCACCTCCTCATGTCTCAGACTCGCCTAATTCAGGTGACGCCCTATTACAGGCGCACTTATGTACCCGATCGGTGCGGTTACAGCATGTGTACAAGATGTACTTGAAACACATACTCAAGTATATTAGCACAATCCCGGCAGGAAATCAACAGAAATCCAGTCCAGGAAGAAAGCCTACTGGCCAGCTTCCTCTTGCAAGCTAAATGCCTCTTGCAAGCTACATTAAACAGCTCGGCCCGTTTTATTTGCGGTCGGCGTTATCTCTCATTTTCTTGCGGGTCATTTCAAGCAGCCCCAGCTTGGTCCATCCCAGGATATGATGCTGGGTGCGGTCGCTGCGCATGCAGGCATGCAGCTTCGCCAGCACCTCGTTACGGTGCTCCTCAAGCTCCATATCGATAAAATCGATGATGATAATGCCCCCGATATCGCGCACCCGCAGGAGCCGGGCGATCTCTTCGGCCGCCTGCAGATTGGTTCGGAACACGGTATCCTCCAGGGAATCCGTGCCTACATATTTTCCCGTATTCACGTCCACGACATTCATCGCTTCGGTCTGATCCCAGATCAAATATCCCCCGTCCGGGAGCCACACCTTGCGCTGGAAATCCTTGTCGAGCTGATGTTTGACCCCGTAGGCTTCAAACAGCGGAACGCCGGAGTTATGGATTTTGATCTGCGGCTTTAATGCGGGATCCAGACTGTCCAGGAACTGTCCCGCCTCTTCGGCGTGTACGGCGCAGTCGACCAGCAGCTCATCGGTCTGCGGGCTGAAAACATCCCGGATTAGCCGCTGAACCATGCTTAAATCCCGGTGCAGCAGAACGGGAGCCGCCTGCATGCCCGCTTTCGCCAGCACTCCTTCCCACTGGCGGCGAAGCAGCTCCAGATCTTCCCGGATAGCGCTTTTCGCCTGATCTTCCACAATGGTGCGAAAAATCAGCCCTTCCTCCTCCAGCCTAAGCTCCTCGCCGATTTCCTTCAGCCGGCCCCGCTCGGCTTCGTTTTCAATTTTTTTCGAAACGGCCACGTAACCTGCGGTTGGCATATACACAATAAACCGCCCCGGCAGCGAATAATGCGTCGTTACCCGGGCTCCTTTGGTCCCCATCGGATCTTTCGTAACCTGCACCACAATTTCCTGCCCCGGTGAAAGCAGCTCCGAAATGGAAGGTTTGATCTTCGGCTGTTTCTCCAAATGAGGGGAAAGACAGTCATCTATGTACAAAAAAGCGTTTTTCTTTTGTCCGATATCCACGAAAGCCGCCTGCATGCCGGGAATCACATTAGCGACGCGTCCTTTGAACACGCTGCCCACAAGTCCCTGGCCGTCAGAGCGTTCAACGGCATATTCCACAAGGCGCCCGTCCTCCAGCAGCGCCAGTTCGGCAGACCCGTGTTCGTAATGCACTACCATTTGTTTCATACTCTCACCTGCTGCCATTTCCCCAATTTATTTTTCTTTCCACATTTCCATTTTCCATATATGTGAATCAAATACGTCATTTGAGTTCATTGCTTGCCAAGCCGGACAAGAAGACATCGATCATTTTCTGTTCCGGTACAATTTCCAAAAGCCCGCCTTTAGCATCCATTACATATACAAAATGATACTTTTCTCTTTTTAGTAGACGCAGGATCGCATCCAAAGGTTTCGCTGAATCGGCCACTAAAGGCTGGGCATTTTTGGCAGAAGGCTGGCGGTCGGATAAAAAACGCTGCCTGCCGATCAGAAACCGGATAAAGCGGAACGGAACATTCCCGTGATCCACCCAATTGGAATAAAACAGAAAGAAGCCGACCATCAGCAGGTTCAGCTGAACCCCCTGGTGATGAAGCAGCGGATAAAAAGAATAAGCAATCAGAAGTCCGCTAAAAACAAGGCTGATCCTTGTCGCCCACAGCAAAGTCGTATGATAGGGCAAAACAAGGCTGAACACAGCCTGTCCCATCTTCCCCCCGTCAAGCGGCAGGATCGGGAGCAGGTTGAACAATACGATTAACAGATTCGCTTCAATAAAATAGGTCAACGAAGCGCCGTCCCATAAGCCGATCACATGCATAAGCAGGCCTAATCCGGCCAGGATGACATTCTGCAGAGGACCGGCAGCCGCGATGGCGATTTCTTTCCTCGCATTCATGCTGCCGTTCTCTTCGATCACGGCTACCCCGCCAAACGGGAGCAGCTGAATGGAAAGTACGTTTAATCCAAACATCCGGGCGGCTGCGGCATGGCCAAGCTCATGGACAAATACAATGCCGAACAGGACAATCAGCTCGGCAAAATGCCCCGTCAATACGGAGGTTAACATAATTATAACAAATAAGGGGTGGAAAGAAACCGGAATTCCGGCAATCTTAATCAAGCGGCACCACTTCTATCGGATCAATGTAAAGCCCGTCTTTTTTCATCGCAAAATAAACCGTATCCGAACCGCCGCTTTTCGCTTTGGAGAAGCTGCCGATTTTTTCTCCGCCTTCGAGCCAATCCCCTTTCGATACCGAAACCTCCGTTAAACGGCCATAAACAGACACGTAACCTCCGCTGTGCTGAACCACAACCGTTTTGCCCGTGAGCGCATCGTCGCTGACTTCCGTTACTCTGCCTGTTTCAACGCTTTTAACCTCCTGCGTGCCGTTTGAATCCAAATCAGGGACAATTTCTACGCCTTTCAGGCTGATGGCGAAGCTTTCTGCCAATTTCCCTTCCACGGGGATTGTGAAGCCATGGGCGCTTTGCACCAGCTGCTGCGGTTCGCTGCTTTCTCCAAAGATCGGAATAAAGCTGGGCGCTCCGCCAAAATTTCGTTCATACCAGGCTTCGGCCGCCTGAAAGTCCATCTCCTGCTGAAGGTTGGCCGATACAAAACTTTCGATCGGGGCCGACCAGGCAGGCTGGACATGATGTATGCCATAAAGGGCGCCAAACAGGACCGCGCTGATTAAAGTCCGCTTCCATAACGAGCGGAAGAAAGTTCCGCCGCCTCCGCCCGCCGGAATATCCGGTACAGCCGGAGACTTCAATCCGTTTTGGGGACCCGGGCCGGAGCCCAAACCCGAAGAGGAAGCTGTGGCGGTAATCGGCCCGAATGCGTCTTCACGCCACAAACCGCGTCCTTGCTTCCACAAGAGCTCCGGATCCCTTTCCTCCACCCCTTGATTCTCTTGTATCGGCTTCCCTTCTTGAGGCAAACCGGACGTTTCCCGTCCATATCCAAATTCCTCCGGATAAGAGGGTTTGCTGTATAACTGGAGCTGGCGTTCTTCCCTGCTCATCAGCTCCCGGATTCTTTCTTCGCGGCGTTTTTTTACGTTATTTTTGACGTCCATCTTTTCTTCCCCTCTCCCGTTTGCGCCATGAAGCTTGTTCGCTTCATTTTATGACGGCGGAAGCCGGAATATGAACAACATGTCCCTCCGTAAAACCCTCGCTATTTTTCATACAAAAAAAAGGGTGTTTTCAAAACTGCGGAACCAGTTCTGAAAACACCCTTTTTATCTTTTTTTCAAACGCTGCCTATTCATGAGTCCGTTCAAAGATAAGTCCAACTGCTATGGCCGATTTAGCCGCCCATGCCAAAAAATTTCTTAAATTTCGTAAAAGCGCCTTTCTTCTGGTTCAGCTGCATCAAAGGAACCGTATCGCCTAAAATGCGGCGCGCAATGTTGCGGTAGGCGATCGCAGCGGAGGAATTCGGATTCATAACCGTTGGCTCCCCGCTGTTGGCAGCTTTAATCACATGCTCGTCGTCGGGCACAATGCCGATCAAATCGATATTGAGCACCTGAATAATGTCCTCGATATCCAGCATATCCCCCGATTTGACCATGTTTGGACGAATCCGGTTGACGACCAGTTTCGGAGATTCCACGTGGGAACCTTCCAGCAGGCCGATAACGCGGTCTGCGTCCCTCACCGCCGCATGCTCGGGCGTAGTTACCACGATAGCGCGGTCGGCGCCGGCAATGGCGTTCTTAAAGCCCTGCTCGATTCCGGCCGGACAGTCGATAATGACGTACTCATATTCCTTCTTAAGCTCAAGCACGATATCCCGGACCTGCTCCGGGGAAACGGAATTTTTATCTTTGGTTTGCGCTGCAGGCAGCATGTACAGCTCGTCGAACCGCTTGTCCTTCACCAAAGCCTGGTTTAACCGGCAGCGTCCTTCAGCCACATCCACCAGATCGTAAATGATGCGGTTCTCAAGCCCCATCACGACGTCCAGATTACGAAGCCCGATATCCGTATCCACCAGGCAAACCTTTTTCCCTAAAAGCGCCAAAGCCGTACCGATATTAGCCGATGTAGTTGTTTTGCCTACGCCGCCTTTCCCAGAAGTGACGACTATTGCTTCTCCCATATCTACACCCCTTTAAACACATTGAAGTCCGGACGAACCTTCCCCACATGGTTGATTTTATCAATTTGCATGGCGCCCTCCTGAAGGTAAGCAAATTCCATGCTCGTTTCCCGGTTCTCCCACTCATCCGGCGGTCTGCTGATGACTTCGGCTATACGAAGCTGCGTAGGAGCTAAATAAGAGGCGGCGATAACCGCCTTCTCGTTGCCTGCAGCCCCTGCATGTACCGTGCCGCGCAGCGCTCCGATCACCAGGACGTCCCCGGTGCAAATAATTTGCCCTCCCGGATTGACGTCGCCCATAAACAACAGATTTCCTTCATGCCTCAGGATTTGACCCGACCGGACCATGCCGCAGAGCGTCTTTAAAGCCGGACCCTCCTGATCATCGGATATCATTCCCGGGGTGTCCACCGACCGGATGAGCAGATTGCCCTTCTGCTTCAATGTATCTAGTATCAGCGTTTTCTGTTCCTCTGAAATATTTCGATTGCCCATCTTCACATCCACATGCACGATGGGGCCTGTCAATATATTCTGATGGCTGTGCTCCAGTTTGTAACGCAGTTCGTTCAGAAGCTCCGAAAATTCACATTGATCATCAAACAGGAAAATCAGGCCATCTTTGATGCCCTTAATCGTTACATGGTTGGATTTTACCGTCATTGCCTGTCCCTCCCACTATGTAATTCGCGCAGAGCGGCTCAATCTCCTGCTTTCTACGCAAATTGACAATTGACGCTAAGCCGACTCTTCTTTAGAGCGCTGGCGGGAGGATTTGTTCTCCAGAAAACGTCTGAGCGGGACGTACACAGCAAGCGCAAAAATAAAATGAAAAATCATGTTCGGCAGCATATGATGCATCAGCGCCCAGCTGTAAGGCTGATGATTAAGCTCGAACAGCCTGTAAGTGCCGTAAAGCACCGAGTCCAGCAGCAGGCTCCCCATAAGAACGGCAAGCAGCATAAACGTAAGCGGCGTACGGCTGCCTTTAAACAGCAGGCCTATCAAATAAGCGGAAAAGCCCATTGCAAAGGAATAGGGACCGATCATCGCCCCGTAATACACCACATCCTGAAGCAGACCGAATATAATGCCCAGCAGCATCGCCCTGTGCCTGTTCTCATAAATGGAAACAAATAAGATGACGATATAAACCAGATGCGGAACCAGCCGGGTCTGCCAGGCAGAAGGGATCAGCCAGGGCACAATAGTCCCCTCCGCAATAAACAGGGCGAACAAAAGCAGCACGAGCAGCAGTTTGCGATGTTTAAGAATCATTGCGGAACCTCTGGGGTTACGACCACAAACAGCTCATTCCAGTCGGAAAACTCCGTGGCCGGCTTAACATAGGCGGTGTCCGTCAAACCAAACTCCCCGACTTGGCGGCTAACAACGGTACCGATGACCATAAAGCGCGGAAATTCGCCGCCGAGACCAGAAGAAATGATCGTATCGCCCTTCTTCAGCGGATCTTCGCTTTTGATCTTGGTCATCAAAAACATGCCCTTCTCCTGGTCGTAACTTTCAATCATGCCGAAGGACTTGTTTTCATTCCCCTGAACCGTAGCGGCTATCGCATTGGAATTCGGGTCTTTCGTGTCCAGCGTAGTCAGCAGCTTTACGGTTGCCGTAAAGTTGCTGACCTGGCTGATCGTGCCCACCAGGCCTTTATCCGAAGTGACCGCCATCTCTTTTTTAATGCCGTTTCTGCTGCCCAGGTCAATGACAAGCGTCCGGTTGTCCGGATCATTGTTGACGCTGATAACATGGGCAATCCGGTATTCGTAATTTTTGTTGCGGAGCTCCTGTTGTTCCGTAAACTTCAGTTCCTGATGCAAACGTTCGTTTTCCTGTTCAATCCAATTGTACTTCGCTTTATCACGCGTATAATGGGCGAGCGCAATTTTGAGCTCCTCATTTTCGTTCTGAACGGAACGCAAATTCGAAATATCTTCAAAGAAACCCGCGATATAGGAGACGGGCTTATAGACGATATACTGTACAAATCCGACGGTATCTTTGCTAAATTTCTCCGGCCAGGACAAACCTGCCCGCGGTCCAAGCGTAAAGCCCATGACCGCGATAAACAGGATTAAACCCATCAGCAGGAAAAACAGTCGTTTGTTGCCCAGTAATTTGAACAGTTTAAGCACCCTCTAACCATACATTTTCTCTCTCCCACTGCAAGGGTGGTTATATTTATGTTATAACGATCAGCGTTTCGAACGTCCGGACTGGCCTTTGGATTTAAACATGTGGATGTTATCCAGCGCGCGGCCCGTCCCGATTGCCACGCAATCCAGCGGATTTTCCGCCACAATTACAGGCATTCCCGTTTCGCCGGCGAGCAGCTTGTCAAGGTTGCGAAGCAAAGCCCCGCCTCCGGTCAGCACAATGCCGCGGTCCATGATGTCGGCTGCAAGCTCCGGAGGACATTTTTCCAGCGTAACTTTTACGGCTTCTACGATTGCGTTCACCGTATCATTCAAAGCTTCGGAGATTTCGTCCGAAGTAATGGAAATGGTTTTAGGCAGACCGGTTACAAGGTCACGGCCGCGGATTTCCAGCGTTTCGACGGTCTCAAGCGGAAGTGCGGAGCCGATGTCCATTTTCAGCTGCTCGGCCGTTCTTTCCCCGATCATCAGATTATACTGGCGTTTGATGTACTGGATGATGGATTCATCCATCTCGTCGCCGGCCACGCGTACGGATTTGCTCGTTACGATGCCGCCGAGGGAAATAACGGCTACCTCGGTCGTACCTCCGCCAATGTCAACAACCATGCTGCCCGTCGGTTCCCAAACCGGAAGATCGGCACCGATGGCCGCTGCAAAAGGTTCTTCAATCGTATAAGCCTCTCTAGCTCCCGCCTGTTTGGTCGCATCTTCAACGGCACGCTGTTCAACCGCCGTAATGCCGGAAGGCACGCAAACCATCACGTTAGGATGGCGCTGGAACATCGAACGCTGCTTTTGAGCCTGCGAAATAAAATATTTAATCATGGTTGCGGTCGTGTCGAAATCCGCGATAACCCCGTCTTTCATCGGACGGATCGCACGGATATTGCCCGGCGTTCTGCCGATCATTTTTTTGGCGGACTCACCTACCGCCACGATATTTTTAGAGTCGGTATGGATCGCTACCACGGAAGGCTCCCGGACCACGATTCCTTTCCCGCGCACATAAACAAGTGTATTCGCCGTTCCCAAGTCAATTCCCAAATCTTTCGTAAAACCACCAAACATGCTGTAATCTCCTTTTCTTGTATCGCCGCTGCTCGGCAGGATATCTGGACTATTATATTACATCAAACCTTGTTCCTTCAAACTGACAAAACGCCCGTCGCCGATGACCAGATGATCCAAAACGTCAATGCCGACAATTCTCCCGGCTTCGCACAGCCTTTGTGTAATCTGGATATCCTCGGGGCTCGGTGAAGGATCTCCGCTCGGATGGTTGTGAGCGCAGACAATCGACGCGCTGCTGCATTTCATTGCGGCGCGAAAAACTTCTCTCGGATGGACGATTGAGGCGTTCAGGCTTCCCATGGAAAGCGTCTCTTGACCTATAAGATGATTTTTGGTGTTCAGAAACAGGCAAATAAAATGCTCTTTATTCAGGTAGCGCAGCTGGTCCATGACGATGTCGGCCGCATCTTTCGGACTGCGGACGATCAAGGCTTCCCTGCGGGAAGAACTCGCCAGCCTGCGTCCGATTTCGATACCCGCAAGCAGTTGGATCGCTTTCGCTTCCCCGATCCCTTTAATTTCCGTTAACTCATCCAAACTCAGATCCACAAGACCGCGGATCTCTCCGGCTTTGGACAAAATCTTCTGGGCAACATGGATAGCCGATTCCTGGTGGGTTCCCGTCCTCAGCAGAATGGCAAGCAGTTCAGCATGGCTCAGCGCACCCGCTCCATATCTTATCAAGCGCTCTCTCGGTCGTTCTTCATGGGGGATGTCGCGCAGCATATAAAGCGGCGACTCCATCTTGGTTCCACTCCTCATCCGAAAATCAAACTTCGGTTCCTAACAAACATTCAAGTAACGTTTCGGGTTCGTCAAAAGTTTCATTGTTTTTCAAAATTCGTCTTCATTCAGCACGGAAAGACCAAATTCGCCGAGCATATCGGCAAGTAAGGACAAGGGAAGGCCGACAACATTAAAATAATCGCCTTCGATTTCAGTAACGAGAGTGGCACCCAAACCCTGGATTCCGTAAGCTCCCGCCTTGTCCCGTCCTTCCCCGCTGCGGACGTAAGCGGCAACCTGGCTGCTCGTCATCGGTTTCATGGTCACTTTGGTCATTCTCGACCGCACTATAGTTTGTCCACTTTCAGCGTCCAGGCAGGCCACGCCCGTATAAACCTCGTGTTTGCGCCCCTGCAGGGAAGCGATCATTTGAATGGCATGAGCCTCATCCTCAGGTTTACCCAATATTTCCCCGTCGCGGACAACAACCGTATCGCTTCCTACGATGACGGCTTCAGGCCGGACCTCCAGGGAGTCATAAACCTGCTGCGCCTTCCGGCGGGCCAGCTCGGACACGGCCTGCTCCGGAGACCATTCCGGCGAAAGCGTTTCGTCCGCATGGCTGGGGATGACCTGAAACGGAATGCCTAAGACGGCAATCAGCTCTTGTCTTCGGGGAGAAGTTGAGGCCAAAATGATGGATTTGGAAGGTTTCATAGTCAAACGTAAATTTCTCCTTCATTCACGTTTATTTCAGGTAACTTCATAAATCGTCTTAATAGGGCATCTCAAAAAAAACAAAATGGCATAAGTAGTGACAAGTTGTTAACCCTGTCAAGCCTCGCCATTTTTTGACACTACTTATTATAAGGTTATTTGTTCCTCAATACAAACAAAAATCCGGCAGGGGAAAGTTTTTCCTGTACCTGCCGGATCGTACCGCGAAAGCTTAATTTTGCTGGAACAGCTGCTGCTCGTCGAGCACGTAACGCATCATGGAATTTTGCACTTCCCAAAGATGGGATTTGGCTTTGGTTTTATCAAACTGGAGCAGGGCTTCCACCGCGCTGTTCATCTCGGTCTCCATGTTCTGGATCAACTGCTTGTCGTTACCCGCGAAACCTCCGCGCACGGCGGCTGCGCTTTGGGTAAACTGGACGTGCTTTTCCTGTAAATCAGTGATCAGACTTCCGTCCAAGTTCGGCGTCTCCTCCAGCAGCAGGGAGGCCGACGTTTCACTGAGCAACTTGACGAGCTCAGCACTTTGCTGGGCATATTGCTCTAGCGACTCCGTATTCAGCGCATAGTGAACGGAGGCTGCGGAAGGAATGGAGGCTTCATGCAAAATCAGGTCAACGCCGCCCGCCTTCATCTCGCTGCTCAGCAGCTTGGCCTGCTCCCGGTCGGCGGAAATGGCTGCATAAACCCTTTTGTTATCAAGTGTGTCTTGAGCCGCCGCATATCCCGCGTCCTGAAGCTCTTGCTGCGCTCGTGTCACTCCGTCGGGGGAGCTGAACACCCCGTATTGCAGGAAAAAATAATCCTGAGCCGGAAGGTTCACCTGCACCGCCGCACCGGCGGTCTCTTCCTGCTTGAGTTCTCCTACGGCGGGCAGCGCATCTACGGCCTTTTGCGCCGTTTCGCTGATCGCCGCCAGTCCCGGGATTGGGAACTCCACCTCTTTATTAAACAAAGATAAAACCACCATGCCAAACAAAGCGCCCGTTACGACGGCCCCGGTTACCGAGCCAACAACCTTCCATCTCGAATGCCGGGTTGGCGGCCGGTGGCGGACCGGATCTTCGCTCCAAAGCGGGCCTTGTCCGCTTGCGGTTCCGGCTTGGCGCCGTTCCCTTTCGAACCGTGAGGACCACTCCTGTTCCTCCTCTTCCCGGAACACGGGTCCGGAGTTCTCTTCGCCATCCTGCGCTTCAGGATAACCGTACATCTCCAATCCCGCATGCGACCGAAAAGGATTCCCGACATCCTCTTCCGGCCAGTTGCTGATCGCCGCATTCATATCCGCATACCGACGCGGCTCCCGCTGCTCCTTAGAAATCGGTTCCCGACCGGGATTCGGTTTCCCCCCTGCTGCCTTGTCCAATCCGGCGCGAAGCGGCCCTCTAAGGTTCGGGCCAGGCTTTCGTACTCGCTCCGGCATCCGTTCAGGATCCGGCATCCCTTCAGCGAACGTCCGTACCTGATTGGGCATCCGTACCTGATTGGGCTTAGGCGCCTGCTCCCGAATCTTTTTAGAAGCCGCAACTACTTCCAAATGCGGTTTTGCGGCTGCCGTTTTTTCCGCGTCAACCGGCTCCAAAGGCTGTCCGTTTACAGGATCCCATAACGGCTCGCTTTGGGTTGTCCGGGTCTTCTCCTGGCCGTCAAAGCGGAACGTCATTCTGGCTTTATTCACCGTCACACTCTCCTTGTCCATCTTCTATAATTCCAGCGTATGAACATGGACGGCCAGTTATGCCATGAAAATAAGACAAGCTCAGAACTCCGCAGTAACTTTTAGAGCCCGATATTTAAAAAAACCTCAAGCCTCCGGCTGCTGCCGTGGGCTGTGAGGTTTGGCTCCTGCGAAGCAGGAAAATCTGATTCTATTTTAAATACCGCAAGCTACTCGCGAATTTGTTTGGCCAGCGCATAACCGACCTTCCAGATGTCGCCCGCGCCCATCGTAAGCACCAGGTCTCCCGGCTGTACTCGTCCCGCCAAATCGGCAAGCACTTCTTCCTTGGTCGGAATGTAGCGTGCCCCGGGGTTGCTGTTCTGCTTGATCAGCTCTACCAGCTTGGAGGAACTGACCCCTTCGATCTGCTTTTCGCCGGCCGGCGAATAGATGTCGGTAATGATCACTTCATCCGCATCGGCAAAAGCTTTGCTGAACGCGTCCAGCAGGAAAAACGTCCGCGTATAGCGCTGTGGCTGGAATACCGCCACAATCCGTTTGCCGGTCGCTTTAGCAGCGCTGACCGTCGCCTGTATTTCCGTCGGATGGTGGGCATAATCATCGATGACCAAAATATCTTTAGCTTCACCCAGCACCTGGAAACGGCGTTTCGCACCGTTAAAATGGTGGATGGCTTCCGTGATATCCTCAAACTTGATGCCTGCCTCCAGGCACACTATAACCGTTGCCAAGGCATTATACACGTTGTGGTTCCCCGGTACCGACAGCTCAATCGTACCCAGCTCTTGATGCTGGTGTTTCACTGTAAACGATACCTTGCGGTCGCCGAGCTGAATGTCGCTGGCGACATAATCGCAATCCTGATGGATGCCGTAAGTGATAATATTGGCTTTCACTTGGGGCAGCAGCTCCAGAATCGTTTTGTCGTCCCCGCACACCACCGCTTTGCCGTCGGCTTTGGTTTGATTCAGAAACTGTACGTAGGCCTGCTTCAACTGCCCGAAATCGCCGCCGTAGTTTTCCAGATGATCCGCTTCAATATTGGTGACCACGGAAAGGGCCGGATAGTAATGAAGGAAAGAGCCGTCGCTTTCATCGGCCTCCGCCACAACGAATTCGCCTTTGCCCGCTTTTGCGTTGGTACCGATATTCATGATTTCTCCGCCGATGATATAGGTCGGATCCGTCCCGCACTCCTCCATGACCAAAGCGATCATCGAAGAAGTGGTTGTTTTGCCATGCGCGCCGGCAACGGCCACTCCCCTGCGTTCATTAAGCAGCCGCGCCAGCATTTGAGAACGGTGCAGGATCGGAATGCCCTGTTCCTGCGCCTCTACGCGCTCCACATTATCTTTGGGAAGCGCCGTCGAATATACAACCATATCGGCGCCATGAACCTGCTCGGCCGTATGCCCGATATAAATTTTGGCTCCTTTGGCAGCAAGCTTTTCAGTAAGCTCCTGGGCTGCTACGTCCGAGCCGGTAACGGTGTAACCCATTTCCAGCATGACCCGGGCGATCGCACTCATGCCGTAGCCGCCGATCCCGATGAAATGAACGTGTTCTGTTATCGTGTTTGACATTGAATTCACCAGCCTTTTTCAGAATCGGTTTGATGCAGCAGCGCTGCCCGAACATCAGAAATTAAGTACAACGTACCGGATACGACTCCCAGATCTTCCGCTTTCGTCTGCGACTTCAGCTTCTCGAGAGCCGCCTTCCAATCGGGTTCCACGATGATTTCCAAATCCGGCTTCGCTGCCGTTTCCTTCAATTCCTCAACAAGGCCTAACAACGCCTCCGCGTCCATTTTTCTGCGAAAATCCGGCTCGGTAAGGATAAGTGTATCCACTATCGGTAATATATGCTTAAAGTATCCCTGATGATGCTTGTTGGACAGCATGCCCATCATTAAAATAAGTTTGTCGTATTGGAAAATCTCCGGAAGAGACCGGGCCAGCGAAGCCGCGCCCTCCGGATTATGCGCGCCGTCCAGGACGATCCGCGGCTCCCGGCTTACCTGCTCCAATCGCCCGGCCCATGCCGTTTGACGCAGCCCACGGTCTACATCCTCATCATCGAGAATAAACGCCATATACTGGCGCAAAACCTCCAGCACCATCAAAGCGCCGGACGCGTTTTTGCATTGATGTTCGCCCAGCAGCCCGATCTCAACCTCCACATTACGGAAAGGACCTTTGAATATAAGCTCCTGTTTGCCGTCGTTCAGCTCCCCACGCTCATAACTGAACTGTTCGTCCAGCAAATACAACGCAGCATTTTTCTTTGCCGCTTCGGCTTTGATGACCTGAACGGCTTCAGGCTGCTCCGCGCAGCTGACCACAGGAACTCCCGGTTTGATGATTCCGGCTTTCTCGCCGGCGATTTTCTCCAGTGTGTCTCCCAAAATGTCCATATGGTCAAAACCAATGTTCGTAATGAGAGAAACGATAGGCGTTACGATGTTGGTGACATCCATCCGCCCGCCGAGCCCGGTTTCCCAAACGACTACATCCGGGTAACACACTTCGGCATAATAAAGAATCGCCAAGGCGGTAGAAACCTCAAACATGGTCGGAGAACCCATCTCTGTCGCCGCCAGCTCCTGAACTACCGGATAAAGACGGTTGGAAAGCTCCAGCAAAACGTCCTCGGGTATATCTTCACCGTTATACTGAAAACGATTCGTAAATTTTGTAATATATGGGGACGTATAAGTCCCCACGCTGTAGCCGCTCTCCAGCAGCACGCTGCTCAAAAAAGCACAGGAAGAACCTTTGCCGTTCGTTCCGGCCACATGAATGAATTTCAGGCGGCGCTGAGGATTGCCGAACCGCTCCATCAGGGCGTAAATCCGTTCCAGACCGGGCCGGATTCCGAATGGAATCAGCCCGTTAATCCAGTCCACTGCTTCGCCGTACGTACGCAGCGGCGTTTCTTGTCCCCCATCGCGCTCGTTCATTCCGCTCACCTTACCCTTTCAGTTCTTCGATCCGGGCAAGCACTTTGTCGCGTTTGTCCGCGTAATCTTTCTGTTTTGCGCGTTCTTCTTCAATAACCGCTGCCGGCGCCTTGGAAACAAACCCCTGGTTGCCGAGCTTTTTCTCGACGCGCTCTACCTCTTTGTTCAGGTGGTCGAGTTCTTTCTCGAGACGGGCGATCTCCTGGCTAATATCCAGCAGGCCCGCCAGCGGCAAATAAAGCTCAGTGCCGGTTACGACAGCCGTCATCGCTTTGTCCGGAGCTTCGGCCGACGTCGATGAAGCAAACTCGGACGTGTTGCAGAAGCGGCGGATGTAATGCGCGTTGCGGTCAATGATGTTGTGCAGTTCTTCGGATGCCGGCTTCAGCAGAAGCTCGACTTTTTTGCTCATCGGCACGTTCACTTCGGCACGAATGTTCCGCACGGAACGGATGATATCGATCAGCAGGTTCATCTCCTGAACCGCCTCCGGAGCGGAAAGCGCCTCGTCGTATTTCGGCCATTCGGCCAGCGTGATCGTTTCGCCTGCATGAGGCAGATGCTGCCAGATTTCTTCCGTAATGAACGGCATAAACGGATGCATCAGGCGCAGCGTGCGGTCGAGCACATAAGCAAGCACCGATTGCGTTTTGGCTTTGGCTGCCGCATCTTCCCCGTACAAGGACAATTTCGAAAACTCGATGTACCAGTCACAAAGATCGTCCCAGATGAAGTTGTACAGCAGGCGGCCCGTTTCGCCGAATTCGTAGCTGTCGATCAGGCGGGTGATGTCGCGCGCCGTTTCGTTGAACCGGTGCAAAATCCAGCGGTCAGCCGTGCTGAGCTCCCCCGTAATATCGATTTGTTCGGCCGTAAAGCCTTCCAGGTTCATCAAAGCAAAACGGGAAGCGTTCCAGATCTTGTTGGCGAAGTTGCGAGCCTGCTCCACGCGTTCCCAGCGGAAACGCAGATCCTGGCCAGGCGTGCTGCCTGTAGAGATCATGTACCGCATGGCGTCCGTGCCGTATTTCTCGATAACTTCAAGCGGGTCAACGCCGTTGCCGAGCGATTTGGACATTTTGCGCCCTTCGCTGTCGCGGACGAGACCATGCAGCAGCACGTCGTTAAACGGCATTTTTCCGGTAAATTCGATGCCCTGGAAAATCATCCGCGCTACCCAGAAATAAATGATGTCGTAGCCGGTAACCAGTACGTTCGTCGGATAATAACGTTTGAAATCTTCGTTGTCCGCATCCGGCCAGCCCAGCGTAGAGAACGGCCAGAGGGCGGAGCTGAACCAGGTGTCCAGCACGTCTTCGTCCTGGCGGATGTCGTCGGTGCCCAATTTGGCGCGTGCTTCTTCTTCGTTTTTGGCAACGACAAACTCGCCGGTTTCATTGGAATACCAGGCCGGAATGCGGTGGCCCCACCAAAGCTGGCGGGAAATACACCAGTCGCGGACGTTTTCGATCCAGTTTAAATAGGTTTTCTCAAAACGTTCAGGCACAAAGTTGACGCCTTCGCCGGCTTTTTGCGCTTTGATGGCGGCTTCAGCCAGCGGCTGCATCGCTACGAACCACTGCGTGGACAGATAAGGCTCGACAACGGCGCCGGAGCGTTCGCTGTGGCCGACCTGGTGCACATGCTCTTCAATGCGGATCAGGACGCCAAGCTCCTTAAGGTCGCTGACGATCTGCTTGCGCGCGTCGGCGCGGTCCATGCCCTGGTATTTGCCCGCTTCTTCGTTCATGATGCCGGATTCGTCCATCACGATGATTTGCGGCAGGTTATGGCGGAGACCGACTTCAAAGTCGTTCGGGTCATGCGCCGGCGTAATTTTTACCGCCCCGCTGCCGAAATCTTTTTCGACGTATTCGTCTGCGATAACCGGGATTTCGCGTCCGATAATAGGCAGCACCAAAGTTTTGCCGATCAGGTCTTTGTAGCGCTCGTCTTCCGGATGCACCGCTACGGCCGTATCGCCCAGCATCGTTTCCGGACGGGTCGTCGCCACCGTCAAATGGCCGCTGCCGTCTTTGAGCGGATACTGCAGATGGTACAAAGCCCCGTTGACTTCTTTATATTCAACTTCGATATCGGACAGCGCCGTACGCGCGGCCGGATCCCAGTTGATAATTTTTTTGCCGCGGTAAATCAGGCCTTTCTCATACAGCTTCACGAACACCTCGCGAACGGCGTCGGACAATCCTTCGTCCAGGGTAAAACGTTCGCGGGAGTAGTCCAGCGAAAAGCCCATTTTGGCCCACTGCTCGTGAATGGTCGCCGCATATTGGTCTTTCCATTCCCAAACCTGCTCCAGGAATTTCTCGCGTCCCAGATCATAACGGGATAACCCCTGCTCGCGCAGCTTCTGTTCTACTTTCGTTTGCGTCGCAATGCCCGCATGGTCGGAGCCCGGCAGCCACAAAGCGTCATAACCCTGCATCCGTTTGGTGCGGACCAGAATGTCCTGCAGCGTAAAGTCGAGCGCATGGCCGATGTGCAGCATGCCCGTCACGTTGGGCGGGGGAATAACGATGGTATAGGGCTCGGCATCCTGGCGCTGGCCTGCCTTGAAAAATTCATTGTCCATCCAGTAGCGGTACCATTTCTGTTCCGCCGTTTTCGGATCATAGGTTGTCGGCATTTCTGCCGAAGCTGGTGTTTTCTGTTCCTCAGTCATTGTGAAATTACCCTCCTAAAATGTTCGAAGATAATGTTGTAGAAATACAAAAAAGCCCTCCGTCTCAAAGGACGAAAGGCTTGATCTCTCGCGGTACCACCTTTGTTTCGTTTAAACGGCCACAGCGACTCTCAATAATCCTAAAAAGCCAGGCCGGTCAAGCGACACTTCAGCGCAAGGTAACGGCTGCGAGCCGGCCTGATCTAACCTTGAGTCTCCAAGGCTTCAAACAGGCAACTAACGGGTGACTTCGGCCAGCTGTGTCCTGCGGAATCTCCCAGCTAATGACTCCACTCTCTGAAGGGCATACGGCTTACTCTTCCCGGTCATCGTCTTTGACTATAGTTCATAATAACTTTCTTGTTCCCTATAGTCAATGGCGGGACGCGGAAACCTGACAACATTTGTGCTTTTTTCAGCTTATTTGTCTGTTTTGCGGAGTAATTCGTTTAAGAGTCCGGCTTACGGCAGATATAAGACCTGCCCTTCCTCGATATTTTGCTCGGATAAGCGGTTGTGAAGCAGCAGCTCACGCGCGCTCAAGCTGTAGCGGTCGGCGATGTCGTCAATGGTTTCCTCCCGCTGAACGATGACCATCCGCAACTTGCGGAACGGGGTTCCCTCGTTCAGATTGGAGATAAAGGCCTGCTTCCACTGCCGTTCTTCCCTTTCGGCCTGAAGGGCTTCCGCCGACGGTTCTTCAACCGGCTGCACCCGTGCCTCTTCCGAAACGTCCGAAGCTTTGGCGGAATGGAGCAGCTGGCTGAATCCAAACGGCTCCTTGTTTTCCGGGGCCGTTTTATTTTTGCTGCCCAAGGCGATTTTCATTTCCTGGGGTTTTTCCTCTTCTTTGTGGCCCGTTTCTTCCGGAAGGACATTTTCATTTTCCTCCGGCGCGTTCTCTTCGGCTTTGGCCGGAGCGTTATTCTCACCAGCCGGGAGCTCTTCAGCCGGCTTTTCTTCGGAGGCTACGACAACTTCTTCCGAACGTCCCTCCGGAAAATGATCCGGCTTCGGCTCCGAAAAACCTTTGCCGGAAAATACCGCTTGCGCGGCCGACTCCACCTCGGGCGTATCGATATGCCACACCTGGACTTCGGCCGGCTCACGCGGGACGGACTCGCTTTCCGCTTCAGCGGCCGGGAAACCCGAATTCGCGGCCTGACCGCCGCTGAAACCCGACCATGGGTCCGCTGCCGCCGGAGTCTGCGTGCGATTGCCCTGCAGCTCAGGGTTCGCCAGGGCCGCAAAGCTGATGTCCGGGAGCTGCTCTTCCCGCCCGCCGAAAACCTCGGCTTCAGCAGGCTCGTAAACGGAAGCGGAGCCGTTATCTTGTCCTAACCGTCCGGCCTGCTCGGCATCGGCCGAAGACCAGACGCCTTCGAAGCCCCCGCCCGGCTGCTCCTCTTCAGGGAACCCCGCGGCTTTAAAAATGAAAGAAGCCTCCTGCTGTTCCTCCTCCGCCTGATTCGCCTGGCCCTGATTCGTCGCAAAAGCTGCGCGCTCCTGTTCGGCATCCGTCTGTTCAGCGCCCTGCTCGACCTGCTGCAGAAACGAGGCATCCGCTTTAATCCAAGGGTCGTTTTGCGGATTAAAGTCCTGTCCCTGCACATAAGAAGCCGTATACTCCCGGCTGGTCCAGTCCTGGGCGACCGGGGCGAACGAAGACGTCTCGATGCCCTGAAGGGAAAGCACGCCCGTAACGTTCAAACTTCTTTCATTCAAAAGATCCACATCAAAATTTTCGATTTCGACCGAAATGTCCTCAAGCCGGGTCACCCGGTTAAGCGGTACTGTAATTTCGACCGGAATCAAATGGGAAAGCTCACGGCTTTCCCCGTCGCCGCGGTATAAACCCGTCAGCAGCAAATGCCCTCTCAAAGTTGCGTAATCATCGCCGGAAACTACCTGAATGCGGGGATAAAGCTCGATTTCTTCCAGCTCGTCAATGCCAACCTCTTCCGCCGATAAATGAACACGTTCATAGATATCGAATCTCAAACCGTAGGACTGATCGGACAAGGGAACATACCTCCTTTTTACGCTTGCCTAAAACGGGATTCTTCGCTTGTAACCCACAACCGAAGCTCAATCATCGCTCGTTTTTATCTATATGCCGTAAAAAGGAGAGCATGCCATTCTTTTTGTCCCTGCCGAAAAGTTAAAGCGGATTCCGGCCGCGCAGCCGGCCGTCCAAACGGACAAGCTCCTTCGGCCAGGGGTCTTCGATCTCAAGGATTTCGCCTGTGGCCGGATGTTCGAATGTTAATTTTTCGCCGTGCAGCGCCTGATAATCCAGCTGGTTTCCCGCGGCTCCATAAAGCTTGTCGCCGATCAGGGGATGGCCGGCATAAGCCATATGAACTCGGATCTGATGCGTCCTGCCGGTCTCCAGCCTCAAGCGGACCAGAGAAGCCGCACCCCGGCCTTCCCCGAAGGTATCCAGCAGCTCGACATGCGTGACAGCCGGTTTCCCTCCCGGCGATACGCGCTGCCTGCGGCTATTATGGCGATCCCGACCAATGGGCGCGTCAACGACGCGCAAGTCGGGACTAACCGTCCCTTCCACCCAGGCCAGGTAGGTGCGGCCGATTTTTTTCAGCGACATGGCTTCGTCCAGCTTCAGCTGAGCCCATTCGTTTTTCGCATAGAGTACCGGACCTGAAGTATATTCGTCAAGACGATGAATATGCCGCACGGCAACCCGTTCGCCCTCCGCTTCATAATGGGCGGCCACGGCGCTGGCCAAGGTCATCTGCCCGCCGGTGCCGTCCGGATGAACCTTCATCCCCGCTGGCTTATGGGCCACCAGACAAAAATCATCCTCGTACAAAATGACAGGGGGCTCCCCGGCAGGCGCAAAGCCATAATCGCGTTCCGGAAACACTTTTACGCGCAGCCGGTCTCCGGCGGGTTTAATCTCTCCTGCCGAGTCCAGACGCTTCAGCAGCTTGTCCGGCATCCCGGCTTCCCTGGACAGCCATTCGGCGGCGGCAGCTTGTTTATCTTCAGCGCCTTTCAGCGCTTTCCCCGGGGTGAGCTCCAGCCATTCTCCCCGGCGCGTGCCCAGTGCCTGCTGCATCACAGGCGCTGCAGCGCGCGGCGATGGGCTTCAATCGTAGCGTCGATATCGGCCTCCGTATGCACGCCCGAAACAAACATGCCTTCAAACTGCGAAGGCGCAACGCTGATTCCCTCATCCACCATGGCCGAAAAATAACGGCGGAACAAATCCAGGTCGCTGGTTCTGGCCGTGTCGAAGTTAATCACCTGCTCGTTGGTAAAGAAAGGGCAAACCATCGAGCCCACTCGGTTAATGGTACACGGAATACCGCGTTCCTTGGCGTTCTGTTCGAAACCGGCCTGCAAGCGGGCGGATAGGGTTTCAAGACGGTCGTAAACCTCAGGCGTCAGCAAAGACAACGTCGTAAAACCGGCCGTCATGGCCAGCGGATTTCCGCTCAGCGTCCCCGCCTGGTAAATCGGGCCCGAAGGCGCCATTTTCTCCATGATCTCCCGTTTCCCGCCATAAGCGCCTACCGGCAATCCGCCGCCGATCACTTTGCCGAGGCAGGTCAAATCCGGCGTCACGCCGAAACGGCCTTGGGCACAGTTCAGTCCCACCCGGAAGCCAGTCATTACCTCATCAAAAATAAGCACGCTGCCGTACTGCTCGGTCACGCTGCGCAGACCTTCCAGGAAACCCGGCTGCGGAGGAACTACGCCCATGTTGCCGGCTACCGGCTCCACGATAATGCCGGCGATTTCTTCGCCGAACTTTTCAAACGCCAGCTTTACGGTCTCCAGATCATTATAAGGCACCGTAATCGTATTGGCCGCAACACCCTCGGGCACACCCGGGCTGTCCGGCAGACCCAGCGTCGCTACGCCGGAGCCCGCTTTAATCAGCAAGCTGTCCGCATGGCCATGATAGGAGCCTTCGAATTTCAGGATTTTACTGCGGCCGGTATAACCGCGTGCCAGTCGGATAGCGCTCATCGTGGCTTCCGTGCCGGAATTGACCATACGGACGATGTCGATCGAAGGCACACGTTCCACGACCAGCTTGGCCATCTCGGTTTCGAGAAGCGTAGGCATCCCGAAGCTGGTGCCTTTGGCCGCCGTTTCCTGCAAGGCTTTTACAACCTCCGGATGGGCATGGCCCATAATCAGCGGTCCCCAGGAACCGACGTAATCGATAAAAGAATTGCCGTCAATGTCATAAATCCGCGGGCCTACTCCGTGATCGGCATAAATCGGCGTTAATCCAACCGACTTAAATGCTCTTACGGGGCTGTTAACGCCGCCCGGAATATACTGCTTTGCTTCTTCGAATGCCGCTTTGGATCGGGTGTCGTTCCGTTTCTGTTGACCTGTGCTCATTATTTTCACTCCTTGGTTATGTAAGGAAGGCAGAGCCGGCGTTTTCCGGACTTCTGCCTTCTTTTTGGTTTATTTCATTTTACCCGGATCGCCCGGAGAGATAACGCCTGACTGCCCGCATCTATTCCGCATCCGGCATCCGCCATCCGTCTTCTACAGTTAAGCTTCCCGCAGCCAGCGGGCCATATCTTTGGAGAAATAAGTGATGATCATGTCTGCGCCGGCCCGTTTCATGCCCAGCAGCATTTCGGTCACGATCGCACGTTCGTTGATCCAGCCCTGCTGCGCAGCCGCTTTGACCATCGAATACTCCCCGCTGACATTGTAAGCTACCAGAGGAAGATCAAATTGATCGCGGACCAGTCGAATAACGTCCATGAAAGCCAAAGCCGGCTTCACCATCAGCATGTCGGCGCCTTCCAGGACGTCTGATTCCGCTTCGCGCAGCGCTTCGCGCACGTTGGCCGGATCCATCTGGTAGGTTTTGCGGTCCCCGAACTGGGGCGCGGAATCCGCGGCTTCCCGGAACGGGCCGTAGAAAGCGGAGGCATATTTTACGGAATAAGACATGATCGGAATATGGGAAAATCCGTTTTCGTCCAGCGCATGCCGGATCGCCTGCACAAAGCCGTCCATCATGTTGGAGGGCGCGATGATATCCGCGCCGGCACGGGCCTGGGAAACAGCCGTACGCGCCAGCAGCTCCAGGGATTCGTCATTCAGCACATCGCCGCATACATGCCCGTCGCGCTCGAAGGTATGCACCATTCCGCAGTGTCCGTGATCCGTAAACTCGCAAAGGCAGGTATCGGCCACGACAAGCAGGTCCGGATAAAGCTTTTTAATGACCCGCGTTGCCTCCTGCACAATGCCATCATCCGCAAAACCGGAGCTGCCGATGGCGTCTTTTGTTTCCGGAATGCCGAATAAAAGCACCGCTTTGATGCCCAGTTCAACAATCTCCTTCACTTCCTGCTCAAGCGTGTCCAGTGAAAAATGATAGACGCCAGGCATGGACGGGATTTCCTTCTTGACTCCTGTTCCGTAAGCGACGAAGATCGGCTGGATGAAATCATCCACCGTCAGCACCGTTTCGCGGACCAGGCTGCGGATATTCGCGGATTGGCGTAAACGCCGGTGACGTACGATTGGAAAAGACATTTTGCAACAGCTCCTTAGCTTAATCTTGTTTTGCGGTTCAATTCGCATATTTGTTCGATCAGATTGTCGATCGTAGACTCCTCGGCCGTTACGGCAACCCTTAGCCCGGCTGCTTCGGCCGTTTTGGCCGTAATCGGCCCGATGCAGGCGATAGCCGACCGGTTAAGCACATCCGCAGGCTCTGAAAGCCCCATCCGTTCCAGCATCGCCAGCAAATGGGTGACCGTGGAGGAACTTGTAAAAGTTATGATATGAATGCTGCCTTCTTCAAGCAGGGAAATAAGCTCATCATCGTTTTCTTCCGGCAGGACGGTTTCATAAGCGACCATCTCGGTCACTTCCAGCCCATGTGAGCGGAGCGTCTCCGGCAGCCAGGAACGGGCCAAATTGCCTTTTGGCAGCAATACCTTTTGGCCCGGCGTCAACTCGCCCGAAAAACGTTTCTCCAGCCCTTCGGCTTGAAAATGTTCCGGCAGGTCTTCAGCTACAATGCCGCGAGCCGACAGTGCATCGCGGGTCGCCGGTCCTACCGCGGCGATCCGGGCCCGGTGCAGAAAGCGGATATCGGCTCCCTCCGCCGTCAAATGGCGGAAGAAATATTCCACGCCGTTGACGCTGGTGAAAAACACCCAGTCATACGCTTCCAGCGAAGCCAGGGCCCGCCGGTTCAGCTCCTGCGTCCGCTTATCCCGAGGCGGCACGGTTTCGATGACCGGACATTCATAAGGCTCTCCGCCCAATTCTTCGATCCTTCTCACCAGCTGGCTGGCCTGGGTTTTGGCGCGGGTAACAAGCACCCGGCTGCCGAACAGCGGCAGCTCTTCGGCCCAGCGCAGCGCCTCGCGCTGCAGCACCGCTTCCCCGACGACTATGACAGCCGGCGACTGGAAACGGGCTTCGGCCACTTTTTGCTCAATATCCGCCAAGGTTCCCGTCAGCGTCTCCTGCTCCGCTCTTGTTCCCCAGCGGACCAGCGCTACAGGCGTCTCCGGAGGACGTCCGTGCTCCATCAGCTGTTTGCTTATATAGCCGATTTTGGCAACGCCCATCATGAAGATTAAAGTCCCTGTAGCTTGAGTGACCTTGTCCCACTTGATGGAATGATCCAGCTTGTCGGGACTTTCATGACCGGTAATGATCGATAAGGAGGAAGCCAATTCCCGGTGGGTCACCGGAATGCCTGCATAAGCCGGAACGGCTATGGCCGCAGTAACGCCCGGCACGATTTCAAAAGGGATGCCATGCTGGCGCAGCAGCCCGGCTTCTTCGCCCACTCGTCCAAAGATGGTCGGGTCGCCGCCCTTCAGCCGGACGACGTTTTTCCCCTGCAGCGCCAAATCGGCCAGCAGCCGGTTGATTTCGTCCTGCTTCATCGTATGGCGGTCGGGCCTTTTGCCGACGTAGATTTTATCCGCTCCCTTTTTCATCCGCTTCAAAAGAGAGGGATTTGCCAGACGGTCGTATACGACAACGTCAGCCTGCTCGATGCACTGCAACCCTTTAACCGTGATCAGCCGCGCGTCGCCGGGACCCGCGCCTACCAGAAATACTTTCCCTTTCCCCGCCATCCGCTATCATCTCCTAATTTCAGCCAAAATATCTCCAGCCCCTTGGGCAATCAGCTTGTCGGCCACCTCTTTGCCAAGGTGCTCCGGATCGGTTCCGACGCTTGTCTCTTTAAGCACCGTTTCTCCGTCCGGCGAGCCGACCATACCGGTCAAGGTTAATACAGGCGGACTGTCCGGTTTGTCTTCCTGAACGGACAATTCGGCGAAAGCGCCGATCGGAATCTGGCAGCCGCCGTTAAGCTCGGCCAGAAAACGCCGCTCGGCCTGTACGGTAAGCGCGGTTGCCGGGTCATTGTACAGCGAGAGCAGGCGCCGGATTTCTTCGTCGTCTTCGCGGCATTCAATGCCGAGCGCCCCTTGGCCCACAGCCGGAATACAAATATCAGCGGGCAAATAGTAGCTGATCCGGTTGCCCCAGCCCATGCGCTGAAGCCCGGCGGAAGCCAAGATGATGGCGTCGAAACCTTCCGTTTCCAGCTTGCGCAGTCTGGAGTCGATATTCCCCCGCAACGCTTCGATCCGGAAATCAGGTCTCACCGCCTTCAACTGACTTGCCCGGCGCAGGCTGCTGGTTCCTACTTTGGCGTTTTGCGGAAGGTCCGCAAGCGAGGTCACCCCTTCCAGTGCCGTAATCAACGCGTCCCTGACATCCGCACGGCGGGGAACAGCCCCGTTAATCAGGCCTTCCGGCAGCCAGGCCGGCATGTCCTTCATGCTGTGCACCGCCATGTCGATTTCCTTATCCAGCATAGCCTGTTCAATTTCTTTAACAAAAAGGCCTTTGCCGCCTACCTTGGATAAAGTTACGTCCAGAATCTGGTCGCCCCGAGTTACGATTTTGCGGATTTCAAAACGAAAAGGCAGATTGTTGCTCTCGCAAATCCGGGTCAGGTCATCAATCACCTGTCCCGTTTGGGTTAAAGCCAGCTGGCTTTGTCTTGTTCCTACTATAATCGTCCGCATGCTGTTCATCCTTTCACAATCCATTCGTCTATTTGCTCGTCAGTCCAGAACGGAAGCCGTCCTGCTCTGATGGGTTCCAAAATATCCAGTTCCGCCAGCTTATTCAGCAGATCAGCCCTTCGCTCCGGCTCGGAAACCCGCTCTTTGATCCGTTCCCTTACGGTTCGGCAAAACCGGAGATAGATTTCATATTCGTCTCCATAGCGGGCGTTTAAGTCTTCGGCGATGCTGCGGGTCAGCACCGGACTTGCTCCCGATGCCGAAACCGACAATACGAGGTCTCCCCGCCGGATAACGGTCGGCGAAATAAAACTGCCGGCAGAGGCTTGCGAAGCCACGTTAACCGGGACGTTCAGCGACCTGGCTTCCTCCGCGACGCTCCGGTTCACGGCACCGTCAGGCGTGCAGGCGTATACCAAGCCGGCTTCCGCCAGCTTGAGGTCACCTGGCTGATAAGGCCGGTTAATCCAGCGGATTTGTCCGGCTGCCTGTTTCTCCCGCAGCACCGGACCCAGGTCCGGGCTGATCACCGTTAAAACGGCTCCTCCTTCAAGGAGCGGAAACGCTTTTCTGGCGGCTATTCGTCCGCCCCCGACAATCGCGGCCTTCAAACCTTCGCAATCCAGCATGATCGGGATATAATGCGCCATGGCTTGTTACCTCCAGTTCCAGCTGTGAAAGGCTGAGAGCGAATTGCTCAGAAAATTAATAATAATAACAGCATACCCCAGCAGCACCCATTTTGCCATGGATACCCCCGTAGCCCGCTTGTGTCTCCGAATTACAAAATAAAGCAGATAGACCACAAAGCCGGCGAAGGTTACAACCAGCTTGAAATCAAGGAAATCAGCCCAGTTTCCTTCTTTCGCTATAATCACCCCGGCAATCAGCAGGGATACCGCCAACAGCGAAACGCCCCATAAAACGGCAGCCGGGATGTAGCTGTCCAGAGACTCCAGGCTGGGCAGGCGGCGCAAAATATCCCCCCACTTCTTGACCTTAAGCCGATGATGCAGAAACAGATAAAGAACGGCAAGCACCGTAGCCATCGTCAAAGCCGCAAAACTGACGCCTGCCAGCACGATATGCAGCGTCAGCAGACTGTGCAGCGCATATCCCTGCAAATAAGCCTCCTGCCCTTCCGAGGACCCCAGCCTGCTTGCCACAAGCAGAACGAATCCGATAAGGCAAATCAGCATGACGGCCAATTCGGTCCGCGGCAGAAAGGTCAGGATGATGGAAACCAGCATCAGGCAGAGAACCACAAGCTGCAAATAATCATAGGTGGAAAAAAAGGCGGACAGCCCCTCCTCCAGGATCCGGACGCCGAAGATCAACAGCATCAAAAGCAAAGAACAAGCAAGAAGCCCTGCGCCCATCCGCTTTGCTCCCGGATTGCGGTAGAAGCAATTCGAGAAGAAAAACAGAAGGCTCAGGGCATAGATATAAATTACAGCATCGTCAATGATCGCAAGCTGCATCAAGGCTGCTCACCGCCTTATACGGACATCTGTGCCACAGGATACGAAACCTTGCCTGGAACCGAAGAGCTCCGGGCGCTGCGTTCTTCTCCCGCTTCTTTGGCTCCGGACGGTTCTTTGCCGTCTTCGTGCAGCTGGTCTTCCAGCGCAAAAATCTGGCTGAACATATCCAAAGCGTCGCTGCCGTTCTTCTCGGCAGCCATTTCTTTAATTCGGTTGATCGGATCATGCATCATTTGGTTTACGATGCTTCGAGTCAAACGGCGGATCACGGTCCGCTGATGTTCGTCGAGCTCCGGAAGTTTGTTGAACAAGCTTTGCAGCGTGTCCTCATGGATGGTCGTCGCCTTCTGTTGAAGCGCGCGGATAACGGGTTTTACGCCAAGCGTCTGGAGCCACAAAGCAAAAGCTTCCATCTCCTGCCCGATCATGACTTCAATCTTGGCGGCTTCGCTGCGGCGCATCTCCAGATTGCTTTCCACGATGCCTTCCAGGTCGTCAATGTCATACAGGAATACATTAGGCACGCCTGAAATGAGCGGATCCAAATCGCGGGGTACCGCGATATCGATCATAAACAAAGGACGTGAAGGACGTTTCTTCATGGAAGCCGCCACCTGCGCCGATTTCAGCACATAACCGTCCGAGCCGGTAGAGCTGATTACAATATCGACGGCGCCCAGCTTTTCAGCAGCCTGCTCCATCGTGCAAGGAGTGCCTTTAAATTTTAAAGCCAACTCTTCTGCGCGGGCCAACGTCCGGTTGGCTACGATCACTTCTTCAGCCCCGCTCGCAAAGAGATGTTTGACCGTCAGCTCGCTCATTTTCCCGGCGCCGAGAATCAGTACCTTTTTACCCGAAAAAGAACCAAAAATCCGTTTGCCCAGCTCAACGGCCGCATAACTGACCGAAACCGCGCTTTCGCCGATCGAGGTTTCCGAATGGGCTCTTTTGCCCATTGTAATGACCTGCTTAAACAGCATATTAAAAAACGTACCGGTCGCTTTCTCCTGCTGCGCCATCAAAAAGGCGCTTTTGACCTGGCCGAGAATCTGCGTTTCACCAAGAACCATCGAATCAAGCCCCGCCGCAACCCGGAACAGATGCTCGATCGCCTGGTCTTCTTCATAAATATATAAATGCTGCGTAAACTCGGTCCGCTGGACGCCAAACCACTGCTCCATAAAGCTGCGGATAAAATGGGCGCACATCGGCAGCCTGTCCACGACGACATAAAACTCAGTACGGTTACAGGTGGCAAGAAGAACGGCTTCCAATACACCTTTGATTTGTTTTAACTCCGCGAGCGCCCGAGGCAGATCCTCTTCCGCAAAAGTAAATTTCTCCCTTACCTCTACCGGCGCAGTGCGATAGTTTAGTCCAACTGCCATAACGTGCATTGTAAGTTTCACCTGCCTAGTTAAATTACGAAATCCTCTGTGTTTCAGCAATGTTAATTATATCACACAAAATACGGCGGTTACGGCTCGGAATATGAAATGTTTATGAAAAGTAAATGAGCGCTTAGTGAGACTGCAGCAGTTAATATCCTTGCCCTAAAAGAAAAAAATAACCATGGATTCAAAAAATCCACAGTTATTTCACTTTTTCTTAAGCTATTTCTAAAACTCGTTCCCTTCAAGGGGAATTCTCTATTCATTCTTCCGTTTGTTCAGTTTCCTCTTCGTTCGCATAATGCCCGATGATTTCCCACAATTCGTCTTTGCCGATCCCTTCTTCAGCGGAAAACATGACAAAAGGGTCGCCGCCGCGCATGAGCAGGTCCTGCTTGACGATTTTGACATGCTTCTGCCAGCGGCTTTTCGGAATTTTATCCGCTTTGGTCGCCACCACGCATACCGGCAGCCCGTTCGCCTTCAGCCAGTCGTACATCAGAATGTCGTCTTTACTCGGCGGGTGTCTCAAATCAATGACCTGGATAACCAGCTTCAGCGGCACCCGGTTCAGCAGGTAATCCTCGATCATTTTGCCCCAGACGGCGCGCAGCGTTTTGGAAACCTTCGCATAGCCGTATCCCGGCACGTCGACGAAATAAAGATCGTCATTGATCCGGTAATAGTTCAGATGCTGGGTTTTACCGGGCGTCGAGCTGGTTCGAGCCAGGTTTTTGCGAGAAATCATCCGGTTGATCAGCGAAGACTTGCCTACATTCGAACGCCCTGCCAGAGCGATTTCCGGCAAGGCGTCTTCAGGATACTGATCAGGCCGGACCGCGCTAATAATAAAATCGGCCTTGTTTACTTTCATGTTTTATACAATTCCTTTCTAAAATGCCCGTCTTTTAATGCACTTCGCTGTGCTGGACGAGCGCATGCTCCAATACCTGGTCCATGTGGGAAACCGGCACAAACTCGACGTCATTTTTGACGCTGTCCGGAATGTCCTTCAAATCCCGTTCATTGTCCTTCGGCAGCAGAATTTTTTTGTATCCGGCACGGTGGGCCGCCAGCGATTTCTCCTTCAGTCCGCCGATCGGCAGCACACGTCCGCGCAGGGTGATTTCCCCCGTCATGGCGATATCTTTAGAGACATATCGGTTGGTCAGCGCCGAAATAAGGGCCGTCGCAATCGTGATCCCGGCGGACGGTCCGTCTTTCGGAATCGCACCTTCCGGAATGTGAATATGAATATCGTTTTTCTCATGGAAATCCGACGGGATGCCCAGTTCATTAGCTTTGGACCGGGTGTAGCTGAAAGCAGCCTGGGCCGATTCCTTCATGACGTCGCCAAGTTTGCCGGTCAGCGTCAGTTTGCCCGAGCCCGGAACGACCGTGACCTCGATCACCAGCGTTTCGCCGCCAACCTCCGTCCAGGCCAGTCCGGTGACGGTTCCGATTTGATCCTCAAGCTCGGCAACGCCGTAACGGAACCGGGGCACACCCAGAAAATCCTTGATTTGATCCGGTCCAATCACGATGGCCTGCTCCGGATTAGCAACGATTTGTTTGGCGGCCTTCCGGCAGAGCGCAGCGATCTGCTGCTCCAGATTCCGCACCCCGGACTCGCGGGTGTATTCCCGGATCGTTTTCAGAATGGCTTCGTTCCCGATTTCCAGCTGTTCTTCGGTCAAGCCGTGATCCTTCTTCTGTTTCGGGAGCAAATATCTTTCGGCGATTTCCAGCTTCTCCAGCTCTGTATAACCGGGGATATTAAGAACCTCCATCCGGTCAAGAAGAGGTCTCGGAATGTTGTGAATGGCATTCGCCGTAGTTACAAACATCACGTTGGACAAATCGAACGGCAGCTCGATAAAATGATCGCTGAACGTTCCGTTTTGCTCCGGATCCAGCACCTCAAGAAGCGCTGCGGAAGGGTCGCCTCGGAAGTCCGAAGCCATTTTGTCGATTTCATCCAGCAAAAATACCGGATTCAACGAGCCGGCCGTTTTCATCCCTTGAATGATCCGTCCCGGCATGGCCCCCACATAAGTGCGGCGGTGGCCGCGGATTTCAGCTTCGTCCCTTACGCCGCCCAGCGAAATGCGCACAAACTCGCGTCCCAGCGAACGGGCGATGGAGCGGGCCAGGGAGGTTTTACCGACGCCCGGAGGGCCGACCAGACAAAGGATAGGGCCTTTCAGTTTCTTGACCAGCTTCTGAACGGCCAAATACTCCAGCACACGTTCCTTCGGCTTGTCGAGGCCGTAGTGATCGGCGTTAAGGATCGCTTCCGCTTTGTCCAGATCGAGATCGTCTTCGGTTTTCTCGCTCCAAGGCAAGCCCAGCAGCCAATCCACGTAGTTGCGGATAACGCCGCCTTCGGCGGAGCTTGCCGGCATTTTCTCAAGCCGGTCGATCTCTTTTATAACCTTCTCCTGCACTTTATCCGGCAGGTTTTTCTCTTCCATTTGAGCGCGCAGCTCATCCGCTTCCCCGGCCCGGCCTTCTTTGTCGCCAAGCTCTTTCTGGATGGCTTTCATCTGTTCGCGGAGATAATATTCCTTCTGCGTTTTCTCCATTTGCTTCTTGACGCGCTGGTTGATCTTCCGCTCCAGCTCGAGCACTTCGCGCTCATTATTTAAAATGTCCAGCAGCTTTTCCAGCCGCGCGCGGACATCAATCGTTTCCAGAATTTCCTGCTTTTCTTTAATCTTCAGGGACAAATGGCTCGTAATGACGTCAGCCAGACGTCCAGGCTCTTCGATATCCGAAACCGCCGCAAGCGTTTCCGGGGTAACCTTTTTCGAAAGATTAATGTAATGCTCGAATTGGGTGAGCAAAGTCCTCATCAAGGCATCCACTTCGGAATCGGAGGTTTCTTCTTCGGGACGTTCCTCCGCCAAAACTTCGTAAAACTCCTCGTTATCAAGGTATTCAATAATTTCAGCCCGTTCCAGTCCCTCGACCAGAACACGGATCGTGCCGTTGGGAAGCTTCAACATCTGCCTAACCTTGGCTACGGTTCCGATACGGAAAATATCTTCTTGCGTGGGCTCTTCAATGTTCACTTCTGACTGAGAACAGAGGAGAATCAGGTTGTCGTCAACCATCGCTTTATCCAGCGCCTTGACGGACTTCTCGCGGCCTACATCCAGATGGAGAACCATACTCGGATAGACGAGAATCCCGCGCAAAGGCAGCAGCGGAAACCGGCGGCCCTTGGATTTATGATGTCCCATTGCTTCGCACCTCCATTGGCTCCCTTGTACAATTGCCTGCCTGTCTGCCGTGATTCTGTGACGGGCCTTGCAATATCATTCCTATTTTAGCAAATGTTCTTTTAAAACACCAATCAACTTGCCTTTTATCTTTATATCCCTAAAAAAACAGCCCAATGGACAGTGTGTCCATTTAGGCTGCTTCATCATTCTACATTTTGCTTGACTGCGTCGGTTTCGCATGCAGGAAAGGCGGCTGCGGCGCAGGCGGCATAAATAAATCCGCCACACCTTTGGAGGCCGGCTCTTCCGTTTCCTCCGTTTGCTGCGGTCCAAAAATCCAGCCAAAAGCCTCCCGGATCGTTTCGACCGGAATAACCTGCACGTCTTCTAACCCTTCAAACATGGAATTCCAGTTTTCTTTCGGAATCAGGACGGTGGTTGCCCCGCTTTGGAACGCGGCTTCGGCTTTAGCCACCACGCCGCCGATCGGCTTCACTTTGCCGTGAATGCCCAGTTCCCCGGTCATGGCGATCTTAGGATCCACCGGCGTTTTGCGAATCGCGGAAACCACTGCTGTTGCAATGGCCAAACCGGCCGACGGACCGTCAATCGGCGTTCCGCCCGGGAAGTTGATGTGCAGGTCGTATTTTTCCGGCTCCATGCCGATGTTTTTCAACACGGTAAGCACGTTTTCGACGGAGCCTTTGGCCATGCTTTTACGACGCAGCGTCCGGCTTCCGCCTCCGCCAATCTCCTCTTCGTCCACAACCCCCGTAATGTTGCAAAGACCGGAACGTCCTTCGGGAGCAGGCACGGCTGTCGCTTCGATTTCAAGCAAGGTGCCCATATTCGGGCCGTAAACGGCCAGACCGTTGACGACGCCGATTTGCGGGAATTCGGCCACTTTTTTATCAGGACGAGGCGCAAGCTGGCTGCTTGTGGCCACCCACTCCAGATCGGATGCCGCCAGCGTGTTCCGCTTTTCGGTCAGCGCAAGGCCTGCCGCAAGCTGCACCATATTCACCGCCTCACGGCCGTTAGTCGCGTATTTCTTCACGACATCCACTGCTTCGGGACAAGGCTGGAAGCCTAGACGTTTCACGGCATCTTCGGCAATTTGCGCGATTTCTTCCGGCAGCAGCGGGCGGAAAAAGATTTCCATACACCGCGAACGGATCGCCGGCGGAATTTCCTGCGGCGACCGGGTTGTCGCGCCCACCAGCCGGAAATCGGCCGGAAAGCCGTTTTGGAAGATATCATGGATAAACGCAGGCGTATTGCTATCTTCAGAGTTGTAATACGCGCTTTCCAGGAACACCTTGCGGTCCTCGAGCACCTTCAGCAGCTTGTTCATCTGGACGGGATGCAATTCCCCGATCTCATCGATAAAAAGAATGCCCCCGTGCGCTTTCGTTACCGCGCCCGCTTTCGGCTGCGGAATGCCGGCGACCCCCATGGCGCCGGCGCCTTGATAAATCGGATCATGCACCGATCCGATCAGTGGGTCGGCGATGCCCCGTTCATCAAACCGCGCCGTAGTGGCGTCGATTTCCGTAAACTTGGCGTCCGCCCGGAAAGGGGAAGCGGGATTTTTTTTCGCTTCTTCCATGACCACCCGTGCGGCGGCTGTTTTCCCTACCCCCGGCGGTCCATATATAATGACGTGCTGCGGATTAGCGCTGCAAAGCGCGGCTTTGAGCGCGCGCAGCCCGTCTTTTTGACCAACGATATCTTTCATGGATGCCGGACGCGTACGTTCGGCAAGCGGTTGTGTAAGCGAAACGGAACGCAGCTTGCGCAGCTTCTCCATCTCCTTGCGCGATTCGCGGTCCACCGCGGTGCGGCTGCCTTTCTGGCTGCGGAGCAGATTCCAGAAATACATGCCGATAATCACGCCGAAAAACAAGTTCACAACCATCACAATGACGCTTAAATTCATGTTCGACCAACCTCCCGTTTTCTCCTGGCTGTACGTTAATTGACTAATACTTGGTAGTATAGCCTTTTAGAAAATGGCTAAACGTGAAGTTGACATTTTGCGCTGACAAATGGTGAACTTTTATTTCTTAAAGGGCTATAAAAAAATAAAACCGCCCGGTTAGCGGGCGGTATATCTTGCTGAATCGATCTATCGTTCAAATCCTCTGTGCTCTTGACTCCTAAAGGTTGCTTAAGAAATCGGAGCCGCGCCATGCTGCTTGCGTCCCGGAATTTCTCCCGTTTCCTCGTAAGCCTTCACGATGATGTCGATTTCCTTCTTCAGTTCGGACAGCAGCTCCGCTTCCGGAACTTTACGGATCATTTCTCCGTAACGGAACAGCAGGCCTTCGCCCCGGGCGCCGGCAATGCCGATATCGGCTTCGCGCGCTTCCCCCGGCCCGTTAACGGCGCAGCCGAGCACCGAAACTTTAATCGGCACCTTGATCTTGGAAATATACTCTTCCACTTCGTTAGCAATGGAGAACAAGTCGATATCCAGACGTCCGCAGGTCGGACAGGAGATCAAGGTTGCGGCATTCGAGATCAAACCAAAGGTTTTGAGCAGCTCGCGGGCCACTTTAACTTCTTCCACCGGGTCTGCGCTCAGCGAAATCCGTACGGTCGAACCGATGCCCATGGACAGCAGCGCGCCGATCCCGGCCGAACTTTTAACCGTGCCGGCAAACAAGGTTCCCGACTCGGTAATGCCCAGGTGAAGCGGGTAAGGAATCACTTCGGCCGCTTTGCGGTAAGCTTCGATCGCCATCGGCACATCCGAGGCTTTCAGCGAAACGATAATATCATGGAAGTCCAGCTCTTCAAGGATGCCGATGTGGTAAAGCGCGCTTTCCACCATTGCATCCGCGGTCGGATAACCATATTTTTCAAGCAAATGGTTCTCCAGGGAACCGGCATTGACGCCGATCCGGATCGGAATCCCTTTTTCTTTGCAGGCCTTTACTACCGCTTCCACCTTTTCGCGGCGGCCGATGTTGCCCGGATTGATACGGACTTTATCGATGCCGTTTTCGATCGCCTTCAGCGCAAGCTTGTAGTTAAAGTGGATATCCGCTACGAGCGGAATATGAATCCGTTGTTTGATTTCTTTGATCGCATCCGCTGCTTCATCATTGTTGACCGTTACCCGGACAAGCTGGCAGCCCGCTTCTTCAAGACGTAAAATTTCAGCCACAGTTGCCTCAACGTCAGCCGTCTTCGTCGTACACATACTTTGAATAAGGACTTCATTGTTGCCGCCGATGGTCAAATTGCCGACTTTCACCGGGCGTGTTTGATGTCTTAGGTATGTCATAGGTCTCTCTCCCATAACGCCAAATCTCCACCCCTAACCGGCCTAGCTTAAGCTAAACCGTTAGAGGTGGAGGATGGGCATTTATTTAGTGGACAGCGGTTTGGCCTGAACCACCGGCCTTACGCGCTTTCCTCTTGTTTTTTATTATTTCCCGTTTTAAGTTCCGGAATGATTTTCTCTTCCACAACTTTTTCGGTAATGACGCAGCTTGTGATATCGTCGCGGGACGGAACCTCGTACATCACTTCAAGCATAATGCTTTCGATGATGGCACGCAGGCCGCGGGCGCCGGTGTTGCGTTTGATCGCTTCACGCGCAATAGCTTCCAGGGCTTTAGGTTCAAATTCCAGCTTAACGTTATCGAGTTCAAGCAGTTTTTGATATTGTTTGACCAGAGCGTTCTTAGGCTCCGCCAAGATGCGGACAAGCGTTTTCTCGTCCAGCGGCTCCAGGGAGGAAATTACTGGAAGACGGCCTACGAACTCCGGAATCAGACCGAATTTCAACAGGTCTTCAGGCAGAACGAGCTGCAGGTATTCACCTGGTTTAAGCTCTTTCTGACCGTCGGAAGCTGCATTAAATCCGATGACTTTCTTGCCGACACGGCGTTTGATCATTTGCTCGATACCGTCAAAGGCACCGCCGCAGATGAACAAAATGTTGGTCGTGTCGATCTGGATAAATTCCTGATGCGGATGTTTGCGTCCTCCTTGCGGTGGAACCGAAGCAACCGTACCTTCAAGAATTTTAAGCAGCGCCTGCTGCACGCCTTCGCCGGAAACGTCACGGGTAATGGACGGATTCTCCGATTTGCGGGCTACCTTGTCAATTTCGTCAATATAAATGATGCCTCGCTCCGCTTTCTCCACGTCGTAATCCGCCGCTTGAATCAGCTTCAGCAGGATATTTTCAACGTCTTCCCCTACATAACCGGCTTCCGTCAAGGAAGTCGCGTCTGCAATGGCGAACGGAACGTTCAAAATTTTGGCCATGGTTTGAGCCAGCAGCGTTTTACCGGAACCCGTAGGTCCAAGAAGGAGGATATTACTCTTCTGCAGCTCAACGTCTTCAATCTTGCTGCCGGAATTTACGCGTTTGTAGTGGTTATAAACCGCTACGGACAGCGATTTCTTCGCTGCTTCCTGGCCGATTACGTATTGGTCCAAAATCTCGCGGATTTCGCGTGGTTTTGGAATTTCTTTCATGTCGAACTCTTCGTCATGACCGAGTTCCTCTTCTACAATCTCCGTGCACAATTCGATGCACTCATCACATATATAAACGCCCGGTCCGGCAACGAGTTTGCGGACCTGATCCTGCGATTTACCGCAAAAGGAACATTTCAGCTGGCCTTTTTCTTCGTTAAACTTAAACATGACAACACCCCTTTATTCAAATATTAGGCTTATCAATCACTTTATCAATAATCCCATAAGCCTTAGCCTCTTCGGCGCTCAGGAAATAATCGCGGTCTGTATCGCGCTGTATCTTCTCGAGGGGCTGCCCGGTGCGTTCCACATAGATCTGATTGACTTTTTCTTTCGTCTTCAAAATCCATTCGGCATGAATTCCAATATCCGTTGCCTGACCTTGAACACCGCCCAGAGGCTGGTGAATCATCACTTCGCTGTGCGGAAGAGCGTAACGTTTTCCCGGAGCGCCTGCCGTAAGGAGCAAAGATCCCATACTGGCGGCCATTCCAACGCAAATCGTTGACACGTCTGATTTAATATACTGCATTGTATCATAAATACCCATGCCGGCCGTTATAGAACCACCGGGGGAATTGATGTACAAGTGAATGTCTTTCCCTGGTTCTTCCGCTTCCAGAAACAGCAGCTGAGCTACAACTAGATTGGCCACTTCATCATCGATTGCGCCGCTGAGAAAGATGATCCGGTCCTTAAGCAGTCTTGAGTAAATATCGTAAGACCGTTCTCCACGACTAGTCTGTTCAACAACCATTGGTACTAAGCTCATGCCACCGACCCCTTCTCCATATCATCTCACCAGCTACACCTGTATTCTAACATGTTCCAAAGTCCATGTCATTTTTCCAAAGATGAAGCTTTGGTGATACATTGTATCAGCAACAGCTAATTTATATGCTTTGCGTCCTTTTTGTCAACCTACTCAAGAGGCATAACCGAAAGATTGTTTAAGAAGACCTTCCCCCGAGTAAAAGACGCCCCACAAAGTGGCATGCCGCGATGCCGGAATTCAAGGACTTTGTGGGGAGCTGAATGTTCAACTATTTCTTGCATTTGAAAAACGAAGGCACGCAAAAGATTCTACGTGCCTTCCCTTTTATTTCATATGAAACTGATTCCGATTCAAGAGGACAGCTTATTCAGCAGCTGCTTCTGTTTCTTTGCTGTTCGCAACCAGGAATTCGATCGTTTTGCGAAGTTGAACTTCTTCACGAAGGCTTCCCAAGGAACCGTTGGCAGCAAGGATATTTTTAATTTCATCTTTAGAACGCTTGTACATGTCAGCCATGTTGGCAAGCTCCTGCTCGATGTCTTCTTCGGAAACGGTGATGTTCTCTTCTTTCGCGATTTGCTCCAGAACCAGGTTGTTGCGTACGCGTTTCTCGGCGTCGCCTTCCATTTGTTCTTGAAGTTCGGAAAGGGTTTGACCGGAGAAGCTCAGGAACATGTCCAGGTTCATGCCTTGCGTGCGAAGACGGTTGTCGAAATCGCGAACCATGTTTTGAACTTCGCCAAGCACCATTGGTCTTGGAATGTCAACTTCCGCTTGTTCGGCAACTTTCTCAACGATAGCGGACTCACGAGCCGATTCGTTTTCTTGTTGCTTGCGGGAAGCCAGTTCTTTCTTCAGGTCTTCTTTGTACTCTTCAAGCGTGTCGAACTCGGAAACGTCCTTCGCGAACTCGTCGTCCAAAGCAGGCAGCTGCTTGCGTTTGATTTCATGTACTTTCACCTTGAACACGGCTTCTTTGCCGGCCAGCTCTTCCGCATGGTATGTTTCAGGGAAAGTTACGACAACGTCTTTGAAGTCGCCGGTAGCCAAGCCGACTACTTGCTCTTCGAATCCAGGGATAAAGGAACCGCTGCCGAGTTCCAGGGAATAACGTTCTGCTTTACCGCCTTCGAAAGGAACGCCGTTTACGGAACCGTCAAAGTCGATAACTACAGTGTCGCCGTTTTGCGCGGCTTCTTCGTCAACAACGATCAGTTCGGCATGGCGCTGCTGCAGACGCTCAAGTTCAGCATTCAATTCTTCTTCGGTTACTTCTGCAGAAGCAGCCGGAGCTTCGATACCTTTGTATTCGCCAAGCTTAACTTCAGGTTTAACGGTCACTTTAGCTTTGAAAATAAAAGGTTGTCCTTTTGCAAACTGCTCAACATCCACTTCAGGACGATCTACCGGGAAAATATCCGTTTGTTCAACGGCTTCACCGTAAACTTCAGGGAGCAAAATGTCGATGGCGTCTTGGTAGAGGCTCTCCACACCGTAGCGTGCTTCGAAAATCGGCCGAGGCACTTTACCTTTACGGAAACCAGGCACGTTTGCTTGTTTTACTACTTTGTTAAAAGCTTTATCCAGCGCCGACGCTACGCGTTCCGCTTCGACTTCAACCTCAAGAACGCCGAGGTTCTTCTCTATTTTTTCCCAAGTTGCTTTCATTTTATGCTTTCCCCTCCAAAAATTGTTCACATATTGACAATGAAAAACGAGTGATGTTATCCGTTTTCAGTCTTGTCCTATCGAATTTCACGTTAGAATAACCATTATATTATAATCAAGAATAGTTGATTTTACAAGTGGGCGAAATAACGCTGGGAACTGTTAATCTTTTCCTGATCTCTGACGGTTTGCGGGCTGCTTCGACAGCTTAGAAAATAGCGCCGGTAGAAGCGAACTGTTTCATCGCCCGATGAGCCTGCTCAAATCTTAAACGCATGGAATCCGTGATGCCGTAAGCCGCCCTCAGCTCTTCATCCGCTTTGCTGCTTCCTCCCTGCAGGCTTTCCGTCACGGTCTGGTGCAGCGCGGCCGCCCAAATGTCCAATGACGCCTCTTCCTCGCGGATCACGGAAGCATATTCGGCCGTCCCGTACACGCCCATAATAAACTGGAACCAAAATTCCTGGGCAAAATAAAACATCGCCGGATCATGCACCTGGGCTTCCTGCCCAACCCTGTCCAGCACATCCTGCACCGCCGGCGGAAATTCTTCCGGCGTCAGCGGCACCGAGTCGATCTCGATCGTCGCCAGCTCGCCGCCTCTCCATAAACGGACCGCCCCGCCCGCCTCGCGTCTCCGCAAGGTTTGCAGCACGCGAAACTGCAGCATCGGATGCCGCCCCTCCCGCTCCAGCCACTTGATCAGCGCATCGTCGATTTCCGGCGCCTGAATAAAAGCCAACTGCTCCAAAGCCAAAAAGGTATGCTCGGATAACGGTTTCTCCGTCACGGTCTCCAGCAGTTTCCGCGCATAACCGCGATCCTCTGCAAATTTCATTTCCGCATGCCTGCGCGCAAAGTCCGCTTCCTCGGCTTCATCCGTTTCGTCCATCTGAGGACCGCCTTGACCTCTTCCCGCTCCCGAGGCCGGAAAAGCTTCCTGCAGCCATTTCAGCAGCGCTTCCCACTCCTCGTAATGGCGCTGGTCCTGCACTTCGCACTGCAGCAGAAAACGAAGCAGCTCCGCCGCTTCCGCATAACGTTCCGTTTCCAGCATCCGGGTAAGTTCTACCTGGTAATAATCAAGCGTTTTGGGGAATAAAACTAGATTATCTTTGCTGCTCTGCCGATTCCCGTTAATAAAAGTTCACACCCTTCCACCGCTTCATCAATGATTTGTAGATTATATCACACCCTTTTCAAAAGTGAAAAACCTTGAGCCCTAAATATTCCTTGCTAACCCGCCAAAAGTATGGTATATTCTCTTTTGCACGCTTTTATTATTTGTCCCAGTAGCTCAGCTGGATAGAGCAACGGCCTTCTAAGCCGTCGGTCAGGGGTTCGAATCCCTTCTGGGACGTTTTTTTATAGAAAAGCCCTCCTTCGGGAGGGCTTTTTTTTGCGTCCCTTGGGAGGAGAACCCCCAGGGGTTCGTCGCAGCGAGTCCTTCGGGACGGAGGGCCGGGCGAAGTCACGAGCTTTGCGAGTGTACTCCGACTGGGACGTTTTTTATAGGGATGCCGATCTGCAATCCTCCTATTCTTCTTTTTATAGCATAACTCTCCTAAGAGCCTCATATATTTCGGATGATAGGCGTTCATTTCTTCCAGGATTCTAGCTTTCGCCGGCCTTTCTGTCAGGTTTCAGTTCAGCAGCGGAAGCCGGTGAAACTTCTTCTTTGCCGGACAAGCCTTTCCATTCCACTTTATGATAAGGGGGAGTTACGCTTTGAGAACAACGGTAATTCGCATAACCCAGCTGGCCCTTGCGGCGATCGCGGGAGTCGTGTTTCTTGCAGGCTGCGGCATCCACCGCCAGGCCGAAAGCGGGGTTCAATCGGGAAGCCGGTCCCAGTCTTCGGCGCTCGCCATTTCCAAAGCCTCCTATTCTTCACAATCTGTTAATAGAATCGAAGATGCGGGCGGAAATCTCCGTCTGACTTTTCCGCAGGGCTGGGTCCGGGACGATGCCCTTAACAAATCCGCTGTCCTTGGCGTGTCGGACCGATCCAACGAAAAATACTGTCTGATCGTCCAGCTGCCTTCCAACCTCATTAAAAATGCTACTTTGGACAGCATGAAAAGAAAGCTGCTCGCCGACACCAAAGTCGCCCTGTCAAACTACCATTTCGTTGAAGACGGAGAGTCGACGATTGACGGTCTCCCGGCCAAAACCGCCGAATTTTATGGTACGGCCCGAAACGTCGACGTGCGTTATCTGGCTGCCGTCACGGAGAAGGACGGAGTCTTTTATCAAATCATTACCTGGTCCACCTCCGACTTGTTCGCCGGGTATAAAGAGGAGTTTAAAGCCATCATCCAATCTTTCCAGGTGATTAAATCCGCAGGTTCGGCAGTCGCCCTCCCTGTACTGGGTTCAGCCGCCGCCGACATTACGCTGGTCACCAGCAGCGATCAGCATGCGAGCATAACGATTCCCGAAGGCTGGACCCGAGATGCCGGGTTGGCCTCCGGAGCCAGCATTCAGGCCTCTCACCCATCAACAGAGGACTATATTGTAGTGCTGCAGGAAGACCGTTCGGATTTCTCCCAAAATACCACGATCAACGACTATTCCAAACTTGTCAGCGACAATATGAAGCAGTCCATCAGCAACGCCAAACAGGAGGTCCCTCGCCAGATTACCGTAGGAGGTTTAAATGCGCTGCAGTACGTAATCAGCGGAGAGGTCAACAAGGTCAAAATCAGCTACCTGGTCACCCTCGTCGCCTCCAAGGAGCATTTCACGCAGGTGTTAATGTGGACAAGATCCGATATGTTCGAGGCCAAAAAACAAAACTATCTTTATATAGTAAATACCTTTCGGGAAATGTAACCCCCGCTCCGACGGGAAGTGTAGGGAAGAATTGGAATTCCAAAGGGGAAGCATGTAAAATAAACAAGTAGAGAAACCAGATCCCTTCTCTTCTATCTCTTCTATATAATATCTTAAAATCAATGCAGCCTTCCCGCTGCCTGAGGAGGCAAGTTTGATGAGCTTTACTTTGGAGATCGGCCAAACCGCTCCCGATTTTAATTTGAAAGGAACGGACGGCAACCGCTACACGCTCGGCAGCTTTGAAGGGTCCAGGTTCCTTGTACTCTTTTTTACCTGCAACCGCTGCCCGTTTGTTCTCGGCTCCGACGAAATCACTCGCCAAACCGCGGATAAATTCACCAAGGACGGCGTAACCTTTATCGGGATTAACGCCAACAGCGAACAGACAAACCCGTTGGACGCCTTTGACCATATGGTTGCGAGAATGGAAGACAACCGTTTTCCGTGGATTTATTTGCGCGACGAAACGCAGGAAACGGCCAAAGCTTACGGCGCCCTGCGAACGCCTCACTTTTTTGTGTTTGACGAAGCCAGAAAGCTGGTTTACACCGGGCGAGGCGTGGACAACCCGCGCCATACCGAAGCTATGACCGTTAACGATCTGGATCGCGCGCTTAGCGAATTGACCGCTGGACAAGCCGTCAGCGTCCCGGTAACCAATCCGATCGGATGCAACGTGAAATGGAACGGTCAAGACGCCCATTGGATGCCGGCGGAAGCCTGCGATCTAGTTTAAAAAAACAAAACTCAGGAGGGATTTACATGTCTGAAATTTACGATATCCAAGTGAAAACCATCGATGGCGAACAAGCCACCCTGCAGCCTTACGCAGGACAAGTCCTGCTGATCGTCAACACGGCAAGCGCCTGCGGATTGACGCCCCAGTATAAAGGGCTGCAAGCCTTGTACGATGCCTACAAAGACAACGGCCTTGCGGTGCTGGGTTTTCCCTGCAACCAGTTTGCCGGCCAGGAGCCCGGCACGGAAGAGGAAATCAAACAATTTTGCGAGCTGAACTACCAGGTCAGCTTTCCGATGTACTCCAAAGTGGAGGTAAACGGCGACAACACCCATCCCCTCTACCGTTATCTCAAAGAACACACGCCTGAAGAATATCAGACCGGCGACATTGAATGGAACTTCGCCAAGTTCCTCGTAGACCGGACCGGACAAGTTGTGAAACGCTACAGCTCCCGGACCGAACCTTCGGCTATTGAAGCTGATTTGAAGGAACTGCTCGGCTAATCGGAAAAATAACAAAAATCCGCTGCCTGCTTATCGCAGGGGCGGATTTTTTTCGTTCAGGCAAACCGCCTGAAGTATATATAGTACGGAACTCTGGGCTCGGAGTCCGAATTGAAGCTCCGCTCCCCGCGCTAATTTTTCATTTTAGGGTCCATAGCATCCCGCAGGCCGTCTCCCATCAGGTTAAAGCCCAATACGGTCAGCATGATCGATACCCCCGGAAAAATGACCGTCCAAGGCGCGATTTGAATGAACTGACGGGAATCCGCAAGCATCTTCCCCCACTCCGGCGCCGGCGGCTGCGCCCCCAGGCCGAGAAAACCCAGAGCTGCCGCTTCAATAATAGCCGTCGCAATGCCCAAAGTGCCCTGCACAATGACGGGAGTCAGACTGTTCGGCAGAATATGATGCCAGAGAATGCTGCCGTTTTTCATGCCGATCGACCTGGCCGCGGTGATGAATTCCTCATTTTTCAGGACCAGCACCTTCGCCCTTACCAGCCTTCCGTAAACCGGTATGTTGACGACGGCAATCGCCACAAGCGCGTTTTGCAGGGAAGGACCCAACACGGCCACAATGGCGATAGCCAGCAGCATGCTCGGAAACGCCAGCAAAATATCGAACAGGCGGGAAACAAGCATATCCATCCATTTGCCGTAAAAGCCGGCCAGGAGCCCCAAAAAAGTGCCCAAAATAATTGATCCGACCACAGAGAAAAAGCCAACCCAAAGCGAGATCCGCGCCCCATAGATAACGCGGGTGAACAAATCTCTTCCCAGATCATCCGTTCCAAACCAATGTGCGCCCGACGGGGCTTTCAGACGGTCCATCAGCTGCTGTTCCTTGAAATCATACGGCGCGATCAACGGCGCAAACACGGCCAGCAAAATAAATAAGGTGATGATGATCAAACCCAGCATCGCCAGCTTGTTCCGGCGGAACGACTGCCAGGTTTCCTTCAAGGGGCCTTCCGTCCCGGAAGGAATCGCCGGCGGCGTGCCTCCGGCTGTTTTCACTGCAGCTTCTGCCATGGCTCCTCCCTCCTTAACGGTATTTGATGCGGCGGTCAATCGCCGCATACAGCAGGTCGACAATCAGATTGATCACCACGAAGATAAAAGCGATGATCAGAATCCCGGATTGGATGACGGGATAATCGCGGTAGCTGATCGCGTCATAAAGGTAACGGCCGACGCCCGGCCAGGCGAAAATCGTCTCCGTCAGCACGGCCCCGCCAAGCAGCGAGCCTGTCTGCAGGCCAACGACGGTCAATACGGGGATGAAGGCATTTTTCAAAGCATGTTTGTAAACGACGAAAAATTGGGGCAAACCCTTGGATTTGGCGGTACGGATATAATCGGATTTCATGACCTCCAGCATGCTGGAGCGGGTCATCCGGGCGATGACCGCCATCGGGATGGTCCCGAGCGCGATGCTCGGCAGGATCAAATGTTTGATGACGATCCAAAGCTGACCCCATTGCCCCTGAATAAGGGCATCCACGATGTACAGGCCCGTCTTGGTCTCCAGGGGATTGCGCTGATCCATTCGTCCGATCGACGGAAGCCAGTGCAGCTTAATGGAGAACACCCACTGCTCCATCAGCCCCAGCCAGAAAATCGGCATCGAGATGCCGATTAGGGCAAGCAGCATGGCGGCATAATCAAACCAGGAATTTTGTTTCCAGGCGCTGATAATGCCCGCGTTGATGCCGATCACCAGTGCGAAGAGCATTGCCGTAAAAGTTAGCTCCAGCGTTGCGGCCAGATACGGCGTAATTTCCTTCGCGATCGGAACCTTGGTGCGGATCGATTCCCCGAGGTCCCCTTTCAATAAATCGCCCACATACATGAAATATTGCTGCAGCCAGGGTTTGTCCAAACCGAGCTGCTCCCTGAGCGCCTCTTTCGACTGCTCGGTCGCCTTCTGCCCGAGTATGGTTTCCGCCGGATCACCGGGAATCGCATGAATGATAGAAAAAACGATAATCGTCATGCCGATCAGAACCGGAAGCAATACGAGCAGACGTTTGACTACGTAAGAGTTCATTCCTCATTTCACCTGCCGAATCAGAGAGTATAACGGCCCGGGTAAACGGGCCGCCAGGTTCGGAACTATTCAAAATAAACGCCGCTGTAATATTCGGTTCCTGTCGGATTCGGCACAAACCCTTTCAGGTTGGCTTTGGCGGCCAGGATTGGCGTCGTGTACACGAGCGGGATCCATGGCGCATCGTCATGGATGATCGTCTGTGCCTGCTTGTAGAGATCGGTGCGTTTAGCCTGATCGGTTTCTTTCTGCGCTTCGACCAAAATTTTGTGCAGATCTTCGTTTACATAAAAACCGCGGTTGTTGCCCGGAATCGCATCTTTATCCAGCAGAGTGTAAATGAAGTTGTCCGGGTCGCCGTTGTCGCCCGTCCAGCCGAGCATGTACAGATCGTCTTTCTCCCCAGCTTTCGTATCGTCGAGATAGGTCGCCCATTCCGGAGATTCGATGTTGACCTTCACGCCGATTTTAGCGAAATCAGCCTGAATGGCTTCGGCCACTTTTTTGCCGTCCGGCATATACGGTCTGGATACCGGCATCGCGTAAAACGTGTATTCCCCAGGCAATCCGTCTGGATAGCCGGCATCGGCCAGCAGTTGTTTGGCTGTATCGAGATTATACGTGTAATCCTGAATTTGATCATTGTAGCCCCACAAGGTAGGCGGCATCGGATTGACGGCCGGCTTGGCCTGGCCTGCGAAGAAAGCGTCAATGAGTCCTTGCTTGTTGACGGCATAGTTCAAAGCGACACGCACTTTAGGATCGTCGAACGGTTTTTTCTTGGTATTGAAGCCAATATACGCCACGTTAAACGGTGGGCGTTCGATTTTTTGCAGGGAAGTGTTGGCTTCCAGCAGTGTCAGGTCGTCCGGATTCACGTCTTCCATCAGGTCGATCTCTCCGTTTTGCAAGGCGTTGAAACGTGCGGAGTTATCCGGGATGGAACGAACGATAACTTTGTTCAGCTTAGGAAGTCCTTCTTTCCAGTAGTTCGGGTTCTTCTCCAGCGTAATGGAATCGTTGCGTTTCCATTCCTTGAAGACAAACGGGCCTGTGCCCACGGGTTCGTTTTTGAAGTTTTCCTTTTTCTCTTTGATGGCCGTCGGGCTCGCAATGCCGAAGCAGGTCATCGCCAGATTTTGCAGGAATGGGGCCTGCGGCTGGTTGAGCGTGAATACGACGGTATGGTCGTCTTTGGCGGTTACGTCTTTGATGACGCGGGAGCCGTCCGGACCAAACATGGAGTCATAATAATCGAAGGAATCCCCTTCGAATTTGTATTCGCTTTTCGGATCGCTCCACCGCTTGAAGTTAAACACTACGGCGTCTGCGTTGAAATCCGTGCCGTCATGGAATTTCACCCCTTGGCGCAAGGTAAAGGTATACGCCAGGCCGTCGGGTGAAATTTCCCATTTCTCGGCCAGGGCCGGTTCAACCTCTGTAGTGCCTTCTTTGTACTCCAGCAAGGAGTCAAACACCTGATGCACGATTTTGAGCGATTCCCCGTCCGTCACGATCGCCCCGTCCAGGGAAACCGAATCCCCGCCCCGGCCGACGATCAGCGTATCCTGCGTTGAGGCCGACGGTGCGGACGATGTTTCGGAAGCCGAAGGCTGATCGCTTGCGGAAGCATTGTTCGATCCTCCGCTTGCCTTGTTGGTGCCGCCTCCGCCGCAAGCGCTCAGCAGCACGGTCAATCCCAATATCAGAGTAAGCAGTTTACCAGCACTTTTGTTCATTCATAGACCCCTTCCTTTTTTCCATGGATTAATTATTAAAACAGGCGGTAAGCCGGTTTTAAACGAGTTCAGGCATTCGTGGCACTCTAAACCGCAGATAAGGACGACTCGCCGTATAGGAAACAGGCGGTCTGATGCCCTCCGCCGGCGTCGGCAAGCGCAGGCCTCTGAAGGCGGCAGATTTCCATCGCATGCGGGCACCGGGTATGGAACGCACAGCCCTGCGGCGCATCGGCAGGACTTGGCACCTCGCCCTTCAGAATAATCCGCTGCCGTTTGGCTTTAGGATCCGGGCTAGGCACGGAGGACAGCAAAGCCTGCGTGTAGGGATGCTGCGGGCGGTCGTAAAGCTCTTTCTTGTCGGCAATTTCCACGATCCGGCCCAGATACATAACCGCCACCCGGTCGCAAATATGTTTGACCACGCTCAAGTCGTGGGCGATAAACAGGTAAGTCAACCCGAATTCCTGCTGCAGGTCCTGCATCAGATTTATGACCTGGGATTGAATAGATACATCCAGCGCGGACACCGGCTCGTCGGCGACGATCAGCTTCGGCCGAACGGCCAGCGCCCTGGCGATTCCGATCCTTTGGCGCTGGCCGCCGGAGAACTGATGGGGATACCGCTGCAGATGACCGGCAGGCAATCCGACAGTATCCATCAGCTGTTCTATCCGTTCTTTGCGTTCCGCGCTGCTTCCAAGGCCATGGACCTTAAGCGGCTCCTCGAGAATCCGTTTGACGTTTTGCCGGGGATCCAGCGATGAAAAGGGATCCTGGAAAACCATTTGCATGTCTTTTCGGCTGCGTCTGAGCTGCTCGGGGGAAAAAGAGGTCAGCTCCTGCCCGTCAAACACGATTTTTCCGCCAGTAGGCTCGATCAGCCTAAGCAGGCTGCGCCCCGTCGTCGATTTGCCGCAGCCGCTTTCCCCCACCAGCCCGAAGGTTTCCCCACGCCTAATGGAGAAGCTGACGTCGTCGACGGCTTTTACATAAGACTGGGAACGCTGAAACATTCCTTTGCCGACCGGGTAATATTTTTTGAGGCCGCTGACCTCAAGCAGCGGCTCTTCCGTTAAGCGCTTATTCATACCGCATCCTCCTTGACCGCCGAATACAGCCAGCAGCGGCAACGCTGACCCGCCCCTTTGTCTTCCAATTCGGGGAGCTGCTCCCGGCAGATCGGCATGACCTGAGTGCATCGGTCGGCAAACCGGCAACCCTTCATCTCCAGGCTCATCGCGGGAACTTGACCGGGAATGGAGTAAAGCCGTTCCCTCTCCTCGTTCATGAGCGGCATCGATTGAATGAGACCTTGCGTATAGGGATGAAGCGGATTTTCGAAAAGCTGCCCCGTTTCCGCCTCCTCCACGATTTTGCCGGCATACATCACGACCACCCGGTCGCAAATTTCGGCTACAACGCCAAGGTCATGCGTGATCATCATCAGAGCCGTCCCGTTTTCTTCATTGAGCTGTCTTAGCAGGTCCAAAATCTGGGCCTGAATCGTAACGTCGAGCGCCGTTGTAGGTTCGTCCGCAATCAGCAGCTCCGGACTGCAGGAAATGGCCATGGCGATCATGACGCGCTGCCTCATCCCGCCGGATAACTGGTGGGGGTACTCGTCGATCACGGACTCGGGTCTTGGAATGCCGACCTTCGCGAGCATGTCTACCGCGTGTCGCCGGGCTTCCCTGCGGCTTAACCCCAAATGGATTTTGACGGCTTCGACAAGCTGCTGACCAATGGTAAATAGCGGGTTTAGGGAGGACATCGGTTCCTGAAAAATCATGGAAATCCGGTCTCCGCGGATTTTTCGCATCTCTTTTTCGGACATCGGCACCAGATCCCTGCCCTGAAACAAAATTGAGCCGTCTACAATTCTGCCCGGCGGTTTGGGAATCAGCTTAAGCACGGACAAGGAGGTCACGCTTTTGCCACAGCCGGATTCGCCTACGACACCCAAAACCTCGCCGCGCCTGACCACCAGGCTTACTCCGTCGACAGCGGGAACTTCCCCGCGCGAAGTAAAAAAATGAGTGCGCAACCCATGGATTTCAAGTACAGATTCGTTCATCGCATCCCCTTCTCTTTGAAAAAAGTCGTTTGCGTCAGGTTAATGAACATATTTTTTTGTATAAACCAAAAGCAGGATACCTTTGAGAGAGAAAAACAAACAGAGTGGGTGACTAAACTGGATGGAAAAATGGATGTATTTACAGAGGTGTAAAAATATTGATGGAAAGGAAATGTAGTTAATTCAAAAGATTACATCATCCCTAAGTTTTTTACAATACTTATGTGATCATATTTAACACTTAAAGTTATACGCTTTATGAAAACTCCCATATGTGCATTCAGAAAACTTCCAATATACGCTTTCCTGTTTTCTCTCAAACTAAAAAGGAACTAAAGTTTTTAATTATGTTATATTTTATATAGATGTGTTTACCGATGATCCAGCAAGAAACCGTCAGAAGGAGGACCTTTTAACTTGAAAAGTTTTCGTTTGCTTACCGATTATTTGCGTTCCAACAAAAAGCTTTATCTGCTGGCCGTCATTTTGATCATTGCGTCAAACGGAATTTTGGCGCTGCTGCCAAAGGTATTGGGTGAAGTGACGGACGGACTGAAAGCCGGGGAACTGGGCCACAGCGGAATCGTAAGGTACAGCCTGATTTTGCTTGGCATCGCCGTTGCTTACGGCGTCTTTTTCGGGATCGGCCAATTTACGATCATGCGGCTTGGACGGAGGTTCGAGTTCCTGACCCGTGGAAAAATTTTCGACCAGTTTTCTCGGCTTGCCGAAGATTTCTTCTCCAAGCAAGGGACCGGCAAACTGCTCAGCTACGTGATGAATGACGTCACTTCCGTGCGCGAGGCCATATCTTTCGGTGTTACCCAGACGACCAACGCCGTTTTTATGGTCATTTCCTGCGTGATCATCATGCTGTTTTCGGGCATTCCCTTCAGCCTGATGCTGATCAGCGTTTGTCCGCTGGCTGCGATTCCCTTTCTGGTTACCTATTTTGGTCCCCGGATCCGGGTAAGATCCATGTCGGTTCAGGAAAATCTGGCGTCCATGACGGAGTCGGCCGATGAACAAATCGGCGGTATTCGCGTGACCAAAACGTTCGCTATCGAACCTACCGCGCAAAACCGGTTCGGAGAATCGGTCGAGCAGGTGAAAAACGCACAGCTCCATCTGGTGCGGCTTTCTTCCCTTTTCCAAGCCTTGCTTCCGTTTCTCGGCGCGCTTTCGCTCGTCGTTTCGCTGCTGGTCGGCGGGTACATGACGCTTGAAGGCAAAATGACGCTGGGCAGCTTTGTGGCCTTGACGTTTTATTTGCGCATGCTTACCGGGCCGCTGCAAACCATCGGCAACGTCATCAACATGATGCAGCGCTCCGGCGCGTCGCTGGACCGGGTAAACCGTTTGCTTGGCGAAACGCCCAGCGTACGCGACCAGGAGGACGCCCGCCCTCTCCGCAGCGTGGGCAGCATTGAGTTTAACCATTTGACATTTTCGTATCCGAATTCCGGCGAACATTCCCTGAAGGATATCAGCTTTAAAATTCCGCAGGGGCATACCGTAGGTTTAATCGGACGAACAGGCAGCGGCAAAACGACGCTGGCCAAACTTCTGCTGCGTATTTACGAACCGCCTGCGGGAACGATCCGCGTCAACAATCAGGACATTACCGAAGTCACGCTGGAATCGCTTCGCAAAAAAATCGGCTACGTGCCGCAGGACGGCTTCCTGTTCAGCACCGACATTGCCGATAATATCGCCTTCAGCGACCGCTCCGCCGGGATGGAGAAGGTCGAAGTGGCCGCCGGTCAGGCTTTATTGCTGGAAAGCGTCAACACATTCCCTGAAGGGTTCCAGACCCGGCTTGGCGAACGCGGGGTTACCCTGTCCGGAGGCCAGCGTCAGCGGGCCAGCCTGGCCAGGGGGCTTATGAAGAAACCGGAGCTGCTTATTTTGGATGACAGCATGAGCGCCGTCGACGCCGTGACTGAGTCCGGGATTTTGAACAACCTTGTCCGGGAGCGCAGCGGCAAAACAACGCTGATCATCGCTCACCGCATCAGCAGCGTGCAGCATGCCGACGAAATCATCGTATTGGATCAGGGACGGATCGCTCAGCGGGGCACGCATGAACAGCTGCTTCACGATCCAACCGGCCTGTACGCTTCTCTATACCGTATACAACAGGAGGGATTGCAGCATGCCTAATCCGGCCGCTTCCGCTTTAAACGGGGATCAAACCAAATCCAAGCCGAAGAAAAAAGGCTCCTTGGAAGCTTTTAAGGCGGTGTTTGCATACGCCGGCCCTCATAAGCTGGCTTTTGCGGGGGTCTTCGTCTGCGCGCTGCTGGGCATTTCAGCAGACCTGCTGCAGCCCTATCTCGTAAAAATCGTCATTGACGACCATTTGGCCCTGGGGAAAAAGGATTTTGGTCTGATCGCCATCATTGCCGGCGTTTATCTCGGCATTTCCATCGTCAGTTTTATCTTTACTTACCTGCAAAACAACGTGCTTCAATACGCCGGCCAAAGCATTGTGGCCAAAATCCGCAATGACTTGTTCGGGCATATTTCAAAGCTGTCCATGTCGTATTTCGACAAAGTGCACCGCGGGAGCCTGGTCACCAACGTATCGAGCGATACCGAGACAATCAGCCAATTTTTCACCCAGGTGCTGCTGAGCCTGATCCGCGACGGAATGACTTTGATCCTGATTATCGTATTTATGTTCAACCTGGACGCTACTTTGGCCTGGTATTGCCTGATCGCGCTGCCGGTCATTGGGCTGGTCGCCTTTCTTTTTCGCCGGTATCTTCGTGAAGCTTATCAGACTACCCGGAGCCGTCTCTCCCGGCTGATCGGTTTTATCGCTGAAAATCTGTCGGGCATGGGCCTTATCCAGGCGTTCCGTCAGGAAGAAGAGCAGACGCGCCGTTTTACCGAGCATAACCAAAGCTACTGGGAAGGCAACATGCGCGAGGTGCGGGCCAATGTCCTCTTTAACCGGACGTTTGATTTCCTGGGCAATGCGGCACTGGTCCTGGTAGTCTGGCTGGGCGGCATGGCCGTCTTCCACAAGCAGATCGAAGTAGGCGTCCTGTACGCCTTTACCAGTTATATCCGGCAGTTTTTTGCCCCGATCAACCAGATTACGATGCAGTGGAACACCTTCCAGTCCACCATGGTGTCCATGGACCGGATCTGGAACATTTTCAGCTCCAAGCCGGCCGTTATGGAACCAGAGCCGGATCAAACGATCCAGCTCCAAATCGAGCGGGTAAAGGGGAAAATCGACTTTAATCATATTACCTTTGGCTACACCAGCTCCCGTCCGGTCATTCCGGATCTTGACCTGCATATCGCGCCGGGCGAAATGATCGGGGTCGTGGGGACGACCGGAGCCGGAAAAAGCACGCTCATCAGCCTGCTGAACCGCTTCTATGACGTAAATAAAGGAAGCATAGAAATCGACGGGGTAGATATCCGCCGCCTGCCTCAGCGTCAGGTTCACCAGATCGTCGGTCTTATCCAACAGGAGCCTTATCTGTTCTCAGGCAGTATTCTGGACAATGTACGCTTGTTTCAGGAGCATATTTCCCGGGAAAAAGTCGTCGAGGCCTGTCAGTTCGTCGGTGCCCATGAAATGATCATGCGCATGCCGGACGGTTACGAAACCCCTTTGACCGAGCGGGGCAGCGGGCTTTCGGCCGGGGAACGCCAGCTCATTTCCTTCGCCCGCATCATGGTGTTCAAACCGAAAATCCTGATCCTTGATGAAGCGACGGCCAATCTGGATTCGAAAACCGAACAGCTCGTCCAGGATGCGCTCACAAGCGTGTCCAAAGGACGGACAACGATCGTCATCGCTCACCGCTTGTCCACCGTCATGCATGCCGATCGCATCCTGGTGATGAAAAACGGCAGGGCCGTCGAGCAGGGCACACACGATCAGCTCCTGGCCCAGCACGGTTATTACGAAGAGCTTTATCAGCATGCGAAGCAGGCATCCGGCCAATAAAGATCGAGAATTGTAAGATTTTGTTTTCTCAGCGTCGAATTCTAGGTATAATTAAGCAAATGACTTTTTTTACCCGGAGTTCTGGAGGTTTGCTTGATGATTACGCGTAGAAAAGAGCCCTTTCGTTATTCGATGGAAGAACCGCTGGAATGCCAAATGGAAATCACGGCGATCAACCACATGTCCATTGCCGGCAAACTGGCTACCGTGGAGCTGATCGACATCAGCAAAAACGGCTGCAAAATCCGTTCTCCCCTCAATCTGCGGGCCTCCGAGCATAACATCGAATGCCGTATTCATGTGCGGCTGTACCAGGAAAACTTTATTTTTCCCGGGCATATCCGCTGGCAGAGCAACCTGGACGGCGTCAGCCAATACTATGGCATTCAACTGCATCTGAGCGAGGACGAGAAGGAAAAAATCAACGTCGAGCTGCGGACGCTGGCAGCGGAACGCAAAATAAAAGTGATCTAGGATATCCTGTTGAACGGTTTAGTAGAAGGCCGGTGCTGATGCACCGGTCTTTTTAGTTTAAAAAAGCAGCAGCTCAAAAAACGGGGTTTACATTCCAGTCACGAAAGCATACAATGATCGCATACGAAAGTGAGTAATCACTCATTTCTTAAGATCAGGATGTGATTCAGCATGGAAACCCCTCTTTCCCCCGTTCTGTCGGCAAGCCAGGTAAGCAGGAGTTTTGGAGGCAAAACGATTTTAAGCGATATCGAGCTCAACATTCGCCCGGCCGAAATTTTCGGCCTGCTGGGACCTTCGGGTTCGGGAAAAACAACGCTCGTCAAAATGCTGGCCGGCATCGACGCTCCGACAACGGGAGAGATCCGGCTGCTCGGCACCCGGCTGCCCAAACGTTCCATGCTGCAGCAAATCGGCTACATGGCCCAAGCGGACGCTTTGTATAACGAGCTGACCGCCCGTGAAAACATGGAATTCTTCGCTGCCCTGTACGGCCTCCGGGGCAAACGCCTCCGCGGCCGAATCGCGGAAACGGCTGAGCTGGTGGGCTTAAGCGAACATTTAAGCAAAAAAGCCTGGCAGTATTCCGGCGGCATGAAACGCCGGCTGTCACTGGCCATCGCCCTGCTGCACGAACCCCCGGTGCTGCTGCTGGATGAACCTACGGTGGGGATCGATCCGGTGCTGCGCCGCTCCATCTGGGCGGAACTGAGGGCACTCACCGGCAAGGGGACCACCGTCGTCCTGACGACGCACGTCATGGACGAAGCGGATAAATGCGACCGGCTCGCCATGATCCGGGACGGCCGCATTTTAGCCGAAGGTTCCCCGGCCGAACTGCTCAGACAAACAGGTTCGGACCAAATCGAAGACGCGTTTATCAAGCTGGGAGGTGCTGAGGGGTGAGAATTCGTGCAGTCATTCTCCGTACGCTGCGGCAGTTCAAACGCGACAAGCGTACCGTCGCTCTTATGTTTATCGCTCCGCTTCTCGTGCTTACTCTAATGAATCTCGTCTTTAACGGCTCCGCTTACGTGCCGCGCATCGGCGTGACGTCGGACGCCTCGGACCCTTTTGCGGCGATGCTGAAAAGCCGGGACGCGGAAGTGATTTCGTACGTTTCGGACGAACAAGCCGAAAAAGCGCTGGAAGACGAAAAAATTGACGCTTTCGTTTCTATACAGGGCAGCAAACCGGCCGTCCGGCTGGAGGGCAGCGACCCGACCGCCAGCCGTGCGGTCATGTCCGTTATTCAGGGCGCAATGGCTTCCCTTCAGCAGGCGGCAGCTCCATCCGCCGGAACTAACGGCCCCCCTTCGATCCATCCGGAAATCTCTTATCTGCACGGCTCGGAGGACATGAGCACGATCGATCACATCGGTCCCGTACTGATCGGATTTTTTATCTTTTTCTTTGTTTTCCTGATCGCCGGCGTAGCTTTCCTGCGAGAGCGGACTTCCGGCACGCTGGAAAGGCTGCTGGCCTCCCCGATCAGGCGCTCGGAAATCGTCCTTGGTTATCTGGGCGGCTTCGGGCTGTTCACCTTAGCCCAGGCGCTGCTGATCACCTGGTACAGCATCCAAGTGCTCGGCATCGTTATGGCCGGATCGTTTGGGTACGTGCTGCTGCTCACCCTGCTACTGTCCATGACTGCGCTGACCTTGGGCATTTTGCTTTCGGCTTATGCCAGCAACGAACTGCAGATGATACAGTTCATCCCGTTAATTATCGTACCGCAGCTGTTCCTGTCCGGGTTGTTTAATCTGGATACGCTGCCGGACTGGCTGGCCGCTCTCCGTTTCATAATGCCTTTATATTACGGGGCGCAGGCCATGACCGACGTGATGATCCGCGGACAGGGCTGGAACGGAATTGCCGCTGATTTCTTCATCCTTGTCGGCTTCTGTGTGCTCTTTACGCTGCTTAACATTGCGGCCCTTCGCAAACACCGAAAAATTTAGCGTATTATGCTAAAATGAAAAGGTGATTTTTAGAGGAAGGGGACTTTGAAATGGACCGCCAGCAGGACCGGGAAGTCGAACAATGGCTGGAAGAGCTGACCGCGATGGACGAGGAACGGCCGATGACGGCCAAACAGCTGCAGATCGTGCAATCGGCGGTGGACATCTTTTCCGAAAAAGGGTACGCCGCAGCCTCGACCAGCGAAATCGCCCAGCGGGCCGGCGTTGCCGAAGGTACAATTTTCAGGCACTACAAAACCAAAAAAGAGCTGCTGCTTTCGATCGTATCTCCGCTCATGAGCCGCCTTGTCGCGCCTTTTATTATCCGGAACTTTCAAGCCGTGCTGAACACGCAATTTGAAACCTTCGAGGCATTTCTCCGTGCGGTGGTCGAAAACCGGATCGCCTTTGCCCGCAAGCATATGAAGGTCATCAAGATTCTTATACAAGAGATACCGTTTCAGCCGGATTTGAGAGAAGCTTTCCTGGAGCAGGTCGGGACCCCCGTCGGAGCGCGCCTGCGGGATATCATGCTTTATTATCAGGAAAAAGGGCAGCTCAGCCCGGACATCGCGCCGGAAACGGCCATCCGTTTTACGGCTTCGACGATTCTGGGACTGTTCGCGGAAAAGTTTCTGCTGTTCCCTGACCGTGCCTGGGATGAGCAGGCTGCCGCCGACGAGATCGTCAGGCTGATTTTAAACGGCATGGGCGCACGTTCCGCCAACTCAGAGGGATGATTCGAAGCCGGAAGGCACAGCCTGACGGGATATAAAAAGCATAGAAAAAGGCCGTTGGAACGGTTGCACCAGGCAGCTGTCCAACAGCCTTTTTCTTTTTATTTTCAAGCCGACCTGCCTCTAGATATCCCTTTGCGTCAGCACATTCAAAAAAGCGGCCGCACGCGGGCTTTTCGGATTCCGCAGCACCTCGGAGGGCCGGCCCTGCTCCATGATTCTCCCCTCGTCCAGCAAAATGACCTGGTCCGCGACATCGGCCGCGAATTTCATTTCATGGGTCACCACGGCCATCGTCATGCCTTCGGCGGCCAGCTGCTTCATCACCTTCAGCACTTCGCCAACCAACTCCGGGTCCAGCGCCGAAGTCGGCTCGTCAAAGAGCAAAACCTCCGGATCCACCGCCATCGCCCGGGCGATGCCGACCCGCTGCTGCTGGCCTCCCGAAAGCTGATGCGGATAGTTATCCGCCTTTTCCGCCAGCCCCACCTTGCCCAGCAGCTCCAGCGAACGCCTTCTGGCTTCCTCCCTGCTTTTTCCCTGCACCGTCACCTGCGCTTCCATCACATTTTCAAGCGCGGTCCTGTGCGGAAATAAATTGTACGACTGGAATACCATGCCCGTGCGTTTGCGCAGCGCCAGCACCTCTTTGGGCTTCGGCTTCGAGCCCGCATGAAAATCAAGCGTGACGTCCCCGACCGTAAGACGCCCTTCATCCGGCGTTTCCAGCAGGTTAAAGCAGCGGAGCAGCGTCGTTTTTCCGGAGCCCGACGGCCCGATAATGACGAGCACCTTGCCTTTTTCGAGCGAAAGATCGACGCCCTTCAGCACTTCCAGGTCCCCAAACGATTTATGCAAATTTTGAATTTGGATCATCCGGTATCCCTCCTAACGCGCCGAAAAACGGGCAAGCCGTCTCTCCAGGTAATTTTGCAGTGACGACAGCACCGTACAGAACAGCAGATAAATCAGTCCTGCTTCCGAATAGAGCAGCAAGGGCTCATAGGTTGTCGCCGTCAACTGTTCGGATTTTTGGAACAGCTCCACGTAAGTAATAGTACCTGCCAAAGAGGTATCCTTGACCAGGCTGATAAAAGAGTTCGCCAGCGGCGGCACCGAAACCCGGGCAGCCTGCGGCAGAATCACCCGGCGCAAAGCCTGGTTTCTGGTCATACCCAGCGAATCGGCCGCCTCCCACTGTCCTTTCGGAATGGACAAAATAGCCGCCCGGACGATCTCCGATCCATACGCTCCGACGCTGAGGGTAAAGCCGATCACCGCCGCGGGAAAAGGATCCAGCGTAATGCCCACCGACGGAAGGCCGTAGAAAATAATAAATAACTGCAGCAGCAGCGGCGTGCCTCTAATAATCCATACATAAAAACGAGCGATCTGCGCCAGCACGCCGACTTTGGAAAGCCTGGCGAGCGCCGTCAGAATCGCCAAAAGAAGGCCGAGCACAAACGAAACCAGCGTCAGCGGAATCGTAAAAGCCACCCCAGCCTTGAGCAGGGGCAGCAGCGAGTCTATAAAGATCTGAATTTTACGGTCATCCATAGGTCAAATCATCCTTTGGGCTTGGGCCTTATTTCGAAACATCCTCGCCAAAATATTTTTTGGATATGCTGAGGTAAGTGCCATCCTTCTGCATGTCGGCCAGCGCCTGATTGACGGCGTCCACGAGATCGGTTTCTCCTTTGCGGAACAAGGCCGCGCTTTGCGAGGCGTTTGCCTCCTCATCGACCACTTTCAGCGGAATGTCGGGTTTTTGCTTCTTCAGATCCAGAAAAGACAGATTGTCATTGATCGTAGCATCAATTCGTTTAGAGTTGAGCAGATCGATCGCCTGATTAAAACCGTTGACGTCCACAATTTGGGCTCCATTGTCTTTGGCAAGCTTGCCGAGGTTGCTGGTCAACGTCTGCCCGGCTTTTTTCCCTTTAAGGTCGGCGAAGCTTTTGATATCGGTATTGTCTTTCCGGACAATCAAAACGGCTTTGGACGCAATGTAAGGGCTTGAAAAATCATATTTTGCCTTACGCTCGTCATTGATGGAGACCTCGTTAAAAACCGCGTCGAACCTCTTGGCATCCAGACCGGCAATCATGCCGTCCCACTGGGTTTCGACGAATTCGGCTTTTACGCCCAGACGTTTGGCGATTTCCTTGGCGATGTCGACATCAAAGCCAGTCAGCGCCCCGCTGGCATCATGAAAAGAAAACGGCGCGTAAGTGCCCTCCGTTCCGACTTGAAGCGAACCTTTTTGTTTGACCGCGGCCAGCGCCCCCTCCCCGCCATTTGCCGTACCTGCAGACGCTTCCGGCGCCGGACTTCCGGCAGTGCCCGGATTGGCGTTTTGCCCGGCATTGTTAGCATTGTTGTTTCCGCACCCTGCGATCATCAGAACAAAGATCAAAAGGGCTGCTGCCAGATTCCACTTTTTCAACATCATCCGTCTCCTTCCAGTCCTGTTGTCATGTATACTTTACCCAAAAAGTTCTTGGGTTATTTGATTTTGGACCCCCTGTCAAAAAAACATAAAAAAAACACTCCGTAGTGGAATGTTTTTTCTTCTTCAGACAAATAAACCGGATTTAAACAGGGTAAACACACCTTCGCAAAACTCTTCTTTGGTTGTTTCGTGATATTTCCGCTGATACATGTAGACATCCGGACTGACCACCGCAATGATGGCGTTTGCCGCCAAAGACGGGTTGCACGCCCCCATTTCCCCCCGCTGCACCGCCTCCGTGAGCAGGGACGTAATCAAAACGTTCAGGCGCTGAAAAAAAGGATGCTCAAACTGCGTTAATTGGTGTTTACCCATAAATTCCGATTTGATGACGTAAAGCAGCTCGGTCTGGTCATCGATGAAATCCACGATTTTCTCCAGGGTCCACTTCAGGCGGTACACTGTTTTGAAGGTTTCAGGTCCATTGCCTGCGCCAAAACCTGCAATTTCCTCGGCCGCAGGCCCCGCTTCCAGTTTCTCCAGCAGCGCTTCGCTGCTCCGGCGCACCAGCTCCGAGCTGATCTCGCCTTTATTGGCGTAACGCCGGTAAAGCGAGCCCTGGCCTATCTCCGCCTGTTTGGCAATCTGCGACATCGTCGCCTGCTCAAAGGTTCCGTTCCGCAAAAGCTCCAGAGCAACCTCCATAATCCTTTTTTTATATTCGTCTTCGACCTGCACTTTCTTCCCGGAGGATAAGGCTTCCGGTCCTTTCGTCACTTTTTTCCTGTTTTTGCTGCCGGCGTTTAACCCTCTCATAAAAAGCTGCTCCCTCTGAAACTAGGATTTGACAATACGGACAAATGTCCGTAAACTGGGAAATGAATTTACGGACATTTGTCCGTATAACCATTATATATAATACAAAGAACCGGACCGTTCAGTCAATGAACGCCGCAAGTCCGGAAACAGAGGAGAAGGATATCATGGAGCAAACCCTGCCCGCGGCAGCCGACTTCCGGCTGAAAAGTATTTTGGTTCCCTTGATCGCCATTATCGCCGGCGTATTTATGGTCGTCCTCGACGGGACAGCGATGAACGTCGCTTTGTCCACCCTGGTTAAAGATTTTAATACCACGCTCCCCACCCTGCAGTGGGTAGTGACCGGCTATATGCTGGCGCAGGCATCGGTCATCCCGCTGTCAGGCTGGCTGTCCGACCGCTTTGGCGCCAAGACGGTTTTTATGACCGCCGTCATTTTGTTTACGGCCGGTTCCATCTTGTGCGCCACCCCGCAAAATGCGGAGCTGCTGATCGTGTTCCGCGTTATTCAGGGCCTGGGCGGCGGCTGCGTGCTGCCGGTGGCAATGGCCTATGTTTACCGCCTCGCCCCGCGCGAAAAGGTCGGAATCGTCATGGGCATCATGGGGATCCCCGTGTTGTTCGCGCCGGCCATCGGCCCGGTTCTCTCCGGGTGGCTGGTCGAATATCATTCCTGGCGCTGGATTTTCCTGATCAATATTCCGGTCGGCATCCTTTGCGTACTGGTCGGCATCAAAAAGCTTTCCCGGGTGGATCGCAGCAGCGTACCCGGTTTTGATAAATTAGGCATCATCCTTGGACCGCTGGCCTTCGCTTCCCTGTCTTATGGCATTAATCAAGGCGCGGACAGCTGGACATCGAATAAAACCGTCATCGGCCTCGCTGTCGGCACCGCGGCGCTGATCGCTTTCGTGGTCACCGAGCTGCGGGCCAAATCGCCTCTCATGGAGCTGCGGATCTTTAAATCCGTCGATTTCAGCGTCGGCATCGTGGTGCAGTGGGTCGCTCAGTTCGCACTTTACGGCGCGCTGTTTCTCTTGCCGCAATTTTTGCAGCAGGCCCGCGGTTTTGAAGCCTTCGACACCGGCCTGATCCTGCTGCCGCAGGCGATCGCTTCCGGTCTGATGATGCCGGTTGCCGGCTTCCTGTTCGACCGGATCGGCGTCCGCTGGCTGGTCGTCATCGGCCTTAGCCTGGTTTCCGGCGCTTTGTTCCAATATTCGTACGTGGATATGAGCACGGAAGGCAAAGACCTGATCCTGCCGCTGATCATGTGCGGCGCCGGTGTAGGCATGATGTCGATGCCGATGAATACGCATCTGCTGAACAAAGCGCCGCAAAACCTTGTCGGGCGGGTCACGTCGCTGACCAATGCGATGCAGCAGGTGGTCAACTCTATGGCCGTAGCTGCGCTCGTCACCATTTTAACCTCCAAAACCACGGCACATGTAAACGACCTGAAAGCCGCTGCCGCTCAAGCCGGAGCAGCCGGCAATGCGGCGGCCGCTTCTCCGGAGGCCGTTCAGAAAGCCGCGGCGGGGGCCATGGCCCTTGGTTTTGACGACACATTTAAGCTGATGGCCTTCGTGGCCATCGGCGGGGCCGTTCTTGGCTTTGTCCTGCGCCGCGGCCGCAAAACGGAGGCTGCTAAAACCGCTGCAAGCGTTCAGGTTTCGGGCATGGAATAAAAGAATGAAGAATAAAGGCCGTTCCTGAAGGAACGGCCTGGCCTTTTTTAGGATCTATTAACTTCAGCTTGCCCTTCTCCCTCCCAGCCTTATCCCTCAAGCCGGCCGGCTGATCTCGGTTGAAACAGGCTCAGGCTCTTGCGGCTGCCGAACATCCCGCAATGGAGAAAACACCAGCAAAATCACGGGGGTCAAAGCTAAACAGCCGGACAAAAAAATCGCTCCCCTCAGTCCCAGCCAAAGCCCAAACGCACCGCCCAGCAAAGCTCCCAGCGGAACAAAGCTGCGGCTGATATAGGTTTGGGCCGCGTTTATCCTCTCCCATTTCTCCTCTGAAGCGGCCGCCTGTCGCAAGCCGGCTTCGGCCGCCAAATAAGCGGCGGTTCCGAGAGAGGAGCACATTTGCGCCAACAACAGCAGCGGAAAAAGAAACAGCATCGTCCCCTCCACGACGGAGACGAGTAAATAACCGGCTCCCACGAAAACCACGGAACCGATCAGGCATGATCCGATGCCGAACCGGGCGGTCATTTTCCTCGCCGCCCTGGTTCCCAGAATAACGCCGAGGCTCCCCGCCCCGTAAATAAAGCCGATCTGGACAGCGCCAACGGAGAGCTTTTGCACAAGAAACAGCACGTAAACAGCCTCGAAAGCAGAGCGGGAGAAATGAAGCAGCAGCGCGGAACAAGCGGCGGTCCTCAGATAAGAATGCGAAAAAATCATGGCGAAGCCGCTTTGGATGGGCTTCAGGACTCCTGTCCGGGGATTGGCCGGCAGGGTCTCCGTTATTTGAATCCGCCCAAACATCATCACGGAAATAAAATAGAACGCTACGTTGATCCAGAGGGCAAAAGGAGCGGTAAAAACCTGGATCAGTCCGCCTGCCGCGACAGGGCCGGCAAACTGCGCCGCTGCGCGCGATGTTTCCTGCCTGCCTCTATATTCGGTCAGCTCTTTCCCGCTTACTATCGTATGGAGAAAAGACCTGCAGGCAAATTGAATAACCAGCGTGCAGGCTGCGGACAGAAAAGCAATGACGTAAAGGGATTCCAGCGTCAGCCAGCCCACGGCGTGCAGGAGCGGGATCAAGGAGAGCAAAAGTCCGCTGATCAGGCTGGCATCCTTTAATATAGGGAGCCTATGGACCCGCTCTATCCAAACGCCCGCAAACCAACCGATCATCAAATATGGGGCTGCAAAAACAGCTCCTAATAGTCCCATCTCCAAAGCATCGGCCTGAAGCAGCGTTGCGGCAATCCATGGGAAAGCTATATAAGGGATGGGAGAACCCAGCATCAAAAGTGTTTGTCCCAGCCATAGCCGTCGGAAATTGGCATTAGGCCACCATCCTATTTTCTTATTCCAGGCCCGGTTCACCTTAATATCCCCCCTAGATCATCGACAACGGCGTTTATTGAAACATACCTTTTAACTATACCAATAATATCCATAAAAGGGATAAAAATTTTGTCATGATCCCGGGAATTTTCGGGTCCCATAAGAAAAGCACCGGGGAACTCCCCAGCGCTTTTCGTCTTTCATTCTATTGCTTTCCGTCTGTTCCTGCATGAAGGCATTAATCGGTTCGCAGCGCATAGATCGGCCGCAGTTTGGCTGCTTTATTGGCCGGGATGACGCCGAACACCACCCCGATAAACAAAGAAAAGCCGAAAGAGAGAATTACAATGTCCAAGGACACGGACGTGTTCATGGATGTGTAGTGGCCGACCAGCGCGCTTGCCCCATAGCCCAGTCCGACCCCGATGATCCCGCCCATGCCGCTTAACATCGTCGATTCGATCATGAATTGGAGCAAAATATTCCGTTTCTTCGCCCCGATCGCTTTCCGGATGCCGATTTCCCGGGTTCTTTCACTGACGGAGACCAGCATGATGTTCATGATGCCGATGCCCCCGACAAAAAGGGAGATGCCGGCGATGCCGCCCAAGGCGATGGACAACGTTTGTGTCGTGGAATTCAGCGTATCGATCGCATCCTGCGAATTGAAGACGGTATAGGAATTGGTCGCATTTTCAAACTTTTTGTCGAGCACGGCTTCAATCCGCGTTTTGACGTTTGCGACCTGCTCGGCGCTTTGCGCCTGAACCGTGATGGAGCGCACCCCTTTGCTTTGCATCACCCGTTCGGCCGTTTTGATCGGAATCAGGATTTTGTCGTTGTTGGAGGACGTCAGGCTTGTGCCTTTGGACTCCAGCAGACCTACGATTTTAAAAGGCGATCCATTCAGCAGGATCGTTTGTCCGAGAGGGTCCTCCGTCCCGTACAATTCGCTGGCGGTGTCCGTCCCGATCAACGCCACCTTCATCCGGTAGCCGTTGTCGATGTCAAGGATGTACCGTCCGGACTGGACGTGAAAATCCTGAACGTCTTCATAGGCCGGCGTGATGCCTTCCACGGAAACCGACGTGTTTTCGGTGCCGTGTTTAGCCGTCATGGAGCCGTTAATGACGGGGGAGACATTTTTTACTCCGTTCAGATCGCCCAAGGCTTCCGCTTCGTCATAGGTCAGGTAAGTCGTGTTGCCCCGGCCCGTGATGCTTACCGTCAGCAGGTCCGTCCCCAAGCCTTCGAGCTGTGAGGTAATCTGCGAAGTTGTGCCTTTGCCGACCGATACAAGCGCGATAACGGAGGATACCCCGATGATGATGCCGAGCATCGTCAGGAACGACCGGATTTTACTGCCGGATATGCCTTTCCAGGCCATCTTGAAGCTTTGAAAAAACATCATGCCGGATTCCCCCGATCTTCGACGATTTTGCCGTCCTGAATACGGATGACCCGTTTTGCCTGCTCGGCAATGGACAAGTCATGCGTGATCAGAATGATCGTATGTCCCAGCGCGTTCAGCTCTTTCATTTTGTCCATAACCTCGACGCCCGTCTTGCTGTCCAGGGCTCCGGTTGGCTCATCCGCGAGCAGCACGGGCGGATTACCGGCAATCGCCCTAGCGATCGCCACCCGCTGCTGCTGGCCGCCGGACAGTTCGGACGGACGGTGGTGCATCCGCTCGCCAAGTCCCACCTTGGCGAGCGATTCCTCGGCATTTCTCCGCCGCTCCTTATGCGGCATGCCCCGGTAGACCAGCGGGAGCTCGACGTTTTCCAGCGCCGAAAGTTTCGGCAGCAGGTTGAACTGTTGAAAGATAAAACCGATTTTCTCATTGCGGATTTTGGCCAGCCGGTTGTCAGACAGCTTTTTGACATCCTGCCCGTCCAGCAGGTAAGTGCCCTCTTTAGCGATATCCAGGCATCCGAGCATATTCATAAGGGTTGACTTGCCTGAGCCCGACGGCCCGATGATGGCGACGAACTCGCCGTATTCGATCTTGAAGTTAATATCGTCAAGCACGGTCATCTTTTGATCGGCCATCACATAACTGTGACCCAAGCCGACCACTTCGATCAGCGGGTGTTCCTTATCTTGAGCGGCTGTCTGATTCATTAACGGCCACCTCCGCCGCCAAAGCCGCCTCCTCCGGAGCGGGCGCCGCTGCCTCTGCTGAAGCCGCCTCCTGAGAAACCGCCTCCGCCAAAGCCTCCGCCGCCTAAACCGCCTAAACCTCCTGCTCCGCCAAAGCCGCCCGCAAAATTCCCCTGAGCCTGCGCGTTTGCCGAGGAAGTGGCGGACGCTCTAACCGTAGGCACCACCACTTTATCGCCTTCGTTTAAACCGCTGACGATTTCAATAGTGTTTTCGTCGTGAATGCCGACCTGGATTTCTTTCAATTGGACCCGGCTTGCCTCTCCGGCCCGGTTAGAAGCCCCGGTTCCGTTGGCCGTTCCGGTTCCGTTAGCAGCCGTACTGCCGCCGCCGGATGCGCCGTTTCCGAAAGCTCTGGTTCGACCTCCAGCACCGGAAGCAAAGCCGCTTGATGAGGTTCCTGTACTTGAGCCTGTACCTGTATTTGTGCCTGTGCTGGTTTGTCCTGCTGCCGTTTGCCCGCCGGAAGTCTGTTCACCGGAAGTTTGTCCGTTCCGGAATTGACGAGCACCGGCCTCGGATGCTCCGCTCTGGCTGCTTTTGCTGTCTGAAGCGGTTTCCGCCGAACCAGACGGCAGAATAACCATGTATCTGTCCCCTCTTTGCTGTACCGCTTCGATAGGAAGCGTAAGCACGTCTTTTTTCTCCTGGATGATGATCGAGGCTTCCGCCGACATGCCTACGCGGGCTCCGTCCGCTTTTTTCAAAGCGATCGTAACGTCGAATAAAGAAACCCCGTTAGAGGAGGTGCCTTCATTCGCAATCTCGCTCACTTCACCGTCAAACGTCTGATCCGGCAGCGCGTCCAGCGTGATTTTGGCGGCCATGCCGGTTTTGACCTGCGGAATGTCCAGCTCGTCCACGCTAACCTTGACGCTAAGCTTCTGGTAGTCCGTAATGACAAAAAGCTCCGTGCCGTCTTTGGCCTGCTCGCCGTCGGTAATGCTCACCGTGGTGATGGTCCCGTCGATCGGCGCCAGCAGCGGATCGGGGGCGGCCGCGTCCTCCTGCATTTTCGCCAGGTCGTCCTGGGCGCTGCTGATGTCCAGCTCCTGCTTTGCGATCGATTTTTTCACTTCATTTAATTCGTCGTCCGTAGCCCCGGATTGGACTTTTTCTTTAAACTGGTCCTGCAAATCCTCCAAATCCGACTGCTGCAGCTTGATGTTGGATTCGGCTTGCTTGACCTGGTCGGAAATATCATCCGCCTCATAGGTCAACAGCTGCTGGCCTTTTTTAACTACGTCGCCTACCTTGACCAGCACCTTGTCCACCTTGCCTTCGTCTTTCGGACGCACGCTTTCCTGCCCCGTAGCTATAACGGAACCCGAACCCGAAACGCTGACCGTAATGTCTCCTTTCTTAACGGTAGTCGTGTTCTGCGGAGCCGCCTGTACCTGAACTTGCTTTCCCGGATAAAACTGTAGAAATACAAAAACGGCGCATGCGAGCACCACGACAGCAACCCCTGTCCAAATCCATCCCTTTTTTTTCATCCGCGCCCCTCATCTCTCCCTGTATAGAAATATATGTATTGTGTTCCTCTATTCTATAAAGCGGAAATTAATGGTTCCTGAAATGAAACTGAAGATTTGCTGAATGTTTAACTTGCGGGGGAAGAAAAGGCGCATAAAAAAGACGGGGCAGCCCGCTGCTCCGTCTGATCGTACCCGGATTATTCTTATTTTTCGGTATAGCTCATTATGCCTGCATCTGCCGGCGGCGCAGGGCCGCCTGCTCGGCATGCCGGGCCGGAAGCTTGAAGAGAATCAGCCGATACATTTCCACCAGGGCGAAAGCCGAAAGGGCATCCAAGATGACGTGCTGTTTCATAAACAGAGTCGAACAAATGATGGTGACCGACATCCCCCCGATCAGGAGCCTGTTCATAAGGCCGCGCGCGGGACTGGCAAACATCATCCGCAGAACCATATAGCTGGAAAAACAATGGATGCTGGGAAAACAGTTAAACGGCTGATCCCGGTCGTAAATAAAAGTGACCAGCCGGGAAAAAACGTCGCTCCCGCTTACAACCGGCCGGGGAACCGTCGTCTGGAACACGCTGTAAATCGCGTAGCAGGTCAGCGCGCAAACCGTATAAAGAACGATAGACTGGTAGTAGGCCTTTCTGTCCCTGAAAAAGAAATAGACCAGACAGGCGTAAATATAAAAAATCCAGACCCCGTAGGGCACAGAAAAATATTTGATAAACGGTGTCGCCAGGTCAAAACCGGTAACCAGAGAATATACATGTTTGGTGGGGTGGTCGACAAAATGATACAAATAGCCGAGCAGCGGAAAAACGAGCATCAGCATCAGCGGGAGCCAGCGCCGCTGTTCTTTGAAACGAAGACGAAAAGAGTTCATCATTCCCGATCAAAACCTTCCCTACAGGATCGAGCAGAAGGGCCCGTGGCATTACTGACTTATTTTACTGCTGTTGCGGAAGAGCGGCAACCCGTTTGGACAGGGAAATTTAAGGGTTTCTATTAAAAAGTTCTCCTCCCGAGGGACGAAAAAAAGCCCTCTATAGGGGAGGACTTTTCTACAAAAAAACGTCCCAGAAGGGATTCGAACCCCTGACCGACGGCTTAGAAGGCCGTTGCTCTATCCAGCTGAGCTACTGGGACATATGTAAGGACAACGTAAATTATTATACCGTAATTTGGATTTATTTCAAGTGATTTTTGCTGCTGGCTGGATGCCGGGCCCATGCGGAAAAAAGGCGCCGCGCCCGTTAGGCAGCAGCCGCCGAAGCGGAATGCTGCGCACGGTCGGGGCGATAAGCTACAGGTTTTCCTTCAATTTGGCGGCGATCTGCTTCATGCCGAATAACGATTCCTTGAATTGCGTACGATGAAGCTCGGCCGTTTGCGTGGAAGAAGACAGATGGGCACCAAATTCCTCTTCTGAGATTTCCGCATAGGCTTCGTGCAGATTGTTGTTGTACCAGTCGATCTCGGGATCGATGTCGGTACTGTACATATGGACGATGTCGTAATCTCCCTGTGGCGTTTTGGCAACGTAAACAAGCAGATCATGTTCCCCGGCCTTGCCGGAGTTTACTTCGATTTCCGCGCAGCGCTGGCCGTTATATTCCGACATCCGGCGGAATTCCGCATTAGTGATTTTGTACATGCTCCATTCCCCTTTCCTGGTTTCAATTGCATACGCTTCCTTCATTAGTTTCCATAAAGGACAGACATTTTATGCCCCGGTTCGGCATAATGTGTTATTACTTTGGGCGACTTCACTACGCACCAGGGATTGGCTGAAAGAGAGGATGAACAATAATCATGTGTGGAATTACCGGATTTATTGAATGGGGCCGGGATCTGACGCAGGATTCCGAGCTTCTGGTGAATATGACCGAAACCCTGAACAGACGGGGGCCGGACGGCCACGGAACTTGGATTTCCAACCCTTGCGCCTTCGGACACCGCCGCCTGAGTGTAATGGATCCCGAAAACGGCGCTCAGCCCATGACTTTTCAGGATGAGGACACGGCGTTCACGATCGTATACAACGGGGAAATTTATAATGCAGCCGAATTAAAAAGCGAGCTGCAGCAAAGGGGCCATCATTTCCGTACGACCTGCGATACGGAAGTCCTCCTTCACTCCTATGCCGAATGGGGTCCGGGCTGCGTGGACCGGCTCAACGGCATTTTTGCGTTTGCGGTGTGGGACAGCGTGAAGCAGTATGTTTTTTTTGCAAGAGACCGTTTAGGGGTTAAACCCTTGTTTTACAGCGAGCAGGACGGACTGCTCGTCTTCGGCTCCGAACCGAAAGCCATCCTTATGCATCCTGGGGTCGAAGCCTCCGTTGACGCGGAAGGGCTTGCCGAAATTTTTGCGATCGGACCGGCACGCACTCCCGGCCACGGCGTCTACAAAGAACTGAAGGAGCTGCGTCCGGGGTATGCCATGATTTACAGCCGGGCAGGACTTCGGATTTATCCCTACTGGAAGCTGGAAAGCGTCGCTCATGAGGACAATGTCGAGCAAACCGCCGAAAAGCTGCGCTCCTTGCTGGTCGATACGGTAGAACGTCAATTGATCTCCGATGTGCCTTTGGGCACGTTGTTGTCTGGCGGCCTGGATTCCAGCGCGCTTACCGCGCTGGCCGTCAACTATTACAATCAGACCGGCCAAGGCCAGGTGCACACTTTTTCCGTGGATTACGTCGGCAATGACAAACATTTCAAAGAGCATGCGTTCCAGCCGGGAGCGGACGGCCCCTGGATCAAACGGATGGTCGACGAGCTGAAAACCCAGCATCACTATGTACTGATCGACACGGATTCCCTGGTAGAAGCGCTGGACGATGCCACAAGAGTCCGGGATTTGCCGGGTATGGTCGATGTGGACTCTTCTCTGCTGCTCTTCTCCCATGAAATTAAAAAAGAGGTTACCGTAGCTTTGTCCGGCGAAGCTGCGGATGAAATTTTCGGCGGTTATCCCTGGTTCCACCGTCCCGAGCTGCGCGATTCCGGCACCTTCCCATGGTCCGTCTCGAGCGCCTTCCGCGCCGGTTTGCTGTCTCCGGAGCTGAGGGAGCACATTCAACCGCTGGATTACGTAGAAAGCCGTTATCAGGAAGCGCTGGCCGAAGTGCCTGCCCTGGAAGGCGAAACCGAAAACGACGCGAAAATGCGCGTGCTCTCCTACCTGAACATCACCCGTTTCATGCCTACCCTGCTGGACCGGAAGGACCGCATGAGCATGGGGGCCGGACTAGAAGTGCGCGTACCGTATTGCGACCATCGGCTGGTCGAATATGTATTCAATATTCCATGGCCTATCAAAATGACCGGCGACCGGGAAAAAGGCATCCTCCGCAAGTCGCTGGAAGGCCTGCTTCCGGACGACGTTTTGTACCGCAAAAAAAGCCCGTATCCAAAAACCCACAACCCGGCTTACCTGGATGCAGTCCGGGATCAAATGCTGTCGGTGCTGGACGATCCGGCTTCGCCGATCCTGCCGCTGGTGGACAGCAAAAAACTGCGCGAGATCGCCGCTACCACCGATCCGACTTCACATCTGCCCTGGTTTAGCCAGCTGATGTCCGGACCGCAGCTGTTTGCCTACCTGACGCAGGTCAACCGCTGGCTCAAGGATTATAACGTGGCCATCCGTTAATCTTTGCCGGATAAGACGAAGAGCTTTGCAGACTCCAGTAAACACCCAAAAAAGCATCCCGCTGCGGGATGCTTTTTTGGGTTTCTAGTTATTCGGGTTTCGGATGTTTCCTTCCTTGTCGTGCCGGTCGAACCCGCTTATAACGACTTGACCTGCGTCTCAAGCTGCTCCGCCAGCTTGCGGAGCGCACGGCCCCTGTGGCTGACCGCCTGCTTCTCATCCAGGCTCAGCTCGGCCATCGTTTTCTCATATTCAGGCAGGTAAAACAGCGGGTCATAACCAAATCCGCCGCCTCCGGCCGGCTCAGACGTAATCCAGCCTTCCACTTCTCCGTCGGCCTCTACGAAACTTCCTGTTGCCGGATCGTAATAAGCCAGGCTGCAGACGAAGCGGGCCGGACTGAGCAGCGGCTGCTCCGTATCTTCGCCGAGGTTCAGCTCCGCCAGCTCGGCCAGCAGCTTTTCATTATTTTGGGCGTCCGTGGCGCCTTCACCCGCAAAACGGGCGGAATATACGCCCGGTCTGCCATCCAGCCGGTCCACGCACAAGCCGGAATCGTCGGCCAGCACCGGCATGCCCAGCCGGTCGCCAACTTCCTTGGCCTTTTTGCGGGCATTTTCCGCAAACGTTTCACCGTCTTCGACAACCTCCGGCACATCCGGGAAATCGTACATGCTTTTTACCGGCTTCCCGAGGATAGACAACGCATGCGCAAACTCGCGAACCTTGCCTTTGTTCCGGGTGGATACAATAATCGCGGTCGGTTCGGTCATGCCTGCGCCCTGCCTCCAATCTTGTCTGCAATCGGTCCTAATGCCTCACGCTGCTGGGTAATCATTTCACTGATGCCTTTCTCCGCCAAAGCGAGCAGCCCGTTCAGTTCATCCCGGGAGAACGGATTTTCTTCCCCTGTGCCTTGCACTTCTACAAATTTGCCCTGCCCCGTCATAACAACGTTCATATCGACTTTGGCTTTGGAATCTTCTTCGTAATTCAAATCCAGGAGCAGCTGCTCCCCGATCACCCCGACGCTCACAGAAGCCAGATAATCCGTCACCGGAAATACGGGCAGATTATGTTTGGCGGCCAGCTTCTGAATCGCCATCGTCATGGCAACAAACGCGCCGGTAATCGAACTTGTCCGTGTCCCGCCGTCAGCCTGAATAACGTCGCAGTCGATCAGCACGGAACGTTCACCGAGCGCCTCCAGGTTCACGACTGAACGGAGTGCCCGGCCGATCAAACGCTGAATTTCCATCGTGCGGCCCGTCAGCTTGCCCCGGCTGGCTTCCCGCTGGTTGCGGGTGTGGGTAGCGCGCGGCAGCATCGAATATTCCGCTGTCACCCAGCCTTTGCCTTGTCCTTTCATAAATGGAGGAACCCGTTCTTCCACCGTCGCCGTACAAATCACCTTTGTATCGCCAACTTCGATGAAGACCGATCCTTCCGCATATTTATTCGTATTTACCGTAAGTTTCATTGCTCTGCGCTCATCTTGGGCGCGGCCATCGAGTCTCATGTTCCTGTTGTCCTCCTTAAATAACCCCGCCGAGCGGGGCCTTGCTCCGAAATCCGCCTTCGCGGAAATCCCGGAAACTTGCCGCCTCTTCCAGTTCTCAAAGATGTTCTCGGCGTGCTCCCCTTATTCTACCAAAGTCAACCAGCAAAAGCATCCCGGGATACAAGCCCTCATAAGTCTCCCCCTTCAGGCCCGCAGACAAAAAAAAGAGACCGGCTGGTCTCGGATGGCTCCGCTAAGCCTCTGACCCGGGCACACCTGACGTTGTCAGTCTGCCCGGATCGAGCCGGAAAAATGCCTGATTAAACGGAGAGGTCGTTGATTTTTTCGGGCCGGGTAACCGGGCTGCTGTAAGCTTTATTTTCTGTATCCACTACATTTTTGCTGTCGTTAAACGTGATGTTCACTTTGCTTCCTTTGGCATTTTCTGTAATCGTAAGCACAACGGCCTCCAGCATTTGGGCCGGAATTCGCTCGCCGCTGTCGAACATATCGTCGTTCAGGGCGACGCTTACCACGCCGTCCTTGGAATCAACGGATTTCAGGGAAGCCGTTTCCGTGAGCACTTGCTCCAGTCCGTCCCCTTGCTGAGGGCCGTCAATCAATTGCCCAAGCGCGGCCTTCAGCGGATTTTCGCTGTTTGGAACAAAGCGGGTAACGGGTACAAAATAAGAGGATCCGTCTTCGGAGGTTGCCGTGAAATAAACGGTCACCGGCGTCGTTTGCGATACGCTTGCTCCTCCGTTCAATTCCAGATTGATGCCTACCGCGCGGTTCAGCGGATACGGAATAGGCGTGTGGTCCACCGGCATTTCGGTCAGCCGCTGCCCGTCCACCCAAACTTCAACGGAATCCACGCCCGCCTGCTCGGTCAGCGTCCAGGTGACGGCTTCCAGGATTTTGCGCTCGTCCGCTTTATCGTAGCCGTCAAACGCTTTGGAGAATTCGACGACGGCCAGCTTCTGGTCGGCTTTGACCGTTACGCTTTTGACTTCGGTGCCTTCAGGCAAAACGCCGCTGAAGCCTAGCGGGAGTTCGCTTTGGTAGGGACCGTTTTTCACCAGGGTTTCAAGACTTTTAACCAGCTTGTCGTTTGAAGCGGCGGAGGTGGGGGCTGCGCCTTGACTCTGGTCTTTTGCGGCTTGTGCATCCCCTTCAGTCGCCGCCGAATCCTTCGTTTCGGCCGAAGCAGCGTCGGCTTGGTCAGATGCACCTTCTGCACTGTCGCTGCCGTCGGTTACGGCCGACGTGTCTGCGGATTCGTCTGTGTCTGCCGTTGTTGCAGCCGCATCTCCGGCCGACGCATCGGAGGCATCGTCTCCGGCAAGCGGATCAACGGCCGAGGTCTGCTGCGCGTCTGGGTCCGCTTGCTGTTCGTCTGCGCCCGTTTGCTGCGCGTCTTTATCCGTCTGCTGTCCGTCCGCGCTGCCTGTGGTTTTCCCGGCGTCCGCGCTGTCGTCCAGCGGCAGGGAAACCGGGGCAAGCATGTCTTGTCCATTGTTCAGATAAACCGTTGTCAAGGTTGCCGGATCATGCTGGACTTCCGCCGCAGTCGGCGTCTCTCCGTTCAGCATCTGCGCTTCCACGTTGGCCGGCGGAGCATCGATGGTTCCGGAGGGGCCGGCTCCGATCAAGGAGCAGCCTGATAAAATAAGCGGCAGCGCAACCGCGCCGGCGGCGGCCGTCTTTTTCCAGTGTTTCATACGTTTCATGAATGGGGTCCTCCCTACGTTTATTGGGCTGGTTTGTACTACTATGTATACGAGCCTTCTTTTGAAAAATAACTATATTTTTTGGAGATTTGGACAGCTTATTAAAGATGCTGAGAACGAGGTGAACAGGAAATGGAAGAACCAAAAACCCCTTATGCCCTGAACAGTAAAAAGGTCGCGGAAGCCACCAAATACTGGCTGGAAAAACGCGGCGTGCAGATCGAGGAAATCGCCGAGCTGGTCATGCTGCTGCAGAAAAAATATTACCCGAACCTGACCATGGAGGAATGCATCCATAACGTGGAACGGGTATTGTCCAAACGGGAAGTGCAAAACGCCGTGCTTACCGGCATTCAGCTGGATATTTTGTGCGAGCAGAATTTGCTGATCCCGGAGCTGCAGGATATGATCCGTTACGATGAAAGCCTGTACGGCGTGGATGAAATTCTCGCTTTCTCCATCGTGAATGTTTACGGGACCATCGGATTTACGAACTACGGTTACGTGGACAAGCTGAAACCCGGCATTCTCGAACGGCTTAACGATAAAAGCCTGGGTCCCGTCAACACCTATCTGGATGACATTGTTGGGGCCGTTGCCGCGGCGGCAAGCAGCCGGATCGCCCACCGCAAGCAGGCGGAACGCGAACAGGCGCGCGGGGAGGATTCCGTGGATACGCTGGCCGAAAAAGGCACTTCTTTGTAAAACAGACCGGCCATAAAAATAAAGCTGTCCCAGACCCGATCTAAGATCGGCCGTCCGGGACAGCTTTTTTGGTGAAAATCCGTTCCTGAGTAGAAAGGTAAGGCAGGATAAGAACGTTAACTCGGGAAAAACTAATGGGTCTTGGCATAAGTCCGGTCAACGAAACGATAGCTTCCGTCAGGCTGAAGCTTTAGCCCCGCTGCGTCCCGTCGCACCAGCTCCAACAGGTGGGCCAGGCTTTCCGACATGGCGAATCGCGTCTGATGCAGGCTCAGCGCCGTTCCAAACAGAGCTGCGCAGATTTCATACCCGGTCTGCGCCCCCGACTGCCGGAGCAGTCCGGACACTTTAGCCAGGCGTTCCTCGTGATGCTCGATGAGCATCTCCGTACGGGTATTGAAATAGTCAAACGGGTTCCGGTGGCCCGGAAAAGCCATGGACACTTCATATTGTCCCAGCTTCCGCAGTCCCTCCATAAAGGTTTGCAGCGGCTGTTGATCTCCGCCTGGATGATAGCTGATATTGGGAGAGATTTGCGGCAGGACGGCATCCCCGCATAACATCACCTTTTCTTCTGCCTGGTAAAAAGACAGGTGACCGGATGCATGGCCTCCGGTTTGAACAGGGCGCCAGCGCCAGCCGCCCATTTCAAGCTCCTGGTCCTCTTCGACGTAAGTCACTTCCGGCAGCGGCTCAACCTGCCGGTAAAAGCTCTCCAGATGCTCCGGCAGCAACTCGGCAAGAGCCACCGGAAAACCATGTCGACGGAACAGCTCCGGCAGCGCCCGGTTCATCTTTCTGTCCGGCTGCCACATCCGCTCCGCTTCCTGGTGCGCGGCTTTGGACATCAGCACCGGAGCGCCAAACCGCTGCTGGAGGAAACCTGCCAGCCCCAAATGATCGGGGTGATGATGAGTCACCACGATTTGTTTCACCAGCTGCGGGCGGAGTCCGAATCGTTCCTGCACCGCCGCCCATTCTTGTTCCGCTGCTTCCGAACGCGGGCCCGGGTCGATAATCGTCAGCTCGCCTGATCGGGGATCCCGTAAAAGGTAGCTGTTGACCAGCCGCAGCGGCGGTGCCATGGGGATGGGAAGCTGAACCAGCCTTCCCTCCTGCCATTTTTTCATTTCCGGTATTTCCGGCATTTCCGGCATCTTAAACCCTTCTTCCCACCATAATCATCCGTTTCGATTGATGTCGATCATACGGATCGTTGTCCTCGTAGCTGCCGTGGACTTCTTCCATCCGCAGGCCTGCTTGGCTGAACAAACGCTCGAACTCTTCAAGCGAATACAGCTTGATCCGTTCGTCGTATATTCTTTTGTCGCCGGGATTGCCTTCGGCATTCGTAATTTCAATCTTTTTCTTCACAAAACCGTCCTCGATCCAGCGGGTCTCCAGGATTGTCTGCCCATCATCCACCCGTTCCGACTGCGGAATCAGGTGTTTAACCGTATATTCGGCATTCAGAAAGTCAATCACAAACCGTCCGCCCGGCCTCAGCACCCGGCTGATTTCCTCCAGCACCTTCAGGTGTTCGGAGTCGTGAACGAAATAACCGAAGGAGGTAAAAAGATTGACCACCGCGTCGAACTGCCCGTCCGCAAGCGGCAGGCTGCGCATGTCCGCTTTCAGCCACGTGATCAGGCCTTCGGGATCCTGCCGGATTGCTTCGCGGAGCAGCACTTCGGATAAATCGACACCGGTCATATGATACCCCGATTGCTGAAGTGCCAAGGCATGACGCCCCGTGCCGCAGCATAAATCCAACATCTTTGCGCCCGGGTCAAGCCCCAGCCATCGGATCATCTGCTTGACTTCTTGTCTGGCCCCCTGCTCGTCCCGGTGTTTGTACACCAGCAGATAATCTTCGCCAAAACTGTGCTCATACCATTCCGCCATAGTAACGACCCTTCCTTGTCTACGGTGTACCGTTATTTTATAACCAATTTCATGAGAATTAAATATACTTTTGAAGAATCCGCAAAAAGGCAGGATGCAAAAAAGCAGCAGCCGGGCCTCTGCCCGGTCTGCTGCTTATTAGCTTTTACGATCCTGCGGTGATTATTCGTTCGCAGCTGCTCCGCTTTCGGCACCGGCTTCATCCGCAGCGGCACCGCTGTCGAGCGTATTGTTGATTTTGGCTTTGGATCTCAGATCGTCCAGCCAGGAAGTCGACATCGTGGAAACCTGCTGAGTTACCAGAAGATCTTTGATGTCGCTTTTCTTCTCGTCCAGGGTAGCGCTATGCGCCGCTTTGGTATCCGTAGCTTTGACTACGGCAAATTGGCCGTCGGATGTTTTAACCGCGCCGCTGATGTCTCCTTTTTTGAGGGAGAAAGCCGCAGTTTCGATAGCCGGATCTACCGTGCCGGAATCCTTAGCGAAGAAACCGAGGTCGCCGCCTTTATCTTTGGTAGCCGTGTCCGTGGATTTTTCTTTAGCCAAGGCAGCAAAATCGGATCCGCCTTTCAGCTGGGTAATAATATCTTTGGCTTCTTGTTCAGTCGCCACTACGATCTGCGAAGCTTGTACCTGTGCAGGCGTATTAAATTGAGCTTTGTTTTGGTCGAAATACGATTTGATCTGATCATCCGTTACCGTAACTTTCGGCTCAAGCAGCTTGCGGATTTGCGCTTCCTTCTTAAGCTGTTTTTGGAAATCGTCGGCAGTCATGCCGTATTGGGCAAGCAGCTGGTTCAGCGCATCTTCGGAACCGAACTGCGTGATGTAGAAGTCTCTTTCTTTCTTAACGTCGGCATCGGTCACTTGTACGTTCGCTTTGACCGCTTCCTGACGGATCAGTTCATCGTCGATCATGCCGCTGAGCGTTTGCTCGCCGCCGGCTTTAACCAGAGCGTCATACAGCTGGCCTTTGGTAATTTTCGTGTCGTTCACCGTAGCTACGGCTTTTTCGGAATCCTTTTGGGCAAACGGGCTGGTAAACAACGAGATGACGAGCAATACGGCCAGAATAAGGGAGATCCCCACCCATACGCTGCTGTTTCCCCGTCTTACCGGAGGTTCTTCCGCCGGTTTCTGTGTTTCTTCGGCATCCTCCGATTGCATCACTGCCAATGCTTCGCTGTTATCGTCAAGGCCGGTTACCAGAACGCCTTCATCCTCCCGTTTATCTTCGGCTTGCGCCTCCTGCTCTTGAACGGTTTCAGAAGCTTGTCCTTCGGCCGCATCCGCTGCTTCTTTATGTTCAGCTTCAGCCTCGTGCACCTGTTCTTCTTTTGCAGGCTCGGAAGCGTTCGGGTCTACTCCCTGAAAATCTTTTTTCTCTTCGGTCATTAATACGTGACTCCCTTCTGAATTAGCTAAGCTTCTATTAAGATACCAGAAATTCCGCCCAAAAACCTTAAGGTTTACTAAAAATTATGATTCAGGTTTTTAAGGTCTTTTTAAGCTTTGCCATTATGAACGATTTCATCCATCTTTATCCAAAACAAATAAGGCAAAAACGAAGTCCTCAGACCGCGGGTTCAGCCAAGGTGCCGATTTCCGCTATTCTTCAAAAAGTAGTACAATAAACCTTAGATTAAGCCAGGGAGGATTAGATGACCATATGAGTTACCAAACTTATTTTGAGAACCTTAGAGAACAACATTTAAATGAACTTAAGGAATGGCTCTCCATTCCGAGCATCTCCGCTATTTCGCAGCACAAACCCGACGTGAACCGTGCGGCCCAGTGGCTCGCCGAAACCTTGAAACGCGCCGGTCTTGAAAATGTCTCCATCAACGAAACGAAAGGCCATCCGATCGTGTACGCCGACCATTTGCACGCGCCGGGCAAACCGACGATTCTCGTGTACGGCCATTATGACGTGCAGCCTGTCGATCCGCTGAACCTGTGGCAGACGCCTCCGTTTGAGCCGGACGTCCGGGACGGAAAGCTTTACGCGCGCGGCGCCACGGACGACAAAGGCCAGGTATTTTTACATATCAAAGCCGTTGAAGCCATTCTTGCTGAAGAAAAAGAGCTTCCGGTCAACATCAAATTCTGCATTGAAGGCGAAGAAGAGGTTTCCAGTCCAAATCTGCCAATTTACCTCGAGCAGCATAAAGATAAGCTGGCAGCCGACGCGGTGCTGATCTCCGATACTTCCCTGATCGAAAAAGGCAAACCGGCCATCTCCACAGGTCTGCGCGGTTTGTGCTCTCTGGAGCTGACGATCAATACGGCCAACACCGACCTTCATTCCGGCTCTTTCGGCGGCGGCGTACCAAATGCCCTGCATGCCATCGTAACCTTGCTGAACTCGCTTCATGACGCGGACGGACGTGTGGCCGTTGAAGGTTTCTACGACGATGTTGCCCCACTTTCGCCTGAAATGCACGCCGAATTCGAGAAGCAGCAGTTTAATGAAGAGAAGCTGAGACAAGATCTCGGCCTGACTTCCCTGTTCGGCGAACCGGGTTATACGTTTGTAGAGCGCGTTGGCGCCCGTCCTACCCTGGAGATTAACGGCTTATACGGCGGCTTCCAGGGCGAAGGCTCCAAAACGGTTATCCCTAAAGAAGCCCATGCCAAAATCACCTGCCGTCTGGTAGCCAACCAGAATCCGCATGACATTTTGCAGAAAATCGAACGCCATCTGAAGGCTAACGTGCCAACCGGCGCCGCGCTGACGTTCTATCCAGGGGAGAAGGCTTTTGCTTTCAACATCGACCCTTCCCAGCCGATGCTGCAGAAAGCCGCCGATGCCTATGAAAAAGTGTACGGAACCCGCGCCCTCTTCACGAAAGACGGCGGCTCGATTCCGATCGTCGAAACCTTGTCCCGCGTGCTGACGGCTCCGGCCGTGCTGATGGGCTTCGGTCTGCCTGACGAAAACCTGCATGCGCCAAACGAGCATTTTAATCTGGAAAACTTTGATAAAGGTCTCCTCACGATCGTGGAATACCTGAAATCTCTGTAAGTTTGCCTGAAAAAAATCGTCCTTTTTCTTCTGCCTGGGCAGAAGGGAAAGGGCGTTTTTTCTTCCCCGGAATCGGCCTATTGCAAAATTTTATCAATCTTTTTTATTTAGCGCTTTTATTTGCCTCTTGGGCCGGCTTGTTCGTTCCTCGCCGGCGGCTTCCTCCTCCCTAACGCCTCAAGCCTTTGCCGCTCCTGGAGTTTCGTCGTTTCCAGAGCGAAAAATCCGATACTTTTTAAGCGTCATTACAAGGGAGAAAAACGCTGCTTTGAAAGCGGTTAATCCGGGCGAGATGAAAACGTTAACATCAAGGGAAATGGCTTTTGCCCGCCTTGACGCTTCTTTTTTTTCCATGATAGGGTAGTTAACAAGCGGCCGCAACTTACTTTTTATTCCAAATGAAACATACAAATTTTCGGACCGGCTGCAGGATGAAACCTCACCAATCTACTAAAAAAGGGGATGATGAGTTTTGATCAAAGGATTCATCTTTGATTTTGACGGCACGATTATTGACACAGAAACAGCCTGGTATTATGCGTTTAGAGACGCTTATGCCGAACATGGGGTTGAGCTGACTCTTGAGCAGTACTCCACCTGTATCGGAACGGATCTGAACGGCTTTAATCCTTACGAATATCTGATGACCGATTTAAACCTGCCGCTCGACAAAAAAGCATTCAGGCAGTCCATTCACCGCCGCCACGGCGAGCTGATGGAGCTGGAAGCGATCCGGCCGGGCATTCAGCAGTACCTGGACGCAGCCAAAGAAGCCAACCTGAAGCTAGGCGTAGCCTCCAGCTCCTCCCGGGAGTGGGTCGAGAAACATCTGGACCAGCTTGGCATCACCGATTATTTTGAATGCATCAAAACCTCGGACGACGTAGCGAAAGTGAAACCGGACCCCGAGCTGTACCACCAGGCGCTGCAATGCCTGAACCTGAAACCCGAAGAGACCGTTGCGATCGAGGATTCGCCTAACGGCTCAAAGGCTGCCGCAGCCGCCGGACTGCACTGCGTTGTGATTCCCAACGAAATCACCCGGTTTCTTGAATTTCAAACTCCGCATCACCAAACCAGTCGTTTAAGTGACCTCGATTTTGACCATGTCGTATCCCGCAAGCTTTTTCTTGAAGCCTGACCATTATTTTTGAAGTTTAGTAGATCTGTCACCGCCCCCTGCCGCTAAAGCGTTACCCGCTATCCACGTGGTCAACGGAAACCAGGGCATGGGAGAACGATTTCCTGCTTATTTTGATTTTGCCCCTACCGCTTTCTTCCGTTTGTCCTGGTCCTGATCACGTCAGCACAACCTGACTGAATAAGGAGGAACAACTCTATGAAAGCTGTGCATTTTGGCGCCGGCAACATCGGAAGAGGATTTATCGGTCCGGTGTTGTCCCAATCCGGCTACGAGGTTTGTTTTATCGCAAGGAACATGAAAAAGGTCGAGGAGCTAAAGAGACGCCGGCAGTATCCGGTGGTGCTCGCCAACGAAGAGCGGGATTCCTTCCTCGTTCATAACGTGACCGCGCTCAGCTTGGGCGAAGATCATGCTGTTGCCGCCTCCATTGCGGAAGCCGATCTAGTGACGACTGCCGTAGGCGTAAGTGCTTTAAAGGATATTTCCGAGGCGATTGCCAAAGGCATCAGTCTGAGGCTGAAAAAATTTCCCCAGGCCGGTCCGCTGCATGTGATGGCCTGTGAAAACGGCATCGGCGCCAGCAGCCTCCTGAAGAAATGGGTGGGGCAGCATTTAAGGCCGTACGAAGCCGGACTGGCGGAAACGCGGGTCGCTTTTCCCAACACGGTTGTTGACCGTATCGTGCCGGTTCAGAAACACAGGGATCCCCTGCGGGTCATGGTGGAACCTTTCTGTGAGTGGGTGATCGACCGCAGCCAGCTAATTGGCGAGCTTCCCCCTATTCAGGGCGCTAAATTTGCCGATTCGCTTCATCCCTATGTAGAACGCAAACTGTTTACGGTAAATACCGGCCATTGCTGCGCGGCTTATTATGGTTATTTGGAAGGGTACGGCACCATTCATGACGCCATGCGCGACCCGGGCATCCGTTCCAAGGTTAAAGGAGCCCTGCTGGAAACCGGCCGGATGCTGGTTGCCGAACACGGCTTTGATGCCTTCAAACATGAGCTGTACATCGAACAAATGCTGGAGCGTTTCGCCAATCCTCATTTTAACGATCAAATTCTCCGAGTTGCCCGTTCTCCGCTGCGCAAGCTTTCCCCTGAAGACCGACTCATTTCCCCTGCCCGAAAGGCGAACGAGGCCGGGTTTAAAACGGAGCATCTGGTGTCGGCCATAGCAGCCGCCCTGTTGTTTGATTCCTCCAAAGATCCGGAAGCGGTACAGTTGCAGGCTCTTCTCCGCCAGAAAGGCGTCGAGCAGGTGGTGAAGGACGAGTTGGGTTTTCCTGAGGGCCATGCGCTTCACCGCAAAATCGTCGCCAGCTATCATAAACATTGCCTGAAATATCCGCACCTTGCCCATTCCGGTTTCGAGTCGATGGTCAAAAACAAACTGCCTTTGGCTTCCAACGAGGATTGATCCGGAAGGATCCAGAGGTTACGGAACAGGCTGAAAAGCAAACCATAGTCAAAAAGACGCGGACCTTTCCTCCCTAAAGCGGGATGGAGAGGTTTCGCTCCTCCCGACAAAAAAGCCTCCCCGCTTCCCGTGAGGGAAGCTGGAAAGGCTATTTGCATTTCGGGGACTTTGAATGAAGCGACTATATCTTAAGTTCCCCAAGCTTGATCAGCTCGACTACCGCTTGCGCGCGGCCCTTGACGTTAAGTTTTTGCATGACATTCGAGATGTGGTTTCGGACGGTCTTTTCACTTATAAACAGTTGTTCTGCAATGTCCCGAGTCGTTTTGTCCTGCACAAGCAGTTCAAATACTTCCCGCTCCCGATGAGTAAGCAAAAATTTGCTGTTGCGATCGCTGCCCTTCAAAATGTGTCACCCCTCCTTGCCCGGGTTTTGTGGTCTAACAAGGTTAAGGGATACAGTCAACACATTTTATGAGGGGGTCCACTTATTGGTGCGACGACAAGATAAAAATGGGCTTGCGGGCTTCATGAGACCATTTGTTTATGAGCCTTTGATCATCCTCGGGCTGCCGCCGGCACGCCGTACACCTTCATTTCATAAATGGAATATCCCCATGGACCGGACCTTTCAGTGCCCTGCATCCGGATGAACCGGGCATCCGCGTTCAAATCTATGGTATCCGTTCCCCCGTTGCCGTTTGGCTCCGTATAAACATCCGTCCAGGTCTGACCGTCGGGCGAGGTTTGCAGGATGTACCCTTTGGCGTAAGAATCCTCCCACTCGATCGTGACCCGGCTTACCTTGTACGGATCCCCCAAGTCCACCTGCAGCCAGCTGTCCGCCGCTTGGCTTGCGCTCCAGCGCGTGCTCATGCTGCCGTCAAAAGCAGCTGCCGCCGTCTGCTGCGCATTCGACTCGGAAGAAGCCAGCGCCGGTTTGCCGAGCGCCAGGTTGAGGTCGGCGTCAGCCTCCTGAAGCGTCAGCTCGACGGTAACCGTCTCGTTTGCCTTCAAAGGCAGCACACGTGCGATGCCGCCGAGCGGCGAGTCGAGAATTACAGCATTGCCGCTGCTGATTTCTTTAATGCCCGCACGCTGAATCAGCGTTAAATCCTGATCGATATCGGAGGTCAGCTCGAGTTTGATTTTACGGCTGTCCAAATCCCAGCTGAGTTGGTCGATCTTAAACCGGCTTCTCCCGAGCATGCCGGAGATGGAACCTTTGCGCAAATCTTTAGGCAGTGCGGGCAGCAGCTCAAGGGTCCCGGTATCGGAGGTCGCCAGCATTTCCATCATGACAGCGGGAACGGAATTGACCACATCTGTGGCAAAAGTATTGTGGTTGTTGTAATGCGAGGTCGCCATGTTCGTATAGTAATAGTCATCTTTGGCCATTCTCAGCAGCTTGGCGTTGACGGAATCGGCATTGTTCAGATTCGCGGCAATTAACGCGCCGTGCAGCAATCCGTGGCCGGCGTTTTCATAGCTGCCCCCGTCTTTCTTTTGCAGTGAAACCGCCGCCGCGTCAAACAGGGTTTTATTTTTTTCAGGCGTAATTTCGCGATAAGGCCATATCGGCATCAGTCCGCTGGAGTGTCGATGCTGGTAGCTGTTTTTGTTCAACAGGTCCGGCCAGGCCCATTCGGCGAGCGCTCCGTCGCTGTTCACCAGATAAGGCGGCAGATGGTCCAGCAGCTCCTGCCATACGGGAATTTGGTTTGAATCCCTGCCCAGCGTTTGACTGGTCTGAATCAGGGTCTCCAGCGCAAAACGGGCGCCGGATAGGTCGTAAACCGAATTGACGGACAGCGGCACCCCGCCATCGGGCCGGTTTTCGGGAGAAATCGAGCCGGCAAAAATATAATTCCCGCTCGCGTCTTTGCGGACTAGAAAATCCTCGTAGAAATCCCCCATATCCCGAATCAGCGGATAATATTGACTCGCCAGGAAGTCTTTGTCCCCGGTCACTTCGTAATACTCCCACAACGGATAAAGCAGCCACGATTCCCCGCCGGTCACATATTGGTACGGGTAATCGAAGTTGATGTTGGAGATCAGGCCTTCCTCGTTCGGCGTGTTGCCGCCCGTCAGCATGCCTCTTGTGCCGAGCAGCTTTCTTGCATTGGTGCGAAAATCGTCCTGCCACTGCCTGCTCAGATAAAAATACCCCTGCATCGCTTCCGGCATGTTGCCGATATTGCCGCTTGAAATTTGCAGGTTCAGATTGGCGTCCAGATGATAGAAACCGTCCCAGCCCACATTGCTGTCGCCCGTCCAGTTGCCAAGCAGATCGGGAGCAGCCGTTTCGCTGCTGGAAGCGAGCAGATGGTAGCGGCCGGAATAAAACATTCTTTCGAATAAAGCCGGCACCGGCTTGGAGGCGTTTTTCTGTATCGCCAAAAGCTCTTCGTTTGATTTGGAGCGGTCTGCGTCGCTGGCTCCGAAATCGATCGATACCCGGTCAAAAATTTTATTGTGCTCGGCCGTCTGGCGCTCCAGCAAAGTAGAGTAGCCATCCGTCATGCTCGCCAGCTTCTGCTGCAGACGCTGCTCGCTCCACTCCTGCTGGGCGGGAACTCCGCCTTCATAGGTGCCGTCATAACGCTGGGTCAGGGAAAGAAGCAGCACATAAGTAGCGTTTGTGACGGAGACGTCCCCGCCTTCCATCTTTTTTGTCCCGTCGGTAATGATGCGCGTCACTCCTTCATACCCCGCCTCATAGCTGCCGCTGGGATATTTGGCCCGCAGGTTAAGAAAATCCGTACTCGAGTTGTTTTCTACCGTTACGCCTTTATTCAGCAAATGCATGCCTTCATCGATGCTCAAGCCGAGTTTGACCTCCATGGTTTTACCCGCAGGAGCGGGAAGGTACTGCACCGTCACGCCATCCGGTCTGGATACAAAGGAAGTGCGTTCCCAGTCTCCTTTATCGTCCGACCAGTTAACGGATACAACGCCTGCCGAATAGTCCGTGGAGCGGGCATAATTCGAAATCTCCCCGCTGTCCGGCATCGTAAGCGTCATCTTGTACCCCGGGTGTTTGCTGCCTTCGCCCCCGTTTTGGTAGCCCTGTACGTCAGCGGCCAGCTGGTTCGCTTCCCTGTACCTTCCGGCGATCAGCAGATCGCGGATGCGGTTCAGGTTGTCCGGGCTAACGGTGTTAAAAGTCCTTGTTGGACGTGCCTCCGTCCGGGCCATAAAAAAATCCTTATCGTCAAAAATCACCGTCTCCTTGCGCGGGTCGCCAAACACGATAATTCCCTGCTTGCCGTTGCCGGCCAGCAGCCCGTCTTCCCAATCACTGTAATTCTTTGGATAAGTAGTGGATAAAGCAACCGCAGGGAGCAAAGCTCCCTGCGATGGCTCTGGTGCGGCTGCGGTTGTTTTTGGATTGCCGTAAACCTCAAATTCATATATCGAGTAGCCGTACTGCGTACTAGGCGCGATTCCCTGCATGCGAACGTAACGCGCATCCTTGCGGACGGCAATACTCTCTACGCCGCCTCCGCCATTTGTAATATGGGCGGCGTCTTCCCAGCTTTGTCCGTCATTGGAGGTTTGAATCTTGTATTCGCGGGCATAAGCCGCCTCCCAGGACAAGACCACTTTTGAGACTTGATAGATATCGCCAAGATCCACGTAAATCCAGGCGTTGTTGTCGTTGCTGTGGTCGCTGGACCAGCGCGACGAGCCGTTTCCGTCAATGGCCTTGTCTGCTGTCAGATTGGTATCCTCGTAGGAGGCAACCGCAGACGCATTGGCGTTCAGCGCCAAATTGACCGGCACATCGGCAGGAGGGGCCGGAGGTTTAGGCACGTTTTGTCCCTGCGGAGGCCACAACACGAAGGTATTCGCGCCGCTTTTCGCGTCGGCGAACGGACCGGCCGCCATATGCCCCGGAGCAAAGGTTTTGCCGAAGAAGTCGGTATCGACGTCGGCGGCGATGCTTTCGTTGGCATCGGGAATCAGGCCGACCCTTTGCTGGGTTACGGGATGCACGCCTGCCATGCCGGAGGTGTCCAGATTAAAGCTGATGCTGACCGCTTCGTTGGTAGCCGTATATTGAAGGTTTGAAAGAGCGCTCGAAAAATTATCCTCTTTGACCTGCGTTTTGTTCGCCGCAGTGGAAGGGAGCTCGGAGCCCTGTACCAGATTGTTGTACCATTGGAACTTCTGGACGGAGGTGACCGAGCTGGTTTCGTTCATCGTCCCCGGCTCGAAATAATAGCAGTCCCTTCCCTCGCCGTCCACATGAATCCTGCCGTTGTCGACGAACAGGTTATTGGCGAACACGATGCCGGTAGCGTCCAGCATGCGGATATCGCTGTTGCCGATAAACACGTTGTTGTCCACGAGAATAGGCCCATGAACGGCTTCAGCGTAGTAGCCCCACGGCGCATTCATTACGATATTTCCGGTGACGCGGACATTCTGATTCCCCCAATCCGTCCAGATGCCCGCCGAATTTCCGCCCTTCGAATTTTTAATATAGTTGCCCTTGATCAGCCCGTTGTTCATGTAGTGGACTTTGATCGGCGCCGTTTCCGCCCCGCTGAATTCGCCGCGGTAGTTCGTATCCTCGATCATATTGTACAAGATGTCCGAATTCCAGGAGAACACCCCGGCAATGCCGGATTGGCCGCATTTGGCGATGTAGTTGTTGCGGACGATGTGAGAGCCGTATAGATCGGTATCGTGAAAATCCGTACGCGCCTGGCCGGGTCTGTTCCCGGCCCACTCATCGTTGCCGAGGCCGATGTCGATGCCGATCGTACGTGCGTTGATAATGGTGTTGTTCTGAATGATCCATTTCAGGCCGCCGTTTACGCTGATCGCGCCAGCTTGGCCCCGGGCCGGTACGCCGGGAAAGTCGGAATAGGTATTCGCGGCATGTTTGATCGTAAAGCCGTCGACGGTAATATACCCGAGCCCCCACGCATCCGGAGCGAAAATTTGTTTGCGCACGTTAATTTCCGCCAGCTTATCGTTCGGGTCGGCTCCTTCGAAGTTTGCGTAAATGGTGGTTGAACCCCCGGAAACCTCCGAATACCACGTTGCTCCCGTGGACAATACGTTATTCAGCGAACCTTTTTCATAATAAGCCTGCTCGTTCAAGTAAACGTCCCCTGCCGTATAGATAGGGAAAAAGTTGCCCTCTCCTCCCTGCGGATGGCGGGTGGCATAGGGATTATAATTTCCGAAATAGCTGTTCGGAAGCGTTACCCGCCATACGTCCCCGCTGTACGGAACCCAGGTGTCGATTTCCTCGGAGCCTTTAATGACCACCTCTCCGTCACCCGCGTTTGTATAAGTGATCCGGTGCTCTTCGTCCGTGCCGCCGCGGGCGGGTTTCACCGTTTCGCGGTATAATCCGGCATGAACGACCACGGTATCGCCGGGCTGCGCTTCCTGCGCCGCATGGTTGATCGTCAAATACGGCTCGGCCGCCGTGCCGGGATTGGCATCGTTTCCGTTCTTGGCTACATGCAGCAGTCGGCCGTTCCCGGCGTCAGATTCCGCCGAAACCGGCGGCGCGGCTGCCGCTGCGTACATTCCGGTACATAAAAGCGCGCACAACACAAGTTTTGCAAATCTGGGAGCTTTGTTCCATTTCAATCTCATGGTCTTACCCCTCTCAAATTTGAATGGTCTTGTCCTCGAACATGAAATCGATCAATTCTTCCACCGGAAGGGAGGCCAGGCCGATGCAAGTATCGCAGCAGCCGTAATAGATTTTAAGTTGGCCGTCCTCTACGAGATTCGCCGTCGGAAAAACAACGTTTGGAAGCACCAGTCCAAAACGTTCATAATACGCTTCAGGCTCCATGATCGGTTTCCGCGTCCTTGCAATCACCCGGCGCGGATCTTCCAGATCCAGCAGCAGGGCGCCCACCCGGTAGACGGAGCCGGCATCAACGCCGTGATAAAGCAGCAGCCAGCCGCGATCGGTTTTGACCGGCGTAGCCGACGCTCCGATTTTGGTGCCTTCCCATTCCGGATTTTCGGCCACCGCCACCAGCTCGGGAGCTGTCCATTTCTGCAAATCGTCCGAGAAGCTGATCCAGATGCCCGGCACGTCCGTGCCGAACTGCGGCCCTACATACTGCATGGGCCGCCGCAGCAGGGCAAACTGCCCGCCGATTTTTTCCGGGAACAACGCATTGTCCCTGTCGTCGATTTCGGGCGGGGTCGTGTAGCAGAGCTGGGTGAAATCCACGCCGTTCTGCGAGACGGCGATCCCTGACCGGGTAATCATCGGCTCGGCTCCGTTATCCTTCCAGCCCGGATAATGCTCCGGGTAATACCGGGGCAGCCCCGTGCCCGTCGGCCAGCAGTCGAAGCCGTAGGGCTGCAGCGCATAACACATATAATAGGTACCGTCGATGTAAACGACGCGCGCGTCCTCCACGCTGCCCTCGGGATAACCCAACATGGCTGCGGTGAATACCGGCTCTTCCGAGGCCGGCTTGAAGTTTACGCCGTCTTCGCTCTCTAGCAATCCGATTACGGTCTGGAAAGGACGGAGCGAACCCGCCGCCCGCTCATACATGTAATATTTTCCGTTTGCCTGAACCACCCCCGGATTAAATACCGCTGCCTTTCTCCAATCGGCGCCCCCGGGCACCACGATCGGATTGTTTTCGTGTCTAGTCAGCTTCATTTCCGCTTGCTCCTTTTCGTTGAATGTACACTTTTCTTAATGGAGACCCCCTGTGTCCGCAGCGTATCCCCTCTTGATCACGGCGTCTTACCCTTTGATCGCGCCGGCGGTCATGCCTTGAATGATGTTCTTATGGAAGGCCAGGTACACGGCCAGAACCGGTAAAATGGACAGCACCATCGCCGCCATTAGCGTCGTGTAATCCGACGTGTATTGGCCGTAGAAATTGGTCAAACCGACCGGAATCGTCTTGAACGCGTCATGCGTGACCAACACCAGCGCGAAAGGAAACTCGTTCCACGTATCCAGAAAAGCCAGAATAACCACCGTGGCGATCACCGGACGGCAGATCGGAAAAATAATCCGCGTCATCGTATATCTCGTCGAAGCCCCGTCGATATGGGCCGCCTGGTCCAGTTCGGCCGGAATGGTCCGGATAAAGCTTTCCATCAGGAAAATCGGCAACGGAAGCCGAATGGCGATATAAGGCAAAATCAGCGTATAAAACTTGTCATACAAGCCGATCAGCTTGAACTGCAGGTACAGCGGAACAATCAATCCGTAAACCGGAATCAGCATGCCTACGATAAAAAAGGTGTAAATCGCGTTCCTTCCCCTAAAACTGAACCGCGACAGCGCATAAGCCGTGCAGAAGGCCAGCACGACAACGGCAGCAACCGTAATCGCGCTGTTGAGCGCGCTGCTGATGAAATACTTCGACATTTCCCCTTCGACAAAAGCCTTGTAATAGTTGTGGAAGGCCAAATGCCGGGGAAGCGCCAGGGAACTCAGCATAAACTCGTCTTTCGTCTTGAGCGATGAGTAGATAATCCAGAGGATCGGAAACAGGCAGGTCAGGGAAAACAAAGCCATAATTCCGTTAAAAAGAGCGGTGCCCGACTTTTTCAGCAGCTTAAGGGTCATCATTGCTTCACCTCCGCCAGCCGCTTAAAGAGCAGCACGATGCCAAAGCTTAAAATGAACATCCCGATCGTAATGGTGCTGCCGTAGCCAAGCTGCATGCTCGTAAACGAGGTTTTGTAGGCATATTGGGCCAGCACCATGGAGCTGGTTCCCGGTCCCCCGCCGGTCATGACGTAAATATGGCTGAACACCAGCATGTTCGAGGAAATGCTCAGCATCATGACCACCTTGATCGTGTCGTAGATCAGAGGAAACGTAATGTAACGCGCTTTCTTAAAACCTGTGCACCCGTCCAGCTCGCTCGTTTCATAGATTTCCTTGGGGATGCCGTGAACCGCGGACACGAAGATCATCAAAGGGATGCCCAGGAACTGCCAGATCAGCGGGAGCGTGACGGAATAAATGACGATCTTCGGATCGTCGAGCCACGGCCGGATGACGGAGTCCAAACCCGCAACCCGGAGCAAGGCGTTCAGAATTCCGTAGTCATGGCTGTAAATCATCTGCCAGATAAAGCCGACCACAACGGCCGACAGCACCACGGGAAAAAAAATGATCGTCCGGTGCAGCTCCTTCAGCCGGATAAGCTTCGACATGAACAACGTCGTCAGCAAAAAAGCCAGCCCCATCTGAAGGATCAGCGTCAGCACCAGAATGATGACGTTGTTTTTAAAGGACTGCCAAAATAACTGGTCTTTCAGCAGCAGCTCATAGTTGTGCAGGCCGACGAATTTCTTCGTGGGTCCGCCCAGCCAGTCCGTCAAGCTGTAATAAAAAGATAAAATCAAAGGGACGATCATCACGAAGGTGTAAATGGCAAGGCTTGGAGCCAAAAGTCCGAACAGCCCAAACCTGCTTATTTTAAACGAATTTTCGCGTTGCATGGCTTCCTGCTCCTTTGCCCCGCCTGGAGGTCCAAAACCCCCAAGCGGCGCGAATTCTCTAGTCAGTTTTCCTTCTCGTATTCCGCCTGGATCTTTTTAGCCAGCTCCTCCGGCGTTACCCCGTCGATCATCAAATCCTGCAAACCGGAGTTCATCACGCTGACGACCGCCGGGCTGAGGTAAGAATCGTAGATCGGCGTAAACTGCAGGCCTGAGGAAAGCTCGCCGTATTTGACGGCCAAAGCGCTGACCTTGGACTTGTCGTAATCGCCCACTTTGTAGGCGACCGGTTCGCCTTTTTCGGCCAGGCTTTTGGCGAATTCTTCTCCGCTGATCGCCTTAAGCACCTTCGCGATGGCTTCCTTCTTGGTCTCGTAGCCTTTCACGCCGACCGCATAACCCGAGCCGGCCCCGCCCGACGTGGCCTGCGGGCTGCCTTTGCCTCCGTCGACGGAAGGAAGCACGGCTACCTCCGTGTTGTCGGCGATTTCCTTGGGAGCAGAAGCAACGGCTCCGATCGCCCAGCTGCCTTCGATGAACATCGCGGCTTTGCCGTTGTAATAAAGCGTCTTCTGCTGGTCGTTGTTGATGCTGTTCAGATCGGCGTTAAAGGCGCCTTCCTTAGCCAGATTCTGCAGCGTGGCCAGGCTTTTTACGAAATCGGGATCCGTAAATTTGGACCCTGCTTTGGTATTGATGCCGTTAAACCAGTCGGAGCCCGTGTACCGGTCGCCAAGCGCGCTGAGAATGCAGGATTCGGCCACCCACTGCTCCTTGTTGCCGAGCGCAATCGGGATGATGCCTTTTTCCTTGATCGCCGCTACAGCGCTTTCAAATTCGCTCCAGGTTTTGGGGAACGAGGTGAAGCCGGCGTCCGCCAAGATCTGTTTGTTGTAATAGACAACGGACGTAGCGAGCATCGAATATGGCACGCCGAACGTTTTTCCGCCGCTGCTTAAATCGTTGAAGGCCGAAGGCAGAAAGCCGTCTTTCCATGCCGCGTCTTCCCCCAGCATGTCGTCCAGCGGAGCTACCGTTTCGTTGCGGGCGAACATCGCCAGCTCCGAACCTTTGCTGATGAAAATATCGGGCAGATCGTTGGATGCGGCGAGCGTTTTCAGCTTCGTATAATAAGCGTTCTGATCGCCGATCGATTCTTCCTCCACGATGATGTCGGGGTTTTCCGCCTGAAACTTGGCCAGCTGCTCCCGGACCGTGATCGCGATGTTTTCGGTGCTGTCCTTGGACCATAGATTCATGAAGCTGACCTTGACCGGTTCGCCGGATGACGCGTTTGACTGGCCGCCGCTGCCCGCAGACTGCGAGGAGCCGCCCGAAGCGTTGTTTCCGTTTCCTCCGCAGCCGGCCAGCAAAGCGATGACCAGCGCAAGCGTAAGCTGAAGACCGATGATCCTCCGTGTTTTTTTGTTCATGACTGCCTCCTTGAATAGGGTTGTTAATGTTAGCCTGGCTACGGTTCTAATTGTATAGACGAGGACAGATTTTCAACAGGCAGCATTTCTACACAAATGTTGACGTTTTATTCGAATGTGCCCAAAGCGCGTGCAAAAAGCCAAAATCCCTTTGCCAAAGAAGCCGGGCGACCTTATATTTTTTATAGAAAGAGTTGTTTGGCTTTAGAGAAAACGCCGGATTGAGAGAGTAGGAGGAGTTATGTTTAAAATCCGTTTTTTCAGCCTCCAATATAAATTCCTGATTTTTTCCCTGCTGATCGTGCTGGTGCCGCTGATTCTTGTAAGCGGATTCTCGTACCTGAAATCGACGGACGTCATTGAGGAAAAGGTCAGCTTGTCCAACCTGAAAACGGTGCAGCAAATCGGGGAGAACATTAATTTCGTCTTCAGCGATATGGGCAATTCGGCTTTATATCTGTGGCAGAACAAGGATTTCATGAAATTTTTTATGATTCCGGAAACGGAAATCCACCGCTCGCGGAACTATCTGCTGGCCGCCCAGAACCAGGTCAACAATTTCGCCGTATTCCGCACGAACATCTATTCCATCTACGTCGACGGAACGAACGGTTTATCCTTCGATTCCGCAAGCAGCGCCAACCGGATCAGCCCGGCCATGAAACAGCGGTTAATCGATCTGCGCGGGGAGGGAATATGGATTGCCGACGAGGTCACGCAATACGACGGTTCGCCGCTTAAGGTCATTTCTTACGTCAAGATGCTGAAAAATATCGACGATATCGCCTCCAACCTTGCCATTATTAAAATCAACGTGGCCGAGCAGGAAATCTCCGATATTTACAAGGATCGGGTACTGAGCGCAAACAGCGATTTTTTTATTATCGACGAGCAAAAAAAGGTAATCTCCTCTCTCGATAAATCCAGAATCGGCTGGGTGCTGGAAGGCAAATACGACGACCCCCGGCTGTACCGGGAGAAAAACGGCTATTTCAAAGCCAGCATCGACGGAAGCGCTTATATCGAAACCTATTACGATCTTTCGCGGCCCGGCTGGAAGCTCGTCAACCTGGTGCCCGTGGAGGAGCTCTCCAGCGATTCCAGAATGATCCGGGACATTACCGTTTACGCCGTATTGATCTGTTTTTTCTTGTGCCTGCTTATGATCGTCCTGTTCTCGCACCGGGTGCTCAGCCCCTTGAACCGGATACGGAAGTCCATGAAGACGCTGGAAAAAGAAAACTTCAACGTCAGCATTCCGGTTAAAGGCAACGACGAAATCGCTTTGATCGGCACCACCTTCAACCGGATGTCCAAACGGCTGGGCGAGCTGATTAATGAGGTCTATACCGGGCAGATCAAACAGCAGGAGGCCGAGCTGAAGGCGCTGCAGGCGCAAATTAACCCTCATTTCCTTTATAACACGCTGGATACGATTTACTGGATGTGCCGGATGGAAAAAGCTTTTGAAAGCTCCGAGCTGGTGCAAGCGCTGTCAAAATTGTTCCGGCTCAGCCTGAACAGCGGAAACGAGTTGACCACCGTGGAGAAAGAAATCGAACACCTGCAATCCTACATTACGATTCAGAAAAAACGCTTCGAGGACAGCATCCGGTTCGAGATCGAAGTGGAGCCGGACACGCTCGACTGCCAGGTCGTCAAGCTCGTGCTGCAGCCGCTGGTCGAAAACGCCATTGCGCACGGCATTGAGAAGAAAGGCTCCGGCGGCACGATCCGCATCACGGTTGCCCCGGAAGACGGCGAGCTGGTTTACCGGATCGCCGATGACGGGAGCGGCGCCGACGAAGCGGAGATGAACGCGCTGTTGGAGCAGCCGGAGGACGGGAACCGGGGATTCGGGATCAAAAACGTCAACGACAGGATCCAGCTCAAATTCGGCTCCGGCTTCGGGATCCGTTTTCTCACTTCTCCGGGCAGCGGAATGACCGTTATTGTCCGGCAACCTATGAACCGAGGAGGACGAAATTCATGATAAAACTGCTGCTGGTGGATGACGAAGCGGTGATAAGAAGAGGTATCCGTTCCTCGATTGAATGGAGCCGATACGGGATAGAAATTGTGGGCGAGGCCGCAAACGGTGTCGAAGCGCTGGAGCAGGCCCGGCAAACCAAACCGCATGTGGTGCTTACGGATATCCGGATGCCGCTGATGGACGGGCTGGAGCTGTCGCGCCGCATCAGGAGCGAGCTGCCGGACACGCGGATCGTTATTTTGAGCGGCTATGAGGATTTTTCCTACGCCAAAGAAGCCATGAGCCTCGGCGCACAGGAATATCTGCTCAAACCGGTTGGAGCCGAGGAACTGATCGCGCTTCTCGGCCGGCTCCGGGAAGAGATTCAGCAGCACGAAGCCGCCACTCGCAGCCGCTTGTCGCTAGATTTGGCGTTCAATGAAAATTATCCGCTGATTAAATCCGACTTTGTAAACCGCCTTTTAAAGGGGCAGCTCCTGTCCCCGGAGGCGTTCCGGGAAAAAGCGGAGCAGCTCCGAATCCGGCTTTCGGGAGACCGGTTTGCCGTGCTGGCCATCGGCATCGACGATTTCGCCATGATGACCGCCGGTCAGCCGGCCGCCAAACAAGAGCTGCTGCGGTTCTCCGTTATGAACATCGCGGAGGAGCTCTTGCTCTCAAAAGCACCAGGTTTAGTCTGCTATAGCGAATTCGACCATTTGGTCGGGCTGGTCTGCGAGGACGGGATGACTCCCGTGCTTATAGACAGCATAGGCAAAGACATTCAGCATGGCGTGAAAAAATACTTAAAGCTGTCCGTCTCCATCGGCATCGGTTCCATCCGCCGAAACCTGGCGGAGCTTGGAGCCAGCTACGCCGAAGCTTATTCCGCCCTGAAGCTGAAGCTGTACCGGGGCAAGGACAGCCTGATCCATTACCAGCAGAGACCCGAAGCCGCCTCCGGTTCGCAAACCGTGCTGTACCCGTCCGATGAAGAAAAAGCAATCGTAAACTGCCTCAAAACGCTGGATTTGGCGGGTCTGCAAGCCGCGCTGGACCCTATCTTCGACCGTTTCCAGGAGGCACAGGCCGACGAGCAGAAAATAAAGGGCATCTGCGGCAGGCTGATTCTCATTTCGGCCAGCGGGGTCGAAGAAATGGGCATGGACATCAGCCAAGTGATCGGCGCGTCGTTTAATCCGTATCAGGAGATGGAGAAGCTGGATACGCTGAAGGATCTGCACAGCTGGGTGAGCGGTTTGTTTGGACGCCTCGGCGAGCTTGTGCAGGATAACCGGAACCGGAAATTCAAAGGAATCATCGCTACGGCCCTGCGCTACATCGAAGACAACTACGAACGGGAGATGAATCTGGCCTGCGTGGCCGAGGCCGTTTATGTAACGCCCAATTATTTGAGCCGGATCTTCAAAGAGGAAATGGGCATCAATTTCGTGGAATGGCTCAACCGGTTCCGCATCGAAAAAGCCAAATCGCTGCTCACCGAGCCGGGTGCCAAAACCTATTCGGTCGCCGAAAAGGTAGGTTATAAGGACTACCGCTATTTCTCGCAAATGTTTAAACGGTTTGTGGGCTGCTCGCCCAAAGAATTTAAAGATATCCGGGCGCAGCGGCAGTCCCTGCCTTTTTAGCTTGAGCCTTCTTCCAGCAGGAGCAGGCGGCGGTCGGCAAAGCTGGCAAAGCTGGCAAGGCTGAAGCTTACCAAACCGGGCCAAAGCCAAGACCAGGGCCATGGCCGAAGCCAGCCGCAAAGCTGTTCAGCCGCCGCCCCTGCTTATTTAAATGCCATCGCGGCCTGAACGGCTTTTTTCCAGCCGCTGTACAAAGCTTCCCGCTCCTCCTGCGGCATTGCCGGTTCATATCGCTGCGCCAGCTTCGATTTGCTGCAGATTTCCTCGCGGCCGCTCCAGAAGCCGACGGCCAGGCCGGCGAGATACGCCGCGCCAAGCGCCGTCGTTTCGCTGATTTCCGGCACCTCGACCGGCACATCCAGCAGTCCGCTGAGAAACTCCATCAGGAAGCGGTTGGCCACCGCCCCGCCGTCGGCGCGCAGCGTCGGCACCTCGATGCCTGAATCCTGCTCCATCGCTTGCAGGATGTCTTTCGTTTGGTACACAAGCGATTCCAGCGTCGCGCGGATAAAATGCTCCTTGCTGGTGCCGCGCGTCAAACCAAACACGGCGCCCCGGACGTCGCTGTCCCAATAAGGGCTGCCCAGTCCAACAAAAGCCGGCACCACGTACACGCCTTCCGTAGAGGCAACTCTCTGCGCATACGTCTCGCTGTCCTTGGCCGATTTGATCATCCGCAGCCCGTCGCGCAGCCACTGCACCGCAGAACCCGCCACAAAAATGCTGCCCTCCAGCGCATATTCCACTTTGCCGTTTATTCCCCAGGCAATAGAGGTGATGAGGCCGTGTTCCGAGTCCACGGGTCTGCTGCCGGTGTTCATCAGCATAAAACAGCCCGTGCCGTAGGTCGTTTTGACCATGCCTTCTTCATAACAGGTTTGGCCAAACAAAGCCGCCTGCTGGTCTCCCGCCGCCCCCGCGATCGGCACCCTGGCGCCGAAGAAATGATATTCCACCGTGTGGGCATAAATCTCGGAGGACGAGCGGACCTTCGGCAGCATCGCTTTCGGAATGTCCAAAATTTCGAGCAGCTCCTCATCCCAGCCCAGCTCGTGAATGTTGTACATCAGCGTGCGCGAAGCGTTCGAGTAGTCGGTCACATGAGCAAGACCGCCGGACAGCTTCCAGATCAGCCAGGAATCGACGGTGCCGAACAGCAGCTCCCCGCGTTCCGCCCGCTCCCTTGCGCCTTCGACGTGATCCAGAATCCATTTCACTTTGGTGCCGGAGAAATAAGGATCGATAAGCAGGCCTGTTTTTTGATGAAAAAGCTCCTGCAGCTCCCGCCGTTTCAAATCCTCGCAAATCTCCGACGTTTGCCGGGACTGCCAGACGATCGCGTTGTAGATGGGGATGCCGGTATTTTTATCCCAGACGACAGCGGTTTCCCGCTGGTTGGTGATCCCGATGCCGCTGACGTCCGCAGCCTTCACGCCCGACTCCGACAAACAAGAGGCAATCACCGCCAAAATGGAACCCCAGATTTCATTGGCATTTTGCTCCACCCAACCCGGCTTTGGAAAATATTGCGGGAACTCGTGCTGCGCCGAATGCACCATCCGTCCTTCCCTGTCGAATAAAATAGCCCGCGAGCTGGTCGTGCCTTGATCCAGAGCCATGATATATTGCCCCATTATCCGTTCCTCCCCGTCCTCTTGGATGAGTTTTACCCCTTTATATAGTTATAGTAAGAGAAAGCCGCGGATTTGTAAAAAAAGTCACACCAGCTCGAGCGGCTTCGCTTTTTTGCTTCTGCAGCCTCCTTGAGCAAATAAAAAACCCCGCAACGCGGGGCATGAGAAATTTTACTCCAAAGCTTGTACAAATAAGGGCCGGTACCTCTCCTTAATCCCGGTCCGTCAGTCTCCTGCGCCAAGGCGTTCCCAGCTTCGGCAGCGCCCAGCGGTCAAGCCCGTACCAGCCGGCCACCTTCCAAGCCATGACGAGCCAGGTCGCCAGCACGAACAAAATCGGATTGGTGCTGAGCGTACCGGCGAACAAATAGCTGACATTCATTACTCCGCCAAAGAAAGCGGCAATGCCGGTCAATAAACCTACAATCAATCCGATCCCGACAAGCACTTCACCAAATGCAACCAGATAGGAAAAAACTTTGGCATTCGGCAGCACAAACTCCCTCAGAAAGGAGGCGTACCATCCGGTCACGTCTGCATGTTCGCCGCCCGCCTGGGCTTTGGTCAGCGCCCCCTGCAGAAAACCCGACAACCCGGTTCCGGCCTTGGAGCCGACCCAGGCATCTGAATTCACTTTCTCCCAGCCTGCCGACAGCCATTCATAACCGACGTATAAACGGATAATTAGCCAGATCCAGGCGGAACGCGTGCTGGAGAACAGGAAACGCGACACCGGATTTTCCGGAACAATGATTTCTTTCCCGTACAAATTTCCAGGGTCAAGGGATTTATTCATAAGTCATCTCTCCTTTCAATGCTTCTTTTCATTATCGGGCGGGACATACTCTTTTATACCGTCAGACCCGAAAATGTCCTTATTTTCCTATTGTACCCTTTCCAATATTTTCTGACATCATAAAATAATAAATTTCGCTTTTTCTCGCAGAGGGATTGACGAGATACAAAGGTCTGAATATGATAGATTTATCACTTTGCGATTGATAATCATTATCAACTAAATGACATAAAGGAGCATGAATATGAATTTTCGTTATTCTTTAGGGATTACGGCTTTAGCCGCCGTATTAATGGCTTCCGGCTGTTCCAGCAACAGCCAGAACGGCCCAGCGGAAACGGACGCTTCCTCCAATTCTGCCAATACTGCCAATGCCGCCGGAACGGAAGCTTCCGCCTCCTCCGCTTCAGCCGACGGCTCTGCGGCGGATTCCACGTCAGCCTCCGGCGGCGTCGACTTAACCCCGGCAATCGACAGCTACCGGGCTTACGTTATTCAGGAAACGGACGCGCTTGTGAAGGATACAGGCGCTTTTGTGGATGCCGTCAACAGCGGGAAAATCGAGGAAGCCAAAAAGCTTTACGCCCCTGCCAGAATGCATTATGAACGGATCGAACCGATTGCCGAAGCACTGGGCGATCTGGATCCCAACATCGATGCCCGCGACGGGGACGTGGATCCTGCCGAATGGCGCGGCTTCCATCGCCTGGAGAAAGCCCTGTGGGCAGACAAAACGACCGACGGCACCCAGGAATTTGCCGACCGTCTGCTGAGCGATACCAAGCTGCTGCGCGCCAAGGTCGAAACGGTCGACATCGACCCTTCCCTGCTCGTTACCGGAGCGGTTGAGCTTCTGAACGAAGTCTCCACTTCAAAGGTAACCGGGGAAGAAGACCGCTATTCCCGGACCGACCTCTACGATTTTGCCGCTAACGTGGAAGGCGCGCAAAAAATTTACGAACTGCTGAAGCCAAGCCTGGCAGACAAAGACGCGGAGCTGAGCCAAAAAATCGACAGCAGCTTCAAAACGCTGCAGGATGAGCTGAATGCCTATGCCAAAGACGGCGGTTATGTCTCTTACGATGTGCTGAAAGAAGACGAAGTGCGTAAATTGAGCCAAAACCTGGACGCGCTGGCCGAGCCGCTGTCTCAAATGGGAACTTTGCTGGGAGTGTAAACGAATGAAGAAAAAAGAAGCGCAATCTTCCATAAATCATAACGAAACCGGGACGCCTGCCAAGGCGCCCGGTTCTCTGCTGAATAAGCCCGTAAGCCGGCGGGACGTGCTGAAAATGGCCGGCGTCGGCGGCCTCGGCCTCCTGCTTGGCGGCGGGGCCGCCGGAGCGATCTTTAGCGGGACGCAGGCTGCGGCCCGCCGCAAAAAGGTGCTGAACGCCGGAAGTGCGGACGGGGAGCGGTACTCTTTTTACGGCAGCCATCAGGCAGGCATTATAACGCCTTCGCAAAACTTTATGTGTTTCGCAGCTTTTGACCTAACCACCTCCAAGCTGGAGGATGTGCGGGAGCTGTTCAGAAAATGGACGGCCGCAGCCGCAGACATGACGCAAGGGACGATGCTCGGCGACGGGCCCTCCAATACCAATCCGAATCTGCCTCCCGCCGATACCGGGGAAGCGGCGGGATTAACCCCTTCCAAAACGACCCTTACTTTCGGCGCCGGCCCTTCCTTGTTTGACGGCCGGTTTGGCCTGGCAGGCAAACGGCCGGCCGCTTTCCCGGATCTGCCGAATTTCCGCGGCGACGCGCTGCAGCCGGAATGGTGCGGCGGGGATCTCGGCGTCCAGGTCTGCGCGGACGATCTGCAGGTGGCGTTCCATGCGGTGCGCAACCTGGCCCGGATCGCCCGGGGCACGGCCGTGCTGCGCTGGACGCAGGAAGGTTTCCAGCGGACGATGGCTGCCGAACCGGCCGGGGGCACGCCGCGGAACCTGATGGGATTTAAAGACGGGACGGGCAATCCGGACGTAAACGACAGCGCCCTGATGGAACGGGTGGTATGGGCTCAACCGGGTGACGGGGCCCCCTGGATGGCCGGCGGAAGTTATATGGTCGTGAGACGGATCCGGATGCGGCTTGAGATCTGGGACCGGTCTACCCTGGACGATCAGCAGCAGACGTTTGGCCGTTACCGGGACAGCGGGGCTCCGCTCGGCGCCCATGATGAATTTGATCCGCTCGATTTTAATGCCAAAGATGCTTCAGGCAAACCGGCTATTCCCGTGGATGCCCATTCCCGGCTCGCGCATATGGACGGAAACACCAAACTCCTGCGCCGCGCTTACTCCTATTCCAGCGGCCTGGATGCCAAAACGGGACAGCTGGATGCGGGATTGTTTTTTGTCTGTTTCCAGCGGGACGTCCGGAAGCAATTTATCGCCATGCAGAAGATTTTGGCGGCCAGCGACAAGCTGAACGAATATATCTCCCATATTGGAAGCGCAAGTTTCGCCTGCTTCCCCGGCGTTCCGGAGGGCGGCTATATCGGACAACAGCTGCTCTAACCAAAAGCCGGGAATAGACGACAGAAAGAAGGACGTCTTATGGAACAAATAACTCAAAGGAAACATACGTACCGGCATCCGCGGACAAAAAATAGAGGCGCAATCGCCAAGCGGTTTTCCTGCGCCGGATTTGCGGCGGCTTTGCTGGCTGCCGCCTTATGGTTACCAGGCGGCGCAGCCGTGGTGTTTGCGGAATCGGAGACGATGGCGACGGCTGCGGCCAGTGCCGGACAGTCAGAGCAAGCCACGGCAGCGGCCGCAGTTGTCACCTCTGCTACAACAGGACAGCCGGATCAGACAGCGGCGGACGATTTGCTGCCGCTGGTCGGCGGGGCTTTGGTCGCGGCGGGAAGCGGGGATTGGGCGGAAGCGGCGGACGAGCTGGCCGGATTCCAAGCGGCCTGGCGGGGAATCTCCTCCCCGAAGGACGTGGACAGCCGTATCCGCTCGGAAGCGGCCGCGGCGGAACATGCGATTTCCGCCAAAGACAAGGACAGTGCGAACCAAGCGTTATCGACTTTGGCTAAAGACGTAAATACCTTTACGGATTCAGCGGGAGGCGCAGCAGACGGGGGCAGCGGCAGCACAAGCGGAGCCGCCACTGCGGATGCAGGCAAACAGTCCGCCGGGGATCTGCTCATCTTAAGCCGGAAGGTGGGCGACGATTTGCAGCAAGCGGACCTCGAAGCGGCCAAACGGGATTACAAAGCCGTAACAAGCGGCTGGACCCGGCTGGAGAACCCGATCCGCCAGGCGCATTTCGGGCTTTACAGCAAGCTCGAAACCAAAATGAGCCTGATCCGCGTCGCGCTGCAGGCCGAACCGGCCAAAGCCGATCAGGCGGCCTCCGAGCTGAGCGAAATGAACGCGATGCTGCAGGATTACCTGGACGGCAAGCTGGATAACGAGCCGGCGGAGAGCCCGGACGCCGGGGGCAAGGTTTCGCTTAGCGATGCAGTTGCCTTGCTGCAGGAAGCCTCGACCCGGATCGATGCGGACGATTCAAACGGGGCCCAGGAGAAGCTGAACCTCTTTATCGAGATGTGGCCCTCCGTTGAAGGCGAGGTCTCCATCTCCTCCCCGTCCGCTTATCAGAATACGGAGAACCGGATGACGGAAGCTCTGGGTTACCTGGCTTCGGCTCCTCCGAATACCGTTAAAGCCAAAACGGTCATCGGGCAAATGCTGGACGAGCTGAAGCCGATTTCCGAGGTGACGGCCTACAGCGCCTGGGACGCCGCGCTTGTCATGCTGCGGGAAGGCCTTGAGGCCATCCTGGTCGTCGCGGCTTTGCTGGCGTTTGCCAAGCGGGCGGACAATAAACCGGCCCGGACATTCATCTGGTCCGGCGCTTTGACCGGGCTTGTGCTCAGCGGCCTGCTGGCCCTGCTGCTTACCTTTGCCGTCTCCCGCGCCGCCTCCGGCAGCACGCGGGAGCTGACCGAAGGCATCACGGGCCTGTTCGCGGTCGTCATGATGCTGACCATCGGTGCCTGGCTCCATGGCAAATCAAGCGCCAACGCCTGGAACGATTACATTTCCAGACAGGTCGGCGGCGCGATTGCCCGCGGCAGCTTGTGGTCGCTGTTTGTCCTTTCCGGGCTCGCTATTTTGCGCGAAGGAGCGGAGACTGCGATCTTTTACATCGGAATGGCCCCTTCCATCACTCCGGGTCAGCTGGTTCTGGGCATTGCCGGCGCCCTGGCCGGACTTGTGGTGCTGGGTTACGTCCTCATCCGGTTCAGCGGCTGGCTGCCGATCCGTCCTTTTTTCCTGACGGCTACCGTGCTGATCTATTATCTGGTGATCCGGTTCCTCGGCGAAAGCCTGCATGCCCTGCAGATCGCCGGCAAATTGCCGGCCCACAGTCAAAGCGGCCTTCCGACCATAGGCTGGCTGGGCGTTTACCCGACTTGGGAGACGTTTATTCCGCAGGGTCTGCTGCTGGCGGGAATTCTTGTTTCCTTTATATACCGCCCGGGAAAAAAGAAAACCGACGCCGGCAAAAAAACGGCGGCCGGTTAATCAATGCAAAACAAAAAATCCCCTTTGGTATTCGGCTGCAGGTCCGTCTCCGACGTTCCTGTCCGCTGCCTACCTGAGGGGATCTTTATTTTTGAAGCCAAGGCGGTTTCTCCATCACCGAAAACTTCTCGACGATCGTGACCAGGCTCTCCACTTCCGACATTTCCAGCTGTTTCAAATACCATTTCACAATCCGGATCGATTTCTCGCGGCCTTCCTCCATCGCCCGGTTGCCGTATTCCGTCAGGGAAACCAAAACGGCCCTGCGGTCCTCCTTGTCATGCCGGCGCTCCACAAACCCGTTCTGCACCAGTCTGTCCAGCATTACGGTGATGGCGCTCGGCTTAACGTCAAGGGCCTCGGCGAGATCGCTGACCTTGCAAAGTCCTTTGCGGTAAATGTAAATCAGCATGTGGAACTGCGGACCGGTCAGTCCAAGCTCCTTATGCCTCATAATGTCGTTTTCAATTTGCTTAAACGTTTTTGTCCAGCCGTTTTGCAGCCGTTCAATATAGTGGTCCAGATCCATCTCCACGGGTCTGCCCCCTCTCTGCCGCTGTTCGCTTTCCAAGCCATCCACCAACAACCTTCACTATAAATTTAACCTAACTAACCGGATATCTCAATGCTTCCTTTAATATCCGTGCTCTCAGCTCCTATTATTCGACAAAAAACCTGTTTTGCCCGCTTGCATCCGCGACGAAAATCAACTAAGATGTAATCGAAATTATTTTCATGAAGTTCATTGTAATTATAAAAATTATTTTCCGAATGTAAAATGAGAAGGTGATTGATATTCCGACCGTTTCTACGCCAATACTACATGCCGTACAAGAACATCTGCAGCAGCTGTCCCAGCAGGAGCGCCGGATCGGCGAGCATATTTTGGCTTTCCCGTCCGCGGTCATCCATTTGGGGATTACGGAGCTGGCGGAGCAATGCGGAGTCAGCCCTTCCACGGTAACCCGGTTCTGCAAAGCTTTTCATTTTAAGGGTTATCCGGATTTTAAAATGAAGCTGGCCAGCGAGCTGGCCCAAAAGCCGGCGCATAACGCTTACCAGGACGTCATCGCCGGAAACGACCTGCAGACGATAGCTTCAGCCATGGAGGCCAACCACGTCGCTTCGATCACCGATACCACCAGGCTGCTGGATATTCAGCAGCTGCAGAAAGCGGTTGAAGCGCTTTGCCGGGCGGGACGGATCGATCTTTACGGTGTCGCCACCTCGTCCATCGTAGCCCAGGATTTTTACCAAAAGCTGATCCGGATCGGCAAAAACAGCACCGCATTTGCAGATTCCCATATGCAAATTACGTCGGCTTCCAGCCTTAAGGAAGGGGACGTTGCTATCGCCGTCTCCTATTCCGGCGAAACGCCGGAAACGATAGCCGCCTTAAAATGCGCCAAAGACAGCGGCGCTACCGCGATTTGCCTGACTCATTACGGAAGCAGCACGCTGGCCTCCCTGGCGGATATTCCGCTGTTCTCCTCCTCGCTCGAGGAAGGGATGCGCCGCGGCGATATGGCCTCCCGGATTGCCCAGCTCCATATCATCGATATTTTGTTCATGGGCATGGTCAGCTCCGGTTTTGAAGATTTCGTTCCCAAGCTTGAACATTCTTATCACAATGTGCGCAGTTACCGCTAACCAATTGGAGGAATTTTAAGATGCCAAACATCATTAAAGCGCAAAACGAAGATCAGTTTAACGACATCGGGGCAGGTATTGTCGCCAGCCTTCTGCAAAGCAATCCGAAAGCCCTGCTGGGCTTGGCAACGGGCAGCTCGCCCGTAGGCGTGTATGGACGCCTGGTCGAGCTTTACAAGGAAGGCTCCGTCAGCTTCGCGCAGGCGCAAAGCTACAACCTTGACGAATACGTCGGTCTCCCGGACGATCACCCGGAAAGCTACCGCCGGTTTATGAATGAAAAGCTGTTTAACCATGTCGATATCCGGCTGGAAAATACCCACGTTCCGATGGGCTCCTCGCCCGATCCGAAGCAAGCTGCCGCTGCATATACGGAGTTGCTGCAAAAAGCCGGACGTGTGGACCTGCAGATCCTCGGTGTCGGATTAAACGGCCATATCGGCTTTAATGAACCCGGGGCTGAACTGGAAGGCTTCACGCATGTCGTGACGCTTGATGAAAGCACACGCCGGGCGAATGCCCGCTTCTTCTCTTCCATCGACGAAGTGCCTACGCAGGCCATAACCATGGGCATCGCTTCCATCCTGCATGCCAAACAAATTCTGCTGCTGGTCAGAGGCGCCGAGAAAGCCGAGGTTATTGCACGCGCTCTTCAAGGTCCCGTAACCACCCATTGTCCGGCATCCTTGCTGCAGCTGCACCCTAACGTCATTGTGCTGGTAGACCAGGAAGCGGGGCGTCTGCTTTGATGAGCCGATCTTTTGTTATTACCCATGGCCAGGTCGTTACGCCAACCGGGATCATTAAGGATGGAGCGGTAGCCGTGCGGGACGGCGTCATTACGTTTGTCGGCGCCGCTTCGGCACTGGCCCATACTTTAGCCTCGTATCCGGAAACCGTGGATGCGCAGGGCCAATACATTCTGCCCGGCTTTATCGACGTTCATGTCCACGGCGGAGTTCATCACGATTTCACCGGCGCGGACCAGCAGGGAATTGAAGCGATTACCCGGTTTCACTGCTCCCAGGGCACAACGGCCATGCTGGCTACGTCCATGACGGCGCCGCGCGGCGTGCTGGATCAGGTTCTGGACGAAGTCCATACGTTTATGTCCGGCGAAATGCCTTATGCCCAGCTGGAAGGCGTACACCTGGAAGGGCCGTTTATCAGCCCCAAATGGCCGGGCGCCCAAAATCCGGAGCATATCGTCAACCCGAACCGGACCTGGATTGAAGAATGGGAGGCCCGTTATCCGGGACTCATCAAACAAGTGACCTTCGCTCCGGAACGCGACGGAGCGCTTGAACTGATCACCTATCTCCGTGAACGCGGCATTGTAGCCGCGGCTGGACATACGGATGCTACCTACGAAGAAATGATGACGGCGGCGGATGCCGGGCTGCATCATGCCGTTCATACTTTTAACGCCATGACGCCTATGCATCACCGCAAGCCGGGCGTTGCCGGCGCGCTTCTGAGCTCGCCGAAGCTGAGCGCGGAAATTATCGCGGACGGCATTCATGTGCACCCTGCGGTGATTTCCGTGCTGGCAGCGGTAAAAAACAACCACAATCTGGTGCTGATTACCGATGCCATGTCGGCAGCGGGACTAGGAAACGGCGACTACATGATCGGCGATCTGCCTGTGGTCATGAAAGACGGCGTATGTACGCTTAGAGACAGCGAAGGAACTCTGGCAGGCAGTACCTTGACGATGATCCGGGGGTTCCGGTTCCTCGTACAGGAAGTCGGTCTCAGCATCGAGCGGGCCTCCGAAGCGGCCAGCGGCAATCCGGCAAGGCTGATTCGGATCAGCGACCGTACGGGCTCGATCGAAACGGGTAAACAAGCCGACTTGCTGTTAGTCGATGAGAAGCTGGAGCTTCAGTCGGTTTGGGTAAAAGGCTTGGAACGCAATTGAGCTAATTCGTCCTTTGACGAGTTAACAGGTATAAAAAGAGCATTCCGCATCGCTTCAGCGAATGGAATGCTCTTTTTTTGCCATGCTAAAGATTAGCGGTTAGGGTTCATATCAAAACGGTCGGTACGATTAGGGGTGTTGAAAACACCGGTATTCCCGGTATGGGTATTGGTCAGGTTTCTCAAACGTTCCGGGAACAGGCTGTCGATCATGCCAGCCAAATCATCGGTTACATTCCGCGCGCCGTTCGTCAGCGGATTGTTGCCCAGAGTCATGCCTCCGTCACGGCCGTTTACGCCGTTTGTGCCATTGATGCCGTTCGTACCGTTAGTTCCGCTTGTGCCGTTTGTGCTTAAATTGCTCATGCGGTTTACGAAATCGGAGTTATCCGAAATATAAACCTGCTTGATTTGCGGAGCGGAGCGTTTCACGGTACGTTCGATTTCACTCCGAACGTCGGCAGGAATCGCACTGGCATTGCCGGCTGTGCCGTAAGTGGAGAAACCTCTTCCGGCAGCGGTGCCGTGAGGCAGGTTATCCGACTGGGCCCCCATTCCTCCGCCGAGTCTGGTTCCGTCATAAATGGTGCCCGGATTTGGGTTGGCGCCTCCGCTAACGTTGCTTGTAAAGTCCAGGCCGCGGGCAGAACCTACAGCGCCGTTTGGACGGTAATCGCTGCCCCCTGGATTAATGCCTTGTCCCATCGAACGGCCCAGGGAAGATGTACGTCCCGTTACGTTGCCGGTTCCCATAGCGCCTGGACCCTGCATGCCGTTCATGCGGCTAGGCACGCTCATTTCATTAACCGAACCTGTTGCATTGCCGGAAGCACGGGTTCCTCCCATCGAAGGATTCACGTTGTTCAAGTTGACGGCTACAAATGCTTCATCTCCGGAGGTCATGACATGGGCGGAACGAACGCTTCCGAGTTCCGTAACTTTTTTACTCAGCACCTGGCTGTATTTCATGTTTTTCAGGTTATCGCGGGCCTGGTCGTAAGCATTGACATTCAAACGGTGGGCCGTCTGATTTTTTACGCCTTGCGTACCAACCTTATGGTTTTGGCCGCATCCGGTAAGGCCGACCATACCGACGACAAGAGCTGCTGACAAAGATAAACCCAAAGTTTTTGACGCTCGCATAAATGGTTATTCCCCTTCCATTAAGCATAATGAGTGACAGGTATAGAATGACCTTTATAAAGGCCGCATATCCAGAAAGAATTTAGCATTTGCCCGGCACATGACCACACCTTGGCAGACGCCTTTACGTACCCTATAGAAGCTTGTTAACCGTCAAATTCCAAGGGTTAGAGGTGAAGGGGCCGTTGAAAATATTGTTTACCTTCTTCATTCCAAGCGGCGGGGTGGAAACGTTGAACCGCATGCGCAGCCGGGTTTTGCGCCAGCATGGCGTCGAAGCCCATCTGCTGTATAATCAGGCCGGAACGGGCCTGCAAAATATTTCCGATATTCCCGTTTTTATCACCAACTCGGATGCGGAACTTAGCGCCATTCTGAACCAGCAGCAGTATGACGCCGCCATCGTGACCTCGGATTTCACCATGGCTTACCGCCTGCGTCAAGCCGGATTTATAAAACCTATCCTTTTTGAAGGCCAAGGGTTCGGCATGTGGAAGGACTCTTATTTAACTGTTCTGGAAGCTGAGCCCTTTATCCGGAGGTATACCAATGGCATTCTGATGCCCCCGACCGCTCATTTGGCCGAATTGTTCGATCTGCTCTGCCCGGGCGTGCCGAGATTCGTGATTCCGAACATGATTGATCTGAGCCGTTTTCAGAGGCTCGATGTACCGGTTCCCGCAAATCCGATCATCGCTTGGATCGGCAGACTTGAACCCAACAAAAACTGGTCGGAGTTTCTGTTTATCTGCTACGGGCTGCTTCAGCAAAAACCGGAGCTGCAAATCCGGATGTACACGGATGAGACGCTCGCCACCCCTGGGGAACGCAACGCTTTCGGCGAACTGGTCCAGCAGTTGAATATGACCCGCAGCCTCCACTGCCTGAACAGCGTGCCGAACGATCAGATGCCTTACCATTATTCGCTGATCGCCTCCTCGGGCGGCATGGTCATTTCCACCTCCAAAATGGAAGGGTTCGGCTATGCGGTCGGAGAAGCCATGGCCTGCCGCTGTCCGGTGCTGAGCACGGATTCGGACGGCGTCCGCGCTTTTATCCTTCCGGATGTGACCGGCCTTTTCTATCCGCTTGGCGATATCGCTTCCGCTATCGGGAAAGCTCATCGTCTGATGGAGGATAAAACGCTTCGCGAACAGCTGTCCGAAGCCGGATACCATCATCTTCAGGCGAATTTGTCGCCGGACGTTTATGCCGCTTCTTTGATCCGGACGCTTCAAGCACTAGGAAGCTAAGGAGACGGCTGGCTTTAAGGAATAAGGACTGAAGCTGAATTCTTAGTTGAAATTCTGATTCATCTGCGCAAAATAAAAAGCATCCCGTTTTTGGCGGGATGCTCTTTATTTTGTTAAGAAGCCGTCCATTCCACGTTCAGTTCGTTCCACATGCCCAGAATTTCTCCGTCCTGATCCCGGAACACTATACGGATCGAAGCATGCGTCAAAACATTTATGCTTGTCGTGATGATCAGCTGCATCGGCTCGTAAATTCCCATGTTCCGGATATGCATTACGGAACCGCGCTCGTGGCATGGAGCTACGCCCGATACAAACTGGAAAAGGGGAGTCCCGTTAACCAGCCCTAAAATGCAGGCATCGAAAGGTTCGACCCCATTGTTGGCCACAACGGCATCAATCAGATAAATCGGGCTGGCAAAAGGAGCCGTGGATCTTCCGATAACCGTCTGAAAACGCGCCACCCGAAACACCCCTTTCTCAGCTTGTTCGGGTCAGCAGCACTTCAACCGCATGCTCAAATGCGGCGGTGCTTTTGTCCCAGGTAAATTTATAGGAGTCGGCTTCGCCCGTAGCGGCAAGCTGCGAACGCAGCACCGGGTCTACGATAAGGCGAATAAGGTCTTCCCCGAGCCGGTTCTCGTACCGGTAGGACATCAGGCAATTCACCTCGGGACGGCAGTATTCCGTATCTCCGCCCGAATACAAGGTGACCAGGGCGGCGCCGCAGCGCATCGCCTCAAGTCCGGGCAGCCCTCCTGCATCGTAAACGCTTGAGCTGACAAAGATATCCGCCGTATTGTAGAGGTATCTCAGTTCCGTGTCATCCGAAGGGGTTGATATCTGGAATAGGCCGTTTGCGCCCAGCTGCTGAAGCTCCGGCGATTCCGCATATTCCGCAGGTGGACAAATCAGTTGGATGACAACGTCCGGGTACAGATTTTTGACCCTGGCCAGCTCATACAGCAAATATTCCTGATCCCTGTGCCAGGAGAAGCTTGGGGAAGACTTGCGGACAACCGCGGAAATGCGAAGGCCCGGCGCAAGCTGGTTCCGGAACTTCATATTATAGAAAAAGCTGCTGATCCCCACAGGCACGATCATTCCGCCGACGCCGTGAATCAACTGGATCAGCTGCTGCTGCCAGCGCGATAAAACCAGCAGATGTTCGGTCATGGAATAGGTGGGAAAAGAGGCAAAATTGTCGCTTAGAAAAACCGGCTCATAACATAAGGCCAGCCGGATATGCAGCCCTTTGCCCTGGGCGCTGGCTTCCGTCGACACCGGCACGGTTGTAAAAAAATTAGAGACGATCACGTCAGCGTAAGGAAAATCCTCCGCCTTCAGCACGCTTCTTTCCACGCGCAGCACCCTGGATGATATCGCGTATTCAATCGCGCCCTGCACCGGCATCACAATCGTAACCTCATGACCTTTTGACGAGAGCCAGTTCGTCAGTTCGGCGATCATCCGCTGCGCCCCTCCCTGGCATAAAGTCAATATAGGAAAAGTAAAACGCATCTTAAGCCCCCTCCTCCGATCGATTAACGCTCTAATGGATGCCTTCATCTTTAATGATTTTGTAGGCAAGCAGGGCATCCACCGGCGGCGCACCTTCACCGAAAGCGGCCCGGAATGAAGCGTTTCTTGCGTTGTGAAAACCTTTAAGCACGATTACCCTGTATCCGCGCGCCATAAATTCCTCAGGTTCCCAGCCGCTTTGATGGGTCTGAAACTTCTCGCCGTTCAGTCCGTAGTTATCCAGGCTTTCCTGCGGGAAAAAACCTCTTGGCGTAAAAATGATTACCCGCTGGCGGGCAATCTTCTCCGCCGCATCCAGCACCTGGAACGCCTCCCGTTTGGAAAGATGCTCCAAGGAGTCAATCAGCGCTACGGCATCAAGCGACCGCGGCATCAGCAGCGAACCGATGTCGCGGGCATTGGCCACGATCGGCAGCACGTAAGCCGGCGTCTTGCGCAGATGCTCCAGATAAGGCCGGTGAATATCCAAAGCTACAATGATATTACAGTCGTAATGGTCCCACAGGAGTCCCAATCCGCAGCCGACATCCAGCACGGATTGGCAGTAACGGAACTGCTGCCGGAGCAGCGTGATGAAATTGGCGTTATGAACTTCCGTATAATGGTTCAAGCTATCCTCTCCTTTCGCCGTTTTGCTTAGCGCAGCCCGCCGCTGCGCCAATAAGCAACAATATCGTCAACCGATTGCTCCCAGGAGACGGACGGCTTAAATCCCAGCTTCATCAGCTCTTCTGGCCCTTGGGCTTCCTCTTCCGCAGGCATTTGAGCCCCCTGTCCTTCCTCTATCGTCAAGGGAACCCGGGCCAGGCTGCTGAAGCTGTCCGCGGTTTCGCGCAGCGTGCGTTCCTTGCCCGAGCATATCGGGTAAATAACGCCGCTTTGTCCATGCTTGAGCAAAAGCTCGTAAGCCCTGACCGCATCCCTTACATCCAGAAAATCCCGCCGTTCGTAAGCCGAAGACAACCGGAACGGGCGGCCTGTATAGGTTTGCTCTTCAGCAGCTATGTGCTTTGCCAGCAAAGCGCATATTCCGGTCGAAGGCCCGGGGCCGATCAGATTTCCCGGCTCGCCGATGATGACGTCCTGGCTGAACAGCATTCCCCAGCACAGGGCCGCCATGCCGCCGAGCGATTTGCTTAGTCCGTAAGGGTGATTGGGAAGCGGATGATCGTTTAATTGAAAGCGCAGGCGGGAATGAGCCAAAACGACTCTGCTTTTTTTTCCGCTCTTCCGGAGTGCTTCAAGCAGATAGAATACACCCATGATATTGGTTTCCATATAATCGATAGGCTGCTCCCAAGACTGCTTGACGGCGTTTTTGCCGCCCAGATGCAGCACATGATCCGCCCGGGCTTCTTCGACAAGCCTCTGTACGGCTCCGTAATCCTTCAGGTCGCACACCACGTACCTGACGCCCGGTATGGCCTCAAGTCCCTCCATACTCCGCACAGCGCCGACGACCTTGTAACCCGTCCGGGCAAAATGCTTGCAGGCGTGGCGGCCGGTAAACCCGGCCGCCCCCGTAATGAGAATCGTTTCTGTTGTCTCTTTTAATTCTTTTAATTCTTTTGATTCTTTTGTTTCTTTATCCATGCTGCTTCATCCACTCTGCAAGCTCGGTCAGCATAACCTCATAGCCCGGCAGCCGAAAATTGACGTCGCTTCGGGTGGATACAAGCGTGCGGTCAAGCACGGTATCCTCCTCCGGCAAAATCTCCACGTCCTGTTTGTTCCAGATCTCCTGCATCAGCTTCAGCAAATCATGTTTGCTGACCTTCTGCGGATGGGCCAAATGAATCAGCCCCGATAGCGGGGCGTCCAGCACCTCTTCAACCGCCTTCGCAAGCTGCAGCGTAGTAACCCCATTCCAGAGCACCTTCCGGTAGCCGTAAACCCTGCCGGTCTGGCTCATGAACCATTCCATCAATCCAATGCCCCCGCTGCGGATTTCCGGTCCGATGATCGAGGTGCGGATGGTCAGATGGCCTTCCGCTTTCACTTCTCCCAGCGCTTTGGTCAAGGCGTATTTTGAAATGCCGTCCGGCTGATCCTGTTCGGTATAAGAACCGCGGTCGCCCAAAAATACGCAGTCCGTGCTGATATGGATCAGCCTTGCGCCGTAGCGGTCCGCCGCCCGCCGGAGACGATGCGGCAGCAGACCGTTAATTTCATAGGCGCCGACCACGTCGCGGTCCGCAAACTGGTTCAGCACACCGACCGCGTTGATGATCACGTTCGGACGAACCAAAGCAACCGCCTGCTCCACGGCCGAAGGGTCCTGCACATCGAGCAGGATGGCTTCGGGATCACGGGCATCTCGCGTGGTATAGAAGACATGATGAACGGCGGATTCGCGGAAATACTGCACGAGCACATGCCCGGCCATTCCGTTTCCTCCGAAAATTAACAGTTTCATTCCAGGAAGCCCCCTCGGACGAGGATCTCCTTGATCTCCTTTTTGTCCATCAGATTTTTATCCGAGCTGAAGCTGCTGAAGGAAACAAGCGGGTAGGATTTGTAGCGGTCTTTTAAGTCTGGAATTTCCAGGGTAGGCAAAATGACGAGATATTCGTCGTCGTAAACGACCGTGGTTTGGCTTTCGAAATCGCTCATCAGAATTTCATGGATTTTTTCACCCGGGCGTGTACCGGTTTCGATAATTTCCACGTTTTCCCGGCCCGAAGCCTCGATCAGCACTTCGGCAAGATCCACGATGCGGCAGGTCGGCATGGTCATGACGAAAATTTCCCCGCCTACGCTCTCCACGGAGGCTTTGAACAGCAGCTTGATGGCATCCGGAAGCGTCAGGAAGAAACGAGTCATGTTCATATCGGTGATGCGAACCTGGCCTTTGTTTTGAATTTGGTTCATAAACAGGTGAACGACGCTTCCGTTCGTCCCCAGCACGTTGCCGCCGCGTACGCAGACAAACTGCGTTTCGGAAGGAAGCAGATTCGCGTATACGATCAGCTTTTCACCGATCGCTTTGGTCATGCCGTAGAAGTTTGAAGGATTGGCCGCTTTGTCCGTCGAGATATAGATCACTTTTTTGACCCGGTTCTCAACCGCGGCTTCTATAACGTTTTGAGTGCCTACGACATTTGTTTTCAGCGCTTCATACGGCTGGTCTTCGCAAACCGGCACATGCTTCAGCGCGGCAAGATGGAATACGTAATCGACGTTTTTGCAGGCGGCCGTTAAGGCTTCTTTGTCCCGGATGTCGCCGATTCTGAAGGTGAGTCTGTGGTCTTCGAAAGCCCGGCTCATCGCCACCTGGGTGGATTCGCTGCGGGAATAGATGATGATTTCTTTAGGGTTTTGCGGCAAAAGCTGCTTGATCAGTTCGTATCCCCAGGAACCGGTACCGCCTGTCACCAAAATTACCTGATTATTAAACATGCGTTTTCCCTCCAAGCAAATATTTGACGACTTTCTGCGATACATGCTCGGTCAAATACCCGCCGGGCACTTCCCAGTCCGTATCGCTTTCCGTCATGATCCGCACCGCGTCTGCGATGGAACGGGCGTTTAAGCCGGACACGATGTTGCTGCCGCAGTCCACCGTTTCCGGACGCTCCGTCGTCTTGCGCAGGGTTACGGTAGGAACGTGCATAATGCAGCATTCCTCCTGCACGGTTCCACTGTCCGTCAATGCACATTTGGCATGGCGTTCCAGCTTCACGAAGTCAAAGAAGCCAAAGGGCTCATGAAATTGCACCAGCTCATGCATGGGCAGGCTGAAGCCGCTGCCCATTTTGGAACGGGTCCGCGGATGCAGGCTGCAGATCAGGGGCAGGCCGTACTCCTCGGCTACGGCATTAAGGCCTTTCATGATTTCGAGCAGATGCTCCGGCCGGTCCACGTTCTCCGCACGATGGGTTGTCACCAGGAAATACTCTCCAGGGGCAAGACCCAGCCGGTCCAGAATATCGCTGGATTCGACCTGCGGTTCAAAATGCCGCATCACTTCATAAATCGGATTGCCGGTCAGCACTATGCGTGGGCCGGGCACGCCTTCCCGGATTAAATGCTGTTTGCTTTGTTCGGTATAAGGCATATTGATGCTGGAGATGGCGTCGATCACCTTGCGGTTTTTCTCCTCCGGAACCTCCAGGTCAAAGCAGCGGTTCCCCGCTTCCATGTGAATGACCGGGATCCCCATCCGCTCGGCCAGAACCGCGCACAGCGCGCTGTTGGTATCGCCGAGCAGCAGCACCTTGTCGGGGCGTTCCTTCTGCAAAATCCCCTCCATCCCCGCGAACATCGCGGCAAGCTGCTCGCCGAGCGAAGCCTGCCGGTCCTGCAGTACGTAATCGGGGTTCCTCAGGCCCAGCTCGGTGAAAAAGACGCCGCTCAGCGAGGCCGTGAAATTTTGGCCGGTATGAACAAGGATGTGCCGGTCGGCAAAACGGTCCAGGAGCGGAATGATCAAACTGAGACGGATAATTTCAGGACGCGTCCCCAGGATCGTCATTATTTTCATCATGTCAACTCCTTTGTGTTAGGACTTGCCTGCCGCGGTCAGCGTTTGCTGCGGCGCTTGCCGCCGGAAGCCGCGCGGCCGCGGTTCTTCTTCGCGGAAGCAAGACGCTTCTTTCCGGCGCGGGCAGGCCTGCCCGGGGCGGTTATTCGGCCGGATAGCCGCTTTCTTGCGGTTCCGGTCCTTTTGCTTTTACGGCTTCCGGCACTCCCTCTGCGGCGTTTGGCTTTGACGCCGCCGCGCTTCATTCGCAAAGAGCGCAGGACGCGGCGGCCCTTCCGGACCGGCGCAGGCAGAGGAGGCTCGGAAACGGCAGCGGGTTCTTCCGGAAGCGGGTCCGCCGCCGTTTCCTGCCCGGAAGATGCGGACCAGATGCGGCCACCTTCTTCCGCGTTCAGGTAAAGACGGTCCGGGCGGCGGCTTACCCAGGCCAAAACCTCCGCATGCAGCCGTTCCGCGTAGGCTGCCGGCCCGAAATGAATATCAGCCTGCTCCCTTGCGGCAGCGGACAAAGCCGACGCCGTGTCCTCCGGCAGATCCAGCAGCGCTTGCACTTGGGCCGTCAATTGCTCGCGGTTGCCCATTTCCGACAGGTAGGACCCGAATCCGCATGCCCCAAGCACCTCGCCTAACCCGCCTGCATCATAAGCGGCGGCCAGCTTGCCGTGAATCATGCCTTCAAGCGCCGTGAGGCCGAACCCTTCCGGCATAAGGCTTGGGATGACGAGGACGTCCATGGCGCAGTAGGCGGCTTCAACCGATTTTTCATAGGGGATAAAAGTAAATCTGGAGAAAAATTTGGTTTCATTAATTTTGTCGAGACAACGTTTGTAGAAGCTTTTGTTTTCCCTTTGACCGATGACCAGAAACCGGACGTCTCCACGCTGCTTGCACAGTTCAAGCGCCATGTCGATAAAATGCTCGAGCCCTTTACCTTCCGTCAGGAAAGAGGAGATGAAGCCGATCAGGCGATGGCCTGGGCCGATGCCGAGTTTCGAGCGTTTGCTCTCCCTAAGCCGGGGCCAGCTGTCCGGGCTGTACTCGGACCCTTCCCAGGAAGGGGGAAGCAGCCCCAGCTTTTCATCGGGAATGGTGCCTTGAAAACGGGACATCACCGTATTGGAAATCGCGATGACCCGGTCGCTCAGGCTGCTGATCAGCTGGAGCGAATGGCTGAAATAAGCCGTGCGGACGATGGCTTCGGTTATGCTCCAGACCACCGGAATCCCAAGCCGCGAAGCGGCAAGGGCTGGAAGCACGTTTACGCAGGTGTTGGTCAGGACGATATCGGCCCGCTCTGCTTGCAATAGGGCAACCAGACGGTGATATTCGGCCGTATCCCCCAAATGTTCAACGACCTGCGGAAGGTTAGGGCCGGGCGAATACATCTCGTAAACTACCGGGTACCGGCAGGGAATGGTCCGGATGCCATGCCTTGCTGCCAAGCGGGTTAATTCCCCCGCCTGAGGCACCACCAATACGCACTCGCAGTAAGCCGACAGCCTTACGGCCAGATGCAGGAGCATTTTCTCCGCTCCGGTAATGCTTTGCGTATTGCTCACATGAGAGAACAGAAGCAGCTTAGCTTGATTGGCCATAAGTTTCGTTCTTCCCGCATATTAGTAAGGAAGAAACGATTCACCCCCTTCCTCGTTACGCCTGTTTATCCGAAGATGACCGTCAAAAGCTCATTCAGACGATGGTTGTACGTATGCTCCCGCAACGTGCGTTCCAAAGCACGCAATACCATTTCACGCCGCTCCTGCTCATGGGTCAGATAAAAGTCGATTTTCGACAACAATTCCTCCTGCGTGGTGTACGTTTCGATTTCTACGCCAGGCGTATAGAAACGGGCCAAATCGCTGCGCGAATCAATGATTTGCAGCGTGCCGCTGGCGGCGATTTCAAAGGTCCGCGGATTCGGGGAGACGGCCGGTATTTTTATGGAGTTGTTGTTTACGCTGTCGTCGTCATAGGAACGGTGAAGATTAAGGGCGATTTTACTGCTGCTGTAGACCACGGCCGTATCCTGGGGACCCAGCCAGGTTCCCTGCTCAATCCGCTCCGGATAAGAGCCCGCTTCCACCAGACGGTCCCACCAAATCCCGTTGATCCGCAGCCCGCGTTTCATCAGATCGTGAATGATCGGCTGGAAGAAATGCACCCGGTTCCAGTAGGCGCTGCCGACAAAACTGACATTCCGGGGCTGCGGAGCCCGATCCCGCAGAGGACGGAAATGTCCCGGGAAAACCCCGAACGGCAAATAATAGACGTTGGCGCTGCCGTTCTGCCGGTAATATTCCACGCAGTTCTGCTCAAGCGTAAATACATAGTCATAATGCTTAGTCAGCTCCGTAGTCATATCCGTATAGTACGGATCGTCCGTCAGCCAGATCGCCGTTTTGATTCCCAGCTCCCGGACCGCGTCGATTTGTTCGGTCGGCATTTCAAGGCCGTCGAGCACCATGACCAGGTCCGGCCGATGCTCCGCCGCCAGCTGCGCCACCGGCTGGGTAGGCTCCGTCGGGGTAACGACGGCAACGAGCGAGCGGAGCGTTTCGATCATGCCTTCATCAAACGGCGAATACGGGAATCCCTTGCCGGAGCTGACATACATAACATGTAGATTGCGCAGCGGAAAAATCGGGCCCGGCTGGCTGGCGATCACATCCATGCGGCCGCGGAGGTAACCTTCTTCATAGCCGGCTCGTAAACCGGCGCTTCTTCCTTCCTGCTTAGCGGCGGCTCCTGCATGCGGAATAATGGGCACCATTTTTCTTGCTCTGGCTTTGCTTTTCGCATGTTGAATCTTAACCAAGTGATCCACTCTCCTTTTCAGTATTGAATGTGCTGCCGATAACGGCCAGCATGCGCCCTATTCGGTCCGTATAAGAATGGCGAATTCTTGTCGTCCATAGGGATCTCCAGGCTACCTGCATCCTCTCCGCCTCGTGGCTCAAATAATATTCGATTTTATCCTGCAGCTCCCGGGGCGTACTGTAAGTCTCGATATCATAGCCGGGCTGGTAATACGAGGTCAGATCCTCGCGCACGTCCGTAAGCTGCATCGTTCCGCAGGCGGCTATTTCATAGGTCCGGGGGTTAATCGATTGTCCGGTCAAACCCGCCGTGTTGTGATTATCCATCCCGTGCTCCGAAGGGCGGTGGAGGTTAATGACCACTTTGGCCCCGTTGTAATAAAACCTGGTTTCCACCGGCTCTACCCAGCCCTCTCTAATAAAAGGCTGCAGGACTTCATAGCGGCCGAGCCGGTTCCAGTAGGACCCGGCAATAACCACCTTTTTGGTAGACAGATAAGGCGCAAGCTCGTCAAACAGCATGACCCGGTTCCAAAAGGCGTTGCCGATAAAACAGATGTCCGACTGATATTTCCGAGGGGTTTCTACCGGAGCAAACATCTCCAGGTCTGCGGCAAGCGGCAAATAATGGACCGATGGGCAGCCTCCGGCTTCGTAAAACGGCACACAGGATTTCTCATGCGTAAAGACATAATCGAAGTGCTGCGCCAGGGCCAGGGTATATTCGGTAAAATAGGGATCATCCACAAACCAAATGGCCGTGCGGATCCCTTGAGAACGGAGCAGATCCATGTGCCCGACATGTTCCGCGGGAAAAGTGTGAAGACCGTTTAAGACAAGCACCAGATCAGGCTTCCAGCTTTGCGCGGTTTCCAGCATTTCAGCAGCCCCGGCAACCGCAAACTCGGCGGCGGTTTGTTTTAATGCCTCGATTAACCCATGGTCGATGGTTGGAAATCCCTGCGGTACGTACAAAATCCGTAAGGAACTTTTTGACGGGGCGGCCGGTGCTGTCCGCTCCATGACCGCGCGGCATCCCCCCAGCCGGTATCCCTCGCTCCTGCCCTGCCGGAACGCGAGTTCTTTGGACTGCTGCTTTGAATTGTCCACAACATTCATCCTTATCTATGGGTGTTCTCTAAGTCCCTATAACTATATGCGGAGGGCTAAACTCCAGGCATGGACGGCTAACCTGTGCGGATATAAATTGGCTGATGCCCGCTCGTCCTCCGCGGCAGCACAGTTCTTCCAAAATGGCCTATTTCCGGGCAGATTCTCGGTAAAACGCAAAAAAAGCCAACCCGCAAGGCGGCGGGTTGACAGGTTGCAAGATGGCTGACGAAGAGGCAAAACTAAGCTCAGAAATCCAAACGAAAAATGAGACTATGAATGTACAAAAAGAAGAAGATTATAAGCAGACCCGGAGTTCCGTCCGGTCTTCCATAGGGCTTGCCGCCCGGTATGGCTCTTATGATAAAGCTTGCTTTCTTTGAATCCGAATCAGCTCGCTTGCGTAATCGCCGCGCAGCTTAAGCGGAAAACCCGCGTTCATCAGGGTTGAGCCGTGCAGCACAACCGGTTCAAGGCCGCCGAGCCTAACTTCGTAAGCTGCCTCGAGTTCCAGCCCCTGCAAGCGCAGACGCCGAATCTCCTCGCCGAAATGCTGCGACTGCAGGAAGGTGAACACGACGGATTCCTCCCCGTTCCGGCTGACATACTGATACGCGGCGAGGTTAGAATGTCCGAAAGGCTCAAGCCTGTACTGCTCCCCTTCCATCACGACGTGGCGGATTTCCTTGTAAAGCGCCACCCAGCTTCCGGCTTCCTCCATTTCCGCCTCCGACCATTTGCCGATATCTGCGCCGATGCCGAGTCCTCCCAGCATGGAGCTGTGGAAGCGGTAAGAAAGCGGCAGGCTGCGGCCGTTGAAGCCGTTTGGCGATTCCGTTACCCAGCACATCATGATCGACGGGCTGTACGCGTACGAGAAACCCTCCTGGATCTCCAGCCGGTCGCGCGCATCCGTATTGTCGCTGATCCAGGTCTGATCCGCATAACGCAGAATACCAAGGTCAATCCGGCCCCCTCCGCCTGCGCAGGTCTCGAACTCGACGTCGGGGGAATGTCTTCCGGAGTTCCGCCCAGATTGCATATAGATTCTCGACATGCTTCAGCCACACCGGGAAATCCGGCTCGTCCGTTCCGGGCTCCGTCACGGTCCGGTTCATATCCCATTTCACGAATTTGATGTCATAGGCAGAAAGCAGTCCATTCATGAAATCAAGCACAAACCGCTTCACTTCGGGCAGGCCCAGATTCAGCAGGAACTGATTGCGGAGGCTGTGTGCCTTCCCGCGTCGGGAAGCGGTAAATCCAGTCCGGATGCTGACGGAACAAATCGCTGTCCGGGTTCACCGATTCGGGTTCGACCCATAAGCCGAATTCCATGCCAAGCGACTGTACTTCGCCGATCAGCTCCTGAAGCCCGTCAGGGAACTTCTCCGGGTTCACATACCAGTCGCCGAGCCCTGCCCGGTCGCTGTGCCGCTGGCCGAACCATCCGTCGTCAACGACGAAACGTTCGACGCCAAGCCGGGCCGCGCGGCGCGCCAGCTCGATCTGCTCTTTCACCCGGACATGAAATTCGGTCGCCTCCCATGAATGCCGCCCCAGCCGCCAAATTCCTCCGTCTCCCGGTCCACATCCCTATCAAACGAGCTGTGCGAGCGGCCTTTCAGCAGAAACGAGCATTCCGCCGCTTCGACCGGCTCTCCCCAATACAAATGCTGGACCGTTCCTTTATCGTTGATGCCAAACAAATAAGAGGTCCGGTGGGTCCGAAGCTCAAATAATTGCTGCCGTTCCCTGTATACGATTGCCATAAAATATCTCTCCTCGCCTTCTGACGGATCTTTTATTCTGTTGCAACGACGATGTCTCAGTCTTCATTTGCATCATAATGATAGTCCCGATATTCCTGAGGGGTACAGCCGACCGTTTTCTTGAACAGATAAGTAAAATAAGCCGTCGTCTGCAGACCGACCTGTTCCGCTACCTCGTACACTTTAATATTCGGGTCCTGCAGCAGCTTGCGGGCCCGCTGAATCCGGGTTTCCTGTATAAATTCGGAGATTGTTTTGCCCATCTCGCGTTTGAACAAAACGCTCAAATAGCTGGCATTCAGGCTGAACTGCTCCGCAAGCTGCTTGACCGTCCAGTTCTCCTGCAGCCGTTCTTCAATGAAGGCCGCAATCCGGCGAATCAGATTGTGCTGCTGATGATGCTGTTGATGGTGCCGCTTTTTTTCGATCTGCATGTAGCCGTCCACGTATTCGGTGATTAAGCCGATAATCTGCTCGGCGCTGCCGCAGTCGAGCATCCTTCTCCACATGACCATATTGGTTTCCCCGCTTGGCTCCTCCGGCCTTTTCAGCTTCCGGATCAGCTCGCTGAGAAAGCTCATGCCGAAAGCCTGCACGTAAGAAAACGACGACGCTTCCTGCAGCAGGAGGACATCCAGCACCCGGTTCAAATAGGCAGCTACCGCGGAGGTTTCTCCCTGTTCCATCAGCTTCAGAAGGTTCAGCAATAATTCCTCGCGCAGCCGGTAGTCTTTGAATTCTTTCGGGTTGCCGTCTTCGTACCGGACGATCTGGCCGTCCGCGATCAGACGCGCTTTGGCCATCGCAAATTTGATCTCCCTGTAGCATAAATCCACTTCTTCCCAGAAGCTTCCCGTGCGGCTGCATCCCACGGTAACGGAAGCGCCATACTGCTCCTCCATCAGGCTCTGAATAAAAGGCAGCTGCTTCTCCACATACACCCGGTCCGGCGGGGTCGGATTCAGGTGCAGGGCCACAAATTCGTCTGGAGTGACATGGGCAAGGTAAATGGCTTCCACATCGTTCAGGCTGATCTCCACCGTTTGCTTAAAGCCGGTCCCGATCAGCATCCGGTCTTTGGCGGTTTTCCCTGAGGATAAATAGGCATCCAGCGAAAACACGATCAATTGAAACCCTTCCGTGAGCTTAGGAACGTCCAGCAGGCCTTCCCAGGAAAATACGGTTTCCTGCGCGCCCTGCGTGATCAGGTCCAGCACGAAACGTTCCTTGATCAGTCTCATGCTGCCCGACACCTTTTTTTCAAGTTCATTCGTCTGTTCGACGACGCGCCGCATTTTCTCCAGCGTAGCCCGGAACGTCTTTAGTCTGCCGGTTACCTCCTCCAGCTTCAGCGGTTTCAGCACGTAGGCCTGAGCGCCGACATGGATGGCATCCTGGACAAATTCGAATTCGTTGTAGCCGCTGATCATCAAAACCTGAAGGTGCGGATGCAGCTTTCTGGCTCCATCCACAAGCTCAATGCCGTTCATGCCGGGCATGGAAACATCGGAAATCAGCACGTCAAAGGCCGTCTCTTTCAGCAGTTCCATCGCCTCTTCCCCCGATTCGCTGGTGACGGGAGCCTCATAGCCGAGTTCCTGCCAATCGATATTGTTAACCAGCCCATATAGATTAAAAGGTTCGTCGTCGACGATAAGCACTTTCAGCATTTACATAACCCCCCTGCTTGTCGGCGGAGAAACCGCTGCCGGAAATACGAGCGTAAACCGCGTCCAGCTTCCCGCTTCGCTGTCGATCTCTAACGATGCTTCGCCGCCGAAATAAAGCGCCAGTCTCTCCCGGATATTGCCTGTTCCGAAGCCGTTGCCTTTGCCGGCGCGTTCCCCCCGGCGGACCGCCTGCAGCGTTGTCTCCGAAATTCCCTGGCCGTTGTCGTAAACCGACATGAGGATTCGGTCAACCTGCCTGAGGACGGAGATTCGGATGACCGCATCGGGCCTTCGGATAATGGCACCATGCTGGTAGCAATTTTCAACGATCGGCTGGAGCACCGTCTTCACCGTGTAGCAGTCCAGCACGGATTCGTCGATTTCCCATTCGAGCCGCACTCGGTTCGGGTAACGGAACTGGCAGATGTCCAAATACGCCCTGACATGCTCCAGTTCATCGCGGATGCTGATTACGCTGATCCGGTTGTTCAGGGTAAGCCGGTAGAAGGTCGTCAGGGCATCGATGATCCGGATCTGCTCGTGGTCCTTCACATCCAGCGCACGCCAGCGCAGAAGGCCGAGGGAATTATAGATGAAATGCGGATTGATCTGAGCCTGAAGCGCCCTGAAGGCCTGCTCTTTCTCGGCCAGTCCCGCCTGCCGGATGTCCTCTACCAGCTTGCCGAGCCGATCGGACATAGAGTTGAAGACGCTTTCGAGATCGCCAAGCTCATCCTTGTCCTGATGGCGGATCTTGACCTGAAATTCTCCGCGGGAGACGTCGCTCATCCGCGTGCCAAGCTTACGGATACGCCGCACGATATTATTCACGATCGTCATCATAAGGGAGATGGACAGCAGCAGGAAAAGAACGGTAATGCCTACGATGAGCAGCAAAATGGTCCTGGACTGCCCATCCATATATTTCATATGGATTAAAGCGACGACGTGCCAGCCGGAAGACAGCGGTTTGACGATCTGCAAATCCTTGCTGCGGCTCAGGTCGAGTATCTCCCCGCTCTGCTCTCCTTGCCCGACTTGCCCTCCTTCATCGGAACCCGGCCAGCCCTTCAACTGGATGCGGAGACCGATGCTCTTCGGATCTGACGCGGCCAGAATATGCTGTGAATCATCCACGATATACAAGCTGCCGGTTCCCTTAAACGGCCGGTCGAGCAGTTCGCCGAACACGGCGTCGTAATTGAGCAAAATATAGACCAGGCCGAGCAGATTGCCGCCGGGTCCGATGATTTTTCGCGTGATGACGTTTTGCTTCGGATTGCCTGGCGCATTGCTCCAGCGGATCGAAGCGGATGACTTCGTCCCCTCCTCGTACCAGGAGCTTTCGTTCATGCCCGCCAGCGTCCGGTCTTCGGGACGCCACAACAGCTGACCGTCCTGAACCAGCGTGTCATTGTTGTGGTAGATTCGAAAGTCGGCAATGCCCGGCAAATATTTGCTCGTAATGAGGAACGTCCGGTCGACATAATTCACCGTGTCCACAATTTCAGGCATATCCGTATATTCCCGTCCCAGCCGTGCGATCAATTCGCCGTCCGTCGCCGTCCTTACCGCCAGCAGATCGTAGCTTTGTTTGCTGAAATCAACGATTTGCGCCGTCTGCCGCACCATTTCGTCGGCTGTCACCAGATAGTTCTGCGTGAAGCTGCGAATGACGAGATAAACGGCCCCGCCGCCAAGCAGCAGGGTGGGCAAAAGCAAAATGAGGACATACATGGCCAGGATTTTGCTCTGCAGATTCATCCGGTGCATCAGTTTTATGATCATTTTCTCCAGCCACAATCTCAAGGCCGCCATCTCCCCTCGCCGGTACAGTAGTTGGGGTCTACCCGCCGTTTCGTTTCATGCCGGAAGCGGCGTTCAGGCCGCATGGCCGCTTTCGGCCGCAAAGGGAAGCCGCCCATTTCAGGCAGCTCCCCCCCGGAACCTTTTACCGAAAATAAATTAGGACTTGCTCTCCTCCTGGAACGTTTCGTTCCATTCGGCCTTAAGCTCGCTCCAATGTCCGCGTTTCTCAAGCGCGGCCTGGAAGTCCTTCCAGGCCGACTCGAACTGCGAGTCGTTCTCGGCCATCAGCAGCTTTGCTTTGTATTCTACGCGAACATTCTCGAGCTCGGGCAAATATTTTTCCCATAAGCCGCCGGGTTTGGCTTTGACCATATCGGCCGGTTCGGCCACCCGTATGCCGCCCATTTTGCCGATTTCCTCGGAGAAATCGATTGTCTTCTGACGGCCTTTCGGCTCGGTGACGGCATAATTCCACCAAGGATACCAGGCATTGCTGTAGGAGGAGAGGGCATAAAGCTCCGGCGTTGTGCTCGCTTTTTTCGCGGCGTCGCCGGAATCATGAAGCTCCTGGAACTTGGCGTCGGTATACTGCCAGGTGCCCAGCGGCTTGTCGACCCAGTCCCAGAACACGCCGGCAGGGCCGCTGTCCGCTACCTGCTGCTGTTCCGGCTTCGGCTGCAGCATGTAATCCAGGAAGGTAAGGATGGCATTCAAGTTTTTCGTGTTTTTGCTGATGTAAACATCGTCCGCCGGATAAGGATTGACGATCTGGTTGGCGCCGATCTGGTCCACACCCTCCACCTTAGGGTAAGGAATGGTCTCATAATACCAGGCCGGCTCCGTAGGTCCGTTCAGCACCTCCCACAGCGAAGCGTCCATGTTAAAAAATCCGCCTGCGTTCATGGCCGTGCGGCCGGTTTTGTTTTTTTCCTTGTAGCGTTCCTTTTTGTCCGTAATCGCTTCGTGGTCAATGAGTCCTTCGCGGTACATTTTGTTCATCCATTTATAGGCTTCTTTATATTGCGGATCGTCATAAATAAATTGGTACCCGTCGCCCTGCTTCTCCACCGGGATAACGCCCCCGGCGGTAGCCGTAGATACGCCGAACGTGCTCAAAATGACGTTTTCGTCACTCGCGTCCGACAGGAAGCTGAGCGGGATGAGTTTTTTGCCCGAGGCGTCGGTTAGCTGGGAAGCCGCCTTAAGAAATTTTTCCACGCCTTCGATCGTCTTGAGGTCGTCTTTGGTCATTCCGGTTTGATCCAGCACATCCTTGCGGACAAACCAGCCAAGCGAAGCCCAGCCCGGCCACGGATCGTCGGGATTTTGATCAAACCAGGTCGGGATCGACCAGATATGCCCGTCTTTATCCTTCATGGCATCCAGATAAACCTTCGGGATAGACGCGAGTCCGGGGTATTTATCGGGCATATCGAAATATTGCTCCAGCGGCAATATGCTGCCCGAACGGACCATAGCCGAATCGATCGTTTCGCTGCGGCCGAACACGGCCGCGTCATCAAAACCGCCGGCGTTCAGCTTCAGGTTGAGCGCGGTCAAGGCATCGCCCTGCGTCGCTTCCAGCTTCACGTCGATGCCCGGCTCGTGCTCCCGCCAATACGTCTGCACCATGCTGTCGTTGTTGACCGTAATGTTCCAGCCCAGCCACAGCTTGAAGGCTTTCGAATCTCCTCCGTCACCGGAGCCGCCTCCTTGAGAAGCCGTATTGGAGGCCGACTGGCTGCCTGAACAGGCGGTCATGGCCAGAACGAGCACGGCGAGCGAAATCGCGCTGGCGATCCCGGATTTCTTCCCAAGCCATTTCATACGCGGTTAACCCCTTTCTGTTCCTCTTGATCTATTTGGTGTGTCTATGTTGCTACATACTTGGGCGGAAGGGAGAACGAAGCGGCTTACCCCTTCACCGAACCGATCAGCACGCCTTTGACGAAGTATCTCTGCAGAAAAGGATAGACGCACAAAATCGGAATGGCGCTGATCATCACCGTCGCCATCTTGATCGACATGAGGGTGATATTTTCCAGCACGCTGCCTCTGGCCAAGGCCTCGATGTTGTTATTGGAGCCGAGGACCGTCGAAATGTCCTGAGCCGATAACAAATGCTGAAGGAAAGTCTGAACCGGAATGAGGTTCTGGTCCGAAACGAAAAAGGCTCCGGCAAACCAGTCGTTCCAATGCATGACGGCGACAAACAAGCCTAGAGCAGCCAGCATCGGCTGGGAGAGCGGCACTACGATGGAAACCAGCACCCGCAGCGGATCGGCGCCGTCCAGTTCGGCCGATTCAATCAGCGCGTCGGGAATGCCCTGGATAAACTTCAGCATGACGAACATATTCCAGGCCGAGAACGCACTCGGAATGATGTACACCCAAAACGAGTTGACGAGAGATAAGTCGTAAAGCTGAATGTAATAAGGAACAAGTCCCCCGCTGAACAGCATGGTGATGAGCACATAACCCAGCAGCGTCCCCCGCAGCGGCAGCCCCCGGTAAGAAAGCCCAAACGCGGCAAGCAGGGTGACAAGCAGGCCGGCAACCGTGCCGATAATCGTACGCAGGATCGTAATGAGATAAGCGTGCCGGATCACCTCGTTGCCAAGTACAACCTGAAAGTTGTATAACGTAAATTTGCGCGGCCATAAGTACACGCCGCCGTTAGCAGCGTCGCTTCCTACGTTCAGGGAGATCGCAAGCATATAGAGAAAAGGATACAGAACCGAGACGCACAGTAAACTGAGGAGCACCATGATCAGGATCTGGCCGGTGCGTTCACTCGCTGATAGTTTCATCTTTTACCAGAGCCCCTCTCCGTTCAGTTTTCTGGAAATGCGGTTCGTAAACAACACAAGAAGAAGGCTGATCGCCGAAGAAAGCAGGCCGATCGCAGTCGCCGTTCCAAAGTAGCCCTGCTGCAGGCCGTTGCGCAAAATATACGTGTCCAGCACGTCCGCAACCGGCTGGTTCGCCGGATTCATCAGCGGATAAATCTGGTCCATCCCGACGGCGATCAGGCTTGGCATGCTCAGGATGAGTACGATCGAAACCGTCGGCAGGATGCCCGGGAATGTAATGTGCCGCATCTGAGCCAGCCGGCCGGCTCCTTCCACCCGCGCTGCTTCGTAGAGCTGCGGATCAATGGTCGTGATGGCCGCCAGATACAGAATCGTGTTCCACCCGACTTCCTTCCATAAACCGCTGACCACAATCATCGGCCGGAACCATTCCGTCGATCCGAGGAAAAAGATCGGCTTTCCTCCAAGATTCGTAATGAACTGGTTTACAAGCCCCCCATCCAGCGTCAGCATCGACTGCAAAATGTACGCTACCACGATCCAGGAAAAGAAATGCGGCAGATAACTGACGGACTGAACGAACCGTTTAAATCCGGTGTGCCGCACCTCGTTAATAAGCAGGGCCAGCAGAATCGGCGCCGGAAAGCCGAAAATGAATTTCAGCAGCGCGATCCAGAGCGTGTTCCTGACCACGACCCAGAACTGGTCATCCTGCAGAAAGGAGAAATTTTCAAGCCCGACCCAGGGGCTGTTCCAAATCGTAAGTCCGATGTGGAAATCTTTGAACGCTACTTGTATGCCGGCCATCGGGATGTAGCTGAATAAGAAAAGAAGGACGACGGCCGGCGCAATCATGAGATACTGCCACCGATATTTGACCACTTTTGCTAGCATGGAATCACCTCCGTGGCCTAATTATAACGGCGGCCTTGTAACCGCTACCATATAACAACGATTGGATTATTATCGCGACGGTTGGCACTCATGATAGGCGCCTGGAAAAACGGATGGCCGGGAACCCGGCCGCCGTCTTCACATTTCCTGCTGATTATTTATTTGTACACCGTAAATCTTAGATCGCGGTTTCCTCCGCTTTCCGTGGACCAGGTGAGCCCGCCGTCCGTGGACAGCCGCTCATAACCTCCGGCGTACGTATTGTCGTCGCTGTAGGCAAAACCATATTTGTTGGTCGTTGAACCGTCCTCCAGCGTGCCGGGCGAGCGCAAAATGAAGCCATACTGTTTGCTTGTATCCAGTCCCGTCAAACGCGGATATACCGCATATGGCGCAGGCGCTCCCGGAATGTTGTTCGGATTCAGCGCAGAACTGAACAGCTTTTTCACCGGATTCCCGTTTGAATCGAGTTCCACAACGTCCACGTAAAGCGTATCCTCCGGCACTTTACTCGCGTAACTTTCATACAGGTATACGTCCAGCCTTGGCAGTTCCGGCTGCGTCAGCGTAAAGGTCTGCATCCGCTGCACGACGTCGCGAATGTCCGAATAGGTCCATGAAGGCGTGCCGCTGTTGTCCTGGTCAATGACAAAACCGGTATTGTCCGGCACGTCATAAGCCGCGATCTCGGCGATCGAAGGGATAAACCGGGATTTCTCCACGTACAGCCGCAGCTTCGTCGTGGATACCGCGGGAAAATCAAACACACGGTTGTCGCCAAGCGTATATTCCTTCTTTAGATCCTTGTAGGCAGAGCCGTCCCAATATTGCAGCGCATAGGTTTCAATCTGGAAACTTTGGCTGCCGGAACCGTATTCGCTGACCACGACCCGGTTCAACTCCGTGCTTTCGCCAAAGTTGACCTCGATCCATTGATTGTCAGCCGTGCCCCCTTCCGCACTCCAGCGAGTGGCGACATCGCCGTCCGTTACCTTCGAAGCGTCAAAACCGGCTTCTGCAGACCAGGTTGAAGAGGCGGCCGCCTCTTTGCCCAGCGCCAAATTAACTGGCGGCTGCGGCAGCGCCGATTCCTCTCCCGATACCTTGACGATCATCGATTCTCCGGGCTGTAACGTGCGCGAATAGCTGCCGGAGAGCGTACCAAGCTTCGTATGGCTGTACAGCTCGGTCAAGGTATAAGCCGCGTTAGGATCAAGCCCGATATCCGCAGATGAGAACGAGACTTCAGCCGGATGGTTCATATCCCAGTTGGACAGGCCGACATAGCGGTCGCCGTTTGCATCCGTCAAATAAATCACGGCCGGAGCATGCTCCAGATGATGATAAAAGTTCGTCATCAGGACCGGCTTCGCCGCCAGACCTTTCTTGGCCAGCGCAAGAAGATCCGGATTCTGGACAATCATCTTCATCCGGTCCTCCGAAATGAACGGAACGTTATCGCCAAGGAGCAGATGGCCACCGCCCATCACGACCGTCGTCGCTAGAAGTTTCGCTTCGTTCAGGGTCATGCTGTCAAACCCGTTGACGACATTTTGCGGGAACAGCATATCCGGATCATTGTAGTCATACAGCGTTCCGTTGGTCCACCAGGAAGCGGCGGTATTCAGCGCCTGCCGTTCGATGCCCGGGTAAGAATCCAGGCCGATCGTTGTATCAACGCCAGATCTTCTGCCGTGCGCGTAGCCCGATGGCATCAGCGGGGCAATCGATTCGTCGATAAAGACCGGGTGCGGAGCGCTCTCCAGCTCGTCGCGGATAATGCCCATGCCTATCCGGTACGCCTGAATCCCGTTTTTGGACGAGTCATAAAACGCTCCGTCAGTCATGCCTAAATCAATAAAATCGAGTTTGGCATAATCGAAACCCGGCGTTACGTGGTATCTGTGGATCACCCAGTGCAGGTAAGCCTGGCCCCCGGGGTGCGTCGCATCAACGATATAAGTATTGATATAGGATTTGATCGGCTGGCCGCTTTCGTCCTTGAGCGCAATGTCCCTAAAGGTATAAGACGTCCCCGGCACGGTCGAATTCAAGTCGTCCCAGATCGCAAACGGTGCGGAATAGGTCCCGGCTTTCATGCCTTTCCCGTGCACGTAATCGACGAACTGCTTCAGGCTCGGGTCAATGTCCTGCCCTTGGACCCCGCGATAGCAGCAGTCCAGGTTCATGTATTCATAACCAAGCGATTTCAAATGATCGGCAAAATAGTCCGTCATCGCATACATGGAGTCGGCCGACGAATAGTCGTAGTAGGCATACCAGGTGTTGAAACCCGTCGGCACATCCCCCGACCAGTCCAGCGTCGGCTCCGCTACGGTATAGGCCTTCCCGAAGGTCTCAAGGCCCGTACGGTAATCGTCAAAATAACCGAGGAAAAAGGAATCGGATGACACCTCCGTCCCGCTCTGCTTTCCGCCCGAGTTGTAGACGGAGAAGCCGGTCAGCGGACCGTTCATCGTTTCCGCCTGCCCTAGATGCTGCATGCTTTTCCATTTAAAAGTGGTTGTCGCCCCGGCCACGAAGCCGTGTTTGCTCCAGTTGTCAAAGACGGAGGAGACCCAATAACTCGTTCCGTTAAAGGCGGTCCATTCCTCCGAGGAGCCTAGCAGACGTTCGTAACCGTTCTGGCTGCTGCCGAAGTCGTTTACGGGAGCAACGCCGAAATCGAAGTTATTCGTGTAAGGCGTCGTGTAAATCCGCTTGTCCGCGCCTGCTCCGATATCGAGGTTAAGCGCCGCAACCGGCTCCATCAAGTCGATGCTCTGGCTTGTGCCGCTTACGACCTTCATGTCCGCGAGCATATAAGGCAAATTCTCATAGAGTGAAAGGTTTAAAACGAGGGTGGAACCGGAGGCAAGGGCGTTCGTAATCGTCAGCTTCTGACCGCCGGATCCATAGCCGTCGCTTCCGATCGGAGTCCAGGCCGCCGTCCGCGTGCCTTCGTCAAACGAACTGATGCGGTTTGTGCTGCCCGCCAGCCTGTAGTCCGAGGAAAAATCCGACATAATCGTCGTATCCCCGGCCTTCAGGTCCCCTTTCCCGTCAGACAAATCGTACGTCACGGTCAACAGGCCGTTATCGGCCGTAACGATGTCCCCCGTTTGGGTGACGGTTACAGGCACCGGCTCGGCGGCAGATGCATTCCTTTCTCCCGGCATAAAACCGCCGGTCAGCAGCACGGCTCCGACCGTGCCAAGCAGCAATCGGCGAATCCTTTTGTTCATACTGGCTATCCCTCCCGCTTAAGATTTGAAATCATTTTCCAATTGTAGTTAAAATGTAAGCGTTTTACTATTTAACGATGATTGGATTTCTTTCGTAACGGTTGGGTCTTCGCCCTGGAAGCTTGTCTAGTGGCTGCATAGTGGCTGGCATAGTGGCTCGTCTACTAGCTTGTCATCCGCTGCGGATTTTTCCCGGCGACAGGCCGAAGCATTTTTTGAACAGATGGTAGAAATGGCTTAGGTTATCAAAACCGGCCTCCAGCGAGACTTCCAAAATCGAAAGCCGGGTAGTCAGCAGCAAATTTCTGGCATAACTGAGCCGGAGCTGATTGATGTAAGCCGTGGGGGTGGTCTGCAGGTATTGTTTAAAAATGCGGTTGAGATGGCTGACGCTTCGGTCCGCCAGCTCGTTCAGCCTTTCCAGCCCTGCGGTGAAGTTTTCTTTCTTCTGCATTTCGATGAGCAGCAGGTCGAGCCACTCCGGCAGCGTGCTGCCGTTTTCATCCCGGTAATCGTAATAAAAGTACGCGAGTGCCTCGGTCAGCAGGCTGCGGGCCGCCATCCGCGCTTTGGGTTTGTCCGTCGTCGTATACAGGTGCATCTGTCTGCCTTTGCGGCTCAAGGCCTCCAGATCGGAGGGAACAAGCCGGACTACAGGTGATGCCTGTCCTTCTTTCAGCTTCTGGGCAAAACCGGGATTGCCGAAATAAGCGAACGCGTTCTCCACAATTTCCGGATAATAATTGACGTTCATAAACTGGCAGTCCTCGTGTCCCCAATAATCGTAGCCGTGGGTATCGCCGGGCCGGACGAACGCCATCGCCCCCGTCTCCAAAGGCTGCTCTTCCCCGTTGATCCGGTGGATGCACCTGCCGGAGGTAACCAGGAACAGCTCGTAAAAATCATGGCTGTGCAGCGGATAGGCATGCTGAATCGAATGGACGATATGATAGTTCGACTGCACCTGGGCGTCGATAAGCGCGGCGGCGCGCAGAACGGGAATCTGCATCTTTCCCCCTCCTCTTTCCGATCAAGTTCAAGTCAGGAAAATGATAATATAGAACAAAAATTTACGCAAGAAATACAAGACGACACGCAGCCGGAATGCTATGATCTAGCTGTTCTTGGCGGTTAGGCTTAATCATAGCGAATCCTGAGATACAAATACAGCACAAAAATGAACAGCCGATATCAGGAGGAGATCAGATGCGTTTGCTAACACTTAATGGGGTTTGGAAAATGAAGCGGACCGACGAAACGGAGTGGAACAGCGCCGTCGTACCGGGATCCGTTTTTCAGGATTTGCTTAAGGCCGGCAAAATGGAAGACCCTTTCTTCCGCGACAATGAATACGACATTCTGGAGCAGACGAAATTTGATTACGAATACGAAAGAACCTTTCTTGTGGAACAAGAGGCGCTTGACCACGACGTTGTCCTGCTCCGCTGCGAAGGCCTGGACACGCTTTGCGAAATCCGGATCAACGGCAACCTCGTTCTCGAAGCCGACAACATGCACCGGACTTATGAACCGGATGTTAAACAGGTCCTGAAGCCGGGGGAAAATCATATCCACGTCCTGCTCAAGTCGCCGACCCGCTATGTTCTGGAACGGGACAAGGAGATGTACCTCTGCAGCTGCGCCGATGCGGTACCGGGCATCTCCCATTTGCGGAAAGCCCACAGCATGTTCGGCTGGGATTGGGGTCCGCAGCTGCCTGATTCGGGCATCTGGCGGGATATCGACATGCGCGGCTACGACTTCGGGCGGATCGAGGACGTACTCGTTACGCAGCACCACGCCGATAACCATGTCAGCCTGGAGATCCGGACGGACATCCGTCAGTGGCGGGAAGGCGGCCTGCGGATACGGACCGTATTAAAGGCTCCGGACGGCGAAACGCGGGAACGCGAAGCAGCCTTGGACGGTTCCAGCGTCCTGCAGACGATCGTCGTTGACCATCCGGAGCTGTGGTGGCCGCACAATTACGGCAGCCAGCCGCTGTACGGGTTGACCGTACAGGTGCTGAAAGGAGATCGGGTAGTCGACGTCAAAACGATCCGCATCGGCCTGCGGACGCTGACGATCCGCCAGGAGGAAGACCAATGGGGCGAATCGTTCGAATTTGAAATCAACGGCAAAAGTATCTTTGCCATGGGGGCCAACTACATTCCGGAGGACAACGTTTTTGGAAGACTAAGCTTCGAGCGGTCAAAGAACCTGCTGCAAAGCTGCGTGGAAGCCAACTACAACTGCATCCGCATTTGGGGCGGCGGCTTTTATCCGGACGACCGCTTCTACGATTTGTGCGACGAATACGGGCTGATCGTCTGGCAGGATCATCTGTATGCCTGCGGCGCTTACGATTTTAACGAAGCCTTTAAAGAGAATATCCGGCAGGAGACGATCGACAACGTCAAAAGGCTCCGCCATCACGCCTCCCTTGGCATCTGGAGCGGCAACAACGAGCTTGAATATGCGTGGGCTTACTGGGGCTGGACGGAACGGTTCGGGGAGAAGCTGCGGGACGATTATCTGCTTCAATTCGAGCAATTTATGCCCGAGCTGAACCAATCGCTTGATCCGAACACCTTCTACTGGCGTTCTTCGCCTTCCTCGGCCGGCGGCCTGGACGACCCGAACAAGGAAAGCCTAGGCGATATGCACTATTGGGATGTGTGGCACGGCCGAAAGCCGATTACGGAATTCCGCACGCTGTATCCGAGGTTCATGTCCGAATTCGGGCTGCAGTCGTTTCCTTCACTGAAAACGGTGGAGACATTCACCCTGCCCGAAGACCGGAACATTTTCTCCTATGTCATGGAGGCTCACCAGAAGAACGGAACCGGCAACGAAAAAATCCTTTATTATATCAGCGAATACTTTAAATATCCGAAAGACTTTGATTCGCTCCTGTATGTTTCGCAGCTGATCCAGGCGGAAGGCATGCGCGTCGGAGTCGAGCATTGGCGGCGCAACCGCGGCCGGTGCATGGGAGCTATCTACTGGCAGCTGAACGATATCTGGCCGGGAGCCTCCTGGTCCAGCCTGGACTACTTCGGCAGATGGAAAGCCACCCATCATGCGGCCAAACGTTTTTTCGCTCCGGTGCTCGCTTCGGCGTGCGAAGAAGGAACCGCCGCTTCACTGCACGTGACCAACGAGACGCTTCAGCCAGTCAGCGGGCGTTTGTCCTGGCGCCTGATGAACCACCGGTCCGAAGTGATCCGCAGCGGCGAAACGGAAGTGTCGGTGGAGGCCCTTGCTTCCAAAGAAGCTGCCAGCCTTGATTTCGGCAAGGAGCTGGACAGCAAGCAGAAGCTCCGGCAGAGCTATCTGGAATTCGAGTTTGCCGCAGAAGGACATCCGGTCAGCGGCGGTACCGTGCTGTTCGTGAAATCCAAACATTTCGACTATCTGGATCCGCAGATCACAGCTGAGGTGACGGAAGAAGAGGATCGTTTCGTGATTGAGCTGGTCAGCCGGGCCTTCGCCAAATTCGTGTTGCTGGACCTGCGGACGGCGGACGCCCGGTGGAGCGACAACCTTTTTGACTTGTCCGCTTCCAAGCCGAAGTCGGTTACCGTCTTTAAAGAAAGCCTGTCGGAGGCCTTAAGCCTCGAGGTTTTCAAAGAACAGCTGACCGTTCGGAGCTTGTACGAAACTTATGTATAAAATGCCGGAATAAAACGGAATATACCGTCTCCTGAACAACAAGAACTACAACAACATATACAGGCTGAACTTAGCGGCCTTGGCCCGAAGCGTTTTTTAGGGACCATGGCCGCTAAAATCGTTTAATGTCCTGCTCATAGTTTAATGCTCGCTTATCCTTTGTTGCCAGCTTATCGATCTTTCTACGCTTTGTTCTCCTGTTCCTGATAGGCCAGCTTGTGGCCGTCTTCGAAGCCTTGCGCAAAACCGGCGTTAAAACCTTCCTGATAGGTTTCATCGTAGCCTTCTTGATAAAGGGCCTCCGTGTTCGACGAGGCACCTTGCGACTTCGGAGCCTGAACCTCCGGCGGCAAAGCGGCGGCGTCTCCTCTTCTCCGGAGAAGGGCGCCTTTTCTGCGGCGAAGCTTTTTGCGGAGGGTTTTCCGTTTTCCCGGCTTCCCTTTGCCCAGCCAGACTCTGCTTCGCAAGGTTCTTTTTTTGAGGCGGCGCTTCAGCGGCCTAGCTCCCCTTTTTGTTCTGCGGAGCAATCCCCGTTTGCTTTTTTTCTTTAAAGGCATATTGTCATTGTTCCTCCTTCGTTACCTGATCAATAGGCGACACCGATCCGGCGTTAATCCACGGTTTTGCCGGTTCGCCCTTATACTGCCGATGCAGGGTGATTCCGGTCAGCAGGGAAGCCATCGCCTGCTGGTACCGCGTGATCCGGTGGGCATTATGGGCCAAAAGTTCGGCGGTTTCTTCCGAATAGGACGAAACGTCGGCCATGCTGTCAAGAATTCTGGCGATCGCGTTCTGGCTTCTGGATATCGACATGATTAACTGAAGTTTGGCCTCCTGTTCCGTCGGCGGACGTTTCATCCACATCATTTTTCCTCATCTCCAAACCCCGAACCGCCCAAGCCCCCAAACATATCCCCGAATCCGCCGGAATCTCCGTCGCTGCCCCCGGAAGACGTCAGCAGCGCACGCATGTTGCTGCATAAGCCGTTTTCAAGCTTCGTTAATCCTTCGAGCAGCTCTACCATCTGCTCATGGACGGTGAGCGGCTGCTCAAGCTGGCTCTCGTGATCGCCGAAGCTGGTGGCATGCAGATGGTTTAAAGTCCAGTTCCTCGCTTTCTCCGCTTCAAGCGCCTTCGCCTCAAGCATCATCGCGATGTTCCACTGAATCTTTGCTGCGGCATCCAGGATATTGATATAAGCGTGTTCCCTGCTCACTTTCTCACCTCCTAGTTCCGGCTGTTACTCCTCTTCCGAGCCTTTAAGCTCGGTCATGACATGCGTGAGGTTTTCCGCGATCGCTTCCTCCAGGTCGGCAATGGAGTTTAAATAAGCGATAATGCTTTTGTTGACGGAAGACGTACTGCCCAGCATCCCCTCAACCCCTCCGAAATCCGGCTCTTCATCCGGCAGCGCGTGCACAATCTGTGCCATTCTGACCGTGATATGACGTTCGGCATCAATGACACGGGCAAGCTGTTGGTGCGAATGCGCCATATGCATCATCATATCGGTTATCTTTTGATCCACGTATTAGCCCCTCCATTTGCCCCGGATCCCCGGGTGTTATAGGCAAAAAACGCCCCGGCATCCTACTGGTTTCAGCATATGCCGGGGCTATATTGATCGTTCCGCTCTGGATACCGATCCAACCGATAAATTTATAATTCCTTTGAAATCAGCGTAACAGGCGGAAGCACCGGGCGTCCTTCCGGGTAAGCCGACAGCTCTTTAGCCGTCGCCGGGACAATCCGGCCTTCCAGTCCCCAAATCTCCACCGTATAGGAGGTCAGGAGCGGCCGGGACATGCCGCGGTCAATCTGAAACAGCCGCCCTTCCGGGGTTTGGACGATAACGCCGTCGCTAAACGGAAACGTGCCGGCCTGCTTCAGCTCTCCCAAAGCCGCCTCGACCTGCTCCAAAGACCATTCCCCCGCGCACGGCAAATTCCGCAGATCACGCTGCGATAGCCTTGTTTTAGGGCCGGCATACGGAACTCCTACAGGCGTTCCCCCGGAGCTGATGCGGTATTTGGAGCCGTCCTGCAGCCAATACAACCTGCCGCTGCCGCTTTCGGCCACGACCTTGACGGGCGTTCCTTCAGCCGAGGTGCAGCCTTGAAGCCATACGGAAGCTTCCCGGCTCGCCTGCCGGGCCAAATATTCATAAACGGCGCCCCATTTCCGCTGGAACAGCTGCCGGTTTCGTTCATTGGTTTCCTCAAACTGCCTGGTATCCAGGCTTTTCATGGTTACGCTGCCGAAATGATGCACAAAGGCGTCGCCGGCGATCATCAGCTTCAGCCCCTGCAGCCTCAGCCGGATGATCCAGTCATCATCCTCGTAATTGCCGAGCCTGTAACCTTCGTCCAGATAACCGGTCTGAAGCGCGGTCTCTCTTCTTAACAGCAGGCAGAAGCCGACCAACCGCTCCGTTTCAGTCCACTTGCTCTGGTCAGGCGTGTTCCGGACCGCCGCAAATTGCCGCATTTCCTCCAGGCTGCCGTAAGGAACCTCAATTTGCTGGGCTCCCCCGATATAATTGGTCACCGGGCCAACGGCCCCGATCTCCGGTGAGGAGGCAAGGCAGTCCAGCATGTTGGCCAGCCAGCGTTCCGTGACAAGCACATCGTTGTTCAGAAGCAGCACGGTCCGGCCTTTTGCCAGCATAAGTCCCGTATTTATTGCACCCGCAAAACCTTTATTGCCGTCATGCACCGCAAGCCTTACTTTTCTATGATTCCGCAGCGCTTCTGCCGTCCCGTCTGAAGAAGCGTCGTCGACGACGATGATTTCATAGGGCTGCGGCGTAAAAGCCTCTATGCTGTCCAGACATTGCAGCAGCATCTCCTTTTGATTGTAGCTTGGGATGATGATGCTTGTGCCCTCAAACACCTGCTCGAAATCCCCGTATCCGGCTGCACGGCCTTGTTCGTATCCGGCTTTCCAGCCCTCCTGGAAAACGGAGGTCCGGTCCGGCTCAGATTCCGGCCGGTGAAGCCGGGAATGCCCAAGCTTCCGCCGGCGCTGCGCTTTCCCTTTAGGGAAACGCGGCTTTCGTCTGCGACCGGCAGCGGCAGCAATTCCTGCTTTTGCTTCTTGCTTCAGGCCGTGGATACTGTTCCTGTCCGCTGTTTGTTGTTTCGTCATCACCTTTTTCCCTCCCCTCGGTCAGTGGAGCGTCATTTCGCCGCTTTCCAGTTTATTGGCCATATGGCCGAAATCGATCGCAGGCTTGCCGAGCCGGGAGGAAATTTCACTGCAGATCGTCACGGCCGCTATGCCCGCCGAAACCAGCGCGAGATCAAAAGCGTGACCCGCAGCGGCGGCGACTGCATTTTCCGCGTCGTGCGCTCCCTGCACCGATGGCACCATTCCGGCCACGTGTACGCCGGAGCGGATCAATGCATCCGCGAGTCCGGCGGCTTTGTTGCCGATGACCAGCACGCTGCGACCCTGCAAGAGCGGCAGCAGCAGCCCGCGCTCGGCCAAAGCGTAATTGACAGTTGAAGAGGTCAGCCGCAGCCGCGCCGGATCAAGGCCATAATGGGCCAGCACGGGAAAAAGGAGCCCTTGGAATGAGGGATGCCTGGATTCGGGAACTCCGATGATGTCCGCTTTAAAAAGCGCCTGCGCCAAAGCGTCCCGGACGGCCGGATCCGGCAGCTCTACCCCTGAATAGGGCAAAAAGGGCCCCCGCAGCCGGGCTTCATCGGTTGGCAGCACCGTCTCATGCGCAAGCGTCAACAGCTCCCCGTCGCCCAGCCTGACCAGAGACAACGGACGGCCGGAGGCCAGGGCCAGGCGAATTTCTTCGGCGACTCCTTCTGGCGGCATAAGCGGAATCAGCGCTCCCGGGGGCAGCTGAGAGATGCCGGCCGCGATCAGATCTCGAACCGTATACCCGCGTAAAATCGTATTCGGAGGCAGCAGGCGCGCAACCTCGCCTTCGCCCCCTTCGAAATAACCGTCCCGCAGACCGGTCCGGTATCTTTCCTCCAATTCGGCTGCCCTCGCCGTTTGCTCTGCCAGGCGGTCGTCAGATGGTCCGGCAGCCTGTGCGAACAACGTCTCCTGCAGGGCAGCAGCCTGTTCCGTTTCCACCAGCCGGATGAGGTCCGGAACCGCTCTTGCAGGCTTGAAGAAAGCCGGACCGTTTCTGTTTGCCCCCCTGCGTTTAAGCCATCGCGATCTTCCGGCACTTCCCGATCTTCCCATTCTTGCAGTTTTTCCTCTTCGTGCGGCTCTGCTCCCTTTTGCCGCTTTTCCCGGTCCTCCTGCTCTCCACGCTCCCTGCGGAAGCTGGCGCCGCTTCCTTATGCCGGCTTTGAAGCGTGCCTGAATTCCCGAACGTGAACGGCGGACCGTTTGGGGAAGATTGGAGCTTCGGAAAAAGGCAAGCCGAGCGGGCACCCCAAAGGCTGGGCCGCCCTCCTTGATTTTGAGGTTCAGGGCTTTTGAACGCGGCTTCTGCTTTTTCATGGTCCGTCTTCCTCCTCTTCAAACCGGATTCCTCTCGTTTCAACCAAATCTTCCCTCTGAAATGGAGTCCGGCTACAAACCGGCTTTTCCCATCCTCTTCGAGGCTTCCCGCAAAGATTCGAACGTTCCCGCATCCGTCCACCATTTGTGCAGAATATCGTATTCCAGCTTGCCATCCCGGGCATACAGATTGTTCACCTCGGTAATTTCCATTTCCCCCCGTTCGGAAGGCGAAGTAGCGGCGATCCGCTCAAAAACCTGGTCGTCGTACATATAAATGCCCGTAACGCTGTAATTTGATTTGGGCTGCTGCGGTTTCTCTTCAATGTAGGAAATAAGCTTCCGATTGCGTTCGTCAAAGACGGGCACGCCGTAACGGTGCGGGTCTTTGACCTGCTTAAGCAGCACTCTGGCGCTTCCGTAAGGCTGCTTCATGAATTTTTCAGCGAAAGGCTTCAGATCGTCCAGAAACAGGTTGTCGCCAAGCAGCACCACAAACCGGCCGCCTTCAGGAATAAATCCGCGCGCCAAATCCAGCGCTTCGGCGATTCCACCGGCCTGCTCCTGGATTTTGTAAGTGAGGTTAACCCCCCATTCCCTGCCGCCGCCAAGAAAATCCGTGTACAAACCGGCCGACTGCTTGCTGATGATCAGCAAAATATCGGTGATGCCGGCCTGCCGGAGCCTCTCGATGCCGTAGCAGATCATAGGCGATTCTCCGACCGGGAGCAGGTGTTTGTTGATCAGCCGGGTTAACGGATACAGCCTTGTTCCGGTTCCTCCCGCCAAAATGACGCCTTTCATGGCTACTCCTCCTCCTAAGATAAACTGCTCTATCTAAAAAAGGCTTAAATGAACTCGAGCGGATCCACGCCCCATTTTTCCATAAACCGCTGGCGGTTCCGGCTGATCAGCCCGTTCCAGCCGCCCGGATGCTCCGCGTTAAAGCTAGCGCTGCCCTGATGGTAAACGAAGGTATCCCCGCATATCAGGAGCCTGAAGCCTTTGCGGACCGCCCGGTAGCAGTAGTCGTCGTCCTCGTAATGGCCCGGGGAGAAGCCTTCGTCAAGCGGTCCGATCTTGTTGTACAGCGAACGCTTAAAAAGAAAGCAGAAGCCGACCAGCCTTTTGACCTCCTGCCATTTGGCCGGATCCGGCTGGTTGTGCCCGCCCGCATACGCTATCAGCTCCGAAAAGCCGCCCAGGCCGGTTTCGACCTTTTGTCTGCCGCTGGCATAATTCGTGACCGGCCCCACGATGCCGACGTCCGGGCTGCTGTACAAGGCCGACAGCATCTGCGACAGCCATCCCGGGGTGGCCGCGCAATCGTTGTTAAGCAGCATTAACTGCTCGCCCGCCGCCATGGCCAGCCCTTTGTTGCAGGCAACCGGGAAACCGCTGTTGACCGGCAGGGATATAAAGCGGAGCGACTGCTGCACGCAGTATTCCGCAGTTTCGTCCGTCGAGCTGTTATCGACCACAATGATCTCGTAAGGGACAGCGGTAAACTGCCGGATGGAATCCACGCACCGCGCCAACAGCTCCAGACCGTTATAAGTCGGGATGATAATGCTCGTTAAATCCGCAGTACCCATTATCCGTTCCTCGCTTTCGCCAGTTCGGGACGCGAAGCATTTTGCCAGTACAGTCTCGGTCCGAGCCGTTTGACCGCTTCGTGCAGCGCTTCGGCATGATCGCCGACAATCAATTGGGCCACTTTGTTTCCGGCCCCCAGGTTACCCTGGCGGAGCCGGTTGCGCCCGATCACGTCCGCCGTACACGGGGCGGCCACTACAAGGCCCTCCAGGATGGCCACCGCCTGGGCTTTGGGCGGCACCGCCAGCGCCGCCGTACCGATAACCTCCACGGCCCGGCGCGACAGAACATGAGGCACCGCAGTCAGTGAGCTGCTTCCCAAATCAGTCCGTCCCAACGCCTGATTCAGGAACGATTTGCAGCGGGTGACTTCGTCCTGGCTGCCGAAGGGAGGCAGGAACGCCGAAATGTCGTTGAGTACGACATCCATGCCGTTTTCCTGCTCATAGAGGAAAGCCGCCAGCTCTTCGGCGGGGACCTGCATATCCCCGTCCACAAACAGCAGGCTGTCCCCGCCGGCCAAGGCGGCCCCAAGTGAACGGCCGACATCATGGCCAAGTCTGTCGGGGTCAAACGCGAGAATGACGTTGTCCCGCTTTCTCACCTCGTTAAAGCTGCCGTCCGTGCAGCCGTTTAACACAACAATCCGCTCGTATAGCGGCAGACGGTCCAATTCATCCAGCAGCCGGCCGACGGTTTTTTCCTCATTGCAGGCCGTAATCACCGCCGTAGCCCGGCCCGTAAGCGGGACGGGCACACCCAGCGAATCCGGGGACGCCCCGGCGGCTTTGGCATATCCTTCGCGGAAGGCAAAACCAAGAAACATGGCCTCCCGGAAAGCCGGCCGGCCTTTGACCGTTCGGAGTCTGAACCAGTCCGACAGCGAGCTCCGGAAAACTTCCCGGCTGCCGGCATTTTGTCCGGACCCCGAGGGGTCGGGCGGCAATGCTGTTCCTGTTCCTGATCGCAACCCGGATTCCGTCCCCTCCCGTTGTCCCGCGCCGGCGGCAGCCAGTCCGGCTCCCCTCCCGGCCTTATAGGCTTCTGCAAGGCCGGTTACCCGTTTTCCTCCGGCCATCGGATTCGGCGGAGAAGGAATCCGGCGGCGCCGGCGGCTGGCCGCTGCGGCCGGGACGACCGTCAGTAAAGGCCCCTTCCTGCGCTTCCTCCGGAAAGGAGCGGGACTTCTGCGGCCGTTTCCGCTTCTGATTTTGCCGGCGGGCCGGAGCGTCCGCCGAATTCCCCCAAACATGGTGGAAGCTCTTTTTTTACCTACCTTCGTTTTCTTTGTCATCCGGGTCACCTTGCTCTCTCACGGAGCCTGCCCAGATCCGAAAACCCGCCGCGGGGTCCCCGCAGCGCCAGAATCCGGGAGGCCGCTTCCATATGATCGCCGGCCACAATCGCGGTCAGCAGGTCCTGCTGCCCCGGGAGCCTGCGTCTGCGGTTTCGTCTTCCGACGTTTACGAAATGAACGGGCCTTACTTGCAGGCCCTCCAGAATAGCGGCAGTATACGCGTTCGGCGGACTGGCCAGATGGTCTAACCCGATCCGCAGCGCAGCCTCCCGGCTTATCGCGTGAGGCACCGCCGTCATGGACACGCCTTTCAGATCCGGACGGCCCAGCAGCATGTTCAGCATAAATTTGGCGCTCACGACGGGATGAATGTTTCCTGTATTCACAGGTCCGCTGTATTCGTTTAAGGCCAAATCCCCGCCTTCCAGAATCTCGGAAACAAAAGGCTTCAGCTCAGAGGCCCGAACGGCCATGTCCCCGTCCACGAACAGAAGTACGTTTCCTTTCGCGGCTTTGGCTCCTACCGCTCTCGGCACATCGTGGCCTAAAGGCTCTTCGAATTCGAGAACTCTGGCCCCAAGCTTTCTTGCGGCCTTCGCGCTCCCGTCCCGGCAGCCGTTGGCGACCACGATCACTTCCGTTTTCGGATGGACTTTGGAGGCTTCCCTGATAACGCCGGGCAAGGTCCGGATTTCGTTCATCACCGGAATAATAACCGAAACGACCGGCTCGGGATGGCTGGGGACGACGGCCGGAAGCCGTCCGGACTTATACCGCCTGGCGGCTTTAGGACCCGTATGGGGACGTATTTTACGTTTGTTCACCTTCGGAATCCCACCTTTGTCAGTAATGCGGAAATAGAGGGCATATACGATAGCTTATGCTCCGTACCGCTGCCTGCAACGGCAAACGTACAAGGGCTGATGCCGCTTTGCCTAACGGGTTCAGGCCAAAGAGGGTCAAAAGCGGGGCTGGCTGGCGAAGGAATTGAACCGCTAAAAAAGAAAAACAGGACGCGGCTTCCGCCTTCATCCTGTTTATTCCACCTAATATTGTGCTTATTGCGCGCAAGGCATGCCGCCGGCCAACTCCGGCAAAGTTAGGCCTGCCTTTCGGCCCATTCTTCGCGGTTCTCCTGATGGGTCATCAGCCTGACCCATCGGGCCGCCGTATGCTGCCAGCGGAACCGGCTGCGCGCAATATCCAGTCCGCGCAGCCCCATCTCCCGCCGCAGCTCCTCGCTGCCGAGCAGCTTGAGCAGGCCGGCGGGCAGCTCGTCGCCGAGCCGTCCCGGATCCAGCAGAAGACCGGAGGTTCCGTCTTCCACGATTTCCGGAATGCCTCCCGATCTTGTGGCGATCACCGGAACTCCCGCTGCCATCGCCTCCACATTGACAAGGCCAAACGCCTCTTCTTCGCCGGAAGGAACAACCACCACGTCGGCCAGGTTATACCAGTCCGCTACCTGCGGATAAGGCGTGAAGGGCAGGAATTCCACACGGCCGGGATAAGCTTCGGCCATATTTTTTAATTCCCGGACATAAGACGTTTCGCGCTGGCTTCCGTAATAGGCGCTGCCGACGATCAGCAGCAGCACTTCCGGTTCCCGTTCCTCCAGCTTCGGCAGGCTCTGAAGCAGATGATGAACGCCTTTTTCCGGAATCAGCCTGCCGAGGTAAAGCACGATTTTCCGTCCGCTCCAGCCGTATTCCGCCAGTCTTGCCCGCCGCAGCGCTTCTCCCACCGGTGTCCAGCGCGGAACAAAATCCTCCAGGCTGACGCCCAGATGGTTGACCTCCAGCCTTGCGGTCAGCCCCGGAAAACGGCGCTGCAGCTCCTGGTGCAGAAAATGGCTGTTGGCAATAATGCCGTCAAGCTGGTTAAGCGCCGTTTCTCCCCAGTTTTTGGGGAAATGTTTTTCCTGAACGAACGTCGTTGAATGCAGCGACAGAAAAATCTCGGACTGAGGCATGCGCTGCTTCAAACGGCAGGCCAGCAGCGGCCTGTTGTGCACGTCTACCGAGTCCGGACGCCAGGCTCGGAGATGGCGGAGAATGGACGGCAAATAGGCTGAACCTCCAGGCACTCTGCTGCAGGGCACCGTGCCCAGCATCGCTTTTACCGGGGCATCCTCCCCTGTTCTGCCGTACACCCGGATATCCAGGCGGCCTGCAGCCAGCGGGACCACTTTTTCAATTACACGTTCCACCGAGCTGCTTCTTCCCGATGGGAGGACAAACGATCCCGGCGAAATGACCGCAACCTTGTGAGGACTCAAAGCCGATAGCTCCCTTCTGCCAATCGCAATTATGTTGTAGTTATACGACGGCAAGGGCATGAAGGTGACTCTTCCGCAAAAATACCGCCTTTCCATGCCGCATGTACTAGGCCGGAAAGAAGACCAGAAACGAAATCAGGCGGGTGACGCGCCTCATTCGTCCATGCTTTCCGCCAGATCCGGCCATAAAATAAACCAAGCCAAGGATGATTCTTACCCGGTTGATCCCGGGCAGGAAGGGGGAAGGATCGTGCAACCCGAATATGTCGGCATTCTGCTCAATGCCAAGATGCACCGGGGCATACCGGCGGGCCGCACCGGAAAAGAAGCATTGTCTCTCTACGAGGACGCTGCGGCTGCTTACGGCTTGATTCCCTGCTATTTGCGTCTGGAGGATCTGCGGCCCGGCCAGGAAACCATTCCGGTTTATTTGAAGACGGGAAACCAATACATCCGCACGTTAGTGCCGACGCCGCAAGTGATTCATAACCGGGCCATCTATACGGGAAAATCAGCCGAAAATAAAATTTCCGCTCTCCGTGACCATGGCATTACCCTTTTTAACGCCAATACCCGCTACCGGAAAGACGAAATTCACCGGCTGCTCGCCAGTCATCCCGCGCTGGCGGCCTGCCAGCCGTATACGCTGCCCGCTACCCTCGGCAACATCGGCTTTATGATGCAGCGGTACTCCGACCTGATTCTTAAGCCGGCCAGCGGCTCGGTCGGGAAAGGCATCATGAGGCTGCGCCGGGACAGCGGCGGCTGGAAACTGATTTACCGGAGCAAACGGGGAACAAAGCCCGGGCGCTGGACAGAGGTGCGGCTGGGCGGCAGCGGCAAAACCTCGCTGCCGCTTCCGGTCGTCCGCCGGATCCGGCAGGTGCCGTTCCTCGTTCAGGAAAGGCTGCCGCTGGCAGAGTTCAACGGAAGGCCTTTCGATCTGCGAGTGACCGTCCAGCGCGGACTCGGCGGGGAATGGAGCATCACCGGCCTGTTTGCCAAACTGTCCGCTCCAGGCGGCTTCTTATCCAACATTGCTCAAGGAGGAAGCGCGTGTTCCGCCGAAGAGCTTCTAAAAGCCGTAATGCCGCCGGGCGTGGCCGCCAGAGTGCTTGCCGGAAGCCGTTCACTGGCCCTGAAAGCGGCAGAGGTGCTTTCAGGGCAGCTGCCTCTCCTCGCCGATCTCGGCATGGACATCGGAATTACCGCTTCAGGGCGGATCTACTTCATAGAATGCAACGGCCGCGACCAGCGTTACGGGTTTCGCGAAGCCGGCATGGAAATGGTGTGGAGGGAAACGTACCGCAGGCCTATGGCTTTTGCCCGTCATCTGCTGCTCCAGCAGCCGCAGAACCACGTTGCGCCGGTTCTTTTTCGCTAAACGGAACCCGCTTCGGCCTGACCGCTGCACTTCCCGATTTGAGCCGCAGCAGCGGAACGGACATGTGAGGAAGAGCGGTTTACCGCGGGTTTAAACAGGGGATTCTTTTTCTGGCTGGCGCTCGGATCCTGGTTGATTTAAAGCCCGATCTGTGTCAATATTAGCGGAGTTGATCCCATTTCCGCAGCCGGCGGAACGGAATTTAGAAAGGAGCAGCTTATGGCTCAAACCATGATGCGGTTTTTTACGGAGCTTTCTTCACGAAAATGGATTGCCGCCATAACCGGGCATTTTTCCAGGTCGGCCGCCAGCCGTCCATTCATTCCTTTATTTGCTAAAATGTACGACATTCCTCTGCACGAGGCGGAGAAAGAGCTTGCCGAATACCGGACGCTGAATGAATTTTTCACGCGCCGTTTAAAGCCGGGCATGCGCCCCGTACACGGGGAGCCGGACGCGCTCGTCAGTCCCGTCGATTCTTTGATTACGGCCATGGGCCCCATAGAAGCGGGGACGCTTCTGAACGTGAAAGGGCAAAATTATACGATTGCCGATCTGCTTAACAGATCGCCGAGGCTGGAGAAATACAAACACGGTTTTTTCTTCGTGCTGTATTTAAGCCCTACCGACTATCACCGGATCCACGCGCCCGTAGCCGGGACCAAGCTGGAAAGCGAACATATCAAGGGAAAGGTTTATCCCGTTAACGATTTTGGCATGACGCATATGAAATCCGTGCTGACGCGCAATGAGCGGCTTATCACCTACATCGACCATCGCCCAGGCGAGGTCGCGGTTGTGAAGGTCGGCGCCATGAACGTGAGCAGCATCCGGTATACCGATCCGGCCGCCAAAGTCTGGGAACGCGGAGACGATCTCGCTTATTTCGAGTTCGGCTCCACGGTTGTCGTGCTTACGGAAAGCGGCACCTTCGATCCGCTGGAAACCCTGAAACCGGGTACGACCGTCAAGATGGGGCAGCTGCTGGGCTATTTTCGCAAGAAAAGCTAAACAGCTGAATAGCCTGCACGCATAGCCTGCACGCCTGCGCCAACGGAGCGGGGCCCATCACGCAAACCTTTCATCGCAATCGCAGATGGAAAATTCCAAGGAATCAAACGATGAAAGGATAGAAGCAGCAAAAAAGCAGCTTCCGCACCGCGCGGAGGCTGCTTTTTCTATGATATATGGACAATCGCGATTAGAGCTAAGTATGGGAATTACATTAGAACCAGGAAATTTCCTGTTCGGCCGCCTTCAAACGGCGCAGACGGTTTCTGAATAAACTTGATCTGCCCGCAAATCCCCTGCTGCGCATCCGCCGTCTTCTGCTCATGAAGCTCACCTCCTTTCAGGCCGGTTTTCCGGGTCAAACAAAAAGAATTAAAGATGATTACCCCGGTTTCCTTCCCTTTGAACCCTGACGGCGTTCAGCGGATCTCCGAGGGGCTTTTGCCCGTATACTGCTTGAACTGGCGGCTGAAGAAAAAGATATCCCGGTAACCAAGCGCTTCGGCCACCTCGGTCACGTTCATGCCCGCATGCAGCAGCAGATGCCGGGCACGGTCGATGCGGCATTTTATAATATAGGACTGAACGGGCGAACCCGTAATCTCTTTGAATTTAATCGAAAAATAACGCGGCGAAAGCCCGGCACGGGCCGCCAGATCCTTGGTCCTGTGCGGCAGTCCCGGATGCTGGAGCACGTAGTTGGCGACCTCCTGGATCGCTTCGTCCAGATGATGGCTGACGGCGGCCTGGGGCACCGGCACATGGCGTTCCTCGCGGAGCAGGTAAATCATCATCTGCTTCAGCAGCAGCCGCGCTTCTTCCTCGGCTCCGTACGTATCCTGGTTCAGAAACAGCCTCACGTATCTGGAAAGCATAAATTCGAAATCAAACGTCTCCTCGAGCTTCCGGTACGGGGACGGGATCTCCTCGAGAGGGTCTTTGACATCGAAATGAATGTAAGTCAGCACAAGCGGCTTCTGCGGATTATGCGTCGCGCTGGTGTGATCCCCGGGCCGGAAAAGAAAACAGCTGCCTTTGCCGATCGGCGTCGGACGGTCGTTCAGGATCAGCGTCCCTTCTCCGCTCCATACATAAAACAGATCAAAATTCTCCAGCGGCTTCTCCCGCTTCTGCCATTTCCAGCCGGGCTCGCACACGATTTTGGCGAAGGCCCGTTTCAGCACAAAAGAGGAAGGAGAAGTCTTCAGCATGTTTCTTCCTCCTTGAAAATAACGTTTTGCTAGCTATTATACTACGTAAACGCTATCTCTCCCAAATTTTGCTTCCGGCAGCCTGCATCCGGCCAACTCCTTCGGCAATCTCTTCCGGCGTCAAATGGGCGAAAAAGAAGCAGGCCGCGGCCTTATGCGGCCCCTTCCAATACTCATCCACGTTCCGGAAGCTTACGCCTTCCCGGGCACAGCCAGCCTCAAAGCGGCGATAGTCCTGCTCGCTCCGCCGCCATCGGGCATAAACGTGGAGACCGCTGTGCAGCGGCAGCGGCGCAAACAGGCCGCCGAGCTGATCGTCCAGCTCCCGGCGAAACACCTCATAACGCGCGCCGTAAATCCGGCGCATGCGGCGCAAATGTTTGTCGTAGTCGCCCCGCGCCATAAAGCGGGCCAGCGTGCGCTGCTCCAGGAGAGCCGGCGATGAAGGCTCGAACAGCGCTTTAGCCCGCCGCACGGGCTCCACGAGCGGCGGGGGCAGCACCGCGTAACCGATGCGCAGCGCGGGGAACAGCGTTTTGGTGAACGTGCCGACGAAGATGACCCGTTCACCCCGGTCCTGCGCCATGAGCGGCTCCATCGGCTGGCCGGCCCAGCGGAACTCGCTGTCGAAATCGTCTTCGACGATGACCGCGTTCCGCTTTTCGGCCCAGGCCAGCAGCTCGCGCCGCCGCTCCGGCGCCAGCACCGCGCCGGTCGGGAACTGCCGGCCCGGCGTCGCAAACAGGACCTGCGCGTCCCAGTCGCGCGGGACAAGCCCCCGGCCGTCCACCTCGGCCGGGATCACCGCCGCCCCGGCAGCGGCGGCGGCCAGCCGGATCCCGGGGTACCCGGGATCCTCGGCCACGGCCCGCGCTCCTTCGCCCAGCAGCAGCTGGCTCAGGAGCGCGATGGCCTGCATCGATCCGCTGAAGCAGCAGATCGATGCAGGGTCTGCGGCGATGCCGCGGCTGGCGCGAAGATGGGCCGCAATCGCGGCCCGGAGCCCCGCATCGCCAAAGGCATCCGCCGCGCCGTCGTAAGCCTCGGCGGACGCCTTCGTCAGCGCGCTGCGCCACGCCGCGTGCGGAAATTCCGCCGGCGGCAGCCTCAGGCCGCTCGCGAACGAAATCGTTCGCACGGAACCCGCCGCCGGTCCGGCGGGTTCCGTGCTCCGCTCATCCTCGCTTTTCCCGCCGTGCGCGCCAGGGCCGAAACCTCCGGTTTCCTCGGTTCCGCCCAACTTCCCCTCCGCCTTCCCTGCTCGCCCGGCTGGAACGCCGGCCGCTCCGAAGGCTCCGGACGTCTCGCCCGTTCCGATCTCTGCCTCCGTCCTCCGGCCCGAGGACTCTCCCCCATCCGACAGCCGCTGCAGTCTTTGGGCCCAGGGCGACAACCAAAGCTCCGCCGGCTTGCGGCCACCGGTTTCGGCCTCGGTCCCAGCTCCAGCATCCGGTTCCGCCCCGGCAGTTGACGTCCTACGGTCTGCCGTATGGCCATTGCCGGGTTCTCCGCAGCTTCGCTCCCCGGGTTCTGCGGGAAGCCCACCCCCGGGGTTTTCCTTCCCAGCTTCACTCCCACTCTTCTTCCCACTCTCCTTCCCGCTTTCTTTGCCTCCTTCCAAGCCGCCGCTCCTGCCGCCTGCCGCGTCCGTCGTTCCGCCGGCATAACGGGACGCCACAAAGGTCCCCTTCCCCACCTTGGCGTAAACGTAGCCTTCGGCCAGCAGCATATCGTAAGCCTGGGAGACGCTGCCTCTCGACAAGCCATACATATCGGCCAGCTCCCTCGAAGCGGGCAGCCTGGTTCCTGCCGGCAAGGAGCCGTCCCGGATTTTGCCGCGAATAGCCTGATAAAGGGCCAGATACTTATAACGGTAGACGGCCAGCATTTTTTCCAAAGGCAGTGTAAAATCGGACATCAGGCTTGCTCCTCCTCTGCTTCCCCAAAAAATTGGACTAATAAAATGAATCTAAATTGGTTCTTTTTTAATGTCAATCGCTCTTATATGCTTAAACTCTATTAACCGGAACTGCCGGGTTTGGAAGGGGTAATCCTATGAGAAGGCAAGAATTTCAGGTTGAAGAAGCCGAAGAGATCGAAGCTTTTCTGGCGGACATGAGTTTCGGATTTCTCGGGACGCTGTCTGGAGACGGCGCCTGCCGGGTAACGCCGCTTAATTTTGTTTACGGGAACGGCGTTTTTTATTTTCATGGCAGCCTTGCCGGAGAGAAGATGAAACAGATGAAAGCCGACCACCGGGTCAGCTTCACCGTCGCCAGAGAATACGCGCTGATTCCTTCTTATTTCACCGACCCCGAGCTGGCTTGTCCGGCCACCTCCTATTTCAAAAGCGTAATGGCTGAAGGGATTTCCGAGTTGGTGCAGGATCCGGCGGAAAAAGCGCAGGCCCTTTCGCTGTTTATGCAAAAACTCCAGCCTGAAGGCGGTTATGAACCGATCGACGCGGCCGATCCGCGGTATACCGGCCGGCTCAAAGCCGTTTCCGTCTACAAGCTGGTCCCCTCCTCGCTGTCGGCGAAGTTCAAATTCGGGCAAAACCTGAAGGAGCAAGAGCGTGCGGCGGTCACGGCAGGCCTTAAGGCCCGTGGACAAGCGGAAGATTTGGAAACGGCCGGACTGATGCAAAAATATTGTCCCTACCACCGCGAAAATTGAAGGATTGGTCCGTGACGCTTGCCTGGCCTGATGTTATAATGTTAGGCAGTCAAAACGAAAATTCAGGACCAATTACGAAGTTGGAAGGATGGAAAGTGATGAACCCTCTTGCGTCACAGCTGAACGACCGCCTGAAAGCAGACAGTCCTTATGTATATGAAATGTTGTCCGGGCTCGGTCGCGAAATTTATTTCCCTAAGGAAGGGATCTTAAGTCAATCGGCGGAAGCTTCCAGCCAAGCCAAAAAATATAACGCCACCATCGGCATCGCCACGGAAAACGGCGGACCTATGCACCTGGCTGTCATTCAGGACACGCTATCGGCCTACAAACCGCAGGATTTGTATCCTTACGCCCCTCCTGCCGGCAAACCCGAGCTGCGCTCCGTGTGGCGGGATAAAATGCTGAAGGAAAACCCGTCCCTGGCGGGCAAGTCCTTCGGACAGCCGATCGTGACCAACGCCTTGACCCACGGGCTCAGCATCGTGGCGGATTTGTTTGTCGGAGAAGGAGATGCCGTGATTTACCCCGATAAAAACTGGGAAAATTACGAGCTGACCTTCGGCATCCGCCGTCATGCGCAAATCGTGAATTACGAGCTGTTTACGGAAGAGATGAAGTTTAACAGCATAGGTTTGCGGGAAGCCCTTCTGGCCGTACCGGCCGGCGGCAAAGCGGTTGTGGTTCTCAACTTCCCGAATAATCCGACCGGCTATACGCCCGGGGCTCAGGAAGGCGACGAGATCGTAGCCGCCATCAAGGAAGCCGCCGAGGCGGGCGTAAATGTCGTCGTGGTTACCGATGATGCCTATTTCGGACTCTTTTTCGAAGATTCCCTGCAGGAGTCCCTGTTCGGCAAGCTGGCCGATCTGCATCCGCGGGTGCTGGCCGTTAAAGTTGACGGAGCTACCAAAGAGGAATACGTTTGGGGATTCCGCGTCGGATTTATTACTTATGCCGGCACGCCGGAAGCCGTTTCGGTGCTGGAGCAGAAGACGCTGGGCATCATTCGCGCCACCATTTCAAGCGGGGCCCATCCTTCCCAAACCTTTGTGCTGCAGGCTTTGAAATCGGACGAATTTGCTCCCCAGAAGGAAGCGAAGTTTGCCGTCATGAAAGGCCGGGCCAACAAGGTTAAGGCACTGCTGGACAGCGGCAAATACGGCGATGTATGGGAATATTATCCGTTTAATTCCGGTTACTTCATGTGCCTCAAGCTGAAAACGGTGGGAGCCGAGCCGCTCCGCCAGCACCTGCTCCGCGAATACGGCGTCGGCACGATCGCCCTCGGCGAGCGGGATCTGCGGATCGCCTTCAGCTGCATTGCGGAAGAAAACCTGGAAGACCTGTTCGATCTGGTTTACCGGGGCGTGCAGGATCTGCAAAATCGATAAAATTTTAATCGGGCGGCAAAGGCCCATACCGCTTCGCCCCTCCGCTCATATGATACTCCTGTAAGTGACAACAACACTTGAAAGGGGAATGGCAAATGAACGGAGTAGAAGATACTAGAGGCGGTTACGGCGGCGGTTTGGGTTACGGCGGATTCACAAGCACAGGTGCAATCCTTGTATTGTTCATCCTGCTCGTCATCATCAGCCGTGCATTCATCCTCTAATTTCCTTTCTTGAAATCAAGACTGCCCGGATTCGGGCAGCTAACAGCAGGCAGACCGGGCTGAAGCCCGTCTGCCTTTTGTTTTTCCGCTAATCCTGTTATTTACAGACCATAATCGGCGTAATTCCCCGAATAGACGAGATATTCCATGCAATAAAAATATATCCCCCCATTTAGACCGGAAAATTTCCTGATAACCGCTGAATTCAGCTAATCAAGTCCAAATTTGCATTTTACATTCGCTGCACTTCATGACATAATCCAAATTGTCGTTTTAAAACATCTGATCCACATGCTGCGCCTGTGCGGGAGCTAGAGCTAGGAGCATTCCCCGCCGGGGCTTTTTTTGTGCCGAAGCCTTTGCCGTCTTGCTGCGGCAGACTATACTACCAAACTGTTAAAGGAGATCTGATCAAAATGATTAATAAAATGGAACCCCCGCCTAGGCTGGACGAATACGTTAACCGTTTATCGGTAAACAAAATCGGCCAAATCGAAATTTTCCGTTACGACCGGAATTTTGTTGCGGAAACGATGTATCCGATTGGGACCGATGAAGTATTTGTCCTGCTGCAGATCACCTGCGGCGGCGTAAACGGCCGGGCTGAGCTTCACCTGCCGGGAGTCCATCCGAATTTTGATCTGGTCCGTTTTGCTTCTGTCTATAAAAACCTGAAAAAAGGCAGCGTTCCTGAAGCGCTGCGTTACGTCCAGGCCAGCCGTGATGAATGGGGCATCGCCCGCCGCAGGCTGGCGGAAGCCGCTTTGACCGATTTGGCCGGCAGGCTCCATAACCCGGAGTCTCAAACGACTGGAAACCCGTCAGGCTTCGAACGGAACCTGCTGTTTGACTGCTCGCAGTCCTACTTTTCTTTCTAACAAAACAAACAAGGTCCCCTGCTGCTTCGCAGCTTGGGGACCTTTCCGCTTTTCAGGCCGGATTGGCGCGTCCTAGTTTGCTGTTATCCGTTTACCATCAGGCTGACCGCCTTTACAATAGCCTCCCGGGTTTGATCCGGGGTGTTCATGGCTTCCGGATCATACGAAGGGCCAAACGGATTGCTGGAGATAAAGGAAGTAGTCAAAGCCATAATCGCCGTCAGGATAAACCCCGGAGTGAAGGTTTTCCCCACCGTCCCGGCTTGCTGCGCCTCCAGCAGCTCTTTGACTTTCTTCTGCTGGACCGAAGCGCGTTCCGTCAGATTTACGTTTTTTTGTTCCAGCCCATACCAGGTCATTAACCGGAACAAGTCGGGATTTTCCATGACAAAATCAAAAACCCTTCCGGCGTAACCGGGGAGATCGTCGGACGAAAAGGTGATTTCTTCATACACCCGCGTCAAATTTTTCTGCAGCACCGTCGTAAAAAGCGTTTCTTTATTTTCAAAATAAATATAGATCATATTTTTATTGCAGCCGGCATTTTTGGCGATCCGGTCGACCCGTGCCCCCGCAATGCCGTAAGAAGAAAATTCCTCCATTGCCGCCTCTAGGATCCGTTCTTTAGTTGCTTCCGCATTTCTCAAAGGATGTCCCTCCAAACCAAAAACTTCTCGAAACCTGCGCTAGCCAATCGTGCTAACTATAGCACATAAATAAATCTTTTTACAAACCCGTTAGTTAGGATTAAACCGCTCCAAAATAAAAAAAGGCGGAGCACTCCGCCTCTTTCGGTTTCTATTCGGTTTCTTTTTGATTCCTTTTTGGTTTCTATTCGTCTTCTTCCTCGCCTTTTTTCGTTTTCGATCCATATAACCGCTGCAGGAAAGCGATCGCCAGACCCCCGACAAGGAAATACACCGCCTGAGGCAGCTCCCCGTCAACAAGCGAAGGGATAAAAGCAAGCCACATCAGCAGGGCGTATACCCATTGAATCCGGAAAATCAAACGGACGGCATTGGTTTTGCGGCTGCCCGCCGGAACCGGATAAAGGCTCAGCCAAAACGACTCGCTGTGGACCCTGCGCAGCTCGGACAGCTGAACTCCCACAACAAAAACAAAAAAGAGATAAACTGCGCCGCCCATCAGGTTTTGTCCGCTGAGGTAAGCGAGCAGCGCGCCGACCACAGCCACGCGCAGCACGATCATAAACATGTCGCTGCGGATAAAACTTTTGGTCAGCAAATAGCGGTAAGCCTGTCCGGGTTCCCACGGAATCCGGCTTCCCCAGCCCGACAGCCAGCGGCGGGTACGCACCCGCTGCTCGCGGCCCGGCACCTCGACGAACCAGCCGAGCACCGTCATGGCGCGGGCGGCCTGATTTTTCTCCGCTGCGATCAGGATCTCCCAGGGCACGCGCAGCCTTGCAGGAAGCAGCAGCGAAGCCGCGTAAGCCGCAGCCAGTATCACGATGAACAGCAGCGCTTTGCCGGCCGGATGCCAGAACCAGGCGGCCAGCGCCAGAACGCCGGCTGCCCAGCGCAGCAGACGATAGGATCCGGCTGCCCGCCGGGACACAAACGTCAGCTCGCGCCAGCTGCCAAAGCTGGCCACAAGCGCCCATACCGCCAGCAGCAGCGCCGTCCAGCCGAACGGCTTCGCCTGATCCTCAGCCGTTATGTAGAGAGGCCAGAAAGTAACCAGAATAAGAGCAGAAATCACATATTTGCGAATGATAGCTCCCCGCCATGCAGGCGCAAAATAGCGGATCATCCGCGGCTCCTGCGGCAGCAGGAACACCGTATCGGCCGGCTGCAGGAAGGTGCGGAAGCCGCCGCCGATCACGAACGGAGCCAGCAGTACCAGCGCGATCCAGCGGATCGGCAGCCCTTCCGGCAAATTCCGGATAAAGGCCGTATACCATGCGGCAAACGCGATGAGGCAGAACAGGAACAAGACGGCCACACCGCTCTGCAGCACATACCCGAGATAGGGAACGATCCCGCCCCAGAACTGACCGCTTCTTTTCCGCCGGAGCTCAAGAAGGTTCATCATGCGTTTCCGTCCTGCACCAGCGAATAAAAAATCTGCTCGAGCGGCTGTCCCTGCATGCCTGCCGCCGAAGCGATTTCATCAAGCGTTCCTTGCGTAATAATCCGCCCTTGATGAAGGATGACGAAACGGTCGCAGTAGTTTTCAATCGTAGATAAAATATGAGAGCTCAGCAGGATGGACGCGCCTTCGCTGCGCAGCTTCATCATAAAATCAAGCAGCGAACGGATGCCGAGCGGATCCAGGCCCAGAAAAGGCTCGTCGATAATGTACAGCTTTGGTCTGGCCACGAAAGCGCACATGATCATGACCTTTTGTTTCATCCCTTTGGACAAATGCACGGACAAGCTGTCCATTTTATCCTCCATCCGGAACAGCCGGGACAACTCGGCCGCACGGGCTTCGTAATCGCTGCGCTCTACCCCGTAAGCCCGGGCCGTAAATTCCAGATGCTCGCGGACGGTCATTTCCTCATATAAAAGCGGAGATTCCGGCACGAAAGCCAGCGCTCCCTGATACTGCTCCAGATTCCGGGCACGGGTCGCTCCGTTCACCCGGATTTCGCCTTTTTGCGGATTCATGAGACCCAAAATGTGCTTCATCGTGGTGCTTTTTCCCGCTCCGTTTAGACCGATCAGTCCCACCATTTCCCCCGGCATCACCTTCATGCCGATGTCATGCAGCACGGGTCGGTTCAGGTTGTAACCGCCGCTTAAGGCTTCAATTTCCAAAACCGGATTTTGCGTCAAGGCAGTGGCCTCCCTTTCGAATTTCTTGCTATAAATGAATTACCGTAAAAATCAATCAATCCCTGGGCTGTTTATCTTTTAGCCATCTCGGAGCCCCTTTGTTTTTGCGATCGCGGTGCCGGTCGAGCTTTCGTTCTCCGGCTGGTTTAGCAGCCGGAGACTTGGCGCCCGCTTTCCGGGCGGACGGCGATTTCGGTCTTGCCGTTCCCCGGCCCGGCTCCGCGCCTCTGTAGCTCTCCGTGTCCCCGTTTCTGCCGGAAAAACCGCGCGATCCGGGTCCGCTTTCGCCCCGGCGTCCTCTGCTCTCCGCTTCCGAATCCCGCAGCGGCTTGATTTCCCTGCGGTGCGGCCGGGCTTCCTCTCTAGGCGTCGTGATCCGTCCGCCTACCAAACCCCGCAGCCCGAACGTAATGCCCAGCTCCCGGGCAAACTTGCGGACGATAAACGTCTCCTGCGGCGAAACGATCGTGATGGACAAGCCATGCCGTCCCATACGGCCCGTCCGCCCCGCGCGGTGCACATAATTTTCCGAATCCGTAGCCGGATCCAGATGAATGACCATGCCCAGCTGCTCGATATCCAGCCCGCGCGCGGCCACGTCGCTCGCGACCAGCACGCGGTATTCGCCGTCGCGGAACCTGCGCAGCGTCAGGCTGCGGGAGGTTTTGTCCGCATCCCCGTAAAGGGCTCCCGCGTTCAGCCCCACGTAATTCAGCTTCGCTTCGATTTCGCCGATCGAGTCAATTTGGTTAACGAACACAAGCACCTTCGGTTCGTCATAAGTACGGACGATTCTTCGCACCAGGTCGATTTTGTCCCGCTGCTCGCAGACGAAATACAAATGCTCCAGCGTGGCCGAAGTCCGCTGCTCCGGCTCGATGCCGATCTCCACCGGGTCTTTCATCTCACGGGCTGCCAAAGCACGAATTTCGTCCGTTACGGTAGCGGACAGGAACAGAAGCTGTCGGTCGCGCAGCGACGCCTTAAGAATCTGGTCCACATCTCCTGCCCCGCCCAGCTGGAACAGCTGGTCCACCTCGTCGATGACCAGCATCCGCGTTTCATGCAGCTTGAGCTTTCGGCTCGCAAGCAGCTCGCGGACACGCCCCGGCGTTCCGACCACGAGCTGCGGATGCCGTTTCAAACGCTCCACCTGACGGCCGATGGCCGCGCCGCCGATCAGCGCTTGCGTTTCGATCTCCGTTCCTTCCGCATAACGCTCGCTTTCGCGTAAAATCTGCATCGCCAGCTCCTGCGTAGGGGCAAGAATAAGCGCCTGCGTCACCTTGCGCGAAGGGTCGATACGCTGCAGGACCGGAAGCAGGTACGCTAGTGTTTTCCCCGTTCCGGTCTGGGATTGGGCTATGACGTCGTGTCCTTCCAGCACGGCCGGTATGGCGCTGGCCTGTACGGGTGAAGGCGAAATAATGTCGAATTCGGCCAAGCGGTCCGCAAGCCTCTCTGCGACCCCGATATTCCTAAATGTTTGAGTTGTCATGTATGTCCATCCTTTATCCAAAAGTCGTTATTTCCATTATATGCGATATTCCTTGCCGCTCCAAACTACTGCTTTTTAACGCTAAAAAAGACGCCCGGATCATCCGGAAGCGCCTTACGCAAATCCTTCTTATTTTTTGTTGATCATCCCGCCTGCCAGCCGGTCGGCCAGCCGGGGAAACAGCCGGTACAGCTTGGTGCCGAACCCCGCCGCCCATGGCAGGTCCACTTCGGCTTTTTTACTTTCCACGACCTGTACAACAGCCTTGGCGACCTTCTCCGGTTTCAGGAGAAACCTGCCGACATTCTGGGCATAATGCCCGCTTGGATCGGCGCCCTTCAAAAACGGCGTATCGATCGGCCCCGGGTTAACCGCAGAAACGGTAATCCCCGTGCCCCGCAGCTCCTGCCGCAGGGCATCGGTAAATCCGAGCACGGCATGTTTGCTTGCCGCATACGCGGATGATTTCGCCGTAGCCAGCTTTCCGGCCATGGATGCAATGTTGACGATTTGTCCCCTTCCGGCTGCCAGCATCCCGGGCAGCACAGCCTTCGTGCAGCGGACCGTCCCCATATAATTAACGTTCATCATGGCTTCAAATTCATCAAGCCCGGTTTCCGCGAACGTCTTAAACCTGCCGAATCCAGCATTGTTAATCAGACAATCGACGAAACCGTAAGTCTCTTTAATATATTGAAATGCTTCGGTCACCGAATCCTCCGCAGACACATCCAGCTTTACAAGGCCAAAGGGCCCGGCCAAGCCGTCTGCTACCTGCTTCAGCTTGTCCCCGTTTCGGGCTGCAAGGATGACAAAGGCTCCCCGCCGCGACAGCTGACCGGCCATTTCAGCCCCGATCCCGCTGGACGCGCCGGTAATGACAACCCGCTTGTCTTTAAGCATGTCCTCGCATCCTTTCCGCTATAGAAGGCGGCAATCCTCCGTCCTGAAGCCCCCGCTTCACTTGCCGCCTGTTTGCAGAATCTATATTACGAGATCATGACCTGAATATCCAACTCGCCTATGCCATCCATATGCAGAGGAATGCAGAGCGCCATCCGCGGGGCCTGCTCGTTCTCCTCCGACTTCATGACTTTAGGCGGAGTAATATCAACCACATAACCTTGATTGGACAAAATCGTGCTCGCGTTGCCGCTGATCATGTTGCCCAGCTCCGAAATGGCGCTTTGGCCCATTTCATCCATTTCCGTCAGTACAAAGCCGCCCATCATAACGGATACAATCCGGAGAGCAACCTGCTCTTGAAGGCCAAATACGACATTCCCGCTAAATTGGCCTGTCATCCCCACTTGTATCCAAATATGATTCTGGATGGGAGCGATCTCTTTTACGCCAAGACTTCCGGTGGAAGGTGAAACCTGAATGACTTGTTCAAGAACAAGCCTTGCAGATTCCAAAAAAGGATTAATCACTTCTGCTTTCACGTAAAATGCGCCCCTTTTCACTTGGAACTGTTTCGATATGCATCCTTAGTCCCGCTCTTAATTATTTTGATTATACTTTATCACTAGAAATAAATCATTAATTTTCAACAATTTCACCCATAAATTTTCATTCATTTCATGCATAAAACTGCCCCGGTTTGTCCACTGTACACATACATCTAAAATTGCTAAATAACCTGTTCCCGATTCCCATTGCTCCAAATCGTGCTAACCCCTATAATATTATGAAAAGCTGACCCAGGTTCGGACCATATGGTTTAGAGTCGTAGTGATGCAAGGAGGGGTACAATGAACATCAGCCAGTTGGAAACTCTCATCACCATTTCAAAAACAAAAAGCTTCCGAAAAGCCGGCGAGCTGCTCAACCTGACTCAGCCGGCCGTCTCCGCCCAGATCAAAAGCCTTGAGGATGAATTCAAGACCGTGCTCGTCGACCGCAATCAGCCGGTGACCCTGACCGACAGGGGCCAGGTCTTTCTGGAACGTGCAGAACGAATACTGGATATCGTGGAAGAACTGAAACAGAAATTGTCCGACATGGAGCAAACGCCTCAGGGGCATATAGTCCTAGGTACCACGACTTCTATCGCGATCCAGATTTTGCCGCGCATCCTTTCCTATTTCCAGGACCAGTTCCCGCTGATCAAAACGACCATCCAATCCATGGCTTCGTCCCAAATTTACCAGAACGTCGAGCAAGGGCTGGTCGATATCGGCATCGGTTATCTGATCGAGCATAACCCGCAGATTCATGCTTCCGTCCTGTATTACGATACCTTCGAGGTCGTCGTATCGCCTCTTCATCCGCTTGCCAAAGAAGAAAAACCCGAACTGGAAATGCTGCGCGATCTTCCGCTGATCCTGCTCTCCCCTGATACGGTTGGACGGCGGTTTGTGGAGCAGGTTTTCCGGGACAATAACATGGAGCCCAATGTGGTGATGGAGCTGTCGAGCAGCGAAGAAGTCAAGCGGATGGTCGAAATCAACCTCGGCGCCGCAATCATTTCCAAACAGACCATCTCCAGAGAACTCAGGCTCGGCACCTTGCAGATCGTTCCTATCCCAGAGCTGGAGGTTACTCATCCGGTAGGCGTTATCTACAAGTCCAGCCGTTACATCAACTCGGCCATGCAGCAGTTCCTTGGCGATTTGAAAGGCATGCCGGAAACCAAATTTACCGGTGCGGATTAACCGGTTTTGATGACGAAAGGAAACGAGCCATGAAATTTGATCTCCATACCCACCATTTTCGCTGCGGCCATGCCGACGGCAACATCCGGGATTATATTGAAGCCGGCATAGCTGAAGGCCTTCAGGTGATTGGCATCAGCGATCATACGCCTTATTTCGGCAGTGCCGAAGAGCAGCCTTTTCCCCGCATTGCCATGGGCAAACAGGAACTTAAGTCTTATGTAGACGAAGTGTTGAAGCTAAAAAAGGAATACGAGGGCCGAATCGACGTGCTGCTCGGAATCGAGTCCGATTTCTTTCCGGAGCATGCTTCTCTATATCAGTCCACGCTGGCTGCTTATCCCTTTGATTATATTATCGGTTCCGTACACAGCAGTGATAATACCAGTATCTTTAATAAATCCAGATGGAGAAATTTAACGCCCGCCAAGCAGATCGTTCACAAGGAAAATTATTACGATCTGATCCGCCAGTCGGCGCGCAGCGGCATGTTTCAGATTCTCGGGCATATCGACGCGATGAAAGGGAACTATCCGGCGTTTTCGGATATTCCGGCCGAGCAAGCGATCGAGGATACCTTAAAAACGATTGCCGAATGCGGGGTATCCATCGAAATCAACACCTCCGGCAAAACCAAACTCAGCGGCGGCTGGTACCCTTCCGACGCCATTCTGGAGCGGGCTCTGCACTACGGCGTAGAAGTCACCTTCGGCTCGGACGCCCATAAGCCTTCCCGAGTCGGGGACGAATGGGAGCAGGTAGCCGCAAGGCTGAAGGAAATCGGCTTTACCAGCTGGGTATATTACAAAGAAAAGCAGAAGCAGACGGTAGCCCTGTAAAACTTCGGGCTGCACACAAAACAAAGAGCCCTGCCTCGATCTGTTATCCGCTTGTTTGGGCGGTTCGGACGGCACGGCTCTTTTTTGTCAGGTCTGTGTTTGTCTCTCTTCCATCAGCAAGCTGCGAAAAAAAAAGGGAACCCGGCCAGATTGGCGGGTTCCAAACATTTATATATTCAAAAGGGGGTCATGTCTTCATATTAACCGCATTCTGTTAGGTTTAAATCACAGTAATATTTCAATTGTGTAACAAAGCATCACGCGGCGGCTTTTTTTGCTTTCCTTCGGCCGTCAGCCAATAATGGCGGCCTTTGTAAGGGGCCGTTTCAGGTCCGTCGGGGATCTGCTGACTTCGGGCCGCTGGCATAAACCCGCATTTGGCCAGCACTTTGCCTGAAGCGGTATTGTCCGCGTCGCAGAAAGCAAAAACCGTCTTCAGCCCCAGGCTTTCAACCCCATATTCCAGCAGCGTCCGTGCCGCCTCGGTGGCGATCCCTCTGCCCCACAACTCGGGAGCTATCATATACCCCATTGTGGCGCTCCCCTCCTGCTCGTTCCACCGCTGAAAAGAGCATAAGCCGGCAAAGCGGCCATTTCCCCGCAGCACAACGCCAAAATGCAGAGACGTTAGCGCCAGATAACATTCCTCGAAATACCGGTAAATCCGTTTGGAGCTGCGGGCGGTTTCGGGGCGAAAGGCCATATATTTTTTTACGAGCGGTTCGTTTAAAATGCGGTACAAATCCGCTTCATCCTGCGGAAGCACCTGGCGCAGCAGCAATCGTTCGCTTTGCAGCGCTGGAAACCCTTTCCTGAGCTCTTGCTTGCGGGATTCAGGCATTCCGTTACCTCCTTAGCCTTCGCTGGATAGATTCCTTCCCCTTCCCGCTATACGGCGTCATCCCCGGCTGGATCTGTCTCCGGTTCCATTTTGGGTTCGATGGCTAGCTCCTCCGTATTCCCTTCTTTAAAAATCTGCCGGAATACGCTTAGCATGGAAAGCAAATAAGCGACCGTTATAAAGCTGAAGAAGACCTCCATTACCACGATCATACGGGATGTGGCATCCGTCGGCTGGATATCTCCATACCCTACCGTCGCAAAGGTCACCACGCTGAAATAAAGGAAAGACACCGTCTGATCCAGAAGCCCGCCATCAAGGCCTTTGCCCGAAAAGCTGGCATTCCCGAACATTTTATAAATGGAAGTATAAACAACCGTAAAAAACAAAACGCAAACCAGCACGGTGACGCTGATGCGGATAACTGTTGACCGGAGGGTAATCTTTTTCATGGCGGAGTCGGCAATTTCCCTAAACATAAATAAAATATAAAACACGTCCGAACCAAATACAAACAGCAGAATGACGGCTTTCAGCATCTTGTCCGAATCAAACAAGGACCCGAAATCGACCCAGCCGAGCAGGTCCTCCAATGAAGCAAACACATAAAACAAGATGGGCGCAAGCAAAATCACCCTGCTGGACAGCCGGCGATCCAGCCGGTAAAAGAACAAAACCAAAAACAGGAAACCCGCAGCGTTCGCCAATATCAGCCAAATCCTCATCACGTTCAGCTCCTCTTTTCGTTTAATAAGAGAGCGCTTATTTGCTTTGCTTGCTTGTTATTACCCTAAACCTGGGGCCTCTGCCCCAGCAGGGGACTGAAAGTTCTGTCAAACCAAAGCGCCGCGGATTCTCCCGAATATCCGGCAAAGAGTATCTGCAGCTTTAAAGGCAATCTCGTCATATTCAGACAAAAATAAAGCAAGCCCCGCGCGGCCGGACATCCGGCTATCGGGGCTTGCTGGGTTAAAGCTGGCAGCTATAACGGGACGGTTAACGGTTAACCCTTAACAGATAACCGTTAGCTGGTCAACCAACGTTTAAACATATGTTTTGTGGTTTGTTTGTTCATTTCGGCAATGGAGGTAGTAAGCGGAATACCTTTTGGACAGGAACGCACGCAGTTCTGCGAGTTGCCGCAGCCTTCGATGCCGCCGTCTTCCATCAGCGCCTCCAGCCGTTCCTCGGCGTTCATTTCGCCCGTAGGATGGGCATTAAACAAACGGACCTGGGAAATCGGCGCGGGACCGATAAAGTTGGTTTTGTCGTTCACGTTCGGGCAGGCTTCCAGACAGACGCCGCAGGTCATGCATTTGGACAGCTCATAAGCCCACTGGCGTTTCTTCTCCGCCATTCTCGGGCCTGGACCCAGATCGTAGGTACCGTCGATCGGAATCCATGCTTTTACCCGTTTCAAGGCGTTAAACATGCGACTGCGGTCGATGACCAGGTCGCGGACGACCGGGAAGGTCTTCATCGGCGCAATGCGGACGGGCTGCTCAAGCTTGTCGACCAGTGCGGCGCAAGCCTGGCGCGGTTTGCCGTTGATCACCATGGAGCAGGCTCCGCAGACTTCCTCCAGACAGTTTGATTCCCAGCAGACAGGAGCGGTAGAATTGCCGCCTGCGTTCACCGGGTTACGCTGTATTTCCATCAAGGCGCTGATCACGTTCATGCCCGGACGGTAATTAAGCTCAAACTCCTCCGTATAGGACGGGGATTTCGGATCGTCCTGGCGGGTGATGATAAACTTCACTTTTTTAGGTGTGGTCGTTTCGGCCATGTCCTGTTCCTCCTTCTTAGTGTTTGTCCTTGGAGTAATCCCGGATCCGCGGCTGAATCAGCGAAACGTCGACGTCCTCATAGGAAATCTGCGGACCGTCCGGCGTAAATTTCGCTCTTGTCGTCTTCAGGAACTCCTCATCGTTCCGGTTCGGGAAATCCGGCTTGTAATGCGCGCCGCGGCTTTCGTTGCGCAGCAGAGCGCCTGTCGTCATCGCTTCGGCCAGCTCCAGCATGTTGCCGAGCTGACGGGTAAAGGCAGCGCCGGCGTTGTTCCAGCGGGAAGTATCGTTGATGTTGATGCGTTTATGGCGCTCTTTCAATTCCTTGATTTTGTTGATGGTGGCCTCCAGCTTGTTGTTGTAGCGCACCACGGTCATGTTATCGGTCATCCATTCGCCGAGCTCTTTATGGATGACGTAAGCATTTTCCGTACCGTTCATGGCCAGGATGCCTTCGTATTTCTGCTCTTCCGCTTTCTTAGCCGCCTCATAGACGGTAGAGGATACGTCCTCCGCCGATTTCTTGAGGCCGCGGATGTATTCGACCGCCTTCGGACCCGCAACCATGCCGCCGTAAATCGCCGACAGCAGGGAGTTGGCTCCCAAACGATTCGCGCCGTGGTATTGGTATTCGCATTCCCCTGCCGCAAAAAGCCCCGGAATGCTTGTCATCTGGTTGTAGTCCACCCACAGGCCGCCCATGGAATAGTGGACCGCCGGGAAAATTTTCATCGGGATTTTGCGCGGGTCGTCGCCCATAAACTTCTCGTAAATTTCGATGATGCCGCCGAGCTTGACGTCCAGCTCTTTCGGATCTTTATGCGACAAATCGAGGTATACCATGTTTTCACCGTTGATGCCCAGCTTCTCGTCTACGCACACGTGGAAGATTTCGCGAGTGGCGATATCACGCGGCACCAGGTTGCCGTAAGCCGGATATTTTTCCTCGAGGAAATACCACGGTTTGCCGTCCTTGTAGGTCCAGATCCGTCCGCCTTCGCCGCGGGCCGATTCGGACATCAGACGCAGCTTGTCGTCGCCGGGAATCGCCGTAGGGTGAATCTGGATGAACTCGCCGTTCGCGTAATCCACGCCCTGCTGGTACACGGCGCTTGCTGCGGTACCGGTGTTGATCACCGAGTTGGTCGTTTTGCCGAAAATAATGCCCGGTCCGCCAGTCGCCAAAATGGTCGCATCCGCCGCAAAGGTCACCACTTCCATGGATCTCAGGTTCTGGGCGGTGATGCCCCGGCAGATGCCTTCATCGTCAATGACAGCCTTCAGAAATTCCCAGGATTCATATTTGGTAACCAGTCCTTCGGATTCGAAGCGGCGTACCTGCTCATCCAGGGCGTACAGCAGCTGCTGCCCGGTTGTTGCGCCGGCAAAGGCCGTGCGGTGATATTGGGTGCCGCCGAAACGGCGGAAATCGAGCAAACCTTCCGGCGTGCGGTTGAACATGACGCCCATGCGGTCCATCAGGTGAATGATGCCCGGCGCCGCCTCGCACATCGCTTTGACCGGAGGCTGGTTCGCCAGAAAGTCGCCGCCGTAGACCGTATCGTCAAAATGCTCCCAAGGGGAGTCGCCTTCGCCTTTTGTATTTACCGCTCCGTTAATGCCGCCTTGGGCGCAAACGGAATGCGAACGTTTTACCGGAACCAGCGAGAACAGGGCTACCTGAACGCCTGCCTCGGCCGCTTTGATTGTCGCCATCAGGCCGGCCAGGCCGCCTCCGACGACGATAATGCTTTTCTTAGCCATGTCTTATGCCACTCCTTATCCTATGAACGTCTTCAGCGTCTGAAGCATGGCCGTGCCGTCCGCTTCGAATTCGATGCCGCGGAACACAAACAGCGACCAGGTAAACATAACGGCCACAATGACAAACAATCCCATGCAAATATAAGAAGAAACCCGCTGCGCGCGCGGTCCGACCGTAATCCCCCAGCTGACCATAAACGACCAAAGCCCGTTCGTAAAATGGAAGGACACCGCGATTACGCTGATCAGATAAATGGTGAAATAAAACGGCTGCGTCACGATGTCATGCATCCATTTGCCCAGCCCCTCATGCGTCACGTTGCCCAGGGAAACCTGGATCCGCGTCTGCCAGATGTGCCAGCCGATAAAAAACAAGGCGATGATCCCCGTCACCCGCTGCAGCGTGTACCGGAGATTGCGTTCATGCTTGAAGCGGTTGTTATTCGGCTTGGCCTGAAAAGCGATATAAGTGCCGTAAACCCCGTGGTACAAAAGCGGCAGCCAAATAAAAAGAATTTCGAGCACGAGCACCAGCGGCAGACTGTTAATCCATTTTACCGCGTCTCTGAACCCCTGCGGTCCGCCTTCAACGGCCGAAAAGTTGGTGATCATATGCTCCAGCAGAAAAAAGCCTAACGGAATGATCCCCAAGAGCGAGTGCAGCTTTCTGGAATAAAACCCTTTCATAAATGCGTTTACCCCTTTCACGATTCCGTCTTTGCCGATGATGGCGGTTACATTTTTCGATTAAACCCGATTCAAGCCGTCACGGTTCGCTTCTTTTCGCCGGTCTGTCGATCAAATTTCGTGTTGAAACGGCAGCCCGAATTTCAGACCGTACATGTGAACAACTTGTGTCGCTTTAATGTTACTCTTTTTTATCTTATAATGGAATTGCAATATATTTATTAATTGTTATAACTTCTGTGCATAACAGCGAAAAATAAAAGGATTACGCAGGGGGAAAACGGCATGATGCACGAGGACTTAGGGGTATTTGCGACCGTGGTGGAGCAATCAAGTTTAAACAAGGCGTCAAAGCTGTTAAATTTGTCTCAGCCTGCCCTGTCGCGCAAGATTGCCAAACTGGAGGAGGAACTTGGCGTAGAGCTGTTCTACCGCAGGGGAAAAAGGCTGGAGCTGACCGAAACCGGCCAGGCCGCTTATGCTTATGCCGTCGAGCAGCGTTCGCGCCATAACGAGTTTATGCAGTCCATCTCCCGTTTCCAAACGCCGATCCGGACCATCGCCACCGTCGGCGCGAGTTTGACCACGATTCAGACGACGCTTCCCCCGCTGATCGAGGCACTGATGGATAAATACCCCGATACGGAGCTGAAGCTGGTCACCGGCAAAACGCATGAAATCGTCTCCCAGGTCAAGGAAAATAAACTGGATCTTGGCGTCATCGCCTCCTCCATCGCCGAACCCGGCCTCCAGTGCATTCCGCTGTTCCAGGATCATCTGATGCTGGTCGTACCTAAACGGCATAAATTGACGAAGGCCGGCAGAACGGTCGTCATGGGAGATTTGAACGGCCTTCCGATGATCACGTTTTCCAAAGGCACCTGGTACCGCAGGCTGGTGGACGAGGTGTTCGGAAAATACGCCGTGGCTCCCGATACGCGCATGGAAATCGACTCCTTCGAAGCGATCGTCCGGCTGCTGCCGATCTGCAAGGCGGCCGCCCTGCTGCCCCGTTCTTATCTGCGGCCGCAGCTGCTGCGCGACAACGAGCTCGTTTCGCTTCCGATGAAGGAGCTTGGCGAGACGCGGAGGGCCACCTGTCTGATTTACCCGCTGCAGCCCGAGAACGGCAGCCAGGCGCTGGAATGGGCGGCGGAGATCAAGGATTTGTTCCGGAGCAGCTTGTCCTTCCCGGCTGAAGAATCCTTAGTGTAAGAAGAAAGTCATTACCTTAAATGCCTCAATGCCTCTTTCCGAACACAATAAATAAAGGATGCCCGTTGGAACGAGCATCCTTTCCTTCTTTATGAATGAAACGGGCAGCCTTTGGGCGGCTCCGCTTTCCGCTGAGGGCCCGCGGCATTTGGATGCCGATTTGGGCTGTGCGGTTGTCCACTGTCCTTTCCATAAGGACGGGTCTGGTAAACGTAGTTCGGCGAAACCTCCCGTTCCCGGTAAGGCCGATCCCAGATCGGCGTCGCCGCCGGTGACATCGGCGGAATCAGCCAGGACCAGCGGCCATTGACTTCCCGCCCCGCTTCCGCCTCGCGTTCCTCGAATTTGACGAACTGCTGGGCCGCCGTGTGGTGGTCGACGATGCTGACCCCTTTTTGCTTAAACGAATGAAGGACGGCCACGTTCAGCTCGACAAGCGCCCTGTCCTTCCACAACGTAGTCGGGCTCGTCCGGTCCAGACCAAACACGTCAGCCACCTCGGGCAGTTTATTGTACCGGTTCTGATCGGCCAGATTCCGGGCGCCGATTTCCGTTTCCATGTACCATCCGTTAAATGGAGCCGCGGTATAACGCAGCCCGCCGATCTCAAGCGCCATATCCGCAATAAAAGGCACGCCGTACCAGCGCAGTCCCAGCTTGGCGAAATCCGGATTCTCCGGATGGCTCAAAGGCACTTCGAGGACCAGCTCCTCCGGAATCGGGTACCATTCCGGCTCCTGTCCGTCGATCTGAATAATAAGCGGAAGCACGTCGTACGGCGTTTCCTCCCCTTTCCACCCCAGGCGGACGGCCTCACGGGTCAGCTCCAGCGAAGCGGGATCCCCAAGGATGCCGTTTTCCGTTTCATAACCGGCATAACGGACAAGCTGATGGTTCCACAGGCGGATTTCCCGTCCATCGTCCAGAGCCTGCCGGAAAATCGTGATCACCGGTTTGGCTTTGCCTCCGTTGGTCGCGATCCGGATGTGCTCAAACAGTTCCGCTGCCACTTCTCCCGCGGTTTCCAGCGTCCGAGCATCCCGGACAACCAGCGAATCCCAAAACAGACGCCCGATGCAGCGGCTGCTGTTCCGCCAGGCGGCTCTGGCGCCAAATGCCAATTCTTCGGCAGTATGCCAGTAAGTGCCTGTTTTCACAAGACTTGACGTAATTTCATCGAGCCGGCGTTCGGTTTCCTCCGAGCTTTTTCCAAGCTCTGGGTAACTCGCCCTGATAAAGGCTGCGGCTTGTTCCGCTGCCGCAGCCGTATGATTTTCCAACACGTCAAACATCCCTTTCCCCGGACAAAAGCTTGTACGGTCAGCCTGCTGGCCAACCTTTATGAAGGCTCCTGTTCATATTCGTCTATGGAAGTTTCGAATTCATGAATGCTGTTGTTACTGCCTATTACCACCATTATATCATTCGTGTTCATCAAGTCCATCGAAGTAGGCGCAATGATGCATCCGACCGGCTTCTGGAGCGCGACGATGCTGCAGCCGAAGCGGGAATGGGCATGAAGCTCTCCGATCGTTTTTCCGTCCAGCACGGGCGGAACGGCAAGCTCTACGATGCTGTAATCCTTGGACAATTCAATATAATCAAGCAAATTCGGCGTGACCAGCTGGTGAGCTACCCGGATGCCCATATCCCGTTCCGGAAAAATGACCCGGTCTACGCCAAGCTTTTCCAAAGCCCTGCCGTGCAGGACGGAAATCGCCTTGGCCACCACCTGGCGGATCCCCATTTCCTTCAGCAGGATCGCGGCCAGGATGCTCATCTGGATATCGTCGCCGATCGCCACGATGCCGCAGTCGAAGTTGCGGATGCCCAGCGACCGGAGCATATCCTCGTCCGTAGCATCGGCCACCACCGCATAAGTCAGAAAATTGCTCATCTCGTCGACCAGCTCCTCGTTGCGGTCCACGCCAAGCACCTCATATCCTAAATCCATAAGCTCGAGCGCCAGGCTTGAACCGAAGCGGCCGAGGCCGATGACGACAAATTGCTGATTTTTCATAGTTAATATTCCTGCTCCTTATCCAATAATCATTTGCCCTTCCGGATGCCGGTACAGTTCCCGGCCTTTTTTCGGGCCAAGCGCATAGGCTAGTGTGAGGGGACCTAAACGCCCAATAAACATTGTAATACAAATGACCACTTTGCCGAAGACAGTGAGGTCCGTCGTCAGCCCCATAGACAACCCCACCGTGCTGAACGCGGAGGTCGTCTCAAACAGGATGCTCAGGAAATCCGCGGATTCCGTCGTCGACAGCACCATGGCAATAAAGATCAGCAAAAACAACGTCAGCAGCGTAATCGTCAAAGCCTTTACGATCCGCTCCTGCACGATCCGGTACCGGAACATCACGATATCATCCCGCCCCCGGATCATGGAGAACATCGCGCCGATCAGAATGGCAAAGGTGGTGACCTTGATGCCGCCCCCCGTAGAGCCCGGCGCTGCGCCGATAAACATCAGAATAACGATGAAAAACTGCGTGGCGTGCCGCATCGAGCCGATATCCAGCGTAGCTACCCCGCCCGAACGGGGAGTGACCGACTGGAACAGCGAGCTCCATATTTTTCCCGTCCAGCTCAGAGGTTCAAGCGTTTTGGGATTCGAAAACTCAAATATGAAAATTACGACCGCCCCGAACGCAATTAAAGCGCCGGACATGGACAATACTACTTTGGAGTGCAGCGAGAGCCCGCGGTTCTTCCTGTAATCGACCAGATCGGAAATCACGATAAAACCGATGCCTCCGGTAATAATAAGCAGCATGCTGACGATGTTGATGATCGGGTCGGACACATGCTCCGTCAAGCTTTGAAAATTGCCCAGCAGGTCAAATCCGGCGTTGTTAAAAAGCGATATGGCATGGAACACGCCATAATAGGCTGCCTTGCCAAGAGGCATCTCCACGGCCCAGCGCAGGGTGAAAATCAAAGCCGAGACCCCTTCGATAATGACGGAATAAAGCAGCACCTTCTGGATCAGCCGCACGATGCCTTCCATCGTATTCTGATTCATCGCCTGCTGAAGCAGCAGCCTGTCCTTGAGCGAAATCCGCCGCTTGAGCACCAGCGAAAACAGGGTGGCCATGGTCATGAACCCCAATCCGCCCACCTGCACGAGAGCCAGGATCACCACCTGTCCGAAGATGGTAAAAAACGTTCCCGTATCCTTTACGGCAAGCCCGGTCACGCAGGTTGCGGAAGTCGCCGTAAACAAGGCGTCAATAAAGGACAATCTTCCGGTCGGTTTTATGGAAACAGGAAGCATCAGCAAAAAAGTCCCTATAGCTATAATTAAAGTAAAACCGAGCACCAATACCTGCGGCGGTGAAAATTTGCGTTTTTTCAAGTCAGGTTTCCCCTTCTCAATTCGTTTTTTTATTTAAAAAGCGATGATTTAAATTTACCCTTTTTGAACCCGAATACAACCTTAACGCGTCAGCCGCCAATCTGGCAAGCTTTGGTCATTCTGTGTTATGTTACTTGAAAGGAATATACGCAAAGGAGTTGGCTTTTTGAAACCGAAGGTATTATGGAGTCTGGCTATTATCGGACTGATTTTATTCGTATATGTTCAATTGGTTCCCGCGTTAAATAGCGGTTCCTCCGAAGGGGGAGGCACCATTACCAAAGCCCAGGCGATCCAGACGGCGGCCGATTTTGCCAAAGGAACGCTCCAGTTTCCGGACATCCGGCAGGATCAGGCAGACGCCACCTATACGGCCCAGTCGGATTTGTACGGTTATTTATCCAAAGAAAACCTGATGAACGACTATAACAAAAAATATGGAAAGTCTTTTCCGACGGAGCTTTTCCGCGTCCGTTTCAAGCAGCCCGACAATCATCTGCAGGCCCTGTACGTGGACGTCAATATGAAATACGGCAATGTCGTCGGCTTCGATGCCGGCGAGCTGTGGGATACGAATACCAAAAATGAGCTGCTGCAAACGCCCGAAGGGATCTCCAAAGTGAAAACGATGGAAGGCGATTTGTCCCAGGAGGAAAAAGCCCAGCTGGCCGCCCCTTACGTGCAGGCGCTTGGTTTCAAGCCCTCGCAGCTTAAACCCGCCGATACCAACGGGGTTGGGCTTGTTTATAAAGTCGAAGGAGACAAGATCGGCGATGCCGAGGGCCAGCTGGTCTTCCAATTCGAATACAACAAGGTCTCCTCTGTGGAATCCCGGTTCAGCGTTCCCTCCAGCCATACCGATTACGTAAAAAGCCAAACCAAGCTGGCCACCTGGCTGACCTTCGCCGGCTACGGCTTCCTCAGCTTTGTGCTGGGTATCCTCGCCATTGTTTACAGCGCCAGAACCCGGCCTTATGCCTCTTTTAGACGCGGTATTTTTCTGACGTTATTTTATCTGTTTATCAACGTGGTCAGCACGCTGAACATGATGCCCGCTTTTGAAGCGGAAGGCCTGACCGGAACGGCTTTGACCTTTGCGCTGGCCTTCCAGCTGATCACTACGCTGGTGATGACCGCTTCGATTTATTTCTCCTTAGTCGGCGGCGACGGGCTCTGGAGGGAGAAAGGCCGGAACCTGTGGCTGCGCGCCAGAGAAGGCGGCTATGGCAGCCACGTGCTGAAAAGCGCGCTGAACGGTTATGCCTGGGCGCTTATTCTGCTGGGTGTCCAATCGCTGATCTACATCGGGCTCGGCTTAACGATTCATACCTGGTCTACGACGGATGAAACGCAGTCCCCTTACAATATGGTTTATCCGTGGCTCTTCCCGCTGATGGCCTGGATGGCCGGCATCGGCGAAGAAGCGGTTTATCGGCTGTTCGGCATTCCGATGCTGAAAAAAATCTTCCGCAGCACGTTTGCGGCCAGCCTGATCACCACGCTGATCTGGGCGTTCGGGCACACGCTGTATCCGATTTATCCGGTCGTTTCCCGGCCAATCGAGCTGACCATCATCGGGCTGCTGTTCAGTTTTATTTTCCTGCGGTACGGGTACATCGCCGTCATGTTTGCGCATGTCGTATTCGACAGCCTGCTGATGGGCTTAAGCGTGCTGACGATGGGCGGGGCCGGCAATATCGTGATCGGCATCATTACGTTTGCCATGCCGGCTCTCGTCGGTTATGTAATCTCGATCTTCAGCAAATCCAAACCGGGAACCCCCGGTTCCTCGGATTTGAGCGGTACGGGGCCGGACTTTTCCGGCGAAAACCGGCCTGTTTATTAAATGGGCGGGGTCCTGACGGCTCCTTGAATCAGCAAAAAGATGAAAAGACGCTTCCGGCCCCCGCGGGGGAATGGAAGCGTCTTTTTTACAGTATGAAGAAGGGACAAAAGTCCGGGATTAGGTGTTCAAGTACAATTACGTTTCGGACTTCGGGTTCCGGATTTCGGGGGTTATTCCGACCTGTCCCGGTTTCCATAATCGTTGCCATTGCCGTTAAAGTTCGCGTTGCCGTTCCCGCCGCCGTAACGTACCGTATTGTACCGCTGGATTACCTGGTCCACGGTTTCCGGCGTCAGATCCGTCCAGGCTTTCCCGGCAGAGAGAAAATGTCCGTTTTCAGCAGGCGTGCGGCTGGATCGGAACGCAAATCCCCTCCGCACCGCATGCCGGATCAGGTTTTCGTAAGCCTGGCGGGGATCTGCGCCGACCGTCCCGGCCTGCTCCTTCCGCTGGCGGCGGAAACGGCGCGGACGAGCCGGAATGCGGTCGATTTTCTCGACCTCATCCACGTAATCCGCGTTGTCTTCCGAAAGCTGCCGGATCGATCTCAGCAGGCCCAGGCGGTACGCAAGGCTGCGCATGAACCGCCGGACGCGTTCCGGCAGCCATCTGCGGACCAGCCTATATAACGCGAATCCGAGCAGGACGGCCAAAGCCGCCCCAATCAGGGCCAATAAAACGTACCCGGCGACCTGAAGCCACAGCGGCGGATGCCCGGCCCCTTCGTCCATGCCGGCCAGATTGGGCATCTGCTGCGGCGCGTTTTCGACCGGATCGGGCTCCTGGGACGGTTCCCCGCCAAACAGAAAAGCAAAAAGCGACCGCAAGCCCTCCCGCAAAAGCCGGAAAAGGCTGCCAAGCCCGCTCCAGCCGCTAAGAACGGCAATGACGAGAAGGACGATCCACGTCAGCGAACGGTTCGCCGAAAGAATCCGGCGGAACAGCTGGCGGTCGGCTTCTGCGGCATGCGAGGCCTCCTGCACCCGTTCCCCGTTCCAGCGCAGCAGCAGCATAAACAGCGCAAGCATCGCTATCCCATACAGCGAAGCCCGATCCGGCGTGAGGGCAACCACCTGCCCGGCCGTCATATAAAGGACAAGCGCCGCTCCAAGGCCGATCAGCGGCAGGCGCAGCGGCGGATTTTTCGGCCACTGCTTGCGGCCCGAAACCAGTCCTCTGGCGGTCACCGCGAGCCAGCACAAGCCTGCGGCAGCGGCCGTAAGCTGCAGGCCGAGAATCGCCGCGGGAAGCAACAGCACCGCCGCCAGCAGGAGGACGGTGCCCGCCAAGCGGGCAACTGGCGCCAAACCTCGGGCCTGGGCGCTGCCGGTCCATACGCCGGCCGCATGGCCAACCCATGCGGCGAGCAGGAGCAGCAGCGGGGGCCCATGCAGCACATAGGCGGCAAGCAGCACGATAAAAGGATATAACGATGAAGTCTCCAGTAAAGAGAAGACCAGCACCGCTCCCGCTCCAAGGATTCTATTCATCAGCAACGCCGGTGCATTCCGGTTTGGGGTTCCGCTCATACCGCCGCCTCCCTGCCTTCAGGCCAGCCGGCAACCGTGACCCGGTGCCCCTGCTGCTCCAGCAGCCGGATGCCCTCGCGGACGTTCTCCGACAGATGGGCCGTAACCAGCAGGTAATCGAGGGTCTCCGCCTGCTCGCGCCCGGCCTCCTGCTTCAAATATTCGTAAAACGACATGCGGATCTTCATTTCCACCGCCGCCATGGCTTCCAGAATATTTTCCAGATGAGCCGTCCCATAATCCGGTGCCAGCCGCAGCATGCCTTGATGCTCCTGCTTTACCAAAGCGTTATGGCCAAAACCCGCCGCCATGCCCTGACGGATCAGCGAAGCGGCGCAGGTCGCCGCATAGGACAACGCCTCCTCCACGATTTCGGGCCGGGTCACGACATTCCACATATGTTCGGATTCCTCTACGTTCAGAAGAATCATGACCCGGGGATCGGCGGAATAGCCGTTTTTATGCACTTGAAGTTCACCGGTCCGGGCCGTTGCTTTCCAGTGGATCCGGTTCATCGGATCGCCCGGGGCGTAATTCCGGATGCCCGTAACCAAGAAAGGATCCTCGACGACCCAGCGGCGTACGGCAAGCTCCCCCTGCCAGGTTTTCCAGGAGGAGGGCAGTTCATCTTCCCCAAGCAGCGAGGGATATACTACTAATTGTCTGCCCAATGAAATTTGACGGGCGGGCGTATACAATGCGAACAGATCCCCTCCGGTCATCGTGGCCGAATCCATCCGGAAAATGCCGCGCCGCACGCACTGAACCTGATGGGTCCGGGTGATCCGGGTCTGCGGGCGGAGCATAAACAGACTGGTATGATTTTGATAAATCTCCCCTTCGCTGACGCTCATCTCCCGGGTCCGCTTGAAGGCCAGGGAGGAAGGCAGCATGGCCTCGAGGCGCAGCCAAGGGACCGGAAGCCTTTTTCCATTCTCGATGACTTCGACCATTTCGATCCGGTCTCCCGCATAACAGGTGTCCGCGCTGAAATGCCTCTCGTAATTCAGCTTGCGCAGGGCCCCCTTCCCGAGAATCAGCCCCTGCAGCGCCAGCGTAATCCCGCAGGCTATAAGCAGCCATAGCAGCGCCATTACTTCACACCGCTTTCCAGTCCCGCCTCGCTCGGAACCGGAATCCGCTCCATCGCTTCGAGCAAAATCCGCGCGGCGGCTTCCTGCTGCCCGCCATAACGTTTCTTAGGAACAAGCCGGTGCGCGCAAACCGGAAGCACCAGGTGTTTGATATCGTCAGGCAGCACAAAATGCCTGCCCTGGAGCGCGGCATAAGCCTGGCTGGCCCGCAGCAGAGCCTGGGTACCGCGCGGGCTTATCCCTAAAGCCGCGTCGGGATGCTCACGGGTTGCTTCGGCCAGGGATACGATATATCCCAGCAGATCTTCGTTGACGCCGACCTGGGTGCACAGCTGCTGGGCTTCGAGAACCTCCTCCGCAGAAGCGATCGGCTTGGCGCGGTCCGGTGTTAAACCGGACGGAGCGGTGGTCCGTTTTAAAATTTCCTTTCCTTCCGCGGAAGAAGGGTAACCGAGCTTCATCCGAATCATAAAGCGGTCCATCTGGGCCTCCGGCAGAGGAAACGTCCCCTGGTTATCCACCGGGTTCTGCGTGGCGAGCACCATAAAAGGCCGCCCCAGCTCCATCGTTTGGCCGTCGATGCTGACCTGCCTTTCCTCCATGCATTCCAGGAGGCTCGACTGGGTTCTCGGCGTTGCCCGGTTGATTTCATCCGCCAAAACAATTCTGGAGAACAACGGGCCCGGACGGAACTGGAACTCCCCGTCTTTCTGATTATAAAAATGAATCCCCGTCAGATCCGAAGGCAGCAGGTCCGGCGTAAACTGAATTCGTTGAAAGCTTAGCGACAGCGAAGCCGCCAGGCTTTTGGCGAGCAGCGTTTTTCCGGTTCCCGGCACATCCTCCAGCAGAACATGCCCGGACGCCAAAAGGGCCGTCAGCAGCAGCTCCACCTCATTTTCCTTGCCTACGATCACTTTCCCGATATTCTCTTTCAGCTTTGCAGCCAGCTCTCGAACACGTTCCGCATTCATGCTGTAACCATCCTTTCGGAAACGATTGCCTGTACCAACAATCTGATTTTTGAATTAAAGCGCTAACAAAAAATAAAGAAAAGGGCTTGTTGGCTATATTTTAGCACCCGTTCCTCCATATTTCACTACCGACCGGAAAGGCTCTCTCCGCAAAAAAATTTCCGCATGGATCAAACCGCCCTTTTCCCCTGGGCGTTATCTATTACATGACGGTCATCATAAAGGAGGAATAAAAGTGATAAAGTTTAAAAATTTATTGGCCTCTGCAGCTCTGGGGGCAGCCCTGCTCCTGCCCGCGTTTTCGGCTGCAGCAGCCGATGCCGGCGACGGCATGGCCCAGCCCAGCGTTCAGCCGGGAGGAACAAATCTGATCACGGATGGACAAACGGCGGCTAACCTAAAGCTGCTCCTCGGTGACGGCCAAGGCGTAAATGAGGATTATCTGGCCAAAGGCACCACAAGAATCCAAGCAGCAATCATCTCCCTCAGACTGCAGGGCAAACTCGACCAGGCCGAAGCCTTCAGCGGCGGCGCCAGTTTTGCGGATGCCAAGCAGGTCAACGCCAGCAACCAAAAAATCCTCGCTTTTCTGCATGCCAATCCGCAGTACGGCTGGGTCGGAACAACCGGAAACCGCTTCGAGCCGCTGGCCAAGGTCAGCTCGCAGCAAATTTACAAAGTGCTGCTTGAGGTTTTGGGCTTTAAGTCCGGCAGCAGCTTCAATTATAAAGATACCGAAGCTTTTGCCGCCGGCAAAGGCCTGAATCAGATCGCCGGCTCGTCTGCCCTGGACAACAGCCAGTTGGCCACGGCGCTGGTCGAAGCCTTGTCCGCGCAAACCGCTTCGGGCCAAACGCTGTTCGGTTCGCTGCAAAAAGGCGGAGTTCTTGCAGCCTCGGCCGCTCTGCCGGCCGGCGACCGGATCACGCTCCGGACAAATGCCAAGCTCGGCACTTACCTGGCTGATGCTCAAGGAAGAACCTTGTATTCCTTCTCGAACGATGCTGGAAATCTCGATGCCTGTCAGGGAGCATGCCTGGCCAATTGGCCTTTCCTTGACTCCGATCAGCTGCAGATTCCGGCCGGCCTGAATCCGGCGGACTTCACGCTGGTCACCCACGCGAACGGCACCAAGCAGTGGATGTACAAAAATTGGCCGCTTTACCGTTTCGCTAAGGACAGCAAAGCAGGAGACGTGCTCGGCGAGGGCGTTAACGGGGTGTGGTTTGCGGCCAAGCCGGATTACCGCCTTATGCTTGGAGCAAACGCCCAGTTGGGCAAATATTTGACCGATGACAAAGGCCGGACTTTGTATTATCTGACCCAGGATATGCCGCAAATGAGCGTATGCGACGGCCCATGCCTGGTTGCCTGGCCTGCGTTCAACGCTACCGGAAGCCTGCCTTCGGCGCTGAAAGCGGAAGATTTCGGCTCCATCACCCGTTCCGACGGCAGCAAGCAGGCTACTTTCAAGGGATATCCGCTCTATTACTTTATTAATGATAAGCAGCATGGAGATACAACCGGCCAAAACGTGGAGAACGTCTGGTTTGTCGTGAACCCGGATAACTTTACCGGGAGCGCGGCAGGCAGCATGGACATGGATATGGGAACGGGAATGAACATGGGTTCAGGTACGGGCATGGATTCGGCTTCAGGATCCAAAAACGATTCCCAGCCAAGCCAGCCTTCTGCTCCCCAAACGGCCAAAACCTATACCGTTAACATTAAAGATTTTTCCTTCGGCTCTCCGCTGACGGTTGAAGCCGGATCCAAAATCACGTTTACCAATCTGGATGATTCCCCTCACATCGTTGCGGCGGATAATGGAGATTTCACCTCCCCGACGCTTTCCCAAGGGGATTCCTACACCATCACGCTGGATAAGCCGGGAACCTACACTTATCACTGTCAAATCCATCCTATGATGACCGGCCAAATCATTGTGAAGTAATTGTAAAGGAAAGGAATGATCAGCACTTGAAGAAAATAGCATCCTTCGCCGTTTTAGCCGCCATGCTGGCATTATCGGCCTGCGGCAATACCAATCAATCGGGAAAGGCTTCAGAAAAGGACTCCAACCAAACGGCGGCAGCGGCGGACGGCTCCCAAGCCGGCTCGAACGATACTTACGGCATGGATATGCCGGCGCCGTCGGCTTCCGATGCAGCGGACTCCGGCGCTGCGGCTGGCGCCAATGATGCCGCCGGCAGCACGGCAGAAACGAACCATGTTATCGACATCAGCAACTTTAATTTTTCGATGGCCACGTTGGAGATTCATCCGGGCGATACCGTTACCTTCACCAACCGGGATGCGGTCGCCCATTCGGCAACGGCGGATGACAATTCTTTTGATACGGGACTGCTCGATCAAAACCAGTCCATGACCATCACTTTCGATAAGGAAGGCGAAATCAGCTATCACTGCTCTGCGCATCCCGGCATGCAGGCCAAGATTGTGGTTAAAGCTTAGTTCGCGCAGCAGCCAGGCGGCCGCATGGCTGCCGCCATCTTTTTAATAGAGCATAATAAAGGGCAAGAGAACCCGTTTCAGGTTCTCTTGCTTTTGTGCATTTTCATTATTCATCTTTCTCGGCCGACTTTCCGATATGATGAAGGCAAGCTATTTTCAAGCCGATTTTGGAGGCATCGACATGCATAACCTTTCTGATTACGAACTGATGCTGCTCGTCAAAGAAAAGCGGCAGGAAGCTTTATCCATACTGTACGACCGCCATGCAGGCCTTGTTTATTCCTTCGCCGTCAAATCGCTGCGGAATGAGCTGGCTGCAAGAGAAGTCGTCCAGTCGGTTTTTCTGCGTTTATGGACCACGGAGTCCGGCTATAATCCGGATAAAGGCCGGTTTACAAGCTGGCTGGTCACCATAACCCGCAATATCGCAACGGACTGGCTGCGCAAAGAACGGAGAATTAACGAAGGGGTTGCCCCCTATGTTTCCGAACAGCTGGAACAAATTCCGGATGACGGGACTTCTCCGGAGGCCAGTGCCGAGCGGGAATCGCTAAAAAGGCAAATCCGCGGTGCATACCGCTTCCTCTCCCAGCAGCAGATCGAGCTGCTGGAGCATTTTTACTGGCAGGGTTATACGCTGAAGGAACTCTCGCAGCATTACAGCGAACCGCTGGGGACCGTAAAAAACAGGCTGCACCAGACGCTCAAAATACTGCGCCGTCATATGATTGCGGAAGGAGAAGGATAACCGTGAACGAGGAACGCAAAGCGATATGCGACCTTTGCCTGGACGTGGTGACCGATGTATGCACCGAGGAAGAACGGCTGACATTTGAACGCCACCTTCCGGAATGCGAAGCCTGCCAGGCCGAAATAAAAGAATTGCAGGAAACATGGGAGGCGTTATACGCGGATATGAAATGGATGGACCCGCCGGAAGACTTGAAGGAGCAGGTTTTAAACGCCGCCTTTGCATCTGCTCCGCCTAAGCCGGAACCGATGCCGACCGCTTTTGCCGGGACAGGAGCCGGAGCATATGCCGCCGAACAGGCAAGAAGACGCGCCGTAAAAAGAAGCCGTTTCATGACGGCCGCCGCTTCGGTCGTGTTCGTGCTGTTCCTGGCCAGCGCCAGCTTGAACTACAGGATGTACCGGGAACAGGCCGCCGATCCGATGCCCGTTGAACAAGCGCTGGACGTATCGGCGTCACAGGTTAAAATGGCTGTCCCGCTGCATACCCAGTCGGAGGAATATTCCAAAGCCTACGGATTTGCCTGCATCATCGATAACGGCCATACCCGCCAGTTCGTGGTTTACGTATACGGCGCTCCAAAGACGTCAGCCAACCAGGCTTATCAGGTTTGGCTGGTCAAAAACGGCGTCCGCACCAGCGCGGGAACCTTTCGCGTGCAGACGAATGGAGACAACCCGGGGCTGGGCGTGCTGGCCATGCCGATGAACTCGGACAAACTTAACTTCGACACGATCGGGATTACGCTGGAGCCTGACGATAAAGGCAGCCAGCCGCGGGGGGAAAAGATGTTTTCATCCATATAAAACCTCCCCGAAAGGAATCGGGAATTCTTTTTTTAGGTGAAGAACATCAGAAGAAGAGCCGTCCTCAGGACGGCTCTTCTTCATTTAAAGCTTCTATGATTTTGGCGGCGAGTTTATCGCCGATCGACAGCGGCCGGAAATCTTCGACCGCAGCTTCTTTGATTTTTTTGATTGAGCCGAAATGTTTCAGCAGCAGCTTGCGCCGCTTCTCTCCGATCCCCGGAATCGAGTCCAGCTTCGAGGTGACCATCGATTTGCCCCGCTGCTCGCGGTGGAACGAAATCGCAAACCGGTGCACCTCATCCTGAATCCGCTGCAGCAGGTAAAATTCCTGGCTGTCGCGAGGCAGACGCACCGGCTCGGGCGGATCCCCCACCATCAGCTGCGCCGTTTTATGCTTGGCATCCTTGACCAGGCCGCATACCGGAATAAACAAGCCCAGCTCGTTCTCAAGGACGTCGACGGCCGCCGAGATCTGCCCTTTGCCGCCGTCGACGACAATCAGGTCGGGCTGGGGCAGATTTTCCTTCAGCACACGTTCATATCGCCGGCGGATTACCTCCCGCATCGTTTCGTAGTCGTCCGGGCCTTCAACCGTTTTGACCTTGTATTTGCGGTATTCCTTTTTATCCGGTTTGCCGTCCGTAAAGACAACCATCGCCGAAACCGGGTTCGAGCCCTGAATGTTGGAGTTGTCAAACGCTTCGATACGCCGTACCGCCTCCAGGCCGATATATTGGCCCAGGTTGTCGGCCGCTCTCGACGTCCGCTCCTCGTCGCGGGCTATAAGGCGGAATTTCTCGTCCAGCGCCACACGGGCGTTGTCGACCGCCATTTTCACCATCTGCTTTTTCAGGCCGCGCTGCGGCAGCAGCACTTTGACACCCAGCCATTCCTGCAGCGAAGCGGCTCCGCCGGCGGCCTCCACCGCTCCTTCCGCCGCGGCGTCGTCAGCTCCGGCAACCGCCGTCCGGTCCGCCGTTTCGGCGTGTTCCTCCTCCGCATCCAGGCCGGCTGCCACGGCTTCCAGCTCCCCGTTTTGCCCGGGCAGCAAAATTTCCTGCGGCAGTGCCGGATTGTCGCTGTAATACTGCGTGACGTAAGACAGAAAATCGCCGTAGGCGTCACCATAGAACGGGAAGATCGACGCATGGCGTTCAATCATTTTTCCCTGGCGCATATAAAGAATCTGCACGCACATCCAGCCTTTATCCACCGAGAACCCAAACACGTCACGGTCTCTGGCGTCCGCCATCGTAATCTTCTGTTTCTCCATGAGGGCGTCGATATTGATAATCTGGTCGCGGAGCTCTTTGGCACGCTCAAAGTTCAGCTCCTCTGCGGCTTCCTCCATTTTGCGCTGCAGCTCCTTTTTGATCTCTTCGTGGCCGCCGCTGAGGAACCGGGTGATTTCCTGGGTAATGTCCTCATACGTTTCTTTGCCTACTTCCTGCACGCAAGGAGCCAGGCATTGTCCCATATGGTAATACAGGCAAACCTCCTTGGGCATCACATTACACTTGCGCAGCGGGTACATCCGATCGAGCAGTTTTTTGGTCTGCTGAGCCGCATAAGCGTTTGGATAAGGACCAAAATATTTGGCTTTGTCCTTCAGGATCCGCCGGGTCACTTCCAGTCTCGGGTGCGGCTCGTTCGTGATCTTGATGTAAGGAAACGTTTTGTCGTCCTTCAGCAGCACGTTATAGCGGGGCATATGGGTTTTGATCAGGTTGCACTCCAGAATGAGCGCCTCCATATTGCTGCCGGTCACGATGTACTCAAAGTCCCGGATTTCCGAAACAAGCCGCTGCGTTTTGCCGTTATGGCTGCCTGTAAAATAGGAGCGGACCCTATTTTTTAGCACTTTGGCCTTGCCTACGTAAATGATGGTGCCTTCCCGGTTTTTCATCAGATAGCAGCCAGGAAGGTCCGGCAGAAGAGCAAGCTTGTGCCGGATCGCCTCCAGCGCTTTCTCCTGCTCTTGTATATTTTCTATATATGAATCCACGCAACGTTCTCCTCTCCGCATGGAATAACTGAATCCGATCAGGATTAATTAAGCTTAACCCCTATATTATAGCCGAACTTGCGTTCTCGCGAAAGTGAGCAGCCAGGCAATCCCGCTGCCCAATTTTTGCATGAGAATCGGGAGCGGGGATATATAAGGTAGAAAATGAAAGAAAACGCCCCCGGCCAGCCGGAGGCGTTTCTTTAAGGGTTCAGCTTGAAAGCTGATAATTATTGGTGTTTGCTGATCAGGTTTTTCAAAGCTTCTTTGGAGTTTACGCCTACCACTTTATCCACCGGTTGGCCGTCTTTGAAAAGGATCAGAGTCGGGATGCTCATTACGCCGAAACGGGATGCGGATTCAGGATTTTCGTCCACATTCACTTTTGCGATTGTAGCGTCCACTTCACCGGACAATTCGTCCAGGATTGGAGCGATCATTTTACAAGGTCCGCACCACGGAGCCCAGAAGTCAACCAGAACGGTGCCTTGACCTTCCACTTCCGTTTTAAACGTTGAATCGGAAACATTAACGATTGCCATTTGTATCTCCTCCTATAAAAGTATTGAGCTCTGCAAAGTTTGCCCCTACAGGCGGTCCTATCATTCATTACCCCCTGAAAAACGCAGGCAAAACCCAATCTTCACTTGATAAATTATATTGTGTCAAATACGACACGGGGTCATTATAACATTTTTTTAGCGAATGGGGAATGGGAAGCGGCTTGTAAAAGCATATCTTCACGTGATCTTCACGTTGCCCGCCGCTGATTCGAGCCGTTCACCGTCACCACGTCCACAAACGGAGCGATTCGGTCCATCAAACGCTGGCCCTTATAGGCTTCTTCGCCATCCTTGCTCGTAAAGCTCAGGTGTTTTTCCAAGTCGGGCAGATCATAATTGGACGTATAAAAAGTAGGCCGCCGGTTCATCCTGTAATTCAAAATGGAACCCAAAATATGATCCCTGATCCACGGATTCAGATTTTCCGCTCCGATATCGTCAAAGACCAGCAGATCGGACTCGCGCATCGTATCCAACATTTCTTTCAGTCTCTGATTGTCCTGCATCACAAACTTGACTTCCTCTATAAACTCGGGCATGTACACGATGACGCCGGTATAACCGGACTCCGCCAGCTCGTGAAGCATATAAGACATCAGGAACGTTTTCCCCGTACCGAAATGGCCTTTCAAATACAGCCCTTTGCTGGGCAGCCCGTTCTCCTTGGCCTCATTAATATACTTCAGCACCTGGCCTACGGCCGGAGCACGGTTCATGTCTTTAGACATGATTTCAACGGCATTATAACCTTCATTAAGTGCCCGCTCGTCAATGTAAAAGCTGCGGATCCGCTTCCGGACCTCCGTTTCATGCTGGAAAGCCAGCTGCCTGGAGCAGGGAACCTTGCGCTCGTACAGCTCCGGCCCCGCCGTGACCGTCTCGACCGTCAGCTTCGTGTAGTGGCCCTGAAAGTCGTTCGGGCACCGATCGAGCCCCGGACAGGCTGCGCAATTGCGGCTGTCTTTAACGTACTGGTACAGCTTGCCCAAATGAAGCGTAAGCTGGCTGCGGTCCAGCTCCGGGTGAAGCTCCAGCAGCTCGCTAATCAGCGGATCCTCAAAAAGCTCCTTCATGACTCGCTCGGAACGGGCTTTCAGCTGCGGGCTTTTCATTTGGGACAGCAGTTCGCCCAACGATTCCATGTTTCCGCTCCTCCGTTTCCTATTCTAAATCTTTCGATTTTATTTCTTCTGGCCGTTTTGCATGCGCTCCGCCATTTTAAGCAGCTCCGCGAACTCTTCCTCTGATAAGGTTTTGTCCGTATTCACCGCGCTTGGCACAATCGGGATCTCCGGTTTCGCTTTATTGCCCCGGGAATAATTACGGCTGCTTCTGCCAGCCGAAGCCTGACCGCCGCTTTCCTTAACCGTCTTGTTAAGCTTCTCCTGGTCACGGATGTAGCTGACCGCCTTCTCATATGTAGTGACCTGCTTGAGCAGCATATTTGAAGCAATCGTTTCGACGAATTTGCGGTTAATGCGCTGATCGCCTCCCGAGGTAAGCAGAACCATCAGATAATGAATCAGAACATTGATGACTTCGCCGGGAAGTTTATAATTCAAATCGATTTTCTCGAAAATATCAAGGAGATTGTCCGGCACCGTCCCCGGAAAAAATTTCGGCAGCAGCCGGGTATGCGGCTCATTGCGAAGCAGCATGTTATATTGATGCACATCGCATTTCCCCTGCAGCTGCGGCGGAACCTCCAGGTAAAATTCCATCTGCACGGAAAACTCCTGCGGCAGCTCCTGGTCCTGATCCGGATCCTTGGCAGCCTGCTCCTCCTGCCGGAGCGCCACCACTTTGCCCATCGCGGCGTTCCGTTCCTCCTGCCGCTTTTTGCCCTGGCGGAAGTGCAGGTTGGCTTTATGCTGGAGTTCATCCAGCTGCAGGCTTCCATCGGCCGCAAAAATACCGTCTTCATCAAGCAGCCGGCATAAATCCTGAACGGTCAAATCGTATTTGCGGGCCGTGTAATTGACGGCTCCCATTTTATCCTGATCAAAGCGGAGCGACTCGACATACGGCCGGTTGGCCGAACCGCGCGGAAACCGCATAATGATGTCCGCGTAATTAAACAGCGGTTCCTCCTGCCTTTTTTCCGGCTGCCGCGAAATCGCAATTTCCGAAATCGCCTGCTCCAGCTCGTAATCGATCGTATGGGTATTTAATTGAAAAATATCGTAAAAAGGCACGGTCAAATTTTCTTTATTTGCGGCCCGGCTATATTCGGAAGCTTCCCTGCTGAACATTTGCTCCTGCAGCGACAAAACTGCAAATTTCCCCAGTTTATCCCGGAGCAGCAGCGTCAGGTGCTGGGTTTTGAAAAACTCGGAAGGAGACAGCGGAGGCTGCAGCTCGTATTCATACCAATAATCTTCGCTTTCCGGCACGTACACCCGGCTGCACTGCAGCAGACCTACCGCTTCCAGCCTGGAGGCCTGTTCGACCAGCAGCTTGCGTCCCTTCTCGCTCGGCTCTACGCCGAGGGACAGAAACAGATGGCGCTGCTGTTCCATTTTTGAATAACCGACTTGCTCCAGAGGCACCTGCCCGAACAGAAACTGATAGAGCGCAACCGCAAAGCCGCCCACCATCGGCTGATAGATCAAGCTGAGCATCTTTTGTCCAACGGTACCGAGATCAAAGTCGCGATATACGCAGTAACGGTGGTTTTCCGTAAAATGATGCAGGTTTTGAATGCGCAAAACGTTATCGCTCCTTTCCGGGTAAATCGTCGTTTCTCTATTCTATCACAAAACTTTTCGACTTGAATCGCTAAATCCAAACAAAACCGAATCCAAAAAATACCCCGTTCCAGACCACATCCTTCTAAAAATAAAACAACCCCTGACGGAAAAACGTTCTCATGCTTCGAGAAACCTTTTTCTGCACAGAGGCCATCCAGTTATGAAAAATCTAGGGCTTCGCTTTTTTCTCAGCTAAAAAATTTCTGATTTCTTCAATCGGTATGCCTGACTTTTTGGCGGACAGCATTAGAAAAAACCAATCCTTGTCAAAATCAGCTTTCCTTTGGTTGAATTCAAGAACCTGGGCCGGTTTATCCAGAAAAACTCCTCCTATACTTCTCAGAGTTCCCAGGCAGTCCGGCCGTCGTAGTATCGCTACCTTAGACCCGTGACTTTGTGCCCCTGCCTTTCGGCAAGTTTACCCTTCAACTGGTTATTTTCACTATCCCAAATGCAATCCAGTCTTTGATCCGTTTTTATTATAATATGAACCCCCCGCAAAAGTTTGTCATTTTTCGTCTTCCATCCTTGTCCTTTTTTGCCGTTAACCCCGCTATTTTTACACAGACTCCTTACTTTTTGTCGCAGCTCTTCCCAATCCGGTTTTTTGGACCCAGACTTCTCTCGCCAGTTCTTAATAACGAATTTAAATAGCGTAATTTAAAGAGAAAAAGCAAGAAAACGAAAGATTCTTTGAGAAATTCGTACGTTATTAAGAACAAACCGTCTTTCTTGGAGATTTATTTTATCGGCCTGAAGGCTGTATGATTACTCCTAGAAACGTTCTTAATAACGAACGAGACTTGAAATGCACGTTCGCAAGAAGGGAATGATGAGCCTGCGCCGCACCAGAATGGCCGCACTGCGGAAAAGAAGGAAAAAACGGAGAAACACGTTGATTACCCGTTCCCTTCAGTCCGGGGTAGTTTTATCAAGCCTGTTCGTTGGTCTTTCGCATCAGACCGGAACGACCTACGGAAATTTTAACAGCCCCCAGGAAACCAATGGGGAGTTTGCGATTTGCCGTATTTTTCCCTCCGACCTCGAAGCCCTTTTAAGCCGTTTGTCCGACGTGCTGACGCAGGCAGACCTGCAGCGTGAACAACTGCAGCTGTCGGCTGCCATGGAATCCGGCATGCCTGACGCTGCCTTTCCCTTTGTATCTGCCGTGTCTTCCGGCTCCAGTCTTGAAGAGATGAAAGCGGCCGAAGCCGGACTTAAAATACGGCGTGAAGGCCTTCTGAATAAACTGGACACGCTGAACGCCCGCTCGGCGGCTAATGAAGCCGGATGGACGGAACTGCAGCAGCTCGCCGGTTCGGCAGCCGGATTGCTCCGGGAGCTCATCCAAGCTGTTCGCGATAATCAGCCGAATTGCGCGGAAATCAAGCCATCCGCGGCATTCGACGCCATTTCGGTTCAGCTGAACCGGGAACCCGTCTTATCCGGGCCTTTGTCTTCCGCATTGCAATCCCTTTTGACTTATTTAAGGGAGGTTCAAGCGGCCGGCAGTCAGGCGGAAGGTGATCCTGATGCGCTTGAAGCGTTCCTGCAGGACAGCGGAAGTTCTCTTAGCCAAGCCTATTCTCTGCTGGAACCGGACGCTCTTGACGGGGTTCAGCCGCTGAACGAAGCCCTCGTTTCTTATAACCGGCAGATAACGGGTCAACTCAAGTCGGAGAGCGCTGCGTTAAACGGGCAATTAGGCAATATCGGGGCAGCGATCTCTGTCCTGCACGCGGCCATCGAAGCCGAGCAGGCTCGTCTTGAGGAGCTTGCTCAACAGGACAAAGAGGAAAGCGATCCCGCTCTGAATCCCGGGGCCGATCCGTCAGAGCCGCCGGCTTCTGATCCGGCTTCCGATAACACTCCGGATCCCGCCCCTGAACCGGTTTCCGATCCGGCGGTTTCCAATCCGCCTGCCGTTGATCCTCCCGCCTCTGATCCGTCAGCTTCTGCCCCTGCTTCCGAGCCTGAACCCTCCGGCTCGGCACCGGCTGAAGCCGCTTCGCCAGGGGCAGCTTCTCCGGCTCCAACGGACGAAACCTCCGCCGGCAGCCCGGAAGCTTCCGACAGCCCGGAGACAGATGCTCCGGCGGAGCCGTCTTCCGGCGGTTCTGAACCGACGCCCGCTCCGGCGGAGCCGTCCCCATCCCTTTAAATGAATCCGTAGAGGAGAATGAAAAATGGTTCGAAAACTGTTTGGCAGCATGCTTTCAACGCTGCTGTTCCTTGCCTTCATCCTGATGGCCGCAGCCGTCGTGATTTCCAAGGCCGGCGGCGGTACCCCCAACTTTTTTGGCTACCAGATCAAAACAGTCCTCTCCGGCTCCATGGAGCCGGGCATTCAAACCGGTTCCCTTATAGCCGTCAAGCCGGGCGGCGACATGACCCGTTTTTCCCCAGGCGATGTTATTTCCTTTCATTCCGGGGATAAAGTCATCACCCACCGCATTGTAGGCGTAACTAAAAACGACGCTTTAAATCAGGTCATGTACAAAACCAAAGGCGATCATAATGATGCGCCCGATTTGGAAGCCGTCCCTTCCGGGAATGTCGTCGGCGAATATACCGGCTTTACCCTCCCCTATGCGGGGTATGCCATGACCTTCGCCAATTCCAAAGCCGGCAGCCTGCTGCTGCTTGTCGTTCCCGGCCTGCTGCTGTTCGCCTTTTCGCTGCTCTCCTCCTGGAAAGCCATCTCCCGCCTGGAGAAAAACGAGGGGGCTAACGCCGGTACCGGTTCAGGACCCGCCCCGAAATCTTTGTCTTAACCGATGCCTGAACCTGCCGCAAACCGAATACGGTGATTCTCCCGAAGTCTGTGCAGCAGACCTCAGGAATCATATATAAAACTCTTAAGAGGGTAAATTTGAGGAGGAATTGGGAATTATGGGTATCAAAAAAACATTGGCACTTAGCGTGGCAACAGCAGCTCTCGGCTTGACCCTGATGGGCGGAGGTACATACGCTTATTTCAGCTCCACTGCCGAAAGCAGCGGTACTTTTGCAGCCGGCACTCTGGATCTTAGCGTAAATCCTACTACAATCATCAATGTAGGCAACCTGAAGCCCGGCGATACGGTGCAAAGAAACTTCAAACTCGTCAACAAAGGTACGCTCGATATTGCCCATGTCTCCCTGGCTACCGATTACACCGTGACCAATAAGCAAGGCGCGCCTGTCAACACCGCTGACCTTGGCGATTCCATCGGCGTCCAATTTTTGATCAACCAGGACAAAGGCGATACGGTCATCTACTCGACCACCCTCTCCGAACTGAAAAAACTGACCCCAGACGCCGTAGAGAACAAAATCTTTATTCCGTTTTTTGAGGAACGCGGGGGTTTGAAAGCCAATTCCGAAGATACCCTCACCGTGAAATTTGAATTTATCGACAACGGCAAAGACCAGAATGAATTCCAGGGCGACTCGCTGCAGCTCAAATGGACCTTTACGGGCAAACAAGGCAGCGGAGACGAGAAATAATAGGGTTTAAAAAATCCGATGAGCATCAGGCAAGCGCCTCCCTTAACGGGCGGCGCTTTTTCTTCATTCCCCCGCTCTATATGCCGAGTTGGAATTTTGATATAATGACAACTAAAATGTTCGGGAAGGACGTCTTAAAGTGGCTGAACTATTGGGACAGCGCATCCAGCAAATTCGTCTGGCCAAAGGGTTATCCCTGTCCGAGCTGGCCGAGAAAGCGGATGTCGCCAAATCTTATTTAAGCAATGTAGAAAGAAACATCCAGTCAAACCCTTCCATCCAATTTATCGAAAAAGTAGCGGAAGCGCTGGAAACCTCCGTCGCTTATTTGCTTTACGGCGAACAAGCGGGGGAAGAACCACTGGATCCGGAATGGGCTTCGCTTGTTCACGAAGCGATGAACTCCGGCATCAGCAAAGAGGAATTTAAGCAGTTTCTTGAATTTCAGAAATGGAAGCTGAACCAGAAGGAGAACTGAACACTTTATGAAAATATGGTGAAGTCGTTTGCTCCCGGCTCCTGCATTAGCTACAATATTACATATCTATCTTGAGGAGTGATTTCATGAGTGAAGCAGCTCAAACCCTGGACGGCTGGTATGCCCTGCACGATTTCCGTTCCATTGACTGGGCGGCCTGGAAAGCAGCCGACGACGAGGAACGTGCCGTAGGTCTCGATGACCTTCGCGTGTTTCTGCAGAACTGGGCGGATACCGAAGAAGCCAAAACAGGCAGCACTGCTATCTATAGCATCGTTGGGCAAAAAGCTGATTTTGTGATCGTTCACCTGCGGGAAACGCTGGAAGAGCTGAACGCTCTCGAAACCGAATTCGATAAATCCACTTTTGCCGACTACACGACCAAAAAGTTTTCTTACGTCAGCGTGGTCGAGCTAAGCAACTACCTGGGCAAAGGCGACGGCACCGATCCTCGCGAGAAACCGGAAGTAATGGCGCGCCTGCAGCCGATTCTGCCTAAAACAAAACACATTTGCTTCTATCCGATGAACAAAAAGCGGGAGCTCGCCGACAACTGGTACATGCTCTCCATGGAAGAGCGCCAGAGCCTGATGCGCAGCCACGGTTTGATCGGCCGCAGTTATGCAGGCAAGGTAAAGCAGATCATTACCGGCTCGGCCGGCCTGGACGACTGGGAATGGGGCGTTACGCTGTTTTCGGACGACGCGCTTCAATTCAAGAAGCTGATTTACGAAATGCGTTTCGACGAGGTCAGCGCCCGTTACGGGGAGTTCGGAACTTTTTACGTGGGCAACCTGCTTGCGCTTGAAGGCTTCGAACAGCTGCTTAAATTATAGGACAGGCTGTCAGCCTGGGAAAAATAAAAGGTCGGGCCGATGCCTTCGCATCGCCCGACCTTTATTTACGATGTTTAAGTTTCCCCGAGCCCACTCGCAAAACCTGCCGGGGTGATGGAGCTGCAGCCCCTCTTCCCTCTCGCTCTGCGAGGGTTTCAGTCCTCGTCTTCCTCTTCCTGCATCCGCCGGATGGACTCGAGAAATTCCGCCGTTTCGCGGTCGCGGTCGCGGCTTTTCTCCTTCAGCCGTTCAATGGCCGGTAAAATCAGAATGTCCACTTCCTTTTGAACGGTATATGCCAGATCGTAACGCTGGTTGCCTTCCAAATAAGAGCCAACTTCCATCAGGGCATTATAGCGGTCCAGCTCCTCACGGGTCAACAGGCCGCGCACCTGAACGCTGCAATGACGCATTATAAAAATCTTCCCTTCCTCAAAACCAGCGGAATGCCTCCGATGATGAACAAATAACGCAAATCGACGAGCTTCTTGAGCTGAGCGGCTTTCCAGCCGGTCATTTTCTTATCTCCAACAACGGCGATCGCTTCGCCTTTTCCCAGGGAAGCTACGGTTCCCTTATTGACGAACTGGAACGGCCGGGATTCACCGCCCCGGATTGCGGCCACGATATTTTTCGCGCACACGATTCCCTGCTGCATCGCGATTTGGGCCGTAGGCGGATAAGGCCGGCCTTCCGGATTAAACATCAGCGAATTGTCGCCGATAATAAAAACATTCTCCATGCCCGGAGCGCGGAGGGTTTCATCCACCTTCACTCGGCCTCGCACCGTTTCGAAACCGGATGCTTCTATGATCCGGTTGCCGCGGATCCCGCCGGTCCAGACCACGGTCGCCGCTTTGATGGTTTCTCCTGTGTCCAGCACAACGCCGTCGGAGCGGCACTCTTGAATCGCCGTGCCCAGCTTGAAGTTTACGCCTTTCTTCTCAAGCACGTTGATGGCGTGCTCCACCAACTCGGGGTCAAAGCCGGGCAACGCGCTTGGTGCGGCTTCTATATTATAAATATGAACCTTCGACGGTTCGACGTCGTTTTCGCGGCAGAGCCGCGGAATCCGGTCTGCCAGCTCGGCGACAAATTCAATGCCGCTGAAGCCCGCTCCCCCGACTACGAAATTCAGCCGTTCCTTGCGGGTTTCATCCGTTTTGTACAAAGCAAACTGATATTCGATATGCTGGCGGATCATCCGTACCGAATTAATGCTTCTTATCGTGAAAGCGTGTTCTTCCATACCCGGTATGCCAAACGTCTCCGGTTCACCGCCAAGCGCAATGACCAGATAATCGTAGGACAAGGTCCCGTCCTCCAGGATCACCTTCCGGTCGGACAGCCTTACTTCACGCACGGTAGATTTAACCAGATCGATTTTGAATTCATCAATCAGCTTGGAAATCGGCACACGGGTGTGCTCAATCGAATCGGTACCGGCAGCCGGCATATGTAAATGAGTCGTAAAATAGTGATAGTCATGTCTGTTCACGAGCGTTACGTCCGCTTCGTTGTAGTTAAGTTCCTTCTGTAATCGTTGTGCGGTCAAAATCCCTCCGTAACCTGCACCCAAGATTACAATCTTAGGAATGGTGCTCATGTTGGTTTTGACTCCTTCCGGCAACTCCTGCTTTATTTGTCTTTTGGTAAATTTGTAAGTGCATCACAAAAAAATTGTGAAACTTCACACTTGAATTTTGCCCTGTTCCTTTGCGGATCCAGCCTATTTCATCGAAAACGAAGACTTCGAGCCGATTCGACCCTTTTTACACGTCCCCAAGCCGGAAAATCCAGCCAAAAACACGTTAAAATTCCTTCAAAATAGCGGATATACGGGTAAGTTCCATTGCATTCTAAAGGGAAGCTTACAAAAGATCAAGTCTTATTTTCCCCTGTAATTAATGGGGCTCCCTGCCGGGAAAAGTACTGAAAAATTCATGAAAAAGACGAAAATTTGCAATCTATACCCCTCGGATTATAATACAATAGACCTGATTATATTATTTGTTTTGAAGGAGTGAATACTCGTGTCCATGCCTGAAAATAGCGGTGATTTCACTGATTTGTTAATCATAGGCGGAGGACCTGCCGGCATGTTCGCCGCTTTTTACGGCGGCATGCGCCAAGCCTCCGTCAAGCTGATCGAAAGCATGCCTCAGCTTGGAGGCCAGCTGGCCGCCCTATATCCGGAGAAGCACATTTATGACGTGGCGGGTTTCCCTAAGGTTACCGCCCAGGAGCTCGTCAATAACCTGAACGAGCAGCTGAAGCTGTTTAATCCTGAAATACGTCTCGAAGAAAAAGTACTGCATGTGGAGAAAAAAGAGGAACGCCACTTTGTAGTAACTACGGACAAAGGCGTGCATCACGCCAAAGCGGTCATTATCACAGCAGGCGTAGGCGCTTTTGAACCACGCCGTCTTGAGCTCGAGGGCGCGTCCCGTTTCGAAGGCGTTAACCTGCATTACTTCATCAGCGATTTAAACCAGTTCCGCGGCCGTAAAGTGCTGGTCAGCGGCGGCGGGGACTCGGCCGTAGACTGGGCGCTGATGCTGGAGCCGATTGCGGAGCAGGTTACGCTCATTCACCGGAGAGACAAGTTCCGCGCTCACGAGCACAGCGTCGAGAACCTCTACGCATCCGGCGTCAACGTCATTACGCCAACGGAAATCACCGCCTTAAACGGAACGGACCGGATTGAATCCGTAACCCTCTCGGATATCAAAACGAAAGAAACGCAGGAACTTGAAGTCGACGACGTGATCGTAAACTTCGGTTTTGTTTCTTCCCTCGGTCCAATTGCCGAATGGGGCATTGAAATCAATAGCAGCTCGATCGTGGTAGATCCGCGAATGGAAACCTCGATTCCCGGCATTTTTGCGGCTGGCGACATCACCACCTACCCGGGCAAGCTGAAGCTAATCGCGGTTGGTTTCGGCGAAGCGCCGACAGCCGTCAACAACGCCAAGGTTTATATCGATCCTGAAGCTAAATTATCCCCTGGGCACAGCAGCAATATGAAACTGTAAATCAGCTTCAAACATAATAAGTTATACAAAAAGGGTATCCCGATGAAGGACCGCTTGCCGATCCGTCTCCTCAGGATACCCTATTATTTATGCTCCGCCTTATTAACGGACGCTGCATGCAAAACCGGACTTCATTATTAAAAAAATAAAAATAATAAAAGCAAATCAGGCATACTGCGGCAACTAACGGCATAGTTTAATGAATAAGTGGGTTGGTTTCCACATTCAGCTCGCGCTTGTGAATTTCCGCCAACAGCAGTGCAATGAATTCCCTCTCCAATTGGAGTTCGGTCGCCATCCGATAGGAATCCAGCAGCATCTCATCTGTTAACAGCGCCATTTTTAACACTCCCTTTCCTTTTTTTCCCTATCATAGCAAGAATCAATATACAGAACAAGTGTTCCGTTATCCACAAACCCTTGTGGAAATCCTGTGAATAATTTGTTGGTAAACCTCGAATCTCCTCAAAATACATTGAGGATTATGTGGATAAAAGTTATTCACAGGTTTGTACGCCCCTTTTGCCGCCAAAAAAATTTATTTTTGAGCGGCTATTTGAGCGTCTGTTCGATGTTCCAATTGTCAAAGATTTACCCACAACACATAAAAATAAACGGAATTAACAGGATTCTTTCTTAATTCTTTCCTACTGCGGACGTGTATTGACTTCAAAGATCCATATCTTGCCGTTCACGTCAACGCCATAATCAAAACCCAATTCACCGATTCCGGGAAAAGCGTTCTCGAGCACCTGGATGCTCGTGTTGGTGATATTCCGCATCTCCTTGCGTTTGAGGGCTGCCTTCTTTCTGGAAAAACAGCGGCTAAGGCCTTCCCTGGCAGTCAGCATATAACCGCCTTTGCAGAGGTTCGTAACAAACAGGCCATGCCGTGCCAGCCTGCCTACCATAGACCGGTATTCCCAGCCATCCCCGACTTTGACGACCTTGACGCGGTAATCAATAGGCCGGCCTGAAATGCGGGCTAACCGGATTCCCTGCTGAATCAAATACTTGCGTTTCACTTTCGCCTTGCCAAGACCGGCAAATAAGGCGTCGAATGAGCGATATACCTTTTTCATGGTTCCTTTTGTGAAGCTGTAGGTTCTGCCGTTCCACTCCACTTTAATAACCCCGTAACCGCCTCCACCGCGGACAGGCTTAATGACGACCATGCCGTATCGGTGCAGCATGTCGCTTAAGCTTCCTGAATCATATAATCGGGTTTGCGGAATGTGTCCGGCAATGGCGGGTTCCGCCAGCAGAGCTTCAGTCTTTAGCCACTTGTCAGCAAGCTGTCTTCCTGGCATATAAAACCTCCCCTTTCTGTAATCCACACAGGGCATGGTTATATATACTCGAGACAGCATAATTTCTCTTGGATGATTGTCCACGGCTTTCCGCCTGATTTTTAGGAGAGATGTTTAGTAGGTCAATATAAAATTAAGCGGGGTACACAAAAAGGCCTTTGATCAATACGCCTGAATAACGCCAATAACGCCTTGTTTCAATGTGCCCGATCAAAGGGTAAACTAGGGTGGCAGGTATGGCAACATTTTTATAAGTGAATCCGGCATAGAAGGAACGGATGTTAGATTAGATAAAGAAACATATCTATTACAGTATTTGTTCCAAAAAGCATTATATCCTATCCTTTTATGATTGAAAATAAGGATTTACGCATAAAATTGAATAGTTTTGAAAATTTTTTTCTTAACATTTAAAGATTATTGGGCTTAAAGGCATAAATTCCCCTTGTGGAATCAGGGCTTTGTTCGGAATTCATCCGGAATCAAGTGCGGCCTGCAAACTTTTCACCAATAAAAAAAGCCTCCCCCGCCGGAATATTGCTTACTTCCTTCGGGAGAAGCCTGTTGGGTACAGCTAACATCTAGCGTTATAAATATTGCTTTCTATTCGCAAACCTCGGGACGGCCTTCCTCGTCTCTCATCTTGAAGGACTGGCCGCAGCCGCAGGAGGCAATGGCATTCGGATTTTCGATCGTGAACCCGCCAGCCATGCCGGATTCTTCAAAATCGATTTTGAGGCCGTTCAGGTACCGCAAATCGCTTTTCTCCACGACTACCTTTAATCCGGATACTTCCATAAAAACGTCTCGATCGGTTTCCTGGTCATCAAACCCCATCGCATAGGAAAAACCGCTGCAGCCTCCGGGATTGACGCCCAGGCGCAGAAACAGATCGGGATTTTCCTGTTCAGCCAAAGTATTCTTGATTCTATCTAGGGCGTTATCGCTAATATTAATCATAAGTTGAACCTCCTTTACCTTACTATTCTCAGTATACGCCTTCTTGCGCCGGGTCTCAACCAAAACGAATACCTATATAAAAATTCACATATACATGCTTATAGCTCTAATTTTATGTAATATTACGCGTTTTTTCCCGGTTGTTCCCGAAATTTCGTCCCTTAACTGTTATTGCCCCTGTAGGAACAGAGGTTTATAATAGGACGAGTGATAATTGTCGGAATTTTGTCATGCCCTAAATTTAAGGCAATATATTTTTCTTGAATGATCTGTTCATTATTTCACAATAAACGGTTCAGAGAGACTTAGGAATGGAGGAAATCGTATGTCCGTTGTTGCACTCCCTCATCAGGATCAAAAGATGGCTGAAATTATTGAAAAAGTCAAAAACGGGGTAAGATTATCTTTAGAAGACGGGGTTTATCTTTATGAAAGCGACGATCTGCTGACCATCGGCCAGCTCGCCAATGAAGTAAATCTTAGAAAGAACGGAAGAAAGGTTTATTTTATTGAGAATATGAGCTTGTACTTCACCAATGTTTGCGAATCCTACTGCGCCTTCTGCAACTTCCGCAAGGATCAGGGCGAAGAAGGTTCTTATACGTTGTCCGGCCAGGAAATGATCGAATACGTGGAGCAGCACATCCATCCCGGCGTGCGCGAATTTCATATCGTAGGCGGCCACAACAATCATGTTCCTTTCCAATATTATGTGGATTCTTTAAAAGCTTTAAACGAACGTTTCCCTGAAGTCACGCTCAAAGCGTATACGGCTGCGGAAATTGAATTTTTCAGCCGGCTCAGCGGGCTCAGCATCAAGGAAGTGCTGCAGGAGCTGCAGAAAGCCGGATTAAAGACGTTAACCGGCGGCGGCGCGGAAATTCTTTCCGATCAATACCGCCAGAAGATGAAAGTCGACAAAGCCAACGTCGATCAATACCTGGATGTTCATCGTACGGCTCACAAGCTGGGGATGAAAACCCATACGACCATGCTGTACGGATCGATTGAATCCCATGAAGACCGGGTCCGCCACATGATCCAGATTCGCGAGCTTCAGGATGAAACCAACGGTTTTATGGTGTTTATCCCGCTCTCTATGCAGCCTAAAAACAAAAACGCCAGCATCATGCGCCGCAACTCGGCTTACGAGGATTTAAAAACGATCGCCATCAGCCGCCTGATGCTTGATAATATCGACCATATTAAAGCTTACTTCATTAATATCGGCACGCAGCTTACCCAGGTGGCCCTCAGCTTCGGCGCTTCGGACGTTCACGGAACGATCCTGAAGGAACGCATCAGCCACGCAGCAGGTGCCGTAACGCCTGAAGGAATGACCCGCAAAGAGCTGATCTGGCTGATCAAAGGCGCCGGCCGCATTCCGGTGGAAAGAGATACCTTCTATAACGAAATCGAAGTTTATGAATAATGAAGGAGCAATCCTTTTTAAACAATAGTCAGAGTTTAATTTAGCAGGCCGGGTAGGAGATCCGGCAAAATGAAGGGGACTCATTATACTATGAAACATTTCGTAATTCTTGGGGGCGGGTATGGCGGCGTTACTGTGGCCAACCACCTTTTTAAAGGCAATATTCCAAGCGACGTGCAGGTTACCCTGGTGGACCGCATGCCGTTCCAAAGCATGAAAACCGAATACTACGCGCTTGCCGCCGGCACATCATCTGATTATGAACTGCGTGTTCCATTCCCGGAGCATGAAGGACTCCAAATTAAATACGGAGAAGTGTCTTCCGTTGATTTGGAGAACCGGCAGGTGATTTTTGCGGCAGCGGATCCGCTTCCTTACGATCAGCTGGTCATCGCACTGGGCTGTACGGACCGTTTTCACGGCATTCCGGGCGCTCAGGAGGTATCCTCTACGATTCAAACGTTCTCGGCGACCCGTGAAACTTACCGCAGAATCAACGATCTTAAACCATACGGAAACGTTCATATCGTGGGCGGGGGCCTCAGCGGCGTTGAAGTAGCTGCCGAAGTCCGCGAAAGCCGGCCGGACCTCAACATTACCATTCTGGACCGCGGACCGCGCGTGCTGTCCGCTTTCCCGGAAACCTTATCCCGCTATGTGGCCAAGTGGTTCCATGAACATGGCGTGGATACCCGCTCGCATATCTCCATTACTTCGCTTGAACCGGGCATCATCCACAACGGCTCCGAGGAGATTTTGTCCGACGTCACCATCTGGACCGCCGGCATCCAGCCGGTGGAGCTGGTGCAAAAGCTGGATGTGGCCAAAGATCCTTCGGGACGGGTTTTACTCAATGAATACCATCAGATCCCGGAGTATCCGGAAGTGTTCGTTTGCGGCGACTGCGCAAGCCTGCCGTTTGCTCCAAGCGCACAGGCCGCTGAAGGCCAAGGCGAACAGATCGCGCATGTGGCGTTGGCGCAGTGGCGCGGAGAAACGCCGAAGCTTTCCTCGATCAAGCTGAAAGGGACGCTCGGGTCCCTCGGCAAAAAAGCCGGCTTTGGATTGATGGGCAAACGTTATGTGACCGGACGGGTACCGCGTATCCTGAAAAGCGGGGTACTCTGGAAATCCAAACGTCATCTCGGTTAACAGCAAAAAACCTCCGGCTTATGGCCGGAGGTTTTATTTTTCCTTTTATTTCAATATCCGATTAATCAAGATCAAAATCCAGCGCATTCCACGCTTCCATCTCTTTGATTTTGTCCATAATAAGCACGTAAAGCTGATCTGCGCTTTCCGCCTCCACAACTTCGCCATTGACCAAGGCGTAAGGAGCCGAAGCGCATAACCCGCAGTTATTCAGGCAGCCGTATTCAATGACATCATAATCCGGGTTTTCCTCCAGCTTCTCCATCACTTCGTCGGTTCCGAAATGCATGTTGCTGGCGCAAAATTCAATGATGGGTCTCATGCTGTTATTTCCCTCACTTTATCACCATTTTAATTTAGTATAATTTGTACTATAATAACATTATGTTCTGAAAGGAGTTGATATCAATGAGCACAAATGCACAAGATACATTGTACGATGAAGTGCTGGAGGTTCTCGACAAATTGCGTCCGTTCCTGCAGCGCGATGGCGGCGACGTTGAACTGGTAGACGTTGAGGACGGCATTGTTAAGCTGAAATTGATGGGTGCCTGCGGCAGCTGCCCAAGCTCCACGATCACGCTTAAAGCCGGTATCGAACGCGCCCTGTTCGAAGAAGTCGAAGGCGTACAAGAGGTCGTACAGGTATTCTAATTTTTATAGAAAAGTCTTGGTGTTCCTTGCGGAATGCCAAGACTTTTTGTTTTTTTGCCACGGTTCGGTTCAGGCATCGCTTGCAGGCGAATGATTGATTAAAGGCCGGATCGGGTCCAGTCCCCCCGAAACATCCATGATGTTTCCCGTAATGAAATCGGAGTCCCTCTGGCAGAGAAAAGCGATGACCCGGGCCACGTCCTCCCCGCTCCCCGGCCTTCCGCGCGGCGTTTCGCCGTCTTGAAGCCCGCAGACCTCGGCGATGGATTTCTCTTTATTATCCCCTCGGATATCTCCCGGACATACCATATTCACCGTAATACCATGAGGCGCTTCTTCAACGGCCAGCGTTTTGGTGAAGGAGACCAGCCCTGTCTTGGCTGCCGCATAAACGGAGCGGTGCGGCCAGGCTCTCGATTCGGCGGCATGTCCGAAGCCAAAATGAATGATTCGGCCCCATCCTTTTCTGCGCATCCCTTCCAGCACCAAATGATCCAGCAGCATCGTGCCGGTCAGATTGCCTTCGATCAGCGACAGGATTTCAGGCCACCCGTAATCCGAAAAAAGCTTGCGCTCCCGGATGAACGGCCCGGCATTGTTGACAAGAATATCGACCCCGCCCAACTTCCGCTGTACGGTCTCAACCAAATTTATAATATCATGACGTTTGGAAATGTCGCCTTTCACGGAAATGCACCGCACGCCAAGCTGACGGATCTGCTGCTCAAGCTCCCTGGCTTCCCGTTCGCTGTGGACATAATTCAGCGCGATGTCATAGCCCTGCTCCGCCAAAGCCAGCGCCGTGCGTTTTCCCAGGCCTTTTGCGCTGCCTGTGATAAGAGCAATCTTAGCGTCCAACTTCCAACCTCCTCGGCGTTTACCTACTTGCTTCCCAATTCTTATAGTATAAAAGATAACCCTGCTCTCCACAACCGCGAAGGCCTCTTCGCTGGGTGCAGAGACTCCAAATTGCCGGTACACCCATAAAAAAACGGCTTTCCCCGGTCCGGGGACCAAAGGGAAAGCCGCTTTGCCGGCTGCAGGCGTCTGTCCTGCGCAAGCCGTTATTTTTTCTTAAAACGCAGGAACAACCGCGCCTTGATATTTGTCTTCAATAAACTTTTTCACGTCGTCGGAAGTCAGTGCTTTGGCCAGCTTCTGGATGGCGTCGGAGTCTTTGTTGTCCGGACGGGCTACCAGCAGGTTCGTGTATGGGGAGTCCTTGTCTTCAATGAACAACGCGTCTTTGGTCGGAACCAGATTGGCTTCCAGCGCGTAGTTCGTGTTGATCAGCGCCAGGTCCACCTCGTCCAGCGTACGCGGCAGCATGGCGGCATCCAGCTCTTTGAACTTGAGGTTTTTCGGGTTGGATACGATGTCGGCTTTGGTGGCTTCGATGCCTGCGCCGTCTTTCAGCGTGATCAGGCCGTTTTGGGCCAGCAGCAGCAGCGCGCGTCCGCCGTTGGTCGCGTCGTTCGGAATCGCTACGGTTGCGCCGTCAGGAATTTCGTCTACCGTTTTATATTTGTGGGAATAAGCGCCAAACGGCTCCACATGGACGCCGACGACGCCGACCAAATCGGTGCCGAGCTGTTTGTTCTGATCGTCCAGGTAAGGCTGGTGCTGGAAGTAGTTGGCGTCCAAAGTTTTGTCGGCCAGCTCTTTGTTTGGCAGTACATAATCCGTAAATTCTTTGATCTCAAGGTCGATGCCTTCCGCAGCCAACGCCGGTTTGATGTGCTCCAGAATTTCGGCGTGCGGCACGGCCGTTGCGCCTACTACCAGTTTGACCGGCTCTGCGGAAGCGGCTGCCGAAGTTTGGGGTGCAGCCGACGCATCCGAAGCGGATGAAGCGTTGTTTTTGTTGTTGCTGCCGCAGGCGGCGAGGACGGCCACCATCATAAGCGTAAGCAAAACAAGCGAAATTTTTCTCATACTGAATACCCTCCATTTGAATAATAAATTTTGAATAAGGATAAGTGCCTGTATCTATGTTTGGTTTCCTTATTTCCTTGTAAAATGACGCACCAGCCGGTCACCGGCCATCTGCAGAATTTGCACCAGCACGATCATAAACAGCACCGCGATGATCATGACTTCTTTCTCATACCGGTAATAACCGAACCGGATGGCCAGATCGCCAAGCCCGCCTCCGCCGACCATGCCGGACATCGCCGTATAGGACACAAGCGTAACCGCCGTGATCGTCGCGCCGGCAATCAAACCCGGCAGCGATTCCGGCAGCAGCACCCGCCGCACGACCTGCCCGGTCGAGGCGCCCATCGCGTAGGCGGCTTCGATGACGCCGCGGTCGACCTCGCGCAGGCTGGTCTCCACCAGTCGGGCGAAGAAAGGCGCAGCGCCGATGACCAGCGGCGGAATCGTCCCGGTAACGCCCAGCGTTGTGCCTACAATTAGCTTGGTTAAAGGCAGCAAGGAGATCAGCAGGATTACAAACGGAACGGATCTTAAAATGTTGACGATAAAAGAAATTACAGCGTATACCGAGTTGATGACCCGGTTATTCGAACGGGCCGTCATGTAAAGAAGGATGCCAAGCGGCAATCCGATCACGATCGTGAAGAGGAGCGAATACCCCAGCATCGCCAACGTGTCGTAGGATGCCTGCCTCATTTCATTCCAGTCAATTTGCGAAAAATCCAACCCCCACATACCTAGCCCAACACCTCCACATCAAATTGCCGTTCCCGCAGCTTGGAAACCGCCAGCCCAATGGACTCCGGCGTTCCGGAAAAACTTACGGTCAGCTGGCTGTAAGGAACGTCTTTGATCGTGGAAACCGTGCCCTGCAGGATCGCAAAATGCACGCCGGTGCTGAGCACCACCTCCGACAAGTCCGTGCCGTAGGTATTTTCGCCCAGACAGGTAATCCGGTAGACCGTTCCGCTTGTTGGCGAAAGACCGGCCGCTCCGGACGTTTGCTGCACCCCCGAGCCGGAAAAACCCGACACCCGGACCTCCGGGAGCCCTTCTTCGGCTGATTCGGCCGGAACGGCTGAAGCCCCGCCGCTGCCGGTCCCATCCCGGCCTATAAATTCTTTCGTGACCGCATGTTTCGGCTTCAGAAACACCTCTGAAACCGATCCCTGCTCCACGATGCCCCCGGCATGGATAACGGCTACCCGGTCGCAAATGCTTTGAATGACCTGCATTTCATGCGTGATCAGCAGAATGGTGAGCCCCAGCTTGCGGTTAATGTCCAGCAGCAGCTTCAAAATGGAATCGGTCGTCTGCGGATCCAGCGCCGAAGTCGCCTCATCGCAGAGCAGCACGTCCGGATCGCTGGCCAGCGCCCGGGCGATGCCGACCCGCTGCTTCTGCCCGCCGGAGAGCTGGGCCGGATATTTTCCGCTGTGCGCCTCAAGCCCGACCAGGCTCAGCAGCTCCTCCACCTTGCTCTTCACCTTCGCTTTGTCCGACCCGGCAAGCCTGAGCGGGAAAGCGATGTTGTCATACACGGTAGCCGAGGACAGCAGGTTGAAGTGCTGAAAAATCATGCCGATGCGGCGGCGCTGCAGCTGCAGCTCTCTTTTTCCGAGAGCCGTAAGGTTTCTGCCTCCGACCCACACCTCGCCGCCGGTAGGGCGTTCCAGCAGATTAATGCAGCGGATCAGCGTGCTTTTCCCCGCGCCGGAATGGCCGATTACGCCGAAGATTTCGCCTTTATCCACGGTCAGGTTCAATCCGGACAACGCCGTTGTGGTTTTGGATTTGGAACCGTAGACCTTTGTAAGATTTTTGAGTTCAATCATGTTATTAGTCCAGCTCTCTTTCACAAAATTCATTAAGCCGATCGTTTTTATCGGGATATAAAACGAACAAAACCCCCGTTCCGCTCTATTTCCCCTAATTTAAGGAAGCAGGAACCCGATCCTTATTTTCCTATATCAGCAAAAAGAGCCCCGAGCAGATGCTCAGGGCCCTCACAATCTTCAAAGATCAGACCTTCTCATCTGCCAGAATGCCGCGCATTCTGAGGAATTAGCACCATGACATCCAAATGTACGCATTTGAATCGGTTGCTGGGCTTCATCGGGCCTTTCCCTCCGCCTCTCTTGATAAGAAATATTCAACTTGGATTAAGTGTTACGAATAGATGATAGAATTTAGTATAGTAAGTCTAACATCATTTGTCAAAGAAAATTTTCAGCCTGTTTCTGGAAACCTTTGCAGGGTTGCTTTCATGCCTTCGTTTGGACTTCCTGCTGCTGAAATAACCGGTTGATATACGAAAATACCGCAATCAGCGATTTACACGCCATTTCATACCCCAGCCACAGGTCCTTCATATACCGGTCGAGGTCCTCCAGTTCGATTTTGCCGTGAAGCGTCTGATGCCTCTGCCACAAATCGTCCTGCATTTCCATGTTCATGAAGTGAATCTCCGTATTTCTCCGCTTCCGCAGCACGGATATCGGTTCCTTGTAAGCCTCTCTCAGCTCATCCAGCTCTTTCCCCAAATCGGTATGTACCTTCAAATAAGGAAACTGCCGGAGCACAGTGAAATAGGAATAATGCGGCTTCACCTTCTCCGTATGCAGCGCAAAAAAGTCGTCGAGCACGCAGCCCAGCTTATCAAGCAGAGAAAACAGCCGGATAAACCCGTCCTTATAAAAATAAACGTACCTGGCGTAATCGCTTTTCTCCATCGGATCCATATCCTCGATAAAGTCCGTTTTCACCTTTTCCCGGAAAAAGCCGGCCGCAAATGCGCTTTGCTCCAGCTCGTCGATAGAAGAGATCAGCCCCCGCGTCAAAATCTCCATTTTCCGGTAATCATGGGTAGGATCCTGGCTGCGTCCGATTTCCCGTTCGGCCAGCTGAACGGTTTTGACCATGGCGTCTACCGCATCCGCGATCAGACCTTCATTCTCGCGCGGAGGTTCTCCGAGTAAAGTGCGCAGCATAGTCTTCCCTCCTCTTGGTGATCGTATCGCTAAAGAATGGAATTCAGCCCGGTTAAGCGGGTCTCTAACTTATTACCCCTGAAAATACGCTTTCCAACGCTCGTCCACCAGCTTGACGATATCCTCGCGCGGATTCAGCTCGTCCGGATATCCCGGCTTCATGCGGGCATCGATGACAAGCGGCAGGCTGTAAGCCAGATGGTGCTGACGCACCTCAGCCTGGGAATAAATATCCGTAGCCGGGTTAAAACGCGTGAACACGGTCCACAGAAACTTGTTGGTGCTCGAAGCGACCGTCTCTGCGTCATCCACCAGCACGACCAGCGGCCACGAGGTTCCGCGCTCCCGCAGCCTTCCGAGCACTCTGGCCGCCAGCTCCGGCTCCCGTTCATAGGATGCCCCGGAAACGACAAGACAACCCTTATGATAAGGAGCAATATGGTCGATTTCCGCAATGTCCCCTTCGTTGTATTCCGCAGGCAGATCACGCACCGGGCCGCCGACGCCGATCAGGATCGCTTTGCTGCCGTGATTCAGCCTCTTGCCGGTGTAGTCGAGCGTATCATGAGACGTATTGTTGAAGATAAACAGATCGGTCGACGGATTAAACCGCTCCAGCACCGTTTCCAGCAGCTTGCGGAAATCCGCCAGATCCAGATGGATATCCGTCAGCATCAGGAATTTGGTCAAAGACAGCTGGCCCTGACCCAGAATGGAGAAGCCGGCCACCAGCGCTTCGCGCGAATACCGCTCCTTGACGATCGCGGAAGCGAGCGAATGGTGCCCCGTCTCGCCATAAGTCCATACGGTGTGCACGGACGGCATGACAAGCGGAAAAGCCGGCGACAGCAGCTTCTGGAGGAAGTCTCCCAGATAATAATCCTCCTGCCGCGGTTTGCCGACGATCGTGGCCGGGTAGATGGCATCCTTGCGGTGCCACATATGTTTAACATTCAGCACGGGGAAATCATGCTGCAGCGAATAATAACCGTAATGGTCGCCGAAAGGACCTTCCGGACGGCGTTCATGCGGCGGCACCGAGCCATGGATCGCAAATTCGACTTCGGCCGGGATGCGGTGCCCGCCAAGCGGATTTTCCGCCATCGGCAGACGTTCGCCCATCACAAACGAAGTCATCAGCAGCTCGGGCAGATGCTCCGGCAGCGGCGCGATCGCCGAAGCGATCAGGGCCGGCGGACCGCCGATCAGAATCGTCACCGGGAGGGCTTGGTTCAGCTTCTCCGCTTCATGGTAATGGAAACCCCCGCCCTTATGGATCTGCCAGTGAATGCCGGTCGTCTGGTCGTCATAGAGCTGGATGCGGTACATCCCGAGGTTGTGGTCGCCGGCTTTGAGCGGATTTTCCGTATAGACAAGCGGCAGCGTAATAAACGGCCCGCCGTCTTCCTGCCAACTGGTCACTTTGGGCAGAACGGCCAACGGATTTTCCGTCCGGCAAGCCTGAAGAATCGGCGCCTCCCCTTTGGGAACCGTCTTCGGAATCGTGCCCCAGCCCATCTTGATAGCGTCCCAAATTAATCCCCGTTCATTCCAGACCGCTTTCGGCGTAGGCGGCATCAGCTTGTCCAAAGCGCCGACCAGCCGGTTAGCAAGCTGCTCCGGTTTAGGTCCAAACGCCATGTCCACGCGTCTCTCCGTTCCGAACAAATTCGTCGCCACCGGAAACGGCGTGCCTTTCACGTTCGTAAACAGGAGCGCCGGGCCTCCTTCCTCAATCACTCTGCGGTGAATTTCAGCCAGCTCCAAATACGGATCAACCGGCGCATCGATGATCGCCAAGTCGTTTTCCTTGCGCAGCGCTTCGATCCACTGGCGTAAATTTTTGTAACTCAATCGGTTTCCCTCCCAGGTGTATTCGTCCTCTTGAATGCTACTCCCAACTATATCATATTTTTTCGCGATTTCTGCAAAATTCTCCGCTGCTGCCCGGCCTTCGGCCCCTCCCTCCCCTTGCCGGAAAAAGAAAGCAGGCCCGCAAGCGGCAAACCGCCTTCGGGCCTGTATAAAGAGAACCATTGCGCGCTTTCCAAGGCGCTCCGGCGGCGGTTATCTGCCGTTCCGGCTGAGCAGCGAGGTCCGGACAGCCATGTAACACAGCAGGCCAAACAACACCTCGATGATCAGAATGTGGGAAATCGACGTAAACAAATACCAGTTGTAATCGTTCACGGTATAAGTCACCGAAATGCCCGCAAAAATCTGCAGCACGATCAGGATGATCGAAGCCAGTCCGAGTCCGCGGACCTCGCGGTTGCCCGACTTGTTGCGGTAGGCGAAATGAGCCAATATCGCTATAAGCACGAACAGCAAGGCCGCAGCCGAACGGTGCATGAACTGAATGCCTTCTCCGCCCGTCAGCGGCGGAATCCATTTTCCGTTGCACAGCGGAAACCCGTAACAGGCGCCCGCAGAATCCGTATGGGTCACGTATGCCCCCGTGTAGACTACGATGTAAGTATAGATAGCCGTAAAAATGCTCAAATTGCGCAATCCTTTGGATACCTTGCGCGGCGGTTCGGCGGGAATCATCGCCTCCTGTTTATCCTGCTCCCTGATGCCTAGCGACAGCATAACGGAGCTTGCAAAAGAGATCAGGGCAAACCCGAGATGCAGGGCCATAATCGGTGCGGACTGGGTAAAAACAACGGCCAAAGCGCCCATGGCCGCTTGAATCACTACAAACAATAAAGCCAGGAAAGCATAAATACGAAGGTCCAAGCGGTTTCTGCGCCAGATCATAAAAGCCACAAAAGCGGCAAGCGCCAAAATCCCGGCCAGGCCGCTCACCCCGCGGTGCGAATATTCAATAATCGACGCAAGCGTATGCGCGGGCACGAATTTGCCGTTGCACAGCGGAAACTGGCTGCCGCAGCCGAGTCCGGATTCTGTTTTGGTGACGACGCCGCCGCCAAAGGTAGCCAGGAATACGAACAACGTGGCCGCGTAAGCCAGCCATTTCAACTGTTTGGTTGTCATTCTATCACCTGCAATATGATTTTAGTAAAAGCTTTGCCAACCGAATTCATTTCATACCGGAAATGGATTCAATTCCATTTTCATTATACCGGATGGCAAAGCCTGTATCACAAGCGACATGTGACAAAATGTCCAACACTATCAAAATCCAGGCCCGTTTGACCCTTTGCTGTGATATTTACGCTTGAGTTTTGAGCGTTTCGTTCACGGCGACGGCCTTGTTTAGAAAATCCTCGATCTCCGCGCGGGATTTGCGCAGCTTGTTCACATAACGGATCAGCTCTTTACCGTTCGAATAAGCGATAAAACTCGGGATTCCCAAAATGTTCTGCTCCCGGCTGATCTCCTCCAGCTCGTCCACATCGACCTGAATCAGCTTCAGGCGGTCGGCATACGCCTGCTCTACCTCGGGCATAAACGGGTCGATAAATTTGCAGTCCCCGCACCAGTCGGCTTTGTACACGGCCACCGTAAGACCTTCAGACCCGGTTAATTCGCGGAATTGTTCCGCCGTAGTTACTTTCAGCATGTTGTATCTTCCTTTCCTTAATAAACGGTTTTGCTTTAAGTAGAACAAACCTGGGAGTGGAAGTCAAATCCTTGGGCAATAATGGAAATCAAAGACAGATCGGCATTTCGAGGTGAAACTATGGAGCATTCAAAAAGCCGCCGGGAAGAAAACCCGGCTGAAATCTGGAGGGACATCCTGCTGTCGCTGCCCGCGGCGGCCTGGCGTTCGGCAGCCGGCAAAACGTTTGACCTGGCCGCATCCGGCAGGCTGCATTTGTCCAGGCGGAGCCTGGATTGGAACGAAGCGGCGGCCGGTTTCGTCCGCTCGTCGCTGGAAGAACAACTAAGGAGGAAACTCCCGCCCACCCGGCTCGGCCAGCAGGAGAAGACGACGGCTTATTTAGGCGCCGACGACCAGGAGGTGCTTGCCGATATCGCCTTTTCTCTCCAACGGGACAACCGCAACAATTTAACACGCACAGCCGCTTATCTCAAGCTTTACCGTGATTTCCCCGAGCTGCATTGGGCCTTTCTGGCCCACATGGTTTCCCGCAACGCCGGGTGGAACATGAGCGATCTGAAGGGCGGACAAGCCGACCTGCTGATGCAGGACACGGACACTTACCGCACGTACCGCTTTCTGGAGCGGAGCAATGCGCTTATTTTTCAGGATGCCTATCCTCAGCTTCTACTCTACACCCACAGCAAACGGCTGGGAAAAAGCCTCTTCCACCTGCTGCCGCGTTTCCATGTCTCCCGGTTTATGCAGCCCTTCTGGGAGTATTTCTGGCTGAGCCGTTCCAGCAGCCTGCTCGCTGTCGGCTTGATTATCAACGAGCAAAATTATATCGAGAAAAGAGTGGTGCAGCACCCGTTTTTCCAGCAGACGGTTATGCATAAACCCCATTTCCAGCTTAGCGCCTTAAGCGGAATCCATCAGGTGGTGTTTCCGTTTGAATCAGCAGAGAACCGGGACAAAGAACAGGAGCTGCCGCGGCTGGCCGGACGAATCATGAGCCATTTCGCCGGCTTAAACGCAAGGATTCTTCTGGGAAAACATCTGTACGCCATCTTGTTCGGGCTGCTGCAGGTCCGGCGCGGAGCGGAGCAATTTGCGTTTGCCACTCCCCATACCGGGTCCCGTGCGGATTACTGGCCGGCTTTGTTTTCCGCGAAACGCCCGGAGGCGCAGACCACGCCAAAGCAGGGCCAGGAGCTGCTTCACAGCCATTTCAAGCTGAACCGGCAGCCGATTTATTCGCCCTCGCTGCTGGAATGCTTCGAGGATACGCCCTATGAGCCTGTCACCAGAGAGGACTGGTTTCAGAACGAAGCCGCCCTTGCCGACCTCAGTGTCCCGACCTTTCCGCTGCTCTGCGAAATTACGGCCGGCCATGAAACGGCGATCCTGAAAAAAGCTTACGCCCATGACGCGGCGGCCGGAGCCCGGAGATGGGACGCCACGAAAATGCACTGACCGGGCAAACTTCTTCCGGATGAAAGACGAAGGTGCTGCAGGCAAGCAGGCCGGATCACTTAGGCCGCATTAACCGGGACATAAAAGGCGCACACGCACCCTTGTCCAAGGGGCATGTACGCCTTTTATGTCCATTCTTATTTATCCATTCTTATTTATTCATTCTTATTTGCTCTTTTATTTTGAACATTTACAGCTTTAAGTGTGCCCGTTAACTATTAACCCTCCGAACGTTTGGGCGCAGCCGGAGCAAAACGCATCAGCGGACGCAGCAGCTTGCGCAGCGCTTTCGGATAGCTGTCCAGCTCCTCCCGCCGGATAACCCGGAGCAAAATCAGCATCACCGGATACAGCGCAACGGTCGCGCCGCCCACAATGCAGCAGGTGATGAAAAAAGCGATGCGGCTTGGGATGACATGCACCAGCTGGATGCCCGCCTGGTTCAGGCCGTATCCGATGGCTGCCAGCACAAGAACCGTAAACAGGAAACCTGTCCAGCGTTTGGCCAGGATTGAAAACGGCACGATTTGCTTCAGGGAACGAATGTTAAGCAGCGTGATCACCAGGAAACAGATGCCCGTTCCGGCAATGATGCCGTAAATGCCGAATACCGGAGCCAGCGCAAAGCTGACCGCGAGCTTGACGGCAATGCCGATCAGCACGTGGACCATCGACAAATTGGGTTTGCCCATGCTGAGCAGAATGGAGCTGCTGGTGGACATCGTAATCTGAAAAATGGTGCCCAGCGTCAGCAGGGCTATGATCCCGCTGCCGTCCAAAGAGCTGTACAGCAGGCCGTTCACCGAATAGGCGGCCGTACATAAGGCCAGCACGATCGGCATGCCGGTAATGACGGAGATCCGCATCGCCAGCGTAATTTGCTTCTCCAGATAAGGCATGTCCTTCCGCGCAAAAGCGCCGGAAATAATCGGGATCAGCGACGTACTCAGCGCAATCGAAAGAATCGGCGGAATCCCGGCGATGCTTTGCGCGCGGCTGCCGAGAATCCCGAGCAGGTAAGTGGCCTGATCCGTTCCGATTTGTCCTTTCAGCATCGGCCCTACGATGGAGCCGTCAATGAAATAAACGGCCGGGATCGCCAAGGAGGACAAAACGATCGGAATCGATAATTTAAAAATGCTGGCATAAATTTGTTTAAACGGAATCGGGGGTTCTCCCTCTGACAAGTCCTCCAGCCGGGTTTGGCTGTCTTCCCGCTTCATTTTGGCGAAGAAATACAGCATCACCCCAAAAGCGCCTATACTGCCGAGAACGCCGCCGAACGAAGCGCCGGCAGCCACCCATTTATCGTCGTAATTCGCATTCAGCATAACGACGGCAATGGCGATCGCCGCAATGACCCGCAGGATCTGCTCGATAATTTGGGAAATGCCTCCGGCAGCCATGATGTTTCTGCCCTGGAAATACCCCCGCATCATCGCCACCGTCGGGAACAGCAGCAGCGCCGGAGCCAAGGCGCGGATCGCAAGCGCCGATTCCGGAACGTTAACCGCCCGCGCATAAAGCGGAGCCAGAATATACAGCAGGACGGTGATCAGCACGCCGGTAACGGCAGCAAAAATCAACGCCGCATGGTAAATGCGTTTGGCCTCGGACGGACGCTGCAGCGCGTAACGCTCCGAAACCATTTTGCTCAGCGTGCTCGGAATGCCTGCCGTGGCAACCGTCAGCAGCAGCAGGTACACATTATTCGAAATCGTAAACGAAGCATTGCCCACCGCGCCGAAAATATGCTCAAGCGGCACCCGCTGAGCCATGCCCAGCACGCGGGCCACCAGCGCGGCTACGGCCAGAATGAGCGTTCCTTTAATAAATGATTCCTTCTTAGACAAACGAAATTCCCTCTTTCCCCAGGTCCCCCGCGGAGCGGAGTTTTTCTTCGGACATTAGAAGCTGAAAATCCAAATGAAAAAGACCACGATCATAACGATCTGCAAAATGATTTTGACCGCCATGCTGCTGAACAGCCCGACGACCGAACCTACGCCGGCTTTAAGCGACTGCTTGATGCCCGCTCCCGTCAGCAGTTCGCCGATCACGGCGCCTACAAACGGGCCGATGACAAGGCCAAACGCCGGAATGACAAACGGACCGACAATCGCGCCGATCGTGCTGAGCCATACGGACGCTTTGCTTCCGCCAAACCGCTTGACGCCCCAAGCCCCGACCAGATAGTCGGCAACCAGCAGCACAACGACGATCAGCGATTGCAAGGACCAGAAAACCCAGCCGAAATGCTGGAAGCCGAAAAACCAGCCATAAACAAAAAAGGCCGCATACACGGCAACCACACCGGGCAGCACCGGAAAGATCGCCCCGGCAAGTCCTGTTACGAACAAAGCAACGACTAATATCCACCCGATGACATCAATCCACATGTTTAATTACACCTCTTCGGCAAAAATAAATTTCCGGATGACCTCCGCAATCCCGTCATCATTGTTGGAAGACGTCACGTAATCCGCATTTTCTTTAACGGCGAGCTGCGCGTTGCCCATAGCCACGCCGACAGCCGCCGCCTGGATAGCCGCCAGGTCGTTTAAACTGTCTCCCACGGCAATCGTTTCAGACATCTCGATGCCGAGCAGTCCGCAGACGGTGCGGATTCCGCTGGCCTTGCTGATGCCCAGGGGATTCACTTCGATATTCCATGGCGAGGAATTGGTGAGCTCCAGCCCGCCCATGTTCTGAAGCTCCATCAAAACTTCATGGCGAATCTGATCGTCCTCAACGTTATAACCGAATTTTAACCATTCTTTTTCCCCGATGACGCCCTCGTACCAATTTTCCTCGTTAAATAAACCTTCTACGGAATAAGCCCAAAACCAGATATTTTGGGTCTGGGCCAGCCGGTGCATTTTATCGACCAGCGCGGGATCCAGCAGCTCCCGGTGATAAAGCTCCTGCGGGTTTTTCCAGATTTCGCTCCCGTTGACCGTAATCATCGGAGTGTCCAGACCCAGCTCCTTGCCAAACGGAGCAGCTTCGTTATAAGCACGGCCGGTCGATAAGCAAATATGGACGCCGGATTCGGCAGCCTTGTGGATCCATTTTTCCGTTTCGGGCGAAATTTGGTGATTGTCCGTCAGTAAGGTTCCATCCATATCCAGTGCAAGCAAACGGTATTTCAATGGGGTCATCTCCTCTATCCTATCCTTAAGTGAATTCTATATCTGTTCTTTCCTTCACACGTAACGCCATTTTACCATAGGTCGCATGAAGCCACCAACCGAAACCGTCTTGCCTGCCTAGACAGGTTCGATACCCGTTATAAAAAAACGGCGGCGATAATCACGCCGATGGTGATCTTTACGCGCTGAACGGGGCTTTTTTTGGCCTGCAAAGGGGTCATGGTTCTCCCTCCTTCGGAAGATTCGGATCCTAATTTTTTTAATTATCACTTTGTATATAATATTGCTTAAGGGTAAATTTGTTTCCTCAAGGCAATCTTTTTGGGCGCCGGTTTCAGTCGGATTCTCCAATCCCTCACCCGGTTCGAATGCCCCAAGCCCCCTTATGCATAAAATAACTGTAATGAACAATTGAAGGAGATGTGCGGACATGATCAACATCCTGCTGCCGCCTTTTACGCGAGAGACAGCAATCGCCAAGGTAAGGGTTGCCGAAGACAACTGGAACACCCGGAATCCGGAGCATGTATCGCTGGGCTACACCACGGACAGCAGATGGCGCAATCGCTCCGAATTCCTTACGGGCCGAGGAGAGATCATCGCCTTTTTGCGCCGGAAATGGAACAGGGAGCTGGATTACCGACTGATCAAGGAATTGTGGGCTTACACGGATAACCGGATCGCCGTGCGTTTCGCTTACGAATGGCATGACGACGGCGGATTCTGGTTCCGGTCTTACGGGAACGAGAACTGGGAATTTGACGCAAACGGACTCATGCGGACCCGTTATGCTTCCATCAACGATTTGCCCATCCGCGAGTCCGACCGGAAATACCATTGGCCGCTTGGCCGCCGACCCGACAATTATCCCGGCTTATCCGAGCTTGGCTTGTGAGCATCCGGCAATCCCGCATGGCGATGAATCGGGTCATAACTTGATGCCCGTTGCCGCATCTACGGCTTTAATAGATCTTCATATGCGGAAAGCCATCCCCTTGGGGATGGCCTTCTAAACATGCCGCGATTAGTTATTGGCGCCGGTTTTTGCTCCGTTATCGGCCGAATTATTGTTCTGGGCTTGCAGCGTTTTCTTCGGAACGCCGTCCAGACCGTATTCATAATCGTAGGCGTCAAAAATTTTGCGTGCAACCGGAGCGGCGCTGTAGGCGCCGAATCCGCCTTCCGGAATAACCACCGCAACGGCCAGCTTCGGATTCTCGCGCGGCGCAAAGGCGATAAATACGCCGTTATCGACGTCGTATTTTTTCCCGTTGCCGTAAATCGTTTGCGTCGAGGTCCCTGTTTTGCGGGCGAAGTCGTAAGGGAAGCCATCAAAGGCCTCATGTACGTCGGTCGCCATGCCCTTCAGGATTTCATTCCAGTAGCTGTCTTTAAATTGAACCGTATTCAGCACCTTAGGCGTAAATTGCTTAACCACCTTGCCGTCCGAATCGGTGATTCTGTTCACCAGCTGCGGCTCCATTCGTTTGCCGCGTGTCGCGAGCATGCCCGCATACTGTGCAAGCTGCATGGTCGTGTATTTCCCCTGCTGGCCGAAAGAAGCGTAAGCCAGGCGGGACAGCGAGGTTTCTTTTTCGTTCACATACTCGCGGTAACCTTTATATTCGTTCGGCAAATCTACGCCGGTTAAGACGCCCAGGCCAAACTCCTTCATGTATTTATCCCAGAGCGTAATTCCGTCGTCGCCGAATTTCTTCCACATTCTCTCTCCGACCATATCGACCATAAAGGTGTTGGAGGAATGGCGGATCGCATCCGCCGGACTGCTGAGAAACCCGTAAGCATGTCCTTGCGAGTTGCGGACGGAGGAAGAATCATTTTTACCGAAATAAGCGATACCGGTATCGTTATACGAGGTTGTGGTCGTAAACAACCCTTCATTCAGTCCGATCATAACCGACAGCGGTTTGATTGTTGAACCCATCAGCACGACGGATTCCGGGTGCACGCCCTCCTGGCCGGACGGGAAGGAACGTATGGTACCGTTCAGGTACACGTTTTGAATCGCTTTATAATCGGACGGCGAAATGCTGCCGGTTCCCCAAACGTTCGGATCATAATCCGGCATGCTGGCCATGGCGACCACTTTGCCCGTATTCACTTCCATCGCTACCGCAAAACCGGTCTGCGCGTTTGGATGGTATTGGCCGCTCACCGGATGGTTATGCAGCCAGTCCAGCTGGTCCATGATCGCCTGCTCGGTTTTGACCTGAATGTTTTTGTTGATGTTCAGGTGCAGATCGTCGCCCTTTTCGGGCGGCGTAATCTCCGCAATGCCGTCGGCCATGTTGCGCGGATCGACCGGTATGCTTTTATATCCGTTTTTACCGCGCAGCTCATCCTGGTATTGATACTCCAGGCCGTCAAAACCTACGTCTTCGTTGTCGGTATACTGCTGGCCCGGATCATCCGGCTTCATGTCCCGGAGCTGCTTGTATTTATCAAGGCTGGTGGAAGCTCCCTTGAACTTCTTAATATAACCGATGGCCTGCACGGCTACGGTGTCCTTATCATATTTCCTTACACTTTCCTCCACGACGTCGACGCCCGGAAATTCGGATTTATGCTCCAGGAAATAAGCGACTTCCTTATCGGTAAGCCCGCTCTTCAGGCGTCTTGGGGCATACCCGCCGCTCAGCTTGGAGTCCAGGTCCATCGCATCGACGATCTCCTGCACCGTAACCTTTTCCGTGCTCGGATCACCGACCGTATTAAAAACGTTTACGATCTTCTGGGCCATCGCCAAGGCTTCAGGCCGGTTGCTGGCCCCGGTAGTGGAGCTGTAGTCCTTAAGAAGCGTGATATATAGCGACTGCTGCGGAGTGGAATAAGCCAGCTTCACGCCGGTTGCATCATAGATCGTCCCCCGGGTAGGCGGCAAAGGCACCTGTTTGACCGTCAGGCTGCTTTCCTCCGCCTGCAGGCTTGGTCCATCCACGAACTGAAGGATCGCGAGACGCACGATAATCACGGTGAAAATAACAAATGCGCTGAAAAAAAACACGTTCAAACGAATATTAAAATGGCGTTGGTGCGCAGCTTCCTGCTTCTGCGGATCATCCTGATAAGCTTTCTTCATTTGAATCCTTCAACCCTGCTTTCTATTAACTTAGACCTCTACTCTTTCAGACTTCTATTCTACCATACCGATGCCGGCGGCTGCGAACTTTAGCGAACCGTGGGGGAATTTGGAGCCTGAGCCGGGCTGGGCAAAATCGTTCCTCCCTTCTTCAGCCGTCCATTCAGCTCCGGCCGTTGCGCAGCAGCCGTTCCCCTCTTCATTGAAACAACGGTTACCTCCCTTGAACAGTTTCACATTCTCCGCAAAAAATTCTCTTCTTAAAAAACAGCAAAACCGGCTGCCTCCGGGCAGCCGGTTCCTCCAAACGGATCACTTATTCGTTAGTTTGTTTCCCGTCCGCGGATTCTCCGGCGGGCGTCCCCATATTTAACGACTTTTTGGGCACCCCGTCCAGGCCGTATTCCTGGTCGTAGGCGTCAAAGATTTTCCGGGCGACCGGAGCCGCGCTTTGCGCGCCGAACCCGCCCTCCGGAATAACGACCGCTACGGCCAGCTTCGGATTTTTCCGCGGCGCAAAGGCGATAAACACGCCGTTGTCGGTCTGGATTTTCTGCCCTTTGATATAAACGTCCTGCGTCGAGGTCCCCGTCTTGCGGGCAAAATCGTACGGAAAGCCGTCAAAGGAGCTCACGGCTGTCGCCATGCCCTTGATGACTTCGTTCCAGTAGCTCGAGTCGAAATAAACCTGGTTCAGCACCTTCGGCTGAAAGGTCCGCAGCACCTTCCCGCTGCTGTCGGTAATTTTGCTGACCAGATGCGGTTCCAGTCGTTTGCCACGGTTGGCGAGCATGGCCGCGTATTGGGCAAGCTGCATGGTCGTATATTTGCCCTGCTGGCCCCAGGAAGCATAAACCAGTCTCGACAGCACGGTTTCCGCTTCGTTTTTATATTCCAGCGTGCCTAAATATTCGTTAGGCAGGTCGATGCCGGTCGATACGCCCAGCCCGAATTCCTTCATGTAAGCATCCCATTTGGCGATGCCTTTCGAGCCGTATTTGCTGTAAAGCTTTTTCCCAACCATGTCGACCATAAAAACGTTGGACGAATGGCGGATGGCATCGGCCGGACTTTTCAAATAGCCGTAAACGTGCCCTTCCGAGTTGCGGACCGTTGAGCCGTCTTTCCCGAATTCGGCGATGCCGCGGTCCTGGTAAGGCGTAGTCGTCGTAAACAGCTTCTCATTCAGACCAAGCAGCACGGACAAAGGTTTGATCGTTGAGCCAAGCAGGACGACGGACTCCAGATTATGGCCGGAACGGCCGGAGCTGTAGGGCGTAATCGTGCCGTTCTGGTAATTTTCGATGCTCCAGCCGTCCTGGGTGTTTGGATCGTAATCCGGCATGCTGGCCATAGCCACGATGTTTCCCGTATCCACTTCCATCGCCACTGCATACCCGGTCTGGGCATTAGGGTGAAGTTTGCCGCTAACGGGATTCGTATGTAGCCACTTCAGCTGATCCAGAATGGCCTGCTGCGTCTTCAGCTGGATATTTTTGTTGATCGTCAGATGAAGGTCGGCGCCTTTCTCGGGCGGAGTCACTTCCGCCGTGCCGTCGACCATGTTCTGGGCGTTGATCGGCACGCTTTTGAACCCGTTCCGTCCGCGCAGGTCGGCCTGGTATTGATACTCCAACCCGTCATAACCGACGTCCTCCGTATCTATATATTGCATCGAAGGGTCGGAGGATTTGACCGAACGAAGCTGCTCGTACAGCGGGAGGCTATAAGACGCGCCCTTAAACTTTTTCGTATAACCTATCGTTTGCACCGCTACCCGGTCCGAGTCATAATGGCGGACGCTCTCCTCCACGACATCAATCCCCGGAAAATCGGCTTTGTGCTCCATAAAATAAGCGACTTCCTTATCGGTAAGGTCTTCTTTAATCCGCCGGGGCGCATAACCTCCGCTGATTTTGGAGTCCAGGTCCATCGCCGTCACGACCTCGCTGACGGTCATCGGCTTTTTGGTCTTGTCGCCATACTTATTAAAAATATCGACGATATCCGCCGCCAGCGCGAGGGCCTCCGGCCGGTTTTTCGCCCCGGTTCCGCTGCTGTAATCTTTTAATAACGTCATATAAAGGGACTGTACGGGGGTTGAATATGCCAGCTTTACGCCTGTGGCGTCCCAAATCGTCCCCCGGTCGGGAGGCAGCGGCACATCGCGTACCGTCAAACTGGCCTCCTGCGAGGTTAAGGTGGGACCTTCAACAAACTGGATGATGGCCAATCTCACGATAATAACCGTAAAAATCGCAAAAGCGCTGAAGAAAAAAATATTAAGGCGAATATTAAAATGGCGCTGCATCGAGATCTCCTGAGCCTGCATATCCTCACTGTACCTGTTCGGTTTCATTCCGGTCGCCCCCGATGTTCCCTATCCCTCCGGATAAGGAGTGTTATTGTAACATTTTAACACAAATACCAGCGGGTTAGTCAGGCTCCTGGCCTTAAAATCTATTTCCCAATTTCAGGCTTCGGGTACGAAAAAAGCAGAGCCGCCCGATCAGGCTGCTCCGCCAACTTGAAGGCTGCGGGCTCAGCCCAGCACCTTCTGCTGAATATGCGTTTCCGCGAAATCCGGCGTGTCAAACCAGTTGCCGCTTTGGGCCCACGTGGAATCCAAAGGAATCCAGGCGTTGTCCACGTAGACTTCGTTCCAGGCGTGAGAGCCGTAGCCGCCCTGGCCATCGTAACCCAAGCCCGTAATGACCTTGACGTCTAGCCCCTGCGAGCGGGCCATCACGGCATACAGCCGGGCATAATCGATACAGACGCCCTTGCGGGTCTTAAAGGTCATCTCCGGCGTTTGTTCATGCCAATCGTTGTATTTTTCGTAGGCCTCTACCTTATCGTAATCATATTGGATCCTCGTTCCGACCCAGTTATATAAAAGCTTTGCCTTCTCGCGGTCGGAATCAGCTCCGGCTACGATTTGAGCGGCGGCCGCCTGAATGTCGTCCGGAATTCCGGCATCGATAACCTCGTATTTCCGTTCAAAAATCCCGTTCAGCTCATTCTCCACGTCCTGCGTCAAAACAGGCAGCTTGCCTTTAATCAGCTTGCCGGACAAAGGCTCCAAAATGACCTCCGCCCCCTGGCGGTAAACCGGCGAGGCTTCCACATATTTGCTGAACCCGCTGTCCGGAAAAAGGGAAACGAGCACAAACAGCAGCGCGATCAGCACGATGCCGCGGAACGCTCCGATCACCGCGCCGATAACGCCGCCGAACAAACGGCTGGCCAGGCCGGAGCGGAGCTCTTTTCTCCCGAGTCCCCCGATCCATTTCATGCCCGGCAGGAAAAGGCCAAGCAGGCCAAGCACAAACCGGATGATCCAATAGCAGATAAAAAACAGGATGACGTAGCGCACGAGCTGAAACTCCCGCACCGCCGCCGCCAGCGTATAAACCGCCTGCTCCGCTCCGCTGAGCTGACGGTCCGGCGTCTGGGCGTGTTCCGCCAGCCACTGCTGCACCTTCGGTGAAAGAAAAGCCGTCAGCGGAATCGCGGCAGCCAGGCTCAAGGCGGTCATGATGCCGCCGCCGACCAGCGACAGCAGCCTTCCTGCCGATTTGGAGGTTCCCCTCAGCACGCCCTGCAGGATGGAGCCCGCAATGACGATGATGAGTAACAAATTAACGAGGTTATATCCCTGCAGCTGCTGAAGTCCTGTCATGCGGGACCTCCTTTCCGATGTCTAAAATTCATGTTGTCATAGCCTGCTGTTTGTCAAAAAAACGCCTTCAGCGCTCACGCTCAGTCCTCAGGGTTGGCCGCCGCTCCGTTTCGCCTCCTGAATGAAGGCTTCAAGCGCATCGCCCCGGCTCCATTCCCCAAGCGAAACCCCGTGAAGCGATACCTTCACCTTGTCACTGCCGCTTTCCCCGGTTACCTCGAGATTCGGCGTCTTGATGGTAAAAGTGCCATCCGCGTTTTGCGTGAATTTCGCTTCCTGCGCTTCGTTTTTCATCAAATTCAGCGCTTCGGACTGCATCGTGCTCATCGTTTCATCCTTGACGGTAGACACGGCTTTGCCGATATCGTTAAGCGTGATGCCGCTGTATACGATCAGGAAGGCCGCGATGGCAATAATCAGAATCCATTTAATAACGGTCTTGACCAGGTTGGCCACCAGAAACAAGGCCACGAGGGCTACTACGATAATCAGCCAGTTCTGCTTGAAGTAATCCACCCACACCTGATAATCCAAACTTTGAAAATCCATCCCGTTTAAACACCCCTATAGCCAAATTAGCGGACTTAAGTTCTCTTGCTCCTGCTGTAATGCCTTTATCCATTATACATGATCGCCAAATCCTAGCCCAGCTTAACCCTATTAGGTTCAAAGCCGCCCCTGGCCGTTATTTCAAAATTGGCATAACTCGCCGCAAAAAGGCGTACAAGTAGAGCATGGCCCATTCTTTGCATACGGAAATCAAAAAGAGAAGGAGCTGCTTAAGCTTCACAAAACTTTTAGGAGGGACACCATGAAAATCGCTGTAGGGCTTTATTTTTTTATGTTTATCGCCTTTTTTGACCTGCATGCCCAATATCCGATTCTGACGCCGTTTGCGGTTTCCCTGGGAGCGACTCCCGCTTTTATCGGCTGGATGATGGGCATTTATGCCCTGACGCATCTGCCGGGCAACCTGATCGCCGGACAAGGCGTCGATAAACACGGCAGCAAACGATACGTCGTTTTCAGCCTGATTGCGGCAGGGATCATTTTGCTGCTGCAGGCCCAGGTCACTTCGCCTTGGCAGCTGCTGGTGCTGCGGTCGATCAGCGGCTTTGTGCTGGCCTTCCTCGCCCCGGCCTGCCTGGCCCTGCTGGCTTCCCTGTCCAAAGACGCGGTGACGCAGGGCAAGCTGATGGCTGGTCACGGCGTGACCCATACGCTGGCTTCGGTGCTATCGCCTGCAGCCGGAGCGTTCCTGGTCAAGTTTGCCGGCTTCTCGCTGACCTTCCAGTCTCTCGGGTGGGTGCTGATCTCGGCCGGGCTCCTGGCCTTGTTTACGATCCGCGGCAAAGCGGTGGAGCTCCAGCTTGAAATTTCCAGGGCTAACGCCGCAGCCGCGGAGAGCCCCGGCCTGCTGCCCGGAGTGCCGCTCAGTTATTATCTGCTGCCGCTTGGCGTGGCCTGTTCGCAGGGCATTTTGTTTTTCGAGCTTCCCCTGCATGACGGCGGAACCTCGGAAGGGATTTTGCACACGGGCATTTATTTCTCTATCCTGAGCCTTGGGTCGCTCGTTACGCTGAGCATGCTGTTTCTGCATCGCTTCTCCCCTTACCTGAGGGCTTTAAGCGGTATTTTACTGCTGGCGCTCTGTTTCTACGGCTTGACGATGCCGGATAAAATCCCGATGCCTGTAGTGCTGTTTGTGATGGGAATGTCCAAAGGGATTATTTTTCCGGCCATTTCGTCTTTGTTCATTGAAATCAGCGGCGGCGAGCGGATGGGCAGCGTGTTCTCCTTCCAGTCGATTGCCATGTCGCTCGGATCTTTTATAGGCCCGATTGTTGCAGGCCAGCTGCACCTGAGCTTTTCCCCGTATTTCCTTGCGTTTGTCGTCTTGATGGTGCTGCTGATCTCCCTGCCGCCAACCCGCCGCCTGCCCAAGCAGCCCATCCCGGTGGATTGACTCGAACCGCCGTTTTGCCGGCTTCCCGCTGCCGGACGCGCCTCTTTTGCATGAAAAGGGGAATTGCGTTTACACTATAGGCAGCGAGGTGATGACATGGCGGAGATAACCATTATCGTGGAAGGCAAAAATGACCGCAGCAAGCTGCGCCGGCTGGTCAGCGAAGAAATCAACATCCTGTGCACGTTCGGCTCCATGAGCACCCTCAAGCTTGAACAGCTCCGCAAACAGGCCAAAAACGACGAGGTTTACCTGTTTATGGACAATGATTCCTCCGGAAAAAAAATCAGGGCGATTTTGCGGGACGCCTTTCCCGACGCTGAGCAGATTTACACCCGCCGCGGCTACGCCGGGGTGGAAGGCACGCCTGACGAATACGTAATCGCCCAGCTCGAGAAAGCCGGCTTGGAGGAATACATCGTGTATCCGCCGCCCTTGCCCGGCATCGATTAAAAGCAAAACCGGCCCGGGTCTTCGGGCAGCGGCTTGGCTCCGAACTGCTTTCCAGCATAAAAAACAAGACGCACCCGGCGGCAGCGCCGCGAGTACGTCTTTATTTTTTTCAGATGCAATTATTTATGAACCGTATCCAGGAACATCACGATCAGGCTTAGCGTCAGGTAATTGATGGAGAAAATAAACACCCGTTTGGACCATTTCTCCACGTCCTGTTTGATAAAACCCACAAGCGCCATTAACAGCCAAACGAGGGAAAGCGCGGTCCCGATAATCAAAAACCAAATGCCCGTAATGTCGTTTACGTACATGATGTACGGAATCGGCAGCAGCAGGGCGATATACGGAATCATTTGATATTTGGTGCGGTTTACGCCTTTGACGACCGGAAGCACCGGGAAACCGGCTGCGCGGTATTCTTCCACGCGGCGGATCGCCAAAGCCCAGAAATGGGGCGGCTGCCACAGGAACAAAATCGCAAAAATCATCCAGGCACCAAGGTCAACCCGGCCCGAAGCGGCCACATAACCGATCACCGGCGGCATCGCCCCGGAAATCGCGCCGATCGAGGTGCTCCAGGTGGAGGAGCGTTTCAGCCAAATCGTATAAACAACGCCGTAGACGAGCATGCCGACGATGCCGAACAAACCGGCAAAGGCACCGGAGAACACGAACAGCAAAGCCAGTCCAACCGCGCTTAGAATGCCGGCGTAGATCAGCACCGTTCTTGGGGAAAGTTTCCCGAGCGGCAGCGCCCGGTTTTGGGTACGCTCCATTTTGGTATCCATTTCCCGGTCATAATAGTTATTGAATACGCACGCTCCTGCCATTACAAGCGCCGTACCGATCATGGTAAGAATCAGCTTGACGATATCGATATGCCAGTGCGCGCCGAGCCAATACCCTGCAAAAGTTGCAATCAGGTTGGAACGGATAATGCCCGGTTTGGTCAGGGCCACAAAATCGCGCCAGGTTGCCGACTCCGAAGCCGGAGAGTTTACGGACAACGCCGCGGCATCCGCCCCAGCCTGATATCTTAATGGTTTGCCCATTTTGCTTGCCTCCCTAAAAAATTAAATGCAACAAATGGTCATTTCAAACGACAAAAAAGTTCTAAAACAACCTCTTCTATAAACTTTATCATATCAATCAGGAAACATGTTTGAATCCCGGGGCAAAATGGTGATTTTTATATGACAATTTCGTGACGAAAGGCCCGGAAAGAAAGGACAATATTCATTAGTATACCCATAAAAAAGAAAAAAGCCGGTATCGGACAACAAATTTCTGTCCCTACCGGCTTCTATCCCGCTTATATATGCTTTTTCAGGTATATGCTGTTCCGGCCTTAATCAGCCTCTTGGCAGGAAACCCATCAAATGCTGGATTTCTTTAAGGTTTTTGGCCGCAACGGCTTCCGCCCGTTCCGCGCCTTCGCGCAAAATATTGCGGATCTCGCCGGATTCGCGGATTTCATGATACCGCTGCTGCAGAGGCTCCAGCACGGACACTACGACCTCCGCCAAGTCTTTCTTGAACGGGCCGTACATTTGTCCTTCATAACGCTGCTCGATCTCGGCAATCGGCAAGCCGGACAGCTGGCTGTAAATCCCGATCAGGTTGCTCACTTCCGGTTTGTTCGCCGGATCGTATTTCACTTCCCGGCCGGAGTCGGTTGTCGCCCGGCTGATCTTCTTGCGGATGACATCCGGCGGATCCAGGAGGGCGATGTAGCTGCCTTCGTTCGGATTGCTTTTGCTCATCTTCTTGGAGGCGTCGTCCAGCGACATGATCCGTGCGCCGATCTCCGGGATGTAAGGCTCAGGCAGCTTGAAAAACTCCCCGAAACGGTGATTAAACCGTCCGGCAAGGTCGCGGGTCAGCTCCAGATGCTGCTTCTGGTCGTCGCCCACTGGCACAAGGTCGGCGTTAAACAGCAAAATGTCGGCCGCCATCAGCGAAGGATAAACAAACAAACCGGCGCCGACCGTTTCTTTGCCTGCGGATTTGTCTTTAAACTGCGTCATCCGTTCCAGCTCGCCCATCGAGGTGAGCGTGGTCAGCAGCCATCCGAGCTCCGCATGCTGCGGCACATGCGACTGCATGTAAACATTGGCTTTGGCCGGATCGATTCCTGCCGCGATATAAAGCGTAGCCACCGATTCGGACTGTTCGCGGAGCGCGGCCGGATCCTGGGCTACCGTAATGGCGTGCATGTCGACGATAACAAAATTACAATTGTGCTCATGCTGCAGGCTGACGAAATTTTTCATCGCGCCGATATAGTTGCCGATCGTCAGCTTGCCGCTGGGCTGAATGCCTGAAAATACGGTTTTCATCTGAAAATCCCCCTTCATTTTTTAAAGATCCGTATAAAATCAAAAGGCCCCACATCCGCAAGGGACGTGAGACCGTGGTACCACCCTAATTCGCCGAAAAAAGTCCGCCCGTACGCTGCGGAACCGATGCCGGCCTTACTTCCTTAACGCGGATAAAACGTTCGGTTATACTGGGATGACCTTACGGTCTTCCGTTCCCGCCGAAGCTCAGGGGTCCATTCAGCCGCCTATCTTTCCGCCGGTTCGCATCACCCACCGGCTTTCTGCAAGGAAATTTACACGTTTACTTGTCCCCGTCATCACTTTGTGTTAGAAATGAATTTGATATAGTTCATCATAGCCGGGCATCCCCGGCTAAGTCAAATCGATTTTTACGGGCAAAGCCAAAAATGTTATGATAAGTACAGCCAGTTTCAGAATCAGAATCTTTAATTGGGAAAAGGAGCAAAGACATGAAAAAAGTGACCAAAGGGCAATGGAATGGTTACGACACGTACATTTTACATAGCCACGAACTTGAAGTCACGCTGCTGCCTCGTCTCGGCAACAACATCATCGGGGTTAAAGACCTTGTACAGCAGCGCGAGGTATTGCGCCGGCCTGAAGAAAGCGATCTGGACTTTTACCTGCAGAAGCCTTACCACTTCGGCATCCCTTTGCTCATCCCGCCGGGAAGAATCCGCAAGGGCAGATTTTCCTATGCGGGCCAGGATTATCAATTTGATCAGAATACCGCCAACGACAACCATATTCACGGTCTGCACCGGACGCAAAGCTGGTGCGTAAGCGATATTGAAGAAGATGAGGAAGGCTGCTCGGTAACGACCGAATTTCTTACAGCCGACGACCCCAATTGGATGCGCCAGTACCCCACTCCGCTTAAGCTGGAAATGACCTTGCGGCTGCAAGGCTCTTCCTTAAGCCAAACTTTCCGCATCACCAATTTGGGCGGGCATGCCGCTCCGTTTGGGCTTGGCCTGCACACCTGGTTCCTGCTTGACGGGGAACCCGAGAATTGGAATCTGCATCTCCCGGTAAGCAAACTTTACGTCATGGATGACGAAACGATCACGACCGGAGAAACCGCTCCTCTGGGAGACTACGAGGCTCTGAACGACAAGCTGAACCTTAAAGGCACCAATATGGATACGCCGCTGCAAATTGGCGGCAAACCGGTAGAAGCTTTGCTCATGCGTACGGACGGCTACGGCTTGAAATATTCGGCCGATCCGGCCTATTTCAAACATTGGGTGCTTTATACGAAAGGCGAAGCGGACCAATTTCTCTGCATCGAGCCCTACACGTGGCTGCCTGATGCGCCTAATCTGAACATTCCTCATGAGGAAAGCGGCCTGATTGATATTAAACCGGAGCAAATGGTTGAGCTTAATCTGAAGCTGCAAATCATTTATCCCTCTTAAGCAAGAAAGCTGATAAAGTATTCAAAACCCGCGCTGCGCGCGGGTTTTTTTGTATACGCGGCCTGCTAACCTCCCGTTTGTTCGGATCATTTGAACAGGGAATAATTGGATATCAATTATTTGAAAATTTGTGCGCATATTTTCGGCGGATCGGCTCATACTAACCTCACAACGAACGAAGGAGGTGACAAACATGGCACAAGGACGCAGCAGCAACAACTTGGTTGTTCCTCAAGCAACTGCAGCTCTTCAACAATTGAAAATGGAAGCTGCACAAGAACTGGGCGTACAAATTCCAGCTGACGGTTACTACGGTAACTACACTTCCCGTGAAACTGGTTCCCTCGGGGGCTACATCACAAAGCGTTTGGTACAATTGGCGGAACAATCTTTGTCGGGTAAATCCCTGTAAATATTGTGAAGCTTATACTTTTCTTATATTTCACCGAAACAACAGACGGTATGCCATCCGGCATACCGTCTGTTGCCTGTTCCATAACTTCCTGGACTTAAATCATGCAACTCAGGATAAATCCTTCATTTCTCCGAAAGCTCCGTATGTATGACCGCTGTTTGTTCTCGGGTAACGAATCATCAAATTCGCCATATTGTAATTGGATTCGAGCGTCGCATCCACAACGACGGTACCTTGTCTAAGCGCAAATTCGTAGCTGATTTCCCCATGCGTCCACGACTTTTTAAATTTAAGGGCTTCTATAGCCATGCTTCTGAAAGAACTGAGCTGCACCGCATTCAAACCTTCGCCTTCTCCCGACAACTGACCGTTTCTGCCGGCTATGGGGTTATGCCTGATGCCGAATTTGCCGACCACATTATTGCGAATTTGAATAAATACTGTACCTGAAGTTAATCCGCCCAACTCCGGTTCCAATTCCTTGAATACCAGATCAAGCTGTCTGGCTAACGATAGCTGCTCTGTCTTCAGTTTACCCACTCCCTTAAAAATTGAGATTTTCCCTAAAAATAGGGATTATGACACATTATATTATATTATCCAAAGGTTTAACAGAAATATGGTACGTTTTTGGGTATTATTTCCTATGGAAAGTGGATTTCAGCCCTGTTCAGCCGCTTTTATTCGTCATGCCGGACCCCCAATCGACAAATCAGCGACAGGATTCGCCCTCACCTGATTAAGGCCCAAAAAGAAAAACGGCCCCGCTAAACCGGGACCGTTTTTCGTCTGCTGAAATTCGAGCTTCTCAACTTCAAGCTTACTATCCGTTCTGTTCGTTTTATTTCGTCATTTCCAGAAACTGCTCAACGTCCGCAGTGGACACGGCTACGGCTTCACGCCAGAAATCCGGCTGGGTCAGATCCACGTCCAGATGTTTTTGGGCCAGTTCCTCGACCGTCATGCGGCCCGTATCTTCAAGCAGCGCATCATATTTTGCCGCAAAGGAAGCTCCTTCCGCTTTCGCGCGGGCAAAGATGCCGTTGCTGAACAGGAATCCAAATGTATACGGGAAGTTATAGAAAGGAACGTCCGTAATGTAAAAATGCAGTTTGGACAGCCAAAAATGCGGATGGTAAGAATCAAGCGCCCCGCAAAACGCTTCCTTCTGGGCTTCTTCCATTAAAGAGGACAGCTCTTCCGTGCTCAAGAGGCCTTCTTTGCGTTTCTCGTAGAAACGGGTTTCAAACAGGAACCGGGCGTGAATATTCATGAAAAAGGCTACGCTGCGCTGAACCTTTTCTTCAAGCAGCATCAATTTTTCTTCCGGTTTTTCAGCCCGGCTGACCTGAGCGGAGGACAAAATATTTTCGGCGAAGGTCGAAGCCGTTTCGGCAACGTTCATTGCATAATTCCGGCTGAACAAAGGCATGTCCTTCAGCAGGAAGGAATGGTAAGCATGCCCCAGCTCATGTGCAAGCGTAGATACGTTGGAAGCCGTACCGCCAAAAGTCATAAAGATCCGGGTTTCCTTGCTCTCCGACAAGGTCGTGCAGAACCCGCCCGGACGTTTGCCAGGCCGGTCTTCCGCTTCCACCCAGCTGCTGTTGAAGGCATGGGTCGCAAATTCGGCCAGCTTTGGACTAAACCCGCCAAACTCTTTGACGATCAGCTCGGCGGCGTCGCTATAGGAGATATGGGCTCCGCCTTCGCTTCCCAACGCCAGAGGGGCCTCCACATCCGCCCAGCCCAACTTCTCGACGCCCATCAGTTTGGCTTTGCGTTCCAAATATTTAACAAATACCGGCTTGGCGTCTGTAATGGCCTGCCACATCGCATCCAGCGTCTCTCTGGACATCCGGTTATAGGCGAGCGGTTCCTTTAACACATCGTTCCAGCCGCGTTTGTTATACAGCTTCAAGCGGAAACCCGCGAGCCGGTTCAGCGTATCGGCACCATAATCGCCAAGCTCGGACCATTTCTCCTCCCATTTGGCAAACACCGCTTCACGGACGCTGCGGTCCGGATCATGCAGCTTGTTATGGGCTTGTCCGGCCGACAAATTAGCGGTATCCCCATTTTCATGCTTAAAGGGAAGGCTGAATTTACTTACGATCGTGTCATAATGTTCGCCCCATCCGTGGTAACCGTCAATCGCCAGGTCAAGCACCAGGCTTTCCAGCTCGGGCGATAATTTGTCCTTTGCTTTTTCACGGGTTTCATTCAGGCTGAAGGCAATCGGAGCGATTTCCGGGCGGGCGATCCAGCCTGCAAAAACCTCATCAGAAGTAGCGCGAAGCAGACTTTCGAAGAGAGCGGAAACCGAGCTCAGCTGCGCTCTGTACGAGGTTACTTTGTCCGACAGTTGGACCGCCTTTTTATCGGCGGTATTTTGGGCGGTCAGACAGCCGACAAAGCTGCCGGCCTGACCGACACCGGCGTAAACGTTTTGCAGATCGTCGATAAATCCGTCAAAAGCTCGGGTATCCTCAACAGAGGCGGGCGGCGCTGCCTTTTTTACAAATTGGTCCAGCTCCTGAATCCCTTTCTCCACTTTGGCCAAATGGGCCGACAACTCAGGCGATCCCGAGCCTCCGGGAAAAACGGACTCCAAATCCCAGGTCAGACTAACAGGTTGCTTCAGGTTACTCATCTTCGCAAACATCCTTTCCCAGTCAGATAGGTTGATACTTTCGTGTAACTGAGTGTATAACTATAGGTATATCCCGCGCAAGAGGGCACGAAGGAGGCACGATTATGAGACCTTTACAAATATCCGCGGATACAGCCGTCAAGCTGTCCGAAAAACTTAACGTCCCGATTGAACAGCTCATGCATATGCCGCAGCATATTTTGATGCAGAAACTAGCGGAAATCGCGAAAGAAGAAGCCGCAAAGGATAAAGAACAATAGCAATGATTCCTTTTAACAAAGCGCTGCCTTACGATATTTCAATGGGTGATGTTTATGTACCCGAATGTCCTTTCTGCGGGAAGGAAAATGTGCTGCTTCCCATGAAACCCAAGGAAGTGCTGACCGTCCGGGAGGGGAAAAAGAAACTGCTGGTGTTCCCCTGCTGCTTCCATAAGGTCATGGTCCTGGACAGCGACGACGACTATCTGCTGACCGACACTGTTGTACGATAAAAGAAATTTGGGTGTCCGCACACGGTTATTATTTTATTTTGCTCAACCGCTGGCCAAGCTGCCGGCGGTTTATTTTTTTATTCCTGCATTTCTTCCGGCAGCTCCTGTTTAGCTTCAAGCATTTGCTCGCGCAGCAAGGCCCACTGTTCGCGGGAGGCACGGATCATGGCCGCATCCATAATCTTCTGGTCGTTGATGACGCGAGAGAACCAGCGAACGGCTTCCGGGAAATTCCCCGTTCTGCGGTTGAGCTCGCCGATCAGGTACATCAGCCGGGCATCATTGCCCCCGCCGCCTTCCAGCTCGTATACCTTGATGTAGGAATCCAGGCTGAACTTCAGGAAACGCTGCTCCTGCTCCGTGTTCTCTTTATAGCGGTACAACCAGGCGATATGCTGCAGCAGTCCGGCGATCAGGCGCTCCTTTTCATTGACGGACTGCGCGCACAGCAGCGCCAGCTTATAGCTCTCAAGCGCCGATCCCCAATCCCGGTGGCCGCTGAAATCGCGCGGCTGCATGCGTCCGCCCAGGGACTGGGCAAAATTGCTTTTTTGTTTGTCGGTAATGCGATTGCTGAAATTTTCGGTAAAAGCGAATCCGCAGTACGGGCAAACCTTCACCACGTAAAAATCGGGATTTTCGTTTTGATAATAACCGCAAAAATCGGTGTCGGTACGGTGAGCCCGCTTAAAGCTTGGACGTACCCGGGACGTGGAAAATTCCTGTTCGCACATGAGACAGGTGGCTTTGGTTGTATACAGAGGCTCAAGTTGCATGGCCTGTTCCTTCTTTCCGGCTTGGGAGCCAAATGCTGATTTGTTTCTATGGAAATCTATGAAAGCTAAATCTAATTTATTAATTAAATCTATAATTTTATATTTAAGCTTAGGCTCAGCTTATTCAAGCCTGGGACGACGGCGTGTTCACAAAATGCATGGCAGGACCAGATAACCGTTGGAGCACAAAACTCCGCAGCGGCTCCTCTATCCCAACCTCCGTTAACGCTTCGCCCATACAAAACAGCCATGCTTCCGCACGTTCAGGCGTTACCGGAAACGGGAGATGGCGGGCACGCATCATCGGGTGTCCGTGAGCGTCCGAATACAGCGCCGGACCGCCAAAAAATTGAGTTAGAAACATATACTGCTTCTCCAGGACCGGATCGATATTTTCCGGAAAAAGCGGCCCGAGAAGCGGATTTTTTTGGACCCTCGGATAAAAAGCCTCCACAAGCCTGCGGATCGTCTCCCCGCCGCCTAATTGTTCATACAAGGTTTGTCCCTGATTAGGGTTCATACCGGCTGCACCACCTTCCTTGACGTAATCTTTTATATTATAACAAAGAATCCGCGGAAATACGTTTAGCCCGCTAAAATACGCGAACAAAAAAAGGGCGCTGAACCAGCGCCCTAAATACCCTCTACTCTATTCATCTCAATAACTGCGCCAATCCTCTTCACCTGAACGGACTAGGGAGGCGCGTATGACATATACAAACGCACATACGAGCAAACCTGCTACAAAACTCATATACATCACTCCGCTCATCAGGATTTTGGGGAATCATAAGAGACCGCGATGCTTTACAATGTCCATTCTACCATATTCCTATTCAAAAATCAGCCATTAAGCAAGCGCTTTCTCGTTTTTTTTGTACTGTTTGTCCTATTGCTTTCATAAAACTAAGGAAGATCGAAATAAAAAAACGTGATTGTGGAGGCGTTAAAGGTGCCGATATCCAGACTTGGACTGCCGCTCATCCTGCTGGCGCTCATCGCCATTTGTTTGCTTATGCTGACCTTCCCCCAATCCTCCTGGGACGCCGCAGTAAGAGGGCTGTCCATCTGGTGGGATGTGCTTTTTCCTTCTCTGTTCCCTTTTTTTGTTATCTCTGAGGTGCTGCTCGGCTTCGGAATCGTCCATTTCCTCGGCAAACTGCTGGACCCCCTGATGAAACCCGTATTCCGGATTCCGGGAAGCGGCGGTTTTGTTGCCGCCATGGGTTTTGCAGCGGGTTATCCCGTAAGCGCGCGGCTGACCGTCAAACTCCGGGAGCAGAAGCTGATCAGCCGTGTGGAAGGCGAAAGGCTCGTGTCTTTTACGACCTCTTCCGATCCGATCTTTCTGATCGGCGCCGTATCCGTCGGCTTCTTTCACAGCCCGCAGCTTGCCGGCGCATTGGCGCTTGCCCACTACGGCGGATCAGTGATCATTGGTTTGATCATGCGTTTCTACAGACGTCATGATCGCGAGCCAATCGAGCCGGCGGACAACCAGACGCAGGGATCCCGGGAAGCTGGGTCTCCGGATGCGGCCAAACCTGCTGACACGGCCAAACCACTCAACTCCCGCGGTTCCCGCCTGAAAGCCGCCTTGCTGGCCATGCACGAGGCCCGGATGGCGGACGGACGCGAGCTTGGCGAGCTGCTCAGCCAGGCGATTACGACCTCTCTCCGTCTAATGGCCGTGGTCGGAGGATTGGTCGTCTTTTTCTCCGTGTTCCTGGAGGTGCTGACGGCATCGGGCGTCATGGCCTTCCTGTACGAAAGCCTGCGCAGCCTGCTGCCTTGGATGGGTCTGCCGTCGGCGCTTGCGGAACCTTTTATGAGCGGGTTGTTCGAGGTTACGCTTGGAGCCAAAAATGCGGCGGCCGCCGGGGACGGCATCCCTTTAGCTTTTAAAGCGGCGGCGGCGGCTTTCATTTTGTCCTGGGGCGGATTATCCGTCCATGCCCAGGTAGCCAGCATCCTGAACGCTACGGATCTGCGGTATTTGCCGTTTCTGATGGCCCGCTCGATCCATGCCGTCCTCTCCGCTGTACTGCTCCTGCTGATCTGGCCTTTCTTCGGCCCCAAAGAAGCCGGCTCCGCCTTTGCGGGGAACGCCGGTTTGCCGTATGCCTGGCAGGCCAGCGCCGGCAATTTTGCATATGGATTCAAACTGCTTGCCGTCATGCTTATTTTATCTCTTCTAGCGATTCTCATTCAGAAACTTGGGAGAATCTGCCTTGCCCGCAGAACCTGACAATATTTAAATGCCGATGATATAATATCCTTTATTTCCATAAAGATTGGAAACAACTTAGCGGTGGTGTACCTGGAAAGAAATCTGGAATTCAACGGAGAACCGGCCGCGGACAAAACAACGTTTGGACTGGAAAAGCAAAGCAGCGGCGAATGGCCGATCAGCTGGATCAATACTTACGACAACCGGGACGAGAACGAGACCTCCGTATCCGATCCCAGTCAATAAAAAGAACGAACAGCTTTCCTATGGTTAGGAAGGCTGTTTTTGCGAATACTTGGCTTAAACCTTTTTATTAAGCAGGGGCGTTTCGCTAAATCCCGGCATCATATTCATCCAAACCTGATATTGTTTTCGTTTAAGGAATTGATTATCATCGATTTGGCAAATAAACGCTTGCTGAATTGTTACGAAATGATGTCTATTTAAGGTATAATAATCATGATTGGCAAAACGAACGAACACACCACACCCGGGTAAAGGAGCTTTTCACTTGAGATATTACGTTCTAGACCGCGGAGACAGCCTTTCGGTTGAACTGGCCGAACAATTCCATAAACTTGCCGGAGAACACGGGTTTGAACTGGATGCGAAATCTCCGGAAATCGTCGTCTCTATCGGGGGAGACGGAACCATGCTGCATGCCTTTCATACTTTTATAGATCGGATCCCCTCTATAGCTTTTGTAGGCGTACACACCGGTCATCTCGGCTTTTACGCCGACTGGAAAGCAGACGAGCTGCCTGAGCTGGTTTCGCTGATGGGCGGCAAGGGAGCTCCTGGCACGATGAAACCGCGAATCGTCAACTATCCGCTGCTTGAAGTGGAAATCACCAAAAAATCCGGTACATTATCCTATATTTGCTTGAACGAATTTACGCTCAAAGGCACGGACGGCACGCTGGTAGCCCAGGTCGACATCAATGACCAGCTGTTTGAAATGTTCAGGGGTGACGGGATTTGTATTTCAACTCCTTCCGGAAGCACGGCTTACAACAAAAGTCTTGGGGGAGCCATGGTTCACCCTACCATCGAAGCGTTGCAGATTTCGGAAATTGCCTCGATTAACAACCGGGTGTTCCGGACGATGGGCTCGGCGCTGGTGCTTCCCAAACATCATCATTGCGACATTTACTCCCGCAAAGAACAAAACCTGACGATCACACTGGACCACATCAGCCTCCATTTGAATGATCTGCTGTCCGTCAAATGCCGGGTGGCCCGGCAGAAGATCAGTTTTGTCCGCTATCGTCCGTTTCCGTTCTGGGAACGCGTACGCAATGCCTTCCTGGATTAAGAGCAGAAAAACAAGCAGGACCGAAGCCTTTCGCTTTGGTCCTGCTTGTTTTTCTTTTGCGCCTTGACCGTCCAGCCGGTCAGCGGCTAAATGTCTTTGTCCGGTTCCTCGCCCTCAGGCTGACGAGGCTGAGGCGTCCGTTCCCGCTGGGCCTTCGGCTCCCGGCTTTCCTTGGCCTCTTCTTTGTTGCCGCTCTGCTCCCGGTGATCCCGGGAATGATCCTTGGCGTTGTCTTTAGAATGTTCTTTGTTAGGGTCTTTGTTATGATCTTTAAAGTCCTCTTTGTGGCCTTTAGATTCTTTGGCCTCTCTGACTTCTTTGGAATCCCGCCCGTCCTTTGATTCCTTTGAGTCTTTGGAGTCTTTGGAGTCTTTGGAGTCTTTGGAGTCTTTGGAGTCTTTGGAGTCTTTAAAGTCCTTCGAGTCTTTGAAGTCCTTGCCCTCCCGCGCCTCCCGGGCTTCCCGCGCCGCCGCCTTGCTGGCCTCCCTGGCCTGCTTCATCTTGGCATGGTGCTCCCGCGAGGAAAGATGCTCCCGCATAGGCGGCTGCTCTACGGGCTGGCCCTCCTCCGTTACCTCCGTCTCCGGTTTGCCTTGGACCGAAGCCTCCTTCACCGGCTCCTTGGTCTTTTGAAGAACGAAATAAGCGCAGCCGAAATTGCAGTATTCATTAATATAATCAATTACACCCGAAATGGCCGTATCCCGGTTTGCTTTCGGATGATTGTCCCTGTAAAAGCCCTTAAGCCTAAGCTGGTTGTATCCCCAGTCCCCCACGATATAATCATAGCGGTCCAGCACCTCGCTGTAGCGCTGCTTGAAAGCCTCAGGGTTCCAACCGTTCCGATTGTCCTGGATCAATTCATAACTTCTGTTGCCGATTTGAATAAACAACGATGTCCCCCCTGTTTCGTTAAGCGCCCTGCCGACTTGCCTGTTTCCTGCCTGTCCTAACGGGTGTCCATGCCGCGCCGAATCTACTGCCCACATTATATCATGAAAGCGGCATAATTACTCCGTCCGGCCATGGATAAAAATCCGCCTCTTGCACCAAATTAACTAAGAATCATATTTCGGGTTTGGTTTCTATCCGTTTGTACAAGGAGGGAAAAAGATGAACTTTGCTTCGGTTACCGTCCGCAAGCTGGCGTTGGCCTTTCTTGCGCTGCTGCTGCCGTTCTCCCTGATCTGCCCGAAGGCCGAGGGAAACGGAACGGACAAGCAGGCCGAGCCGACAGCGGCGCAAATCCTGCAGGAGCGGCGGGCCATGTTTCAGGAGATCAGCGAGCTGACCCAGGTACCCTGGACTTATCTGGCCGCCCTGGAGCAATATGAGCGAACCGTTACGCCAAGGTCCAAACAGGAGCGCTTAAAAGGCAAGCTGATCGGCTTGAACCCACGGCCGGAGTTCTGGGCCGGAGCCCTGAACCCCAATCCCGACGACACCCATCCGGCAACGATCGCTTTATTCGGAGGGATTGGACGGGATGCTAACGGGGATGGCGTGGCAAATCCGGAGGATGACCGGGATGCGCTGTACAGCCTTGCGGCTTATATGAAAAGCGTCGGCCTTACGGAAGAGGATTTTCAAATTTCCTTATGGCGTTATTACCAGAACGAGCGGGCGGTCAGCCGGGTCCGCCAGTTTGCCAAGCTGTACCAGACCTTTAATACACTCGATTTAAACAAAACCGCGTTTGTTCTTCCCTTGTCGAGCAGCTACAGCTACCGCGACACCTGGGGAGACCGGCGCGGGTTTGGCGGGCTTCGCATCCATGAGGGCACCGACCTGTTCGCTTCCTACGGAGTTCCGGTCCGCAGCGCCTGCTACGGCATTGTGGAAACCAAAGGCTGGAACCGCTTCGGCGGCTGGAGAATCGGCATCCGCGACATTCAGAACCGCTATCATTATTACGCCCACCTGCAGGGCTTCGACAAAAGCATTGAGGTCGGCGGCACCGTAGTGCCGGGACAGGTGATCGGCTGGGTCGGCAGCAGCGGCTACGGCGGGCCGGGCACGTCCGGCAAATTCCCGCCGCATCTGCATTACGGCATCTACCGGGATACCGGCCATCACGAATGGGCTTTCGACCCCTACCCGCTGCTCAAAAGATGGGAAAACGAAGAGCGGAGGCGCAAATAAAGGGAGTTCCTTTTTTCCTTTTGCCAAACTCCGGGAGTCTATTAGGATTTAAAAAGAGCCGTCCAGCCCCATGGGGTCGAACGGCTCTTTTATTTTTAAGGCAAGGTCACGGAGGGAGTGCCTGAGCTGACGTCAGGCTGCGTCCCTGAACCGGACCCGGCGCCAGGTCCGCCTCCCGTTCCTGCACTCGTCCCAGAACCCGAACCCAAGGAGGCTCCCGGATTCTGCGAAGGCAGCGCAATGCTCGGCGCGTTGGCTCCATTTTCCCCGACAGGCTGGCCTTTGTTGTCGTAATAATACATCGGGACATCGCCTACCACCATCAGATAAGACACGGGAATATCCGTCTCCACGACCTGCGGGCCCATGTTGAACGGAACGATGACCGAAACCTCGGTTCGGATATGCAAATAAACCTCCACCAGGATCGAATTGATGCCTGCATCCTGCTGCCGGGTGTTCAAATCGACTTTAACGTCGCTTTGCGGCTCGATCCGGATCGGGATGCGCGGGCCGAAAGAAGCGAGAATCGTGCTGCCCAGCGCCTGGCCGATCGGGATTTTTTCGTTCAGCTTGGAAACGCGGTCCAGCGTCTGCTTGACCGTCTGCACCGTCTCCGACGTAATTTCCAGATGGGACTTGTAATTAAGCATAAAGCCGGTTATTTTTCCGTTGGCGTCGGTTTTCCAATCTACCAGATCCCCATACTGCTTGTCGCTGGCCACCTGCTCCGTGATTGCTTCATTCAGCGACTGGGTCGCGATTTGCTTGACCCGGATTTTGGCGAGCTCCACGAGCGGACCGTCCATTTTTCGCTCGACATAACTGAACATTTGGACAACGAGGATCAGGACGACCAGCGAAGCGATGATCCAGACCCACTTTCTTCGGTTTTTCATTTCTCTGCGGGGCGAACCGCCGGACAGCTTCCCGCCTCCCCCGCCGGATTTCCATCTGCTCGCAGGTTTCCAGCCGCCGCTTGGTTTCGGTTTCGGCCGCAGGTTCACCAAACCTCTTCTGCTCCCCCATCGCCGCCTTCTTAACCTGATTGTTTTGCCACCTATCCGCATGCTGATAACCCCCCGGCACTGTAGCTCTAATACAAGGTTATGCGGACAAATGGCAAAAAAGAAGACAGGGCTGCCAAGTCCCTTCCGGGAACGGGGCACCCTGCCTGTTCTGATAGGCGTGTCGTGCGGCGTTACAGCTCACTTCACCCGCTGCTTGTTTTTACCGGACCCTGCGCGCAAAATCCACGAACTGGAACTTGTCCAGCCTGTGCCTGGATTCCGTGTACTGAAAAAGGGTCGTATCCTCCAGGTAAACGTAATTTCGTACAACGACCACATGGGACAGGCCTTTATGGTCCAGCAGCCTGCGGTCCTCCTCCGTCGTTTCTTCGACGGAAATTTCTTTCTTCGCGTAGCTGATGACCAGGCCAAGCCCGTTCTCCAAATAATCATAAATGGAATGAGCCGCTATGGCTTTTGTCAGCTCCGGCACAATCCCCGGCAGAAAATAGTCCTTGTCCAGGATGATCCGCTCGCCGTCGAATTCCCTGGAACGGATGACCTCCCATACCGGATCGCCCGTTTCGATCTGCAAATCGCGAGCAATTTCGGCCGTGGCCTCCACCTTGCGGGTTTGGTATACCGCCGTTTTGGTTGTCCTGCCCAGCTTCTCGGCCATCTCTTTGAAGCTGATCAGCCCGGTAATCGGAAAATCCATCCGGTGGACATCCAGCACGTAAGAGCCTTTGCCTTTCATTTTATGAATGTAGCCGTTCTGAACGAGCAGGTTCAGCGCTTTACGGACCGTTTCCCGGGTTGTGTCGTATTGGGCGGCCAGCTCGCTTTCGGAGGGCAGCTTTGCCCCGGGCTCCAGACCTCCGTCCTGAATACGTTCGGCATATTCTTTATAAATTTGCAAAAAGATATTTTTAACCACGATCATCACCGTTCCCATCTTATCACAACCGGCTGCAAGAACAAAGGCGCAGCCCGCTTGCGGACTGCGCCTTTGCCGTTTTCCGTGCAAATGTCATGGAGAGGCTGGAAACCCAGCGAACAAACCGTTACCGGTTCGCCAATCGGATCTTCAGAACAGTAGAGGTTCCACCCACCTGCAATCCCGCGGGCATTTCCTCCACGCCTTCGATCCGCGGCTGCCCGTCAGGCACCAGGACCGGGGTCACAAGGGACAGCCCGGCTGCCCGGATAACCTCCGGATCAAACTCCAGCAGAAGCTGGCCGGCTTTCACTTCATCGCCTGTCTGCACATGGGCAGTGAAACCTTCGCCTTTCAGTTTCACCGTGTCAATGCCGACATGAATCAAAATCTGTGCGCCGCTGGCATGCTCCAGCATGATGGCATGTTTGGTTTTGGTAAAATGCACAACCGTTCCGCCAAAGGGAGCCGTAACGCGTCCGTTTACCGGCTCGATCGCGATGCCGGGACCCATCTGCCGGCTGGCAAAAGCCGGATCGGGAACCTGCTCCAGCTTCAGCAGCGCCCCCTCCACGGGAGCCGCAATGCTCAGCACTGCCGCTGCTTCGTTTATGCTGCTGCTGTTGATGGCCGCGGATGCGGAGCTTGCTGCCGCACCTTTTACCGCGCTGGGACTCGGAGCTTTTGCCGCACTAGAGGCCGAGGCTGTCGTTTCAGCCGCCGCAGAGGAACCGGCAAGCGCTTCCGTTCCGGCGGCAGAGCCGGCTTTTCTTTGCGCGAGCTTGCCGAACAGAACCGTAAGTCCGAACGGAACCACCAGCACAATGGCCATGCCGACGAAGAACACGCCCCACTGCTGGGCATAGATCGACAGGAACCCCGGAATGCCGCCTACTCCGATCGAGGAAGCCAGCACGTGGTTAACGGACAGGAGAATACCGCCCAAAGCCGATCCGAGCATACCGAAAATAAACGGATATTTGTAACGGATGTTCACCCCGAAAAGCGCAGGTTCCGTTACCCCGAGGAAAGCGGAAACCGAAGAGGTAACAGCCAAACCTTTGCTCTTCTGCTCGCGGAAAACAAACAGCATTGCCAGCGCGGCAGAGCCTTGGGCAATGTTGGACAAAGCCAGCATCGGCCACAGGAACGTTCCGCCCTGCGAGCCGATCAGCTGAACGTCGACCGCCAGGAACGTATGGTGCATGCCGGTCACAACCAGCAGAGCGTAAAAACCGCCGTAAATCAGGCCGCCGACAACCGGGAAAGAGTTAAAGATGTAAACCACGCCGTCGGTAATGGCGTTTGCAATGGCAAAAGTGACGGGGCCGATGATCGTAAAGGCAAGGAAACCCGTAACCAGCAAAGTAACCGGCGCTACGACGAGCAGCTTGATGGAATCCTTGACGCGTTTGTTCAGGTAACGTTCAATTTTGGCCAGCAGGTAAGCGGACACGAGCACCGGCAGCACTTGCCCCTGATAACCGATCTTCTGGATGTGCCAGCCGAACAGGTTCCAATGCGGCACGGTGCCGTCCACCTTCGCCTGCGCGTAACTCCATGCATTCAGCAGATCCGGATGGACCAGAATCAGCCCAAGCACGATCCCGAGCAGCGGGCTTCCGCCGAACCGGGTGACCGCCGACCAGCCGATCAAAGCGGGCAGGAACGTAAAGGCCGTATTGGCTATCAAATTAATAATCGAAGCGAAATCATTCCATGCCGGATACACCTGTACCAGTGATTTGCCTGCATAAAAAATGTCCGGTCCCGTCAAGATGTTGTTGATCCCGAGCAGCAGACCCGCGGTTACAATCGCCGGCAGGATCGGAATAAAGATGTCGGCCAGCGTTTTGATCGCCTGCTGCAGCGGGTTTTGTTTCTTGCCCGCCGCCTTCTTCACGTCATCCTTGGAGGCGCGCCTTCCGCCGGTAATCGTCATCATTTCCTCGTAAACCTTGTCGACCAGACCGGGTCCGATAATGACCTGAAACTGACCTTGCGTGGAAAAATGGCCTTTGACCAGGTCGTTTTTCTCCAGCTCTTCTGTATTTACAGCGTTTTCATCATGCAGCACAAAACGGAGACGGGTGACGCAATGCGTCGCCATTTCGATATTTTCCGGGCCTCCGACGGCCTTGACGATTCGTTCAACGCTAGTTCTGTCCAGTGACATAGGAATCACTCCTTAGAGGTTCTGCTTTACTTTAGCTATAACACGGTTCTGCCGGGCCGCCGGTCATGAGAGCATGGGTCATCCCCAAAAATACAAGCGGCCCCGCTTCTTCCGTTCGGATCGCTTGGGATCCGGTTTATCATGAAGAGGTTCGGCGAACCCTCCACATATAAGAGCCGTAAGGCGGTAAAATCAGTTCTGTCTTTAAAGCCGGCGCTTCTTTCGTGCTGCCTGCCAGCAGCTCTGCTTCCCCCCGGCTCAGCCATTCCGAAACGGTCTGCTCCGGGAAGCGGTAGGCCGCGTCACGCCCGCTGAAATTGGAGACCACGAGCAACGCTTCGCCCGAGCCAAATCTTCCGTAAGCAAACACCTGCGGATGACGTTCATCCAGCCGGACAAAAGTGCCGTCCGTAAAAATCGGCAGCTCCTTACGCAGCGCGATCAGCTTCTTATAATGATGGAATACCGAGTCCGGATCGGCAAGCTGATCCTGCACATTGATGAAGGGATAACGTTCATCCAGCTTTATCCATGGCGTGCCGGTCGTAAAACCGGCCCCAGGGCCGCCGTTCCAGAGCATCGGCGTACGGGCATTGTCCCTGGAGCGCTCGCGGATAATCGCGAAAGCCTCCTCCGGACTTTTTCCCCGCTCCTGCAGGATGCGGTACATATTGTGGGACTCGACGTCCCGCATTTCGCTTACGTCCTTCCACTGCGGGTTCGGCAGGCCGATCTCTTCCCCTTGGAACACATAAGGCGTGCCCTGAAGACCGTGAAGCGTTGTGGCCAGCAGTTTGGCGCTTTCGATGCGGTATTCGCCGTCGTCCGTGAAGCGGGAAAGCGCTCTTGGCTGGTCGTGGTTGTTCAGGAACAGGGCATTCCAGCCTCCGCCCGCCTGCATGCCGGTCTGCCAATCGGACAGCAGCGATTTAAGCTGCTCGAAATCGTAAGGCATCAGCTCCCATTTCTGCCCGTTCGGATAATCCACCTTCAAATGATGAAAATTAAACGTCATGGACAACTCCTCTTGCTCCGGGTTGGAGTACAAAATGCAGTTCTCCAGCGAAGTCGAGGACATTTCGCCTACGGTAACGAGGTTGCAGGGCTTGAAGACGCGACGGTTCAGCTCTTTCAGGAACTCATGAATCCGCGGCCCGTCGGTATAAAATTTCCGTCCGTCACCGGGAGGGACGCTGCCGTCGTCATCCGGGAAGTCCTGATTTTTCGAAATCAGATTGATAACGTCCAGCCGGAAGCCGCTGACGCCTTTCTGCGCCCAGAATTCCATCAGCTTGACGACTTCTTCGCGAACCGCCGGGTTCTCCCAATTCAGATCCGCCTGCGTTTTATCATATAAAGTCATGAAATACTGCTGCGTCGTTTCGTCAAACTGCCAGGCCGGTCCGCCGAATTTGGACTGCCAGTTATTCGGCGGACCGCCGTCCAGAGCCGGGTCCTTCCAGATATAATAGTCCCGGTACGGATTGTTTCTGGACTTGCGCGCTTCCTGAAACCACCGGTGATCGGTCGACGAATGGTTGACAACGATGTCGAGCATCAGATGCATATTCCGTTGCCGGACCTCTGCCGACAGCTCGTCGAAATCGTCCATCGTTCCGTAGGCCGGATCGATGCTGCAGTAATCGGCTACGTCGTAACCGTTATCATTTTGCGGCGATACGTACACCGGCTGCAGCCAAATCATGTCGACGCCCAGCTCCTGAAGATAATCGAGCTTTTCGGTCAGCCCCCGGATATCGCCGGTTCCGCTGCCCGTGGTATCTTTAAAGCTTTTGGGATAAACCTGGTACACGGTTGATTTCTTCCACCATTCCGCAGTCTGCCCAAGATGCATGGATGAACTCCCCCCGAGTCGTATAAATCGAATCTTCAAAAAGTTGGCATTCAATTTATATCCTAATATTATGATCGTAGAAACAAAAACATGTATATACAAGTATGGATGACGAGTTCATTTTAATCCTGTATATACATGTTGTCAACTAAAAATAAAGCCTTTTCAAATTGAAAAATAACAAGAAAATTTCACTGCAAATTCATGAAAATTAAATGGAAATAAATGAGAGTAAATAAGCGGCCAAACTAGTAATTACACCGGGCAGGCTCTCCATATAAAAAAGGCGGAAACCCTGATTGGATCAGGATTTCCGCCCTACTATTTTAAAGAAGATCAGACCCGAACCACTACCGGCTCCAGACTCTCGAGAATCTCGCGCAGGCTCAGCTCGGCGCAGGCCATCGAGGTATCGGCCACGCCGTAATACATGCGGATCACGTCCCCGTGAACAGTAGCCCCGCAGGAGAACACCACATCGCCAAAGAACCCTTTGGTTTCATAATCCGCTTCTGGTTCCATGACCGGCTTGCCGGAACGGGCGATCACTTTGGTCGGATCGTTCAGATCGAGCAGGACGGCGCCCATGCAGTAACGGTGGTCCTTGGTCGCCCCGTGGTACAGCTCCAGCCAGCCGCGCTCGGTTTTGATCGGAACGGCTCCGCCGCCGATGCGGCCGCTGTCCCACATGCCTTGGCGCAGGCCGATCAAATGCTTGTGGTTGCCCCAATACAGCAGATTGTCCGATTCGGCGATCCAGATTTCCGGGCGGCCTACGCTTTTGGTTGTCGGGCGGTGCAGCGCGTAATACTTGCCGTTTATTTTTTCGGGAAAAATAATGACATCCTTGTTGTCCGGCCCAAAAATCAGGCCATGATGGGTCCAGGTCCGGAAATCCTTCGTCGACACCATCGCCTCCCCGATGCCTACCGGCGAAACCGCCGAGAAATAAATGTAATAGGTATCTCCGATCTGTGAAATCCGCGGGTCCTCGATGCCGAAAATCTCCAGCGAATTGGACGGGTAAATGAAAGGTTCGTCATCGATCGTAAATTGATGTCCGTCCTTGCTGCGGGCGATCCGCAAATAAGACAAGGAGGTGAGGTATTCAAACGCCGGAGCGTCCGTTTTCTTTATGATAACCCGGGGGTCGGAAAAATCATAACGATCATCGTCCAGGCGAATTTCCACCAGATCAAGATCCTGTTTGTCCGTATTGTAAACCGGAGCAAGCACGATATTCGGGTCAGGGCTGACCGGACGTTCCGCCACGCGGAGCAGCAGGATCGTTTCGCCCTTATATTCGGCCACCCCGGCGTTAAACGCTCCAATCACTTCAAAGCCTTCGCGGTGGGGCCGGACATCAGCCGGCGTAATCAGCGGATTTTGTTCATAACGGTATATATTCATGGCATTTAGCTCCTTGTAGTCACTTTAGTTAACGAAATAAAGTCCGAGGTTCCAGTACGACGTTAGACGTTATTCGAATTTAGCAAAAGGATCGTCGATCACGATGCGCTGCGCATCAGCATCACTGATGCCCGCATACAGCACCGCCGTGCCGTTTGCGTTGCGGACCAAGCCGCCGCTAAACACGACATCCTGCAGATCCGGCCGTTTGGACGGTCCGGGCAGAAAGCGGTCGCGTACGGCAATCAGCTCCATATCGGTAAAAGAGCCGTCACTTGGATTAAGCACAAAAGCCATCGGATAATAGTGACGGTCACCGGCTTTGTCGTAGCAGGCCGTATGCCCCAGCACCCCTACTCGGCCATCCTTAAGCAGATGAGCTTCGTTGGCGCCTCCCCACTCCTCCTCCGTGAACTGGCCTTCCAGCAGCGGAGCCTCGTTAATGACCTGAAGCGTCAGCTCATCCAGCGAACCAACCTGGGCAAATCCGATTTTGCCCCGGCCGCCTTTTTCCCCCTGCGGTCTCGTAAATATACCAATGCTGCCGTCCGCCAGCTCCACCAGGCGCAAATCCTTCATGCCGTCCGGTCCTTTAAAAAATTCCTTCAGCTCGTTAATGGATTTCCCCCGGTAAAAAACCGTCCGCCACATCAGCGCATTGTCTTGCTCGGGATGCGGATAAATCTGCACGCCCCCCACGATCAGGTCGCCCCCGATCCGGGTGTGAAAAGGGTCCTGAAGATCAAATACCGGCGCGCCTTCGCGCGGCAGCCATTTGCCGTCCCGCTCCACAAAAAACATCACCTGCGAATGCTCGCTGTCCCGCGGCTCGACACGGCCCGGAATCACGGACTCCCTTTCATCTTCAAAAGGAGCCGCAATATTGTAGACGTCTTTATCGCCTACCCCTTCAAACCGTAAGCGTTCCGCGTGTTCCGCCCTGGTCTGCTTGCAGTTGTAAGCGTCCAAAAGCGTCACACAGGTCAAAGCTTCTCTTTGTCTAGTCATGATTTCTTCCTCCTACCCCATTGGCCTTCTATCTGTTTAACGTTTGATTTATTTCAAACTGAACTGCATGCCCTCCTGGAACTTCTTGCCGAAGATGACAAACATGATGATGATCGGTAGCGTCAGCAGTGCGGAGGCTGCGTACAGCGGACCCGGATACGAGCCGTAAGGCCCGAACATTTGCGAAATGAGCACGTTCAGCGTGAGCATGCTGTCGCTTTTGACGGCGATCATGTCCCACAGCAGCTCCGTCCACCGTTCCATCAGCAGGAACAGGAAAATGACGGTCGTAATCGACTTGGACATCGGCAGCATGATTTTGTACATGATCTTGAGATCCGATGCCCCGTCCAGCCGGGCGGCTTCGATAAAGACCGTCGGGACGGCTTTAAAGAAGTTGGTGTACATAAAAATCGCCCACAGGCTGACCGCTTTCGGCAGAATCAATCCCAGGTAACTGTCATAAAGCCCGACTTTCTGGATAATCAGAAACGTTGGAATCAGCAAAATAATGGCCGGGAAAAACATATGGAACAACACAAAGTTGTTGATCGCGTTCCTTCCGAAGAAGTTCAGCTTGGACAGCGCGTAAGCGACCATCACGCCGAAGATCATCATCAGCACCGTCGAGGCCAGTGAAACGATGACACTGTTCAGAAAAGCATGCAGCCAAGGACGGGTAATCCCCGTCTCCCCTCCGGTAAATAGCCACTCATACGATTTCAGGCTATATTTCGTCGGGAACAGCTGTTTATCAATTTGGGCCCAGTCGGCAAACGAATTCAGCACCATGTAAAGGTACGGGTAAACCATTACGAGGAGCAGGAGAATGGCGAGCGCATACCGGACCGTACGTCTGACGCCGCGATTTCGATTAGACCCAACCATTTCTCTTCCCCCAAATCTCCAGTAGTTTGCGAATGATAAAGATGGAAATAAAAGTGGCGACCGAAGCCAGCAAAGCTACCGCCGAAGCGTATCCGGCCTGCAGGTTCGTAAACGCCTGTTTGAAGATTTCCATCTGCCAGGTGTTGGTCGCATTGTTTGGACCGCCGCCTGTCAATTGGTACACCTCGGTGAAAATGCCGAACGTTACGCCAAACGCCAAAATCAGCGTCGTATACAGCGACGGATACAGCAGCGGCAGCGTAATGCGCCAGAAGCGCTGGCGGTCGGTAACGCCGTCGATGGCGGCCGCTTCATATACTTCCTTATCGATGCTTTCCAGGCCGGAAGTCAGGATCAGCGCATAATAGCCGGTGAACTTCCAGGCCAAGATAAGGCCGACGATAAATAAAGCGGATAACGGCGTGCCCAGCCAGTCGATATCGAGACCGATTTTCCGCAAAAAAACGTTCAGCGGGCTCGTATAAGACAGCAGGCCTTTTACGATCAGGGAGGACACGACGCCCGAGGACAGATAAGGCAGGAAAAAACCGATCAGGAACAGGCTTTTAAACCGCGGCAGACCGTGCACCAGCACGGCAACCGCAATCGCCAGCACCGTTACGATCGGCACAAAAATGAGCATAAACTTGTAGGTCACCCAGAACGCGGAATGTACGCTTGGCGATTTCAGGGCGTCCACAAAGTTTTCAAACCCGATAATATTGAAGGTCGGGGCGATCAGGTTCCAGTCCGTAACGGACAGGAAAAACGACCAGATCAGCGGCCCGAAAAAGAAAATCAGCGAATAGATAAGGTAGGGGCTGGTAAATAACCAGCCCATTTTATTGTTTCTTTGATCCATAATCGGTCATCCTCCCTTATTGAAGGGCGCTTTCAATCGCTTTCTTCATGTTGGCCCAGCCGTCGGCCGGAGAAATTTCCCCTTTGACGACTTTGTTAAAAGCTTCGGTTCCGATGATGGTTTGCAAATCGTTGTATTTCGCGTTATCCATCGGCGGGATCGCGTTTGGCACATTTTCCGCATAAGGCTTTAGTTCCGGCTGTTGATCCAAAATGGCTTTAAAGGAATCGTTGGTTGTCAGATCGTCGCGCGCAGGAGGCAGGTTGGTCTGCTCGAACCATTTCGCGTCGTTTGCCGCGTCGGCATATACCCATTTAATGAAGTCGATCGCTGCAGCCTGCTGTTCTTTCGTAGCGGAGGCGTAAACGACCAAACCCTTGGTATCCGCAAACGTTTTGCTGTCTTTAGGGTCCATACCGTCCGGAACCGGAGGCATCGACAGCGTAAAGTTGTCGCCGTATTTCAGGTTCGGATACTTTTCTTTCCAGGTTGTAAATGTCCAAGGACCTACGTCGGTAAAGACGCCTACGCCGTTTTCAAACGGATCGGTCACCTGACGGGCCAGCAGTCCGTTTGCTTTTCGCAGATTATCTACGAAAGTAAACACTTCTTCGCCGGCTTTCTGGTCGCCGGTAAACTGGCTGCCTTCAATAAACTTGTTGCCGCCGGAAGCCGCGTCATACAGCATGTAGAAGTCGAACCAGCGTTTCCAGGCCGTAGGATCGGCCAGATCGGCTTTGGCCCACAGGTATTTCTTGTCGCCGTATTTGTCTTTCAGCTTTTTGGTCAGCTCCACGATTTCGCTGTAGGTTTGCGGCGGTTCGTTGTAGCCGAGCTCCTTCAGTACGTCGAGTCTCCAGCCGAACAGCATGGCATTGGAGTAAATCGGCAGCACATATTGATGGCCGTCCGCAAACTTCCAAGGCTCAATCGTGCTGGTCATATTGCGTTCCTTGATGATGTCCTGGAAGCCGTCCAGCGTATCGAGCGGCACCAGCGCTTTGCTGTCCGCCAGCTGAGCGCCGAAACCGCGATTGATATTTTCGGACATGGTCGGAGCGCTTTTCGCAGCGATCGCCGATTGAATGCTGGCTTCGGAAGTCGGCGACTCCTTAATCGCACTTACATTTATTTTTACATTCGAATGTCCGGATTCATAAGCTTTGGCCATTTCCTGCCAATAAGCCTGCTGGGTAGGGTTAGGCGCGGCCCAGAATTCAATGGTCGTTTCCCCGCTGGAGGTGTCTCCGCTCCCGCTGTTTCCCGTCGAGCTTTGACCGGTGGAGCAGGCGGACAACATCGTAGTAGCCAAGACGGCAGTCAGCAGTACACCAAGTGATTTTTTTATCATTCGAACATGACCCCCATAAGTTGTAATTTTAAAATCCAATAAAAAGTCAGGTGAATATAATTACAAATTGTTCGTTTTATAAAATGTAAGCGCTTATGTCATTCATTATCACGCTATAAATAAGTTTTGTCAAGCGGATTCAAAGATTATCATCCTTCATCCAAAATTACAAAAGAGTTTACAAACTATTTTTGTAACGTTACAATATGAATAAGAAAATCACTTCCTTTAGGATGCCTCGCGCATGGCCGGGGAATGCTTGACAGCCGTCCCCGGAACTGAAAAAATGAAAACGAATGCAAGACCGGTTTAATGCCCTTCCGGTTCTTGCTGGACGGAGGTTGAATCCACTTTGAAAAATAAAGTCACGATGCAGGATATCGCAGACCATCTTCATATATCCAAAAACTCTGTCTCCCAGGCGCTGACAGGGAAAGACGGGGTCAGCGAAGCGACGCGCGCCCTAGTTAGGGAAACTGCCGAACAAATGGGATATGTCTATGGAAAAAGCCGGCGCGGGCAGCAGCACGAAACTGCCGCTTCCCCTGCTTCCATCGATCCTTCCGCAGTCCTTCCGGACGGCGGGACCATCGCCCTCATCGCTTCGGATTATGCTTTCTCCAGAAAATCGTTTTTTGGAGACATCTATTTAAGCGTAGACAAAGAATTGAAAAAATACGGCTATGAGCTCGTCATTCAATCCATCAGCCCGGAAGACGCGGAGGCGCTTCATCTGCCCGCCTTCCTGGAGAACCGTTCGGTAGACGGCGTTCTCATTCTGAGCCACATCACGACGCCTTATGTACAAGCCGTGCTGGACACCGGCGTTCCTACCGTCCTGATCGATCACCACCATCCGTCGCTGGAAGCCGACAGCATCCTGACCAACAACCGTTTCAGCGCTTATGAAGGCGTCCGTCATCTGATTGAGCTCGGCCACAAGGACATCGGGTTTATGGGCGATATCGATTATTCGCCCAGCCATTACGAGCGGCTTGAAGGGATGCGTCTTGCCGCCTTCGAGGCGGGCATCCGGCTCCGCGAAGACTGGCTGATTCAGGACGCCGTCGAAGATAGCGGTTACGTGCACGGTGCTATCGCAGATATGCAGGAACGCCCGACCGCCTGGTTTTGCGTCAATGACGGCTTTGGTTTCATGATTACGTCCGCTTTGCAGCAGCTCGGCGTCAAGGTTCCGCAGGAGGTGTCGGTAGTCAGCTTCGACAACGGTTATCTGTCGCAGGTCGCCACCCCCTCAACGACCACGCTGGACGTCAACCGCCGGCTGTTTGCCACCTATGCGATCAGGCAGCTGTTCAGCCGGCTTCACAACCCGGAACAGCCTTATACGGAAATATTGCTGCCCACGCAGCTGCTTGTGCGGGAATCTACGGCTCCGCCGCCGGGGAAATAAGCTCCATGCCCCATATCCCCTTGCCCTCGTCAAAGAGGATAAAATCCGGGTTTACAAAATCCCAAAGCAAAAAGCCGGCCCTTTTATGAGCCGGCTTTTTGCTTGAGTTATTTTTAGCCATAATCCTTTGAAGTCAGTGGTATTGTCCCGTTAAATGCTCATCCGTGTCCGTTAACAGTTTGGCGAACACGACAATTTGACCCGCATGGTACCCGTAATGGGCGGAAACCTGAACCAGAAGCCGGCCGATCACTCTTGTATCATAGGTCTCTCCGGCCGCGGCCTCCACTCTGTGCATTCGGTTCCAATCCTCGCGATCATAACGGATGACCACCTCGCGGGACAAATCATCGGCCGATAAAGCCGATAAAACCTCTTCCGCTTCGGATCGGGTTTTCCGAAGAAGAGTGATCAGCTCCTCTTTCGATCCCCCTCCATCCGTCGTAAACTCGCGGGAACGCTCACGAATAAACGGACGATTTCCGATGGCGCTCACAATATTCTGGTATTCGTTACCCGCCAGGTGCAGACAAATATTGCCGATGCTGTTCATGGAAGCCTTCAATCGCTTCCATACAAGCTCATCGTTCAGCAGGCCTAGACTCCGTTCAATTCGCTCCAACTGCTTGTTCATGTCTTCCAGGACGTCCTTAATCAGCTCTACCATGCGTTTCCCTCCCTAGACTGGCGTTTGTCCGGCCCTATAAGCAGAACCTCGATAAGGATATAATAATGGATAACACGTTTAGTTACGAGAGAGGAATCCTTCATGCATAAAATTCTGCTGCTGCACGGGTATCACAAAACCCCCAAAGATATGCGCGTGCTGGGCGAAAACCTGTCCCGGCTCGGATTCGAATGCCACCTGATCCGGCTGCCTTTGACGTTTCAAACGATTGAAACGTGCGCGGAGCTTTTTGCCTCCCGTTTTGAAACGTTCCTGGAACACCTTAAGCCTAGCGAAAAAATCTCCCTGGTCGGCCACAGCAGCGGGGGACTGGTGATCCGCCTGTTCCTGGCCATGACCTCTTATAACTCGCACATTCACCGCGCCGTGCTGATCGGAACGCCGAACATGGGCACCACACTGGCCGACCTGGCCGCCAAATACGCCAAACCCTACGTACGTCTGTTTAAAACGATGCAGTCCCTGCATACCGGACGTTTTACCAGGCTGGCCGCCCCTTCGGTGGAGGTCGGAGCGATCGCCGGGAACCGGAACGACCTCCTGCTGGGCCGGCTTCTGAGCGCCGACAGCGACGGAAGGGTGGAACTCAGCTCCGTGCGGATCGACGGGCTTAAAGACTTTTTAATCCTTCCTTACAACCATCTGCAGATCCATTATGAAGCGGAAACGGCTGCGGCCGTGGCCCTGTTTATCCGGACGGGGTCGTTTTCGGGTTAATGCTCCTGCATTTTTGTCCCCTCTATGGCCTTAAATCTCTTTACTTTCCGCTCCCTTTGTTTTATCCTAAACGAGGAATTGGTTCAAACATCCTACGTTTAAACAAGGGGTTTTGTTTTATGATCAATAAGTTGCGCCGCACCTCCTTATCGGAACAAGCTTATGCCGAAATGGAAACGATGATTTCCTCGGGCGAGTGGCGGCTCGGCCAGCGCATTCCCAGCGAAAGCGAGCTGATGGAGTTCTTCGGTGTCAGCCGGAACACCTTAAGGGAAGCCATACGTGCCCTCGTTCATGTCGGACTGCTGGACACCCGCCAGGGGGACGGCACCTTTGTTGTGGCGACCAGCGAGCTGAACGCTATTTTACATAAAAGGGTTCAGCGGTCCACGCTGCTGGAAACGCTCGAGGTCAGGCATGCCCTGGACCGCCAGGCGGTGCTGCTGGCCTGCGCCAACCGGACGGAGGAGGACCTGGAGGAAATCCGAACGTATTCGGAGCTGTGCCTGGCTGCCCACCGGAATAAAAATCTGGAGCAGTTCGTCCAGGCCGACTGGAAGCTGCATCAGGCGATCATGGCCTCTTCGCACAATACCCTGATGACGGATATCTACCGGAGCCTGTTTGCGGAAATCCAAACCTCCATTGCCAAAATGACCGAACTCGGCGAAACGTCCCAGATCGGACATTCGGAGCTTGCGGAGGCGATTCAGATGCGCGACGCGGCCCGGGCCGCCCTGGAGGTAGACCGCTATATCGCCTTTTTCAAACAGAAGGTTATGTCCTCTTAAACGCGCATTTGCTGCTTTCAAATACAGAGAAACGGAGAAACCTACTTATGCAAGAGACAGACATTTTAAAGCAAAGTCATACCAAGCCAAACCCAGTTGAATCCAAAGGTCAGCCGAAAAAAAACAACGCGACGCCGGGCCCGGTTAAAACCACCTTATCCGATCTGGAGACGGAGCGGGACGGAGTCAAAAGAAGCGCCGCCCTGCTGCTGCTCGGCATTATTTTGATCGCGGCTAACCTGCGCACGCCATTGACCTCGATAAGCCCGCTGCTGGACTTGATTCGGATCGATATCCCGATTTCCGGCACGCTTGCCGGCTTTCTGACCACGCTGCCGCTGCTTGCTTTTGCCGGCTTGTCCCCGTTTGTGCCCAAGCTTTCGCGAAAATTCGGCATCGAGCATTCCTTGTTTGCCGCCCTTGTTGTCCTGCTCGCAGGCAGCCTGATCCGCCAGGGCGGAAACGAAACCTGGCTGCTGCTCGGCACCGTCGTAACGGGCCTGGGCATCGCCGTCGGGAACGTCATGCTTCCGGCGCTGATCAAAAAGGAATACCCGCACCGCCTCGGCATCATGACCGGGATCTATTCCATTTCGATGAACGTCTTTGCCGCCGTGGCTTCCGCCGCGAGCGTTCCGATCGCGCGCAGCACAGGGCTCTCCTGGCGGGGCACCATGCTGACCATTACGATGGTCGCTTTGCTCTCCATTCTGTTCTGGCTGCCGCAGCTTAGACATAATATCAACGGGAGAGCTGCACGGAAAAACACGGCAGCCGCTTCTGTATCCGTTTCGGCTGTTGAGGCCGGCGCCAAGCCCGTTTCAGGCGTTTCGGGCAATGCCGGGTCTCCGGCTGCCGCCAACGCCGGCAAACCTGCTTCCCGTCCGGCCCGCAGCGTCTGGCGGATTCCGCTGGCCTGGAACATCACTTTATATATGGGCCTGCAGTCTTTTATCTTCTACGTGTTTGTCGCCTGGCTGCCGGACATGCTGCTGGACCAGGGCTTGTCCCACGAACAAGCGGGCTTTATGCTTTCCCTGCTGCAAATCGGACTGCTGCCGTTTACGTTTGTTATTCCGATTGTCGCCGCCAGGCTGCACAGCCAGTTGAGTCTGATGGTCGGTACAGGCTGCTTTTATTTCTTAGGCTTTGCCGGCATTTTCCTGGCTGATGGACATCTGGCTATCCTTTCGTTATCCGTCCTTCTGCTTGGCGTGGCCGGAGGTACGTCCTTCAGCCTGGCGATGATGTTTTTCAGCCTGCGGACGCGCACGGCACAGGAAGCCTCCGAAATTTCCGGCATGGCGCAGGCGGTCGGCTACTTGCTGGCTGCAACCGGACCGTTTCTGTTCGGCGCCCTGCATGACGCGGCACATTCGTGGAACGTGCCGATGCTGCTGCTGTTTGCCGCTGCGGCTGTGCTAATTTTGGTCGGGATCGCGCCATCTAAAGGAAAACGTTACGTTTTCCCCGAATAAATAGGGATTACAAATAGAGGTGTCCATACAAGGAGGACTTTCATGGAATCCCAAAACATCCGCATCATGCCGATGGATCACAGTCAAACCCAGGATTTGAACGCGGCAAACGATCCTTTTCCGGCGCCGGGCCGGCTGGTGCCTACTTTTCTAAATAAGGAGTGGTCCGTGCAGGAGGAGCTGTTCGAGACGCCTTATGAAATTAAGTTTCCGGACGACAAGCTGGACTGCGGCGATTATATCGGCAAACCGGGTAAAATCATCCTCCTGGCTTATGACCGGTCCGAGTGCGTCGGACAAATTCGTCTGGTGCAAGACTGGAACCGCATGGCCTACGTGGAAAATATCGCGATCCGCCAAAGCCACCGCGCCCGCGGGATTGGGAAAAAACTTTTTGCAGCGGGAGAAAAGTGGGCGTTGGAGCAAGGACTGCGCGGCATTATGCTGGAGGCCCAGGACGACAACCTGAACGCCTGCCGATTCTACCTGAAGCAGGGCATGAAGCTTGGCGGAGCGGATACGATGAAACAAACGTTTAACCCGAGCATTGGAACGACGCTGTATTTCTATAAAATTCTGGTGTGATCTCCCTGCACCGCTAATACACAAAAAGCTGGCCTCCGGCAACGCCGTGAGCCAGCTTCTTTTTTTCAGCTAATCTGCGATCATCCCAAATTAATCTCCCGGATCTTCTCCAGCGGTATCTTCGGTTTCCGGTCCTCGGTCAAGAGGCCGTTAACCTCCTGCTGCACGTCGGTAACCTGCGTATAGCAGAACCCGGAAATGTAAGGCGTCGCTTTGATCGCGCCGACGATGCTGCCAAACCGCTCCAGGAAAGCTTCCTCGGAAGATACCTGGTTGCCGTACCCCCAGCCGCTGTCCGTCTGGAACGCGATGCCGCCGAATTCGCTGATGATGATCGGCTGGCCTTTATAGCCGTAACCTTCGGCAAAAGCGTGCTTCCACTGGTTGAAGGATACCCCGTTGTTCACCACCACGTCTTTTTCCTTATACATGGCCAGAAAATCCTCGCCGCGCTCCACGTAATCATGCAGGGTCAAAATGTCGGAAACGGTGTGCTCCCAGCCGTCGTTGGTCACAACCGGACGATAAGGATCAATCGCTTTGGTCAAATGGTAGATCGCTTCCGTAAATTGCTGCTGCTTCACTTCATGGCCGATTTGCGGCACGCCCCACGATTCGTTAAACGGCACCCAGGTGATGATGCACGGATGATTATACTGCTGCGGCACGATCTCCAGCCATTCTCTTGTAAAACGCTCCACCGCTTCGTCGTTGAACTCGTAAGTGGCCGCCATTTCGGACCAGACCAGCATGCCTTTGACGTCGCACCAGTACAGGAAACGGGCGTCTTCGATCTTCATATGCTTGCGCAGGCCATTGTAACCCATCGCGGCAATTGCGTCGATGTCTTCGATTAACGCTTCTTCGGAAGGCGGGGTCAGATGGCTGTCCTGCCAGTAGCCCTGATCCAGAATCAGCCGCTGGTACAGAGGCCCGTTGTTGAGCAGGATCTGGCCGTTTTCGATCGAAATTTTGCGCATGCCGAAATAGGAAGCGACGCGGTCGATCTCCCGTTCCCCTTCATACAGCACGAACTCCACATCGTACAAATTCGGATTTTGCGGCGACCACAAGCTTTGCTTCCAAGGACCGCCGGCTTCGTGCAGCACGCTCGTTTCCACGGTGAGCCAGGCTCTATCCGCCGAAAGGCTGACCGAGCGGACCGGCTGGTCCTTAAGCGTAATCTCCGCTTCGAGGCGCAGGTTATTTTTCCCTTCCAGGCCCTGCATTTGAAAGTCGAAACGAATCATCTGCCGGTCGATATCCGGCGTCATTTTGACGCTCTCGATCCGGGTTTCGCTTGCGTGCTCCAGCCATACGCTTTTCCAGATGCCTGTCGTCTGCACGTAAAAACATTCGAAATTGTCGTTGACCCAGCGCTGCTTGCCCCGGGGCTGCGTGCAGCTTTGGCTGTCCTCGACCTTCAGCACGATTTCGTTCTCCTCGCCGGGTTTCAGGCTGTCCGTAATGTCGAAGGAAAACGCCGCATAAGCTCCTTCATGTTCGCCCGCAAAAACGCCGTTCACCCAGCAGGTGGCTTTATAATCCACCCCTTCGAAATGCAGCAGGGTCCGTTGGCCCTCCGCTTGAGCCGGAAGCGTCAGCTTTTTGCGGTACCAGACGAGCGGGTGGAACGTCTCCTCGCCGATGCCGCTGGCCTTTGTCTCATAGGTGAAAGGAACGGTGATTTTCCGGCCTTCCGGGAACCGGTTCATCCACTGGCCCGCCTCCCCGGCCCGTTCGTCGTCAAAGCTGAAATCCCATTCGCCGTTCAAATCCTGCCAGGCCTGGCGGACAAATTGCGGTCTCGGGTAGTTCTTGATGTAGGATTTGGTGGTCACAGATTTTGTAGGTACGGATGTGCTCATAAGTAGCTTCCTCTCTCTCCATGGTGGCGTTGTTTAAGGAAAAATCGTCGTTTAAATAATGAAGTTTACGTCAGCTCAAGCCTGAACGCCCCCGCTTCCCCGCCGCCTGCCCCGGTCTCATGATCCACAGGCTGAAGCCGATGACGGCCAGCAGAATCAGCGTCATGCCAAAGGCCGAGCCGGGGGAAATCATAAACCCGTAGGGCCGCTGGCTGGCTGCAATCGCAAAGATCAGCAGGTTGCTCATCAGCAGAAACCACAGCACGTTGCTGCCCATCGCTTCAAGCGACCGGAACAGGCGGAACGAGTAAGCCAAACGCGCCGGCAGCCCATCCGAGAAACGCTCCAGCAGCCGCGCCAGCAAATAATAGCCGTACAGCAAGACGGCAGGGCCGAGGATCCACCACACCGACGGGGGAAAACGTTCCGGCAGCAGGCCGTCCTGCGAACCCAGCCATCTCCAGGCAAACAGCCCCGAAGCTGCTGCCGCTCCGGCAAGCACCCGCCAGTCCCAGCCGATCCGGTATTTGGCGAACAGCATGCCGATCAGATAATAGGGGGAATACTGCACGACCGGGAACGACGCAAAATCGCGGGTCCCGAGCAGCGGCCCCAGCTTGACGGCGTGAATGGCGCCGTACGGGATGAAAGGAGTTCCCAGCAGCAGCAAGGCGATCAGGAACCCGACCGATTTGCGGCGGACGGCCCATTTCAGCGGCGCAAACAGCACCAGGCCGGCAAAGGTCAGATAAGCAAAGGAGATCAGGAACTCCGACCAGCCGGGCATTTCCTCCACCCGCAAAATCGGCTTGATCCCCGCCCAGCCCAAAGGCCGGCCGTCGATAAACAGGCGGTAAGCCGCGCCAGACAGCCAGAAAGCGATCAGCATCTTTATGGCGGTGAGCAGCATGCGCGGCGCGGCCTGCCGAAAGCTTTTTCCATAATAAGCGAGCTGCGACACGTACCCGAAACTGAACACGAATCCGGAAAACGTCAGCAGATTGATGAGGTCGATCCAGCGCTGCCCGGCGGGATAAACCTGCTGGTCGCTGAAGAACTGCAGGCTGTGGCAATAAACCATGCCAATGACCAGCAAACCCTTAAACAGGTCGATGGAGGTTTCGTGTTTGAGGGGGATTTTTTCCGGCCCGCTCATGCTCATCCTTTAATGCCCGACATGCTGATGCCTTTGACGATCTGGCGTTCAAAGATGACGAACAAAATGATGATCGGAATCGAAGAAATCGCGTTGATGACCATCGGCTTCACGTAATCCTCCGAATATTGGCCCATCAGCGTCGGGATGCCCATCGGCAGCGTAAACAGGTTGTCGTCCGTGATGGACAGGAACGGCCATAGGAAGTTGTTCCAGGACCCGATAAACGTCAGGATCGCCATGGAAGCCAGCGCCGGTTTCGTCAGCGGCAGCATCATTTGCGTAAAAATCCGCCACGTGCCGCCCCCGTCAATCTGCACGCTTTCGAGCAGGTCGTTCGGAATGCCGTCGAAGAAGCTTTTGAGCACAATGACCGCCACCGGAGAAGCCAATGCCGGGATAATTAAACCCTGATAGGAATTAAGCAGGCTCATATCCTTGGCCACCTGGTACAGCGGAATGATCGTGGCTTCGCCCGGAATCAGCAGCCCCGCCAGCACCAGGAAAAACGTCAACGTCCGGTAGCGGAACGGCAGCTTGGATAACGCAAATCCGGCCAAAGCGGCGAACAACACGGTAAAAATCGTCACCAGCACCGCCACCAGCAGGCTGTTGACAATCCAGTTCGTCAACTTCGTCCCGCTCAGGATTTCGTCATAAACGGCAAAGGAATAAGGCGGTTTAAACCAGTCCAGTACGGTGATAATCTTCATGCCTTCTTCCTTGATCGAAACGACCAGCATCCAAACCAGCGGAGCCGCAAACAGGATAGCCATGAGGATCGAAAAAATCCGGTAAAACCACTTCATCGCACATCCGCTCCTTTCCGGTTATTCAACCAGTACTGCAACACGGACAAGATCAGCAAAATGACAAACAGCAGATACGACATGGTGGCCGCGTAGCCGAGGTCGTTTTTCTTAAAGCCGGTCTGGTAAATCAGCTGGATGATCGGCCGGGTCTTGTCGAGCGGTCCGCCGCCGGTAATGATATAGATCTGCATAAACACCTTAAAGGAAGCGATAATCTGCAGCATCGTGATGGTGCGTGTGATCGGCGCCAAATAAGGCAGCGTGATTTTCCAGAACATCTGGCGGTCATTCGCCCCGTCGAGCCGGGCCGCCTCGTAAATTTCCTCGGGAATCTCCTGGATGGCCGACAGATGCAAAATAAAGTTAAAACCGACGGTCCACCACAAGGTCAGCACAGAGATGGCTACCCAGGCCAGCGCCGTTTCGGTCAGCCAAAACAGCTCCGAGCCTTCCGGCAGAATCCCGAACAGATGAAGCACCGAGTTCACAAGCCCGGTGTAGGGCTGGAACACAAACAAACCCAAATAAGAAGCCACGGCCACCGACAGCACGCTCGGAATAAAAAAGAGGCTCCGGTAAAACTTCTGCAGCACCGATTTGCGGTTGGCAATCAGCGCCAGTGTAATCGACAAGACAATCATCGTCGGCGTCGTAAAAACCACAAAGATGGCGGAGTGCCAAAACGCCTCCCACACTTCCCGGTCCTGCAGCACCTCGCGGTAGTTGTCCCAGCCGATGTAGCTCATTTTGCGGATCAGCGTCCATTTGTAGAACGTCATCTCAACGCCTTTGAGCATCGGCCATATCGTGAACAAGCCGTACACGGCCAGGAAAGGAAGCAGGAACAGCAGCGCCTGAAGGTCCGCCCTCCCTTTCTTCATTCTCATTTTCCGTCCACCCCGTTTCCGGAACGACCGCGGGGCCTGCTTCGTGGAATAAAATAGATCCCTTAAGATGGCAAAAACTGCAGCAGGCCTTCGCTTCCGGTTCGTCCCTTAATCCATATGCCTCGCGCTTTGTTTTGGAGCTGACCTTAGTCGTTCAGCTCTTTCTGCACGCCTTCCTGCATTTTGTCCATCGCTTCCGCCGGGGTCATTTTGCCCGCCCAGACCTCGTTCAGGAATTTGAAGGACACGTTGTCGCGAATCTGCCAGTTCTTCGTGGACGGCTTGTTGAATTTGACCGTGCTGGCTACGGCCGCGTAATCGCTGCGGTAAGGCATCGCTTTGTATTCCTCTTTCTCCAATACGGAAGGTTTGGAAGGAATATGACCGGCTTTTGCCCAGATTTGGCCGTTGTCGGCAATCCAGTTGGCGAACGTGATGGCTGCTTTGCGTTTTTCAGGATCGTCTTTTTTCGTTACCGGTAAAATAATCGTGTGGGAATCGCCCCAAGTAGCTTCCTGGTCAAAAATCTTCGGAATCGGCATGGCGCCGAATTCCAGGCCTTTCGTGGACTCCCAGGTGCCGGTCGCCCAAACGCCGGTCATCATGATGGCCGCGGTGCCGCTTTGGAAGTTTTTATAGAAATCCGGATCGTTTTTCTTGATGTAGCCCTGCGTGTACAGGTTCTGGATGAACTCGGCCGCTTTAATGCCTTTTTCCTTGTCGACCGCCGCTGTCTTCAGGTCGTCCGCCACCAGGTCGTTGCCGCCAAGCTGCGAATACAAAGCCCACCAGAAGCGGTAAGGGTCGTCGTTGGAGTTGGAAAGCGCAAATGGAGTAATCTTTGCCGGAAGTTTATCTTTCAGCGTTTTGAGGAAAGTCATGAAGCCGTCCGCCGACTGCTCAAACACCGGTTTGCCGTCTTCGCCCAGCAGGCCCGCTTCCTTCAGCAGTTTGGTGTTGTAGAACATGATGAAAGGGTGCGTGTCGATCGGCACTGCATAATGTTTGCCGTCCACGACGGTGGCGTTCAGCAGGTTCTGGTTAAAAGAGTTCCAGTCCACGCCTGCGTCGGCCGCCGTTTCGTCCAGGTCGGTGACGACGCCTTGATCGATCAGGTCGGGAAGGCGAGAGGTGTGGGAAATGCCGACGTCCGGCCCGTTGCCGTTGCCGACCGCCGTAATCAGCTTGGTGTAGTATTCGCCCCAAGCCAGCTTGGTGTTTTTCACCTGAATATCGGGGTGGGTTTTATTGAATTCGTCAACCATCGCCTGCATGTTATCCCCGTCCCCGCCGTCAAACAGCGTCCAGAAGGATAATGTGACCTTGCTGCCGCCCGAATTCCCGGAATCTCCGGAGCCGGAGTCGCTGGAGGCCGTACCGCCATCATTGCCGGATGCCGCAGCGTTGCCGTTGCCGCCATTGCTGCCGCCGGACGAATTTCCTCCGCCGCTGCTTCCGCAGGCGCTCAAAATAACGGAAAAAGACAGGAGCAATGCCAAAACTGCAAAACCGATGCTTCTCTTCTTCATTCGTGTCTCCCCTTTAATTTAAAAGTGAAAGATACAAACATCAATTCTGTTTTATTACATAATTTTTGTATCTTTAAGGCGATTATAGGCCCTGTTTCCTTCGATGTCAACGCTTTCAAACAATTATTTTGTAATTAAAAAGGTTAAAAAAGGCCATTAGCTACAGTAATCCTGCAACTAACAGCCTTTTTATAAAGGGATTTAGCCTGCTTGTGCGCCAACTTACGGGCATGATAATACGCCTGCTTAGGCCTGCCCTCCTTCTTCTTCCTCGGGCACAAACTGCACCTTCATGACCAGATTTTGCTCATAATCGCCGAACTGCCTGCCGAACAAATTGATCCCGCCCTGATGGACCGCATCCGGCTTGATGCCGATTCTTAAACGGACCTTCGGGCTCTGATCCAGATTCAGCTGGCTGAGGTTAACGGAAGAAACCTTCTCCATGTCCAGCGTCGTTTTCTCCCGGTCGACCTTCCAGGTCTTGAGCAGGCCGTATTGGGTAGACCAATCCAGCCACCAGGGCGGATTCAGCTTGCCTCTGCGGTCGCCGAAGTCACCCGGGCTGGTCCACATGCCGATCTCGACGCCGTTGATCCAGACGGAGATGTCCGACGGCCAATTATTGTCGTAATTCGGGGCTTCAGAGCACATCTCCATCGACAGCTCCAGCGCCTCAATGCGCGATCCGGCAGGAATCTCCATCGGCAGCAAATATTCTACATAGCCTTTGCGGAACCACATGATCTGGGCGCTGATATGTTTCGGATGATAGAAACTCGCCGGCTCGTCCTCGCGGATGATCATCCCTTCGGCATTTGCCATGCCGCAGGTCGGCACCACCTCGCAGTCGCTGTAATGGCCGATCGGCACATCCACCTCATAGAGCCTGATGTCGCCTTTGGGGATCGATTTTTCCTGATTTAACGCGATATGGATATCGTCATAATTCCGGCTGCACACCTTCATGGCTCCCCTTGAAGCCGGCAAAAGTTCGGTATTGATCAATTTGGCGGCCTCCAGCACCCGGATGTTGTTGGCCACCGTGGACACCGGAAGCTTCAGCAGCTCGGAAATTTCAATGACATTAAGGTTTCGGGACACCAGCAAACGCAGAATATCCACGCGCGAACGCGTCGATAAAGCATGCGCCACCGTCACCAGCTGTTCGGGATCGTCAAAACTTAGCTCTAACACGACTTTGCACTCCTCTTGAACTCGACGTCTGCTGCTTCTCATATCTAGGTCAAAATACTTCTATGACCATAATACTACTTCAAACCGGTTATTAAAATCAATAAATCGGGAATAAAATGAACTTTTTGTATCAAACAAGAGAAGACGAGCGGCATTTTGGGAAGAAAAAAGCATTCCGGTTAGGAATGCTTTGCTGAATCAATGATTAAAAAATCCATGGTACCAGAAGCTTGTTAAGAATAACTGACTCTGGAGCGCGTCAACCGGTATTTATACAACTCCGGCAGAACCACGCCGATAAGAACGATGACCACACCGACCCACTGCAGAACACTTACATGCTCGCCCAGCACAATCGAGGACATGAGCACCGCCACCGGCAGCTCCGCCGCTCCGAGAATGCCGGCCATGTCCCCGCCGGTATGAGGAACGCCGACTGCAAACAGCACTGGCGGAAGGAAGGCCCCAAAGAAGCCGAGCAGCAGGCCAAACACGAGCAGCTCGCTCCAGATCAATCCGTTGAAAAGGAATGTTGGCGGGAACAGGATACACAAAAGGATGAAGCCGCCCGTCACCATCCAGGCGCTCCGGTAAGCCGGATGCGCGGCCGGCACGGCCCTGCCGCTGAACAGCACGAACAGCGAGTAGCTTACCGCGGACATCAGGCCAAACGCGATGCCCCAAACGTTAAACTCGCTCAGTCCCTGCTCCAGAAAACCTGCGGCAAGCAGCGTGCCGCCGAACAGCACCAGCAGCGTCAGCAGCGTGACCTTATTGGGCCGCTGGCGTCTGAGCACAGCCTGAATCAATACGCTGATCCAGGTAAACTGGAACAGCAGCAGGATCGCCAGCGAGGCCGGAATGTACCGCAGCGAATGGTAATACACCAGTCCGGTAATGACGGTCGGCGTGCCAGCCGCCATCAGCAGCAGGCGCTGCTTCCAGGTCAGCTGCTGGAATCCAGCGGCAGCTGCGGCCTTGGGGGCGGCCTGGTACGCCTTGCGGCCCTGTCTGAATTTCGTGAAGAAAGCAAGCAGCCAGGACAGGATAAATCCGGTCAAAAGCTGGCTTCCCACCACTTCCCCCAAATCATAGCCCTGCCCGTAAGCGAGCACCACTATCGTAGATAAAATGCCGTAACTCATCGCTCCAGCGAGAACGGCGATATAATATTTCATGGTTTCGATAACCCCCCGGCTTAAAGTACAAAACGCAAAAAAATCCTAACCCCGCAGCCTGAAAGGAGCGTTAAGCTCTTTTCATAGCTTCGTAGTTAGGAAGTTAAGGCTCCCTGTAGAAACCCTCGCCCTGTGTACACGAACCCGGCCTGCGAGGTTATACGAATGGAATATAGAATAGCTTGCGTTATGCGCAGCATAAAGTTCAAGCAACAACTTTTCATATATTACATGGCAAGTAAAGGACTGTCAACCTTCTTTTCGGGCGATTTTTTATAATAGGCCAGCAGCTGTTGATTCCTATTCTTGATCCATATACGTAATGTTAAACGGAGCATTGGTGATAAACAATACCGTAGCCCCGCCTTCGGCAGCGGCTCCGTGTTCGGCCACGATTCCTTCGGGGAACCAGACAAAACTTCCCGGCCCAAAGGAACCTTGGCTGGTATAAAGCGTTCCTTCCAGGACGTACATGCCGTGAGACATTTTTTCATGGATATGCCATGGGGTGATAAAACCTTCCGGATAATAGCAATAGTTAATGAGCATGCCCGTGTCAGGGTCATTGAGCAATTTCTTCTCGTACATTCTTATGTCGGTATTTTCCTTGACCAGTTCATCCCACTCCATGTTGTGAATGTCTTTGGCGATGATCTTGATTTCATTGTGCAGATTTTCCATAATTCTTGTTCCTCCTCGGTAAAATGAATGTCGTTTTGCGGTCTGCAAATACGCGTTTAAATCAAAATTTCGAGTCTAAAAAAAGTTCCGGGATTAACCCCCGCCCGCTCCGCTAGCTTTCGCATTCGATTTCGGCCAGCCTTTGCAGAAATTCGTGCAGATAAATTTCCCTTTGCTCCTGCGAAACATGGGCCGGCTGCCAGGCAATGAAAGGAGGCCTGACCTCAATCCCGGCATAAGCCAGCGTCCCGTGCTGGATCATCTGCAAATGCTGCTCCAGCCTGCCAAGTACGCCCGCCTCGCCATATTCGTCCTGACCCGCCCCGGTTGTAAGGGCCAGCATCGCCTTTTTGCCCTTTAAAGGCCCGGTTTCGAAACGGGAGCCCCGGCCATAAGCAAACCCAGGGGTAAACACCCGGTCGAACCAGCCTTTCAAAATAGCGGGAACGGAATGCCACCACAGCGGAAAAATAAACAGAATCTCCTCCGCCCATTTCACTTTGTTCTGCTCATCCAGAATGTCCGGGGACAGCAAACCGTTTTCGTAAGCATGGCGCTGCTCGGCCCCATATTTCAGATAAGTTTTGCTGCTTAATTCCGCAAAATCCCGGCTGTCCGCAATGGCCTTAAAATCCATAGCATATAAATCGGACACCTGTACTTCATGCCCATGATTCCTCAACGCGGTAACAGCGGTATCGCGCAAAGCCCCGTTAAACGAACGGGGTTCGGGATGAGCATACACAATCAGCACTCTCATTTTGCAACAAGCCCCCTAAAATGAAATCGATTTCAAATTGATCGGCAGGACGGCGGATTTTTCAGTTTTCAAGGCTTTCTGCCAAAAAACGTTCAACAAGACGGTTAAATTTGTCCTGCTGCTCCAAATAAGGCTGCAGTCACTCTCCAATATTCTCTAAAACTGAGGGAACTTCCTTCCGGATTCCCCTGACCGGGCAAATCCATACCGTATACCTGGCCGCAAAATATTTTCGCTGGTGCATCCAGTTATTGCTGGGGGCTTATTCCCTTCGAATATATCGCCAATCCCGGGCGGCGTAACCCTCCATTTCGGATTTTTTTGAGCGTACCATTCGGTGCGAGCGAGGCTGGGATGCCCGAGGCACAGACCGTCTTCGAAAAAATAAAGACGCGACCGGCCGATCGTTTACTGCGATCCATTTACCGGTCACGTCTAATCTTTTTACCTCTTCATAGATAACTACCGATCCATATCAGATAGCTGGTCCATATCCTCATTCTATCTTTCTGCTTAACTAATCGAAGATTTCCGCTGCTTCAAATCCTCCAGAATGGCCGGGTATTTTTTGTCCAGCTTATACATCCAAAGGAAGATCAGAGTGATGATGCCGATCACCATCGGGATATAGATATTCAAAGCCAATATCATGGAATTTGCCAAATGGGACTGCGTTGCCGCTCCGCCGACATACCCCCCCAGCTGAAGCAGCCATCCCAGCATGGCTGTGCCAAGACCGGTGCCTACCTTAATGCCGAAGCTTGCAGCACTGTTCACCAGTCCTTCTGTGCGGACTCCGGATTTCCATTCCCCGTATTCAACGGTATCGTTAATCATCGCATAAAGCACCGCGGTCAGCGGCACCCCTCCGAAACCGCTTACAACACTGCCAATCATAAAGCAGGTCAGGCTATTTGGATTGACGAGTTTGATGATATTCCCGACCAAACCAAGTAATCCCCCCATAATTGCGATATTCCGTTTGCCGAATTTCTTAATCAGCGGGGCGATAAACAGCATGCCGATCAGGATCGGAAGCATGCCCGCCGTGCTTATGATCCCTAAATAACTCGAATTGCCCAAAATATACTGCGCATAATAGATGCCCGCCCCCTGCAGGCCTGACCCGATATAGGTAAATACGCCGATCAGCAGCATAAGCAGCCAATATTTATTGGAGAACAGCGCTTTGATCCCTACTTTCAACGGGATATTGTCTTTGACCTCGCCGGCATTGCCTACCACTTCTTTCGTGTGCCGGAACAGGAGAAACAAAATGACAATCATAATGATGCTGTACAGAACGGCCACCGTCGTCCAGGCGGATTGTCCGCCGCCGAAGGCTTTGACTAGCGGGATGGTCGCCGATGAAGCAATGATCGAAGCCCCGATCGCAAAAAACATCCGGAAAATATTCGCCAGCGACCTGGAATACTGGTTCTGCGTGATTAACGCAAGAAGCGTGTTATAAGGAATATTCGCTGCGGTATAAATCAGGTTCATCAATACATAAGTTGCGGCGGCAAAAACGACCTTGCCCCCCGCGCCCAAACCGGAAGGCACGGAGAACAGCAGAATGGTCGAGATCCCGAGCGGAACGGCCATTCTGAAAATCCAGGGCCGCGCCTTGCCGTGTCTGGATTTCGTCCGGTCAATGACGATCCCCATGCCGATGTCACTGATGCCGTCCAAAACGCGGGTCAGCAGCAGCAGGGTTCCAACTGTTCCCGCTGCGATGCCGACCGAATCCGTATAATAATAAGATAAAAAGGTGCTGGTCAGAATCCAGACCAAGCTGTATCCCAAATCGCCTATGCCGTAACCCAATAATCTTCCGGTTTTTAACTGGTCGGACGAGACGTTGTTATTTTGCATAACTTCTTTTTCCATATATGCTCCCCCTAAACATGCATTCAATCATCAGGTTGTGTGCAGATGGTGATACAGAGCTCCATAAACATTGGCATCCAGGGATAGCGCGCCTTTGTTCACCGGAATCCGGTAATCGTCACGGTCGCCGCCGGTCATTTCGAAAAAGCGTCCCGGGTCTCCCTCCAATACCTGCCCGGTGATTTCATCCAGCTTGCGCCGGAGGGTCGCCATCACCAGCTCCTGCTCGCATAAACCGCCGGTGATCACCGTCTTTTCCAAATCCAGCAGCAGCGCCGAATTGAAGATCAGGCCGGCGATCCCTTCGCAATAAACATCCAGCATGCCAAGAACGGCAGGGTCTCCCTGCGCGGCGAATTCAAAAAATCTTTGGCCCGTCATCTCCCGGATCGGGATTTGTTTCATTTCGGATAACTGATACAGCAGAAGAGCAAAAGAAGTGGTGGCACTCGCCAGCTCGGCCTTGCCGCCTCCGTACGCGCCCAGCATTCCGAATACCATAGCCGCGTTCCGTTTGTTCCCCTCATACAGCTTCCCGTTCAAAATCAGGCCACCGCCCAGGCCGCTGCCAAGCACCAGCACCAGCAGGTTGTCGGCTCCTTGTCCCGAGCCTTTCCACCATTCGCCCAGCGCGGCGGAAAAGCCGTCGTTCAGTACCGTAACAGGAAGCTCGCTGCGAGCTTCCATTTCCTGCTTCAGGTTGACGCCCTGCAAAATTGGCGGGATGTAGGCGCGGTAGATGTCTCCGCCCGCATCCATCCGCCCGTTGGTGCTGATCGCGATGGCATCGCCGCTGCCGCGGTATTTCGCGACTATTTTTTCCAGATTGGCAAAATAGGCTCCCGCTGAGTCGTAGACCGTCGGCACTTTCTCCTTGGCGAGAATCTCTCCTTCCGTCGTCATCAAAGCAAATTTCGTATTTGTAGCCCCAATGTCAAAAACCAATTTGTTCATCTCGTTTACCGCCTTTAGCTTGCTGTTTAGAGAACTTCCCCGTTGGTGGAAATCACTTGTTTAAACCAGTCGTAGCTTTTTTTCTTATAACGTTTAAGATCCTTCAGATCCGTGTCCGTACGATTCACGTAAATAAACCCGTAACGTTTCTTCATTTCGCCCTGGGAGCTCAAAATATCGATCGGTCCCCAGGTCAGGAAGCCCATTAGATCTACGCCATCTTCGGCCACGGCCAGCTTAAGCTGATTCAGATGCTCCCGGAAATAATCGATCCGGTAATCGTCTTCAACCGTCAGGTCTTGATTCAGCTCTTCATCTACGCCTATTCCGCATTCAATCGTGAACACCGGGAGACGGTAACGTTCATGAATTTCCTTGACCGTCAGCCGGAGACCGACCGGATCAATGGCCCAGCCCCACTCGGTGACCTCGAGATATTCATTTTTGACCGGTGCCTGGAACAAACTCATCAGGATGGAAGCGCCGTCCGTGTTCAATCCGGCTTTTATAGTGGCGGACTGATAATAGCTGTGGGAGAGAAAATCCATTTTGCCTTGTTTGAGGTAATCCAGATCCTCCTGCGTGAATGGCGGCGTGCTTCCCGTCCGTTCCCATTCGGCCAGAAGATCCGCCGGATATTCGCCGTAGGCCAGGATATCCAGCGTCTGATAGTTATAATTCCGATTGCCGCGTTCCGCCGCCAGTACATCCTCCGGCTTGCAGGTAGCCGGGTAGACCGGCATAAAGTTCACCATCCCGCCTACCTGGGCATGAGGCGCATATTCGCGAGCCAGATGCGCGACGGACGCGGAAGCAAGGAAGATATGATGCATACAAATGGCCTGCTGTCTGTTTTTCTCCTCTTTGGACATCGATTCCGGCAGATAATAGGTTTGCATCAAGGCAGCGGCATTCTGCTCGTTAAATGGAAGGTAATATTTCACGCGTTTGCCGAAACGCTGAATGACGGTTTGGGCGTATTTTTTGAAGCCTTCCAGCGTTTCTCTTCCCGCCCATCCGCCGTATTTCTGCATCAAAGCAAGCGGCATATCAAAATGGTGCAGACAAACGACCGGCTCGATGTTGTATTTCAAGAGCTCGTCGATCACGTTTTCATAAAATTGAAGCCCTTCTTCATTCACTTCGCCTTCCCCGTCCGGCAAAATGCGGGCCCAGCTCAGCGAGAAGCGGTATGAGTTGAAACCCATGCCGGCGAACAAAGCGATGTCTTCTTTATATCGATGGTAGAAATCAATCGCGACCTTCCAGTCGGAGCCTGATTTGGTTTGTTCCTGTACGTCATAAGTGGTCAGCCCTTTCCCGCCTTCGTTCCAGCCTCCCTCTATCTGCATGCTCGAGACGGAACCGCCCCATAAAAAATTCTCCTTAAATACGCTCATGTCCAATCCCCTTTTCCTGAAAAATTTAACTTCCGGGCAGCTTGTCAAAGTGACCCGCCGCCGTAAATGTAAGCGGTTATATTGCCATATTAGCAATCGTGCCGCATAATAGTTGTAATATTTTAAGGTTTATAACACGATTTCAAGGAGGTAAATAAGGATGAGCAGACGACAAGCCGAGCTTGCCATGAAACAGATGCTGATGTCCGGGTACGGGCATTATTCGCGGGCCGAAGAAAATAAAGCCTTTATCGCCTTTCTAAAAGGCATCGATACGCAGTTTGAGTATTCCTGGTCGGAGTTCCCGCTTGCCCAGCAGCCCTTGCGCGCCATCAAAAACCACCTGATCTGTTTTGTCGCCGTCACCTGCCGTTATGCGGCGGACTTGGGCGCCGACGATGAACGCTGTTATGCGCTGAGCGATTACTATATCAATGAAATTGAAAACCGGGCGGATATTCAGAACTGGAAGGATATGATTCTGGAGATTTCGCGGCATTACGTCGAACAGGTCCGTCTGGGCAGCGAAAAAAAATACAGTCTGCCGATCCAGAAAGCGGTCCGGTATATCCGGCAGCATTTGTACGAGACCTGCCGGCTGCAGGACGTAGCTGCCGCAATCGGCGTTCATCCCAGCTACCTTTCCTCGCTTTTTAAGAAAGAGACCGGGGTTTCGCTGACGCATTTTGTAAGGGAAATGAAAATGAACGAAGCCAAAAACATGCTCCATGACGGGGAATATTCGGAATCCGAAATTGCGGAAATGCTGGGGTATCAAAGCTTGTCTTATTTCTGCAAGGTATTTCGGGAGGTTCATTCGTGCAGTCCGCGGGAGTTTGCGATGGGGGAGACTAAAGGAAACTGAGCCCGCATATTCGCATCAGATGCGCCTACATGGGCTCACGGTTTCTTAATCTTTTATATAAACCAGCATGCTTTTACCCTTTCACCGCCCCTGCCGTCAGGCTGCTTGTAATTTGCTCGGTAAACAGCATGTATAGAACGACTGAAGGCAAAGCAATCAAGGTCATAACCGCAAACTGGGACGCATAATCCGACGCATATTGCCCCGTAAATTGAATAAGGGAAAAAGGCAGCGTCTTTAAACGGTCCGTGCTGATAAAGGTAATAGCCATAATAAACTCATTCCAGGTATTTAAGAAGGCCAATACGGAAACGGAAGCGATTACCGGTTTGGATAAAGGCAAAATCATCCGAAACACAATGCCTATCAGGCTTAGTCCATCAAGGACTGCAGCCTCCTCAATCGCCCGCGGCGTAGTTTGCAGGAACCCTATAAATATAAATACGCTAAGCGGAATCAGAAAGGCGATATTGGGTAAGATCAGCGAGAAATAAGTATCGATGAAATGGACTTTGTTAAATATGAAAAAGTTGGGCAAAAGCGTAGCATAGATAGGCACAATGAGGCAGATCATAACCAGGCCTTCTAAATATTTGTTCCATCTCCAGTCAATTCGGGCAATCACATAACTCAGCATGATGGATACCAGCACGGTGACCACAATAACCACGGCAGCCACCAGCACGCTGTTAAGCAGGTTTGCAGGCACATGGCCGTACTTGAAGGCGTTCGCGTAATTTTCCCAGTGAAAAGGATTAGGCCATTTTAAAAGGGTATCTCCGAAAAAATCCCCGCTTTTAAGCAGAGAAAAGTCCATCATCCACACCAAAGGAAAGATTTGAACCAGCGCGATCGCAAGCAGGAGGATCGATGAAACAACCTTAAAAACTATGGATTGGTTTTTCCCCATTAGAACTCACCTACGTCTTTCTTCAGCAAACGGTTCATGATCAGCGTGACAACCAGACAAAACAGCACAAACAGGATGGAAATTGCATTTCCGTAGCCAAACAATCCTTCCCGGAAGGCTTTGGAATATAAATAGGTCCCCAGAAATTGAGTGCTGTTCGCAGGCCCGCCGCCGGTCATGAGAAACACGGTTTCCATTTGCTTAAAGCCGGATACGACCGCCAGAATAACATTGATGCGAATGACCGGAGATAAGAGCGGAATTACGACCCGCATATTAAACTGCCGTTTGTTGGCCCCGTCAATGATCGCCGCCTCATAAAGCTCCGAGGGAATTCCTTTTATTCCGGCATAATAGAGCAGATAAGCGTAACCGAATCCCTGCCACATAGCCACAAAAATGATCGAATAAATCGCAATATCCGCATTGCCGAGCCAATCCTGAGTCCATCCTCCCAGTCCAATCTGCTTCAGAATCCGGTTGATTAATCCGAATTGGACGTTCAATAAGCTGACCCACATTTGCGAGGTTACAAAGGTAGAAATGATGGAGGGAATAAAAATCAAAACTCTTAGAGGGCGCTCCCATCGTCCGGTATACGGAGTAATAATCGCCATAAACACCGCAAACGGGTGCTGGAGCAGCACGAAAGCTAACCCCAGCAATACCGCGTTGGTGAGCGATCTCCAGAAAATAGGATCGCCAAACAAAATGTCCTTAAAGTTCGTCAGGTCAAAGCTTGAATAGGCCACACCGTCGTAATTCGTAAAACCGAGATAAAGGGCGACCGCCATCGGCAGAAGAATCAGGCAAACAATAAACAGTATCCCGGGTGCAATGAGAACGGCCATGTTCCCTCTGCCCATCCACAGTTTGTTCATATCCACACATCCGTTTCCAATTTGCTTTCGTTAAGGCTTGGGCTACTCTTGAAGCTCCTTAGCGGAATCGTCGGCAAATTTATCTATTTTTACGGCAAAATCGGCCGGGGCAATTTTGAGAGCCATCAATTCGGTTATGGCATCCAGATAACCTTTGGCTGCGGAGCCCGAAAGCAAATCCATGGAGTTGGTTCCGCTGTACACTTTGGCGTTATTCAGAATGTCGGTCAGATTTTTTTGCAGCGTGGTTTCCTTGCCCGTATTGAATTCCTCATAGGATTGCGCCGGGAAGGTAATCCCGTTTTGCCAGATCGTTTTGGCCCAATGATCCTTTTGGAACAACCAGATCGCAAATTTTTTGGCTTCCTCCGAATTGGCCGACTTGGACGAAACGCTGAATCCGCCGCCGAACCATGCCATCTGATCGCTTGTAGGGCTTTTTCCGTCGTCGGATGCCGGGTAAGGAATCGCAATCAGATTGTCACGCACCTCTTGCGGGAAATTTTCGTCCGTTGCCAAACCCATTTCCCATTCTCCCATCAGATACATGGCCGCTTTCCCTTGTCCGAACAAGTTCCGGGCTGCGCCATAATCGAGATTGAGGAATCCGTCCCCAAACAAACCCGCCTTCACCATATCCTGAATTTTCTGTGAAGCGGCTACAACCTCCGGCGTATTAAAGGAACCCGTCCGGTCGATCGCCTTGTGGTAAAGATCAAAACCTCCGGCCTGACGGCCCACCACCGCATCAAACAGCAGTCCAAGCGGCCAAGCATCCCGTCCGTCCAGGGAAAGAGGCACGATCCCCGTTCCTTTTAGCTTCTCGGCAATTTTGAACAAATCAGATTCGGTTTTAGGCGGCTCCAGCCCATAATCGGCCAGCAGCTTCTTGTTCACATATAAAGCGAGGAAGTCCGTGTTTTTAGGAATACCGTAAATTTTTCCGTCCAACGTAAATCCGTCAAACGCCGCATCCACAAAACCCTGGTCTTTGAAATCATCTTTGGTAAACGCCACTAGCGCATTATTTTTGACCATCGGCTGCAGATAACGTTTGCCGGCCCAAGTCGCCATCACCTCCGGCAGCTTGTTCGAGGCGTTGTAAATCTTCAGTTTGTCCTGATATTGAGGGTCCGGCGAAAGCGTCTCAACGGTTATTTTCACGTTCGGATTCTCTTTCATATATTCATCAATCAGGCTTTGCTCCGCCATTCCCTGCGCCGTATTACGATCCGGATGATTGCTGAAAAATTTGAACTCCACTTTTTTGGAAGTGCTTTCCGTTTTCCCGTTTGAAGCAGTGCCCGCGCTGCCCCCGGAATTGGAACCTCCACAAGCCGTGGTTATCAAAGCGCTTACTAACAATACAGAAACCAAAGCCAACACTCTTTTCAAAAGAAACCCTCCTGTCAAATAAATGAGTTGCAATCACTCTTGCATTCCCAGTATAAAATCGGTCTGCTCTCCGCAAAACCAGTCATTCTTCGCTAAAGCTGTACATTTATTAGAAATGCAACGCACCGGAAACGAAAAAATAAAACGCCCCCCTTCGGAACCATGAAGGAGGACGTTTCCTAAACTCAAACTGCGCGCAGTTTCTACTCTGCATCCAAATAAGTAATATTAAAAGCCTGATTGGTGATAAACAGCACCGTCGCTCCGCCCTCTGCAACCGCTCCGTGCTCGGCGATTATGCCTTTGGGAAACCAGACAAAACTTCCCGGCCCAAAGGATCCCTGGCTGGTGTACATAGTCCCCTCAAGCACATACATGCCATGAGACATGCCTTCGTGGATATGCCAGGGTGTAATAAACCCTTCCGGATAAAAACAATAGTTGACCAGCATCCCGGTATCGGGATCATTCAGCAGCTTTTTTTCGATCATTTTCTTGCCGGTACGATCGTTGGTCAGCTCGTCCCAGTTCATCTGACTGATGTCCTTTACGGCTATCTTGATTTCATTTTGCAGGTCCTTCATAGGTTCTGCCTCCCGCTAAGATTATTTAGGGCGTTTCGTCTCTTAGTATAAAGGCAGCTAAAAACGTCTCTAACCTCCCATTCTTCTTTTAATCTGTACATTTATTAGAACGCCTTTGCTTTTTATACTGGGAAGGCAGCAAGCCGGTCCATTTCTTGAAAAAGCGGACAAAATGCGCCTCGTCATAATACCCGACTTTACGGGCGACGGCGTAGACCTTCTCGTCTTCATCCCTGAGCAATTCCTTGGCTTTTTCAATCCGGTATTGATGAAGATAATCCAGAAAATTGATGCCCATTTCCTGCCGAAATAGGGCGGACAAATGCGAGGGCGAAATAAACACCTCTTCGGCGATAGCTTTTAAGGTAAGGTTTTTATCGTATCGTTCTTCTATGAATACAAGAACATGCTGGATGGTCTTATGGATAGGTTTTCTGGAGTTCATGAACTCCACAAATTTTTGGATCATCAGCGTTATGATCGTGGAAAGCTCTTCAAAGGTTTCCTGACGGGGAATCAAATCGGCATAGGAAACCAGCAGGTCAACGATTTCCTGTGATTTTTCAGGCGGGCAGCCATTAAGCCCTTGCGATTCCCTGATCAGCGCATCAATCAAGGAATAGCTTTGGAGCCTCACAAATGAGCTGGACATTTGCAGGTTGCGAAAACGGTTCAGCCATTCCTCCACTTCCGCAACAAAATCCGCGTAGTTGCTTTTGGCAATATGGGCTCGAATATTCTGCTCAAAGCTGGCCATGTTTTCTTGAAATCTGGCAGCAAACGCGGTAACCGGCTCCGGCTCTTTTGCCGTTTCGCCCGGGCCTGCAAACAGGCCGTTTCCTCCGTAAAAAAAACGCTGGGACAGCAGCTCCAAAGCCTGCTCGTAGGAAGCGTGCAGCTTATTCAGCTCCACGGCCGGCCCTACTCCTATGCTGACGCTTGCTTTGAGAAACAAAGACAAATTCTCCTGCACCTGCTGCAGGCAAGCCAACAAAACTCCGTGCTCTGGCTGCTGTGCCGGCACATTGGCGATCAGCACAAACTGCTCTTCCAACGTCAGCAGCTCCCGGGAGCCGCCAAATAAATCACCGATACTTTCATCGATAATATTGGAAGCGGCATAGAACAGCAGAAGATGGTCCAGCTCCCCCTGAAAAGGGACCGACTTCATCTCCTTGGCGTCAAAGCTGAACACGATCACCATGACGTCTTGATTTTCAAGTTTGATGCCGAATTCCTTAATTTCATCAAGCTGATCGGCCGGGTTTGGAGGGGACAGCAGCAGCCATTTCTTTATTTTATCCTCTTTAAGCGTTTTCACATTTTCCCACCATTTTTGTTCCAACCGGCTTAACCTCGAAACCCTGCTTTTCCTCTGGAAGCTTTCTTCTCTTGCCCGGCGGATGACATCCCAAAGCTGTTCGGGGCTGCAGGGCTTTAGAATATACTCAAAAGTTCCCAGCGAAACGGCACGACGCGCATACTCGAATTCATCATAGCCCGTAAGCAATACCGGAACGATGTCTGCGTGAAGTTTCACCGCTTCTTGGACCAGCTCCAGACCGGACATTTTCGGCATTTTGATATCAGTCAATAAAATATCCGGCGGATGGTCAGCTATGATCTCCAGCGCCTTTTGGCCATTCGAAACCGCCCCGATAATCTCGATCCCCTCTTTGTTCCAGTTGATCAACGTGAGAATACCCTCGCGAAATACTTGCTCGTCTTCTACAATCAGCAGTTTGATCATTATGCCCGCCCCTCGTTTGGATCTATTTGAATGCTAATGCTCATGGTTGTTCCGAAATCTTTTTTACTGCTAATTTTCATAGAAACAGCGGTGTCGCCAAAGTATTTGCCTAACCTGTCCCTGACGTTCAGCAAGGCAAAGCCTTCTGCGGCTTCGATCGGCTGCTTTCTTTTTGAACCCAGTGTTTCATTCAGCTTGTCCAGGATCTGCTTGTCCATCCCCGCTCCATTATCCGTGACCTCCAGGGAAATTACAGAATCCCCCCGTCTGACTTTTACATAGACATAACCGCTGCCTTCCATAAGTTCAATCCCGTGGACGATCGCATTCTCTACAAGCGGTTGCAAAATGAGCTTGGGAACCCTGCTCATCAGCAGCTGCTCATCTGCCTCGATCAAGTAATTAAGTTTATCGGCGAAACGAATTTTGCTCAGATACAGATAACTCTCGACAATGTCGAGCTCCTGCTTCAGCGTAATAACATCGGCGCCTTTGCTCAGGCTGAACCGGAAAAACTCGGACAACCTCTGAATCATTTCTCCGGACTGCACGGAGCCTTCCTGATAAGAAACCCAGGCAATCGAATTGAGCGTATTATATAAAAAGTGAGGGTTGATCTGCGATTGCAGCAGCCTTAACTCGGATTCCTTTTTCGATAAATCAGCTTCATAAACATCTTGAATCAGCTCTCTGATTCTGACAATCATAGTGTTGTAGCCTTTACCCAACTGTCCGATTTCATCCTGCAGGCTGATCTGAACCTTTTGGTTAAAATGGCCCGTCTGGAATTCGCGCATGGATTTTAGGATGGACTTAAGCGGATTTAAAAACAGCCTCGAAATCATCCAGCTCAGCGGCACATTAACAAGCAAGATAAGCAGCACAAACCCTGCCGTAAGCCAGCGAATACTGCTCAGCTGCTGCAGTTCCTCCGAACGGGGTTTGATCACCAGCACATGCCAGCCCGTCAAAGCCGATGATGAGTGCGAAATAAGCCAGTGCTTCCCATGATTATTCCAATCCACTTTTCCAATAGAAGCATGGTCGTAAAAAGGCAGGTCTGTGAACCTGCGCCCGCTCCATTTACCCTCACTGTCCGATAAAATCGTCCCGGTTTCGTTTACTACAATAATTTCCTCGTTGCGGCTGCCAGCGCTATAAGAATTCCGGAAATCCCGCTCGGTTAGTCCAGTAACGATCAGGCCTTCTTTGTTCATGTTCTCCGGGTTGATAAATACCTTGCTGTAAAAAACCTTCCGCTGCTGGTCTCCGATAAACAGCTTCAGCTTTCCATCCTCTACTCCCCATGCGCCTTTGGCCGGATCGGAAACAGTGGCTTTATAAATCTCGCTTTGTTTATAATCCTCATAGCTGATAATCTCATTGTTATTAAGGCTGTTGAATTTAATCGTGGGATGATGATCCGAGAAGATCAGCAGGGACTGAAAAAATTGTCTCGTGCTTAACAGCCTGTTGATTGTAGAATTCACGATGCTGCCGGATAAAAAGCTGGGCTCGCGGGAAGAAAGCAGATCATGCAGTTCGTAAGACAAGGACAGATAATTGTAGATGTCATAGATATCGTTCGCCAAATAATCCAGATGCAGAATCGTCTGATCAGATATGCTGTTTTGGGATTGCATGATTTTATCCAACAGCTGGTTGGAAGCCGTTTTGTACGTAATGTAGCCGACACTGGCTGCAGTAAGTACCAGCAGAGGCATAAACCACAGTTGGAACTTCATGCGGACCGGGACTTTCCAATACCACTGCTTAAATCTCCAAAGCATGCTCTCCACTCGCAATCTTCCGTTATAAAGATTCCCGCGAACGCCGGGACCTTAACGATTTGTGTAATATGTTAAAAGAAAACGCTCTCAAATGTCACCTATGATCTTCCGTATTCCTGTATATTTTTATGGAAAATCGCTTAACCAAACCTGCTCTACTTCTTTCAACTATAACCCTCCTAGTCCGCGGCGCAACCCTCCATTTGGCGTTCCGCCATGCCCAGCCGCTTGCTTGGACTTATGGGAAGTACCTGCTTGACGCAAAAAAGCCGCCCCGGTCATTTTTATGCCTGGAGCAGCCCTTTAACGGACTAAATAACTTTTTGAATACTAGGAAAAATCAACTTTACGCATGGCACCTAATACAAGATGATATCCATCAGGGTCTTGAATATAGGCGTTTTTAAATTCCCAATCTCCATGTGTACCGGTGAACGGCTCAACTGAAATAATACCGCCTTTTCCCCGAACTTCTTCTACATATAAATCGAGGTCATCCCAAGAAATACGGATAAAGGAATCCCAGCCATGATCGGGGCCTTCCCACTCTGTCGGGTAATCAGGCCGCTTCTTTGAAGCCTTATTGGGATTAACATCACTAACAAACTCGGCTTGCTGCAAAATAATGAACAGCTCGTCTCTTTCCGCGTGTCCCCAAGCGTCGACAGCGCAGCCAAGCACATCTCGATAATAGTCCTGTGACTTTTTCAAATCCGACACCAGCCTTACTTGAACCGAACGTCCCAATTTGGCTTGCGGTGTTACCTTCCCCTCTGATTCAAAGGTACTCATTTACATTCCTCCCTCTAAAATTAAGGCTATTATGACTGCTCATTATGTATTCCACTGTAGAACATTTCTTCGGTGCCTTGAAATTGGTCTCTCTATAAAAAGAAAGGAGTAATGTGAAAAATGATGCCTTGGATGGAAATATCGAAGAGGCCAAACCTTTAAACTAAGTTCTCTTATGAGTGGATTCAACAGGGAATCAGGAAGTTCCTTCAAAAGCCTATGAATAACTTCACTAACTGCTTAGTTTTCTGATTCTAACTTTCCCCTTAATTCCTAACATCCTTTTCGTAATTTTCAATCCATGAACCGCAGGGCCAAACTTATTTCTTATCAGAATATGACTGAATGAGAATTTTAATCTGCGAACCAGTGTAGGGCGCGATTAATAATCAATCCATTTTCGTGTAATCTCGCTAGACTTTCAATCCACGCACTCCCATGGAGTGCGACGTTTTAGTTGATTCGGTTGATTTCCTAACACCAAAATTCAATCCACGCTCTCCCATGGAGTGCGACCGACAACGCGGCAGCGGTGGAAGGGCATAAATTACTAAATTTCAATCCACGCTCTCACATGGAGAGCGACGTACGTGCTGATCCGCGGCACTCAATGGCAAGGCATTTCAATCCACGCTCTCACATGGAGAGCAACCCCATACGGTCGCCAATTTCGCGCATGATGTAGTTGATATTTCAATCCACGCTCTCACATGGAGAGCAACCCGGATCTATCTCATCAAGAAACAGCTCGTAAGCATTTCAATCCACGCTCTCACATGGAGAGCAACTCATTTTCTTAATCTTCTTAGCGGCTTGTTCAGATTTCAATCCACGCTCTCACATGGAGAGCAACTTGAATTCATCCAGCGCCCCTTCATTCCAAGCATATTTCAATCCACGCTCTCACATGGAGAGCAACCGCGAGCTGCGCCATCTTTGCGTTATATTGCGTAATATTTCAATCCACGCTCTCACATGGAGAGCAACGGCCGACAATCCTGATATTGAGCTAATTCCAATTCCTGATTTCAATCCACGCTCTCACATGGAGAGCAACGCGCGCTTATCACGTACCGGGCAAGCTCCGTCCCATTATTTCAATCCACGCTCTCACATGGAGAGCAACGAGATACGCTCGCCTATGACGCCTTTGGCAATACGATTTCAATCCACGCTCTCACATGGAGAGCAACCGGCAACCTGGGATATGTTCAAGTACGCGACATGCAATTTCAATCCACGCTCTCACATGGAGAGCAACAATTACTGTCCTCATTTTCACTGCCTGTGCTATTTATTTCAATCCACGCTCTCACATGGAGAGCAACCTTGGCCCAATCGTCTTTAACAGCTGGCAATGAGCGATTTCAATCCACGCTCTCACATGGAGAGCAACCGCTGACCTTAACGGACTGACAATCTTTCGTGTAATTTCAATCCACGCTCTCACATGGAGAGCAACTTAAAAAGTTCTATGGTCAGCCTTGCATCTTGCCGATTTCAATCCACGCTCTCACATGGAGAGCAACAATGGTCTAGGGCTGAGTCCTTCAGGCGTCAGCTTATTTCAATCCACGCTCTCACATGGAGAGCAACATACATTTAAGGTTGTTGCTGTTACTGTTTTGGGTATTTCAATCCACGCTCTCACATGGAGAGCAACACGAAACCTATGCAGAGGTTAAGCGGGAGATCGCCGAATTTCAATCCACGCTCTCACATGGAGAGCAACGACTTCTCGGTATCTTTCCGGAATTATCATGTCAATTTCAATCCACGCTCTCACATGGAGAGCAACAGTAATTATGGTCTTCGTGGATCCAGACTCTTTACATTTCAATCCACGCTCTCACATGGAGAGCAACTGGTCGTGGATAGCGGAAATGGCTTTTATGCGTGATTTCAATCCACGCTCTCACATGGAGAGCAACCAATTCCGTTCCAAAGCCACTCTTCCCACGTATCTATTTCAATCCACGCTCTCACATGGAGAGCAACAGCGGGCCTTGTGAAGCCTTGAGCCACAAGGCTTCACACACCCAAAAGTGCGAACCCATTTGGGAGCACGAATTTTCATGATTTATTTCAACCAAAATCTTAACAAACCCTTTCATGACGCGTGGTGCGAACCTCTCAAGGATTTTATGTGCACTTGGGGTTCGCACCGCTAGAAGATAAGCGGATCCTCTAAATCTATCGACGGCTTGGCCCCAATATGCTCTACTTTGGTTTTGTAGTTATTGCCTAACCGATAGAAGCGCAAGCTATCTTTTTCTTCATCAATTAACTGGGTTAACTCCAATTTGAGAGCAGTGAACTGGGCTGCATCCACAATACACTCAAACACGGAATTCTGTACCCGCTGCCCGTAATTCTGACACGCCTTGGAGACTTTACGCAGTCTTGCAGCACCTCCCGCCCCTGACGTTTGAACATCATACGTAATGAGTACAAGCATTAGGGCTCACCTACTTCCATAAGAATGGCGGATACTCATCTAAATCACCGCGCAAGAAACGGGCCAATAATAAGGATTGAACGTAAGGAACCAGCCCCCAAGAGATTTTTTCACCCAGATAGGGATGTGTAATACTTTCTTGTTTCTTGGTTTGCCATGCTTTCAGAAACGTTTTGCGCGCATCATCCGTCATCAGCACAGCCCCGTTTTCTTTTGTAACAAAATCACTGGCTGTCACTTCTTTTCGGTTGATCAGCGAGAGCACAAATCGGTCTGCGTAAATCCCACGCAGCTCTTCCATTAGATCCAAAGCCAGTGAAGCGCGGCCAGGACGGTCTTGGTGCATAAAACCGACATAAGCATCGAGCCCTACTGTTTCCAAAGCCGCAGCTGTATCTTTAGCTAAAAGTGTGTAAGCGAAAGACAACATGGCATTTACGTTATCCTTTGGTGGCCTTCTGGATCTTCCATGAAAGAAGAAGTCTTCTTTCTGCTGCAAAATCATCTGATCAAACACACGGTTGTAGTATACCGCCGCTTGACCTTCCCAGCCTCGCAAACTTTCCATACTGACACTGTTACGGACTTCACGCAAAATATCCGAAAGCTGGCCCGACACGATTTTAAATTGTTCCACATCAATTCTCAGCGGATAATCTCGCGTCATACGCTCCAGTACCCATTTGTGGTTATAGACTTTGCCTGTAATAAAGTTTCGTGCGATCTTCGTTGCTTCCTCTTCATTATCCGAAATCCGGTACTGCGTTTTTCTCAGAACGACATTTCCACGGCTTTCACCGATCACTCTTGCCAAGAATCGCCCGCTTTGTGTCAAAAAGGTGATCGCGATATTCCGGTCAGCGCAATATCCCATTAACGCAGGACTAGCCCCTGTGTATCCAAAGCTGACGATTGCCTCCAAGTTATGAAGAGGCAGCCGGCCAAGCTTCTCATCACCTTTAAGCAATAACACATTGTCACCATCAAGTGCCAAGTAGGTGTCAGGCTGAGTGACATACAACGTATTAAGCAACTTCCTCATTCGCCCAGCCTCCCCTCTATGTAACTTTGGACGGAGCGTTTATGCATCAAATTAGGCACACAGATGTGCTGCAAGGAGCAGTTTTTGCAAAATGGCCCTGTCTTTACCTTCGGTGTATGACGTTTATCGTAATAATGATGCATTTCAGCGGCCATTTGTTTTACTTGGTCCCGCAGCATGTCACTAATCGGAACTTCGATGCGATGCTTGATCTCGTTGTAGAATATGTAACCTGTGTCCACACGGCACAGCATCATCTCTTCCAGACACATCGCTTGGGCTGCTAGCTGAATGACATCTTCGTCGCCTTTTTTCGGTTTCCCCCGCTTATACTCAACCGGGTGGACCTTATAAGTACCTTCCACTCCCGCCAATTCTACTCCATCGGGGTCCTGGATAAATTCAACCACATCACAGATTCCGCTGAGCTGCAGTTCCTGAGACTGAATCGGCATTGCGCGAACGATCAATTTGTCTCTACGCTTTTCCTTGATAAACGGCTGATCCGCTTTATGATGCAGATGCTGACCTTCGATCGTTCTAACATTTTCTTCCCACTGCTGTTCGATATGAATCAGGGCCCACTGACGTTTACAAAATTGGAAATGCTGGAGCCCTGACAACATCAAATAACGATCCTCATCATTAACGGCCATTAATAACCTCGACATTCAAGCCATCGAGTTCCTCAAGTTCAATTGTATAATCGTCAAAGCTTTTGGGGTCCATAGTTTCCGAACGGACCGTTAAGGAACGATGCACTTTGGCCGACGAATATTGCCCCAGCTTGGAAGAATGATTCCACCAGTACACTTTGTGGACTTCCATACTCCCGTCCGGACGGGCAGAGGAACTGTCATTCTCAAAAAGCGTGATCAGCGCCTGCTTCATTTTCTCTGCATCTTCTTCTGTAAAGCCGGTCTTCTCCGCAAGTTGAGTGTTAATGCTGCCTTTGAACACATACACGCCAAAATCCACGCGATGCTTCATGCCCATCGTATCGGAGCTGCGCTTGTCTCCCGTTACAGAGTTAACGCTTTTGGTAATCTGGGTGCTGACAATATCGATTGGATCAATGCTTGTTGCGGTATGAATGGACACAGGACCGCGGACGCCTACAGACAGCTCGGAACCTTTAAAAGCAAATACTTGTCCAAAACTACGCACATCGATCCATTCCTGACAAGCGAGTTTGGCAAATTCATCAGCGGATGCATTTTTGCCCTTCAGCATCTTCGCCAGCTCCGGATGGGCATCCGCACGTTCGCGCAAACTTTTGAATTCATCCGCTTTTCTATCATCGGATTGCACAAACACCTTCTCTCCCATGTCCAGCAGGCGGTTGCGAATTTTGCGTTTGATGGCGACATCGGAGATTTCTCCATGGCCGTCATAGTTTTGACGAGGGCGATTACCGTTCAGGGGATCTCCGTTCGGATTGGCTTTTGTTACAGATAAAACAACAGCAAAATCGATTTTATGATCAAGAGTGCTCATTCGTTTGTATCCTCCTCTTTTTTCTTATAAAGTTCACGACGCTGACTGTAGAATCCCAGCAAATATTGCTCTGTTAAAGGAGCATTATTAAAGTCGCCTTCCTTAAATTGATCCGCGATTTCATCAATCATTTTGGATAAATAGGTAACTTTCGTTCCCAGTTTGGCTTGATAAGGCTGCAGACTGGCTTGAATTGTTTTCCAGGTTCGACTAGGATTCTGGGAAAAAGAGTTCATATAACGAATCGCGTTAGTAGACCTCGTCTCGTCTTTGCCAAGCGCCCCTCGCTCCAGCACATCCGCCACAGCCAGCAAACGGCCAAACAGATAGCTCCGATCCTTGGATTCGGTATTTAGCGGCACATTCCATTCCTCCTTTTGTTCCAATAGCTTTTTTCGGATCAAAGCGCATGCAATACTCAGCGTCTTCTCCCATTCCCATCGCTCCATCGAAACGGGGTTGGAAGCCCGATGGAAGGCACTTCTTACAATGTCTCGGGGAAACGCGCGTTTATCAACAATGCAAGGAATAATCCGTTCCATCAACCCTTTGACGACCTTTTCGCTCGCCCTTGGGCCGTAAGCTGCAAAAGCAATATCCTTGGTTGCTGGCGCTCCATAAAATGAAATAAACTTCTCTTCGTCCCTGCGGTACCGATGCTCCCAAGCACAAGACTTATGCCACTCTTCCAAACGGTTTAAATACAGTTCTTTATTCAGATGGCGATAATAAAGCACCGCCATCCGGCCCGTCGTTGCCGAGTCCAGAACGAGAATATTCACTTCTGCCTGGTATGTAAGATCATTCCGGTAGCCATCAATTGCTCTTGTTACCTGGTCGGCATAAGGCTTGTCCGTATCCGGTTCTCGTTCGACTTCACGGCCTGAATGCCGCATCATCTCTACAATATCATCATCGGTATTCGGAACAGGACCATTATCGTTACCCCACACCAGAAAGACGCGTTCATCAATCGTTTTCCCTTGGCGGTGAATCAGCCATTTCAAGGCATTGTGTGCTTTCTGCGATACCTCATAACTGATCGATACCGCTTCCTTACTTGTTTTGAAGCGTCCGCGAAAGGTGAAACCAGAATTGTCATTCGCAGAAATTAACTTTGCTTTGTCTGCCGCATGACGAATTTTGTTTGCATGCCGTTCCGTACTCGGACGTGTTTCTCCGGTAACGAAACAAACATCCTGTTCCCCCAGCTTCTGATTGTAAAAGGCAATAAACGAGTCAAACATGGTCTTGTCTTTCCAAACTTCCTCCGGTGAATCAGGAGTGATCACATTAAATCTGATAAAAGCACTGGATGTATCTGCGGCCCCGCTTAAGAAAATAGGTGGCTTTTCCCCAAGCTTTGCCTTGTATTTATCATCCCATTTCTCTATCAATCGACCGTTCTCGTCCAGCTTGATGATTTCTTCGGTAACCAAGTCCTCGATTAACCGGCCCTTGCGCAAATACGTATAAATACATTTCAATTTCTCTGTGGCGTATGGCGAATTAGCCCATTCCTCCAAATTGCGGATGTACTTATCAAAAGGCACCTCATCCGGATTTTTAATCTGACCTCCATACTTCACGAAGTCGCCAGCGACATAACTGAGCTTGTCGTGTAATGGGTACGGAGCAACTTTGGAGCCCGATCGACTCGCTGATTCCTCTGTGCAGGGAATTAAAGTGCTCTCTTTATCCAGCACCTTTGCCTCAAGAAAGTCACCATCTTCATCGATTGTGACCTCTATATGTGCATTCTGGGTTGTATGTGACACGGGGAGGAGTGTGTATTCACGGTCGCCCCGTTTTTTCACCGTTTTCCCAACTTGATTCAAATTAGCTTCATAAGTTTTATACAGGTGGAGCAGCCAACTCATCTTATTCACCTCCTAAATCACGGAGCAGTTGTTCCGCTGACTCGATGTTTTCCGAATTGAACGATTTTGGCTCCATCTCTCTAATAGAACGGACAACCGTACACTCCTCCGGCTTTTGAAACCGGATATACCCTTGGTTCATCTCAACAGTCCATAGCCTTACTGAAAGCTCATTCGCTCCTGTTTCATCGGGATAATTGAACCCATGGACCATCGTTCCTAAATACTGCGTTCTTTCTTCCTTATCATAAAAGCCTTCTCCGCTGCCAAATTCACAAGGCTGTACATACCCCTGGCATTCTCTAGTACCCAGGAAAATATCTCTGCGTCCACCCGCTTTCAACGAACGTTGAAGGATGCTGTGATGCTTCCCTTCATTACGGTCAAAGACGAGGTCAGGCCGGTGTTCGTTAAAGACAAAGTGGGCCTTTACTTGATAACGGACATCCTTAAGGTACGTATAATTAGCCAGCGTGTTCCCTCCCCCGTAATCAATCGGCCGCACTCCTTTCGATTCCATCTGAATCGGATTCATCACACGAAGTTCGTCGATGATATACATGATGGTGGGCTTCCAGTAGATGGACTCTAGTATGCCTTTAATTGCCTGGTAGGTAGGCACACTGTAAGATAGCTTCTCACCTCCAATCCTGGTTAGAGGATCGGTGAATAAAGCGTAGTCGCCTAAAACTTCGAACTGGACTTCATTTTTCATGGTTTGGATCACCTCCTTTACAGTGAAAGCAGCCTGAAAAAGGTTCTATTCCTCTCAGGCTGCAGCACTTATCATCTAGCTGGTTCTTTTTTTAATTACTTCAACAATTTGCTTTAAAATTTCAGCATAAACCAATTCGACTTTCTCGTTCACCATGGACTTTGGCTTGTTGTGAAGCACATTTCTCACCTCCGTAATTCCGTTCTCTAGAGGAGGCTTACTGACTTACTTCTTATTAAACGTTCGTCTTTTTGCCCCCTTGTTTTATATATTCAGCAGCATTAATGATGTGCTTGTCTTTTTTTAGTTCTAACAATGATTCATAAGCATACTGTAGAGTAGTGTCTTTCGCATATTGCGCGGATTGAAAAAATAACAAGTATGTCAGAAGCCTGACTAGGAATGGACTTACCAACCCATAAAGTCCATTCCCCCCTCCCCCTTCAAATCCACACCGTACTTATCGCTGTACCAGTTCTCTTTCAACTCATAAATCATGCCGTCCAAGTGCATTACAATGGCGTTATCCCGTCTTAATTGCTCCAGCTCTTGCGAATACAGGTTCACCGTATATTGCTGGGCTTGTTTCAAAAACTTGCTTACATCTTCAAGCCAAGCTCCGCTATTCAATTGAGCAATGAGTTCTCTCCCTCGTCCATAAGGTACGAGAACGGACGTCGTGTTTTGATCAATGACCTTAAAGTGCTCTGCTGCCGTTTTGTAGCTGCCATTTAAAATTAAAGGAAATCTTGTCCCATTTTTCTTTTGGTAGTGGGTCACATAATCATTTTCCAGAGAAAGAGACATCAAAAGTTTGGTCATTTCTTTATCTATTTCCTTAACGTAATAGTTTAAGTTGGCCTCCATTCTATTGTAGTAATAGCGGAAATATTCACTCATCGCCTTCGGTAAAAGCAGGTTGCCTTCATATTGATCAGCTTTCTTCTTAAACCTGGCTAGTACGTGGCTAGATACATCCTTCCCGACCTTTATCTCCTCGAGCCTCGATATAGCTTCCTCCGCATGATTAATAATGTATACGTTCTGCGATACGTCTTCTGCGTGCCGATTGCATCGCCCGGCTGCCTGGGCAACCGAGTCCAGTCCGGCTAACGAGCGAATAACACATTTAAAGCTGACATCGACACCGGCTTCTATCAATTGGGTGGTTACGCAGATAAAGGGAGTTTGTTGACCCAGCATATTTCGGATCTCTTCGAGCTTCTGCTTTCGATGTGCGGCACACATGGATGTACTTAGATGATAGACAGGCAGAGGTCCATCCTTCAGCCTTTTATATAAATCTTTAACAACGCTTTTTGTATTTAGAATGACAAGAGTGCTCCCCCATCCATGAACCTCTGCATGAATCCAGTCAGCCAATGTCTCATTCGTCATTGGAACTTTCGTATGGTCAATAAGCTCTACCCGTTTAAAAGCCTTCGCAACTTCAGAAAGGTTCGGCACAATCTCTCCATCCCGATCCTTCAAAAGGCTATGCTTTACTCCTTCCAGTGTAGGTTGAGTAGCCGTGCAGAGAAGAATACTGCAATGGGCCTCTTGTTTCAAGAAATTCAACGCCTCGTTAAACAGAGAAATACAGTGAATAGGAACCTTTTGCACTTCGTCAAAGACAATCACCGAATGACTCAGATTATGCATACGACGGGTGTTGCGGTTTCCTTTGGCATAAAAAACATTGAGGAATTGGACAAGGGTAGTAAAAATAATCGGGCTGTCCCAATTGTCGCGAGCAAGCTTAAGTTTCTCCTTGTTCGTGATAAGCCCGTCATCTGCTTCGTCACCATCTTCCAATCCATTCGATTCGTTCTCAATAATATTGGAATGGTGCTCTAAAATATGTTCGTTACCCTTTAAAATCTTTCTGACCTCGTCCGCATTTTGCTCGATGATTGTGGTATAAGGGACGACATAAATGATCCGCTGCTTTTTGTACTTGCAGGCATGTCTGAGCGCATATCGAAGACTGGCAAGAGTCTTGCCTCCCCCCGTGGGGATGGATAACGTATAAATGCCGGATGGGCGTTCGGCAGCGAACACATCGCATTGTTCCGACATTTGGGCTCTTAACACATTGATTGGTTCGCTTGCATTACTTTTTTCTTTTAACGTGGAAAGATGATCCATTAAACGACGATAGTAGGTGTCAAACAATAGAAGATGCTCGGTGAGCTCTCCCGCTTCAATTTGTTCTTCGAAACATCGTGTGTCGGTGCGATCCGCATCAATTAAGCAGCTGAAGATATATTTGGTCACAAAAAAACTTTGTTCAGAGGTGCGATTAGTAAATTGCTCCAGTTCATCTATAGCAACATGGATATAATGGATAAGTTCTTCCTTAGACATCGTGTCCTCAAAAAAACGTTCAACAGCCAATTCGTATTCAGGAAGATTCGTATCTTGTACTCGTCTTAAATAATCGGATTTGATCTCAGGTGAGAGGTAATCTTGGAGGTTGGAGTGATGAGAGATGATAGCGTTGCCGACGATTTCGGCCAAAAGCTTTTCACAGAAGGTACTTTCCTTATGATGGAGCAGCGAAAACAGTAATCTGCCTCCAGCAGTAGAATGATCAACATCACCGCGCTTCGGCTGTGGCCATTCAGGGTGAAAGGCAACGATGTCTATATATCGCTGGAACTCATCGCTATATTTCCCCAAATCATGCAGTACCCCGGCTAACCCTGCGACATGTTTCAGACCCAGCTTTTCTCCGAATTGTTCCGCCAACCGTTGTACGCCAAGCAAGTGCGTGTTTATCGATTGAATTTCTTTATCTCGTTCTCGTACATGGGCAATATACACAAGCACATCTCCTCGCGAAATGTCATATACAATTAGTTACATTTTACCATGTAATTCGCCAGATTCCACCAATAAATAGGTAAAAAGATAGATTTATTCCTCTGATTCCGCTATATCATCATTATTTTTCTACAAAACAGGAACACAAACACCCCTACTGATTGTTACTGATTGTCGTCCTATGAAAATTACTCACTAAGAAAAACTTATTCTGTGGAAACAGTTACCGTGGTGGTCTGAAGCGGGTTCACATGGGCTAACGTTCGCTGTTGAAGCTGTGTTCTTGGGGTGAGTTGAATGCAGGTAGGCACTCCTAACCATGCACACTATTATAGAAGCTTAAATCTGTTATGATGTAAAAAAAGCAACCTTACAGGTTGCAAGATAGCAATAAGCAGCCCGAAGAAACACGTATTCATCTATAAAGCGCCCGGATTATTCGAGCAATACTTAAGCTACGGCACCGTGATTATCCTAATCCACGATTAACTCCGAGTGCGACAATACCTACACCCGTCGCTTTCTTGACTACCGTAGCATTTCAATCCACACACTCACACGGAGTGCGACTTCCGGCCGAAGAGAGGGAAAGCTTTGCCCAAGAATTTCAATCCACGCACTCACACGGAGTGCGACGGTGAAATGCTTCATCCGAAAGCGCTACAGCTGATCATTTCAATCCACGCACTCACACGGAGTGCGACCTTGTGGGCACCGGTAAACTGCAGCGTCTTTTCATTTCAATCCACGCACTCACACGGAGTGCGACACGGAAAACATTGAATCGTATGTGGCGGATGTCCATATTTCAATCCACGCACTCACACGGAGTGCGACGATTGGTGAGCAATAAAATTCATTACCTAAAAAATATTTCAATCCACGCACTCACACGGAGTGCGACTATGATGCTCGGCATTCTTTCCATGCTTTGCTGTTATAATTTCAATCCACGCACTCACACGGAGTGCGACAGGAGGAAGTATGCAGCATTTATCCGTCGATATTATTTCAATCCACGCACTCACACGGAGTGCGACCGGGAATATACCCAAAAAACGTAAGGATTATATTCAATTTCAATCCACGCACTCACACGGAGTGCGACAAGTTTCCCTCTTCGCCGTATATCGCGATCGAGCGATTTCAATCCACGCACTCACACGGAGTGCGACCTTTATTGGCATCCATGTCAGCCTGCACGCCGTCATTTCAATCCACGCACTCACACGGAGTGCGACTGTCGGGCGTCCAGCCCTCCTGTACAGCCCTCCGAAGATTTCAATCCACGCACTCACACGGAGTGCGACGATCGTAGCCGCCGTATTGGCCTACGTAGGTTTAGCAGATTTCAATCCACGCACTCACACGGAGTGCGACGCTCAGGGCCGTACCGAGGCGCTGGAAGACCAACTGCGATTTCAATCCACGCACTCACACGGAGTGCGACTTGACGTGCTGCTTTGCTGCTCTCGATTACTTTCCAAATTTCAATCCACGCACTCACACGGAGTGCGACTTATTTCCACCATAGTTTTTACGTGTGCTATCCAGATTTCAATCCACGCACTCACACGGAGTGCGACACAATCGTTTTTCACCGGTATCCATACCTTTTTGACATTTCAATCCACGCACTCACACGGAGTGCGACGATCAAGCGCTGAGCCGTTACGGACTTCTCAGCATCATTTCAATCCACGCACTCACACGGAGTGCGACTTTCGTCGGTTAAATTACGAAACAATACCGGGGAATTTCAATCCACGCACTCACACGGAGTGCGACCATTGATGCCAACTCCCCTCAAACGATAAATTTGGATTTCAATCCACGCACTCACACGGAGTGCGACCTGTATACCAACGTTTACGGGAGGTAGACGCGATATTTCAATCCACGCACTCACACGGAGTGCGACTCAAGGCCCTGCAAGGCAGATAATAAAATTTGAATTTCAATCCACGCACTCACACGGAGTGCGACGATTCCAATCCACAGTAACAAACTTGCAAGACCAGCTTATTTCAATCCACGCACTCACACGGAGTGCGACTGTATCGGGACGCGAACTGCAAATGCTGAACTTTATATTTCAATCCACGCACTCACACGGAGTGCGACCAAACAAACTTTACATCCTCCATTAACGCACGGTTTATTTCAATCCACGCACTCACACGGAGTGCGACTGATTAATCTACTAGTGTAAACGTAAGTGAGTGAATTTCAATCCACGCACTCACACGGAGTGCGACGTTCTTATCAATCATGCAATTAAATTCTTTGGTTTATTTCAATCCACGCACTCACACGGAGTGCGACGCAGCCCTTCGGTCTTAGTATGCAGGAACAGATTGTGATTTCAATCCACGCACTCACACGGAGTGCGACGTCAGACAGCGACATTATTAAAAGTATGATCATATTTCAATCCACGCACTCACACGGAGTGCGACACCCCCAGAATTTGGTGCTGTAGAATTCACATTTATATTTCAATCCACGCACTCACACGGAGTGCGACATGTGCTGTGCAGTCTCCGGGTATCGATCGGAGGGATTTCAATCCACGCACTCACACGGAGTGCGACCCGAGTGTGGCCAGACCTATAAACTAAACTGCGACATTTCAATCCACGCACTCACACGGAGTGCGACGAGCATCATTAACGGAGACGTTCAGGCTGCTAAGATTTCAATCCACGCACTCACACGGAGTGCGACTACGGCCGTTGAAAACTGGTGTAAACGCAAGTTTAAATTTCAATCCACGCACTCACACGGAGTGCGACCTCTATGTATTAAATGCACAGAGATACCTCAGTGATTTCAATCCACGCACTCACACGGAGTGCGACACTCTTCTTATGCCGGTGGCGATTATCGTGATTTAATTTCAATCCACGCACTCACACGGAGTGCGACACCATTCCACATCAACCGGAAGTTAGCTACCTCTTTGATTTCAATCCACGCACTCACACGGAGTGCGACACGGCATCATTCGTTTGGCCAAGCAGTAGTTGTTTAATTTCAATCCACGCACTCACACGGAGTGCGACACTTGCGGCTGCAACGTCTCCATTGATGATGCTCTATTTCAATCCACGCACTCACACGGAGTGCGACACCCGGAACTGGTCGTATTTGTGATTTACCTTGATCACATTTCAATCCACGCACTCACACGGAGTGCGACACCAGAGTCTTAATAATGACTTTATTGTAATATTCAATTTCAATCCACGCACTCACACGGAGTGCGACACCACTATCCATGAAATTATTCCCGGTGACTTGGAAATTTCAATCCACGCACTCACACGGAGTGCGACACGCCGCATCGGTTTACCCATGTGCTTACCTTCGTCCACATTTCAATCCACGCACTCACACGGAGTGCGACACCATAACACGCACTGATTTAATCGACTTGGGACATACATTTCAATCCACGCACTCACACGGAGTGCGACACGACCACCTGCAGCATCTGCGAATCAGCAAGGTATTGGATTTCAATCCACGCACTCACACGGAGTGCGACACGGAAAACTGTGAATTTGTTTGCCCACAATGTGGCATTTCAATCCACGCACTCACACGGAGTGCGACACCAAATGTATTTGCGTCCTTTACAGCGTCTTTGATATTTCAATCCACGCACTCACACGGAGTGCGACACCGCAGGACTGTTCAAAACAAAAATAGAAATACCTATTTCAATCCACGCACTCACACGGAGTGCGACACCGGGATGCCTTTGGCTATGAAGTCAATGAATCGGTATTTCAATCCACGCACTCACACGGAGTGCGACTCCCAAATATCGTCGTCTTTGTCGAGTTCACAAATATTTCAATCCACGCACTCACACGGAGTGCGACACGCGATTATTACAGCAAGGAGCAACCCAGCGCCGAATTTCAATCCACGCACTCACACGGAGTGCGACACAATACAGGTAATAGATCGGGAAACGGTCAAAGCCGATTTCAATCCACGCACTCACACGGAGTGCGACACGCGAATTGGGCCCGCGTAACCTGTTCGTTCGGATGATTTCAATCCACGCACTCACACGGAGTGCGACACTTTATCACAGCTGGATATTGGAACTCTTTAAGTTCAATTTCAATCCACGCACTCACACGGAGTGCGACACAGCACACCTTATACCCCCTTGTTGCACAAGGCTTCATAAGATCAAAAGTGCGAACCTCCCTTTCAGCATACTTGAATCGCCCCCTATTTTCTACCATAACGGCTGAACCCCTTGCGGGACGCGAGGTGCGAACCTCCTAGGGATTTCATGTGCGCTTGGGGTTCGCACCAGTAAAGTAAATGAACAAGAGCCTTTTATCTTCCAGAGGTTGATAAAAGGCTCTTCGAGTAGCGCTGTAAATGTACAACTAGGTAAGTAGAGTAAATCTGCCCATTCATAAACCTCAAACGACGAATCAAATATTCTATTAGCTTCTTTGTAACTGTCGTTTATCCATTCCATTTCATTTGTTTCTCCTCTCGATTTTTTGAACCGAATGGTTTTACGCTCTCATGGATTTCCGCTGAAGTTCTGGCATTCACGAACCCTCACGACCTTATATGACCGATGGGAACGGCCGCGATGCGGTTAGCCGGTGAAGTCATGTACCTTTTTCGACTCATCTGCAAGCCTTCCATAAACTACTCGATCTAAGTATCTACCATGAAGATATTCAAAGCTGCGAATTGTTCCTTCTTCTTTAAACCCTAACCTTTCTGGAATTGCTCTGCTTCGAATATTCTCGGTTGCAACGCATATTTCTACTTTATTTAATTTTAGTTCTTCAAAAGCATGCTTAATAAATAATGAACAAGCTCTAGTTACTAATCCCAAACCCTCATAATCTTTGGATAACCAGTATCCGACTTCCGTCTTTTTACTTTGCCAATTTAGATACCAAAACCCTATACATCCGGCAATATTGCCCTTATGCCAAATTCCCGCCCAGAACCCGTTATTTGATGCGAATCTATTTAGTGATCTTTCGATAAAATCCTTAGTATCCTCTACTTCTCGCGTAAAATCCGGAAACTCAAGCCATTCTCTGATTGTTTCCCGACTCTTGATCAATATATGACTTAAACATAGTTTCCTCCCTAAAAGTCTTGAATAATTGCGCATGCTTCCGCCTAACTTCCCCGATTCACTACGTGGATCTCGCCCATTTGTCGAAAGAACATAACACGAAGCCAAGCCATACTAGACAAATTGGATGCAACAAAGCGGCCCTGATCTTCTGAGACCTCCAGATTAAAAATGGCACGCCTGTTTTCTAATGTAATTTTTCTTAATAAATTCTCTAAGATAAGTTCTCCTCGGGATATCCTATTCCTTCCAAACCCTTTTCAATTATGTAAAAGTTCGTTCTATATAATCTTTAACTTGCTTACGTTTTCTCAGTTCAAAACCACCCTCCCAACGCTAATCACGGAAATTAAGGATACAGCGGCAAGAAGGACAAAAGCTCATGAATAAACCTCAGGAACTAGTAACAAGATAATTAGTAATGAAACCTGTCAGCACTGTCAAAAAATAAAAAAACAGAGATCCATTTGTCCGGACTTGAACTGCCCTACTGCCGTTGGCCGAGTCTGGGGAATAGAGGGCCATTCAGATGGATTTCTGCTTTTTTAAGTTAGATTTCACTCGGAATAAGACATTTTTTGTCGGGTCTGCTTTTTAACGTGTGTTTGTCTGGAGGCCTTCAAAAGCTAACGTGACGATTTGACGGACATATTCCTCATTCAGCTCGCCGCCGGTCATGATTAATCTGTAGAAAATGGGTCCATAAATCAGATCGATGCAGAGATCCAAATTCAAGTCCGGTTTCAGTTCACCGCGCTCTATGCCCCGGGCGATAATCTGTTTGGCATCCGCGCGCCGCGGAGCAAAATAACGGGTTTGATAAGCTTCAGCCAGCCCGGCGTCGGATTGACCTTCCCCGATGATTTCGGACAAGACCTTTCCTTCGATGCTGGTCAAAAACTGAACAACAAAGGAGGCATGCTTCAGCACATCTTCAAAAACTGATCCCGTATCAGGAAGCGGCAGCCTTTCCGTCACCCCTGAAAAAAATCCGTCCATCACAACCGCGGCTTTATTTGGCCACCATTTGTAGATTGTGGCTTTGCTCACCCCTGCGCGTTCCGCTACTTTCTCAATCGTCACCGCAGCAAATCCAACCTCCAGCAGCAGTTCATAGGAGGCGCGCAAAATCGATTTCTGGGTTTCCATACTGCGCGGCCGGCCTCTCTTGGCTGTCAAAACGGTTTCCCCCTTTTCTTTAATAAGCGGAATTTTTGTCCCACCTTTGTCCCACCTTTGTCCCACAAAAAAACTATTTACAATACGCTGCGTTCAGTATATCATGAAACCACGAATTAATAAACTGTACGTTCATTATTTAGTGAACATTTTTGCGCTTATCGTACAGTCACAAATTTATAAGGAGGAATGCTCGAATGAATGCTTTAAATACGCACAAAAATATCCCAGGCTGGCTGACTTTTTTATTGGCCGTCTCTTGCGGCATTATCGTAGCCAATCTTTATTATGCCCAGACTTTGGTTGGGCCGATCAGTGAAGCAACAGGGCTTTCCTCTTCGGCAGCGGGGCTGATCGTTACGGTGACGCAAATCGGCTATGTGTTGGGACTTTTGTTTATTGTCCCCCTCAGCGATATTTTAGAGAACCGTATTCTTTCTGTCGTTTCCCTGGCCGTGGTTGTCCTGGCGCTGATCGCCACAACTTTCAGCCGGCACGCCGGATTATTCCTTGCCGCCTCGCTTATTATCGGTTTAGGTTCGGTGGTGGCGCAAATTCTTGTTCCGTATGCCACTTATATGTCTTCGGAGGAACAAAGAGGCCGGGTCGTCGGCAACGTGATGAGCGGCCTCCTGCTCGGCATCATGTTTGCCCGTCCGGTCGCCAGCTTTGTAGCCAGCTTGTGGGGCTGGCAGGCAATATTCGCGATATCGGCCGTTTTGGTCGCTCTGCTCGCCATTCTGCTGGCGTTGATCCTTCCGAAACGGCTCACTGCGCCTTCCTTGAATTACGGGCAGCTGATCGCCTCCCTGGGAGGAATCTTCAAAAACACGCCGATTTTGCGCCGCCGCGCTTTATATCAGGCCAGCCTGTTTGGCGCTTTCAGTCTCTTCTGGACAGCCGTGCCGCTGCATCTGGCCGATGATTTTGGCATTTCCCAGCAGGGAATCGCCTGGTTTGCCCTGGCCGGCGTAGGGGGCGCGGTTGCCGCGCCGATCTGCGGCCGCCTGGCAGACAAAGGCTGGACGCGCATGCTGACCGGCAGCGCGTTAATTGTGGCCGCTCTATCCTTTTTGCTTGCCCTTCTGATCGAAGGCCACTCCTTTATCGCTCTGCTGCTGCTGGTCATCGCCGCCATTGCGCTGGATATGGCTGTCTCCGGCAACCTTGTGCTCGGACAACGCGCCATTTTCTCGATCGGCAGTGAAGCACGAGGCCGTTTGAACGGCTTGTTCATGTCGATCTTTTTCATCGGCGGAGCGATCGGCTCTTCGCTTGGCGGATGGGCTTATGCCCACAGCGGCTGGAAATTCGCCGCAGCCATCGGCCTAATCCTGCCGGTTCTGGCCTTCCTGTACTACTTGACGGAAAGAAAACCGGTGGGCAGCAGGGTGGGGGAGAGCTGACTACAGCGGAAATAGAATTTAGGAGCATAAGGAAGGAGGAGCCTGAAGGTTCCTCCTGTTTTTTCGCTTAGATGATTGAACAGGAAATAAAGGATCAGCCTAGAACGACAACCCGTTTGGAACATAGCTGGCTAACGATTGTCTTAGCACTTAATCGGTCCAAAAACGGAGGTTTCTAATTCTAAACGGCGTCGCTCACAACCCAGAGATCCTTCGCTGCTTATTACACACTCGACCTTAACCTCTTTCCTCTTCCTCTACTCCAACCTCTGCCCCTCAGGTCAAGCACCGATCTAGGCTTCGAGCTACTTTTTTTGCAATCCACTTCTTCCATCGCTCTGAACCCTGCAAAAGAAAAAAGGCAGCAAGATCCTTTTGTCAAAGGATTTGCCGCCATTTCGTTATCTAATTTTGCAGTTATTATCTATTTCCATTAAGTACTCTTCCCCGAAAAATCCCGCTGCCGCGAAGCCTCAAACAGCAGCACTGACGCCGCCATCGCCACGTTCAGCGATTCGGCCCGGCCTTTCATCGGGATGATGACCGCATCATCCAGCAGGGCCAGCGTGTCCTTGGAAAGTCCCCCGCCTTCGCTGCCGAACACAAGCCAACGCGCGCCGGTGAAATCATATTCATAGCAGCTTTTAGCCGACTGCAGGCTTGTCCCGGCAATGCGGACGCCCCGCTCCTTCGCCTGCGGAAGCAGCTCTTTTAAATCCCCTTCCACAATCGGAAGGTGAAAAAGCGAGCCCATCGTTGAGCGGATGACTTTGGGGCCGTACACATCGGCGCTGCCACGGCCGATGACCACGCCGGCAGCGCCGACGGCGTCCGCGCTGCGGATAATCGTCCCGACGTTGCCGGGGTCCTGCACGCCGTCCAGCACTACCACCAGACTGTCCGGCCGTTCAAACAGCCGGCCAGGCGATACGTTCTCCTTGCGGATCACGGCAAAGACGGGCTGCGGCGTTTTGGTATCCGTGCATTTGGCGATGACCGCCTCCGACACGCCGATCCATTCGACGCCCAGCGAATCGGCCGCCGCCCGCGCCAGCTCGGACGGAATCCCGCGCTCCAAAGAAAAAGCCACGCATTCAATAGCAGCGTGCGCTTTAAGCGCCTCCTGCACCAAATGAATGCCTTCGACGATAAATTTACGGTGTTTATCGCGGTGTTTTTTCTCCAGCAGCGAACTCCATTCTTTTACCCGGCTGTTCTGGGTCGATTCAATTTGCATCGTTCAGTTCACGACTCCTGTTTCTGATATTATTAGCTGTCCGCCCGCATTCATGCAGGCAAAATCGTTTTTTTCGTTAACGATTCCTGAACGGTTCTTGTACGGTTCTTGTACGGTTCTTGTACGGTTCCTGTGCAGTTCTTGCCATTCCCCATTATTTCCCCTGGGTCATCGCCAGTTCCAGCTTCACCAGATCATCCTTTTGCCCGACAACCACCAAAATATCGTCGCTGTTCAAACGATCATTGGCATCCGGGGAAATATTCATCTGTTTGCCGCCTTCTTTTTTGATGGCCATGACATTACAGCGGTATTTGGCCCGCACGTTGAGCTCGATCAGGTTTTTGCCGACCATGGAAGGGGTTGCCTTCAGCTCCAAAATGCTGTATTCGTCGGAAATTTCGATGTAATCGATGATGTTCGGCGAGGTCAAATGATGCGCCACGCGCAGCCCCATATCCCGTTCCGGATGGATGACCTTGTCCGCACCGATCTTGCGCAGCACCTTGCCGTGCAGCTCGTTTTGCGCTTTGGCTACAATGACGGGACCGCCGAGGTCTTTCAAGATCAGCGTAGTCAAAATGCTGGCCTGAATATCCTGGCCGATCGCCACGACCACTACGTCAAAATTACGAATCCCGAGCGCCCGCAGCGCTTCTTCATCCGTTGAATCCGCCGATACCGCGTGCGTAACTATATTGGCTACTGCCTGAGTTCTGTTTTCGTCCGAATCAATGGCCAGAACGTCAAATCCCATTTCGCTTAACGACCTGGCCACGCTTAGTCCAAACCGTCCCATACCGATGACGGCAAACTGTTTTTTGGGCATATTCTCTTCACCTGCAGTTCTTAATGACCTTATTATGACATTCAGCTAAGTATAACATAATCCAAACGTTACTTGTATTTCCGCCGCAATTTGAGGGTAAATTAAAATCGCTGCCTGATGCGCAAGAAACAAAGCGAACACCCCCGCCTTGCGCCGTTGGGACAGCTTGAGATGCAGCACCGCTTTAAGCCTGGCTTTCCCCATAAAGCTACCGCTGAAAAGCATTACTTCGAACCATGAGGAGGACGTCATCATGGCTATTATGATGAGCTTGAGAGAAGCGGTCATGCACAAAATGCACGGCAACGATCTTAAAGGCCTTCGTTCGATGATTGAAGGATCCGTTGACGCCCAGGAGGCGGCCCTGCCCGGCCTTGGCGTAGCTTTCGAGCTGATCTGGAAAAAAATCGACCCGGCCAAAAAAGACGAACTTGTCGCCGTTTTGGACAGCGCATTAAAAGCTTCTTCCGCATCGAAGTAAAACAACAAATCCCTCTTCCGGCCTTAAACCGGAACGAGGGATTTTGTTGTTTATCATCAAGGCGCGGTTTCCAGGAACTTCGCTTCCGGAAGTTTCTCCATCGCCGTGCGCATGGCGTATTCGTTTTCGAACAGAACCACATAGTTTTCTTTTTTGTCCTTCACCAGTACGGAATTGATCCGGAACTTCGAAGGGTCCACTTTATCCATCACGATCCAGCGGGCGAATTGGTAAGGCATGCGCTGAAGCAGCACGTCTACGCCGTATTCGCCTTTCATCCGGTATTCGAAGACCTCGAACTGGAGCTGGCCGACTACGCCGAGCAAAATATCGTCGAAATTGACCGTCCGGAACACCTGAATCATGCCCTCTTCGGTCAACTGGTCGATGCCTTTCTGGAACTGCTTCGATTTAAGCGCGTTTTTGATGCTGACCTTGGCAAAAATCTCCGGCGAAAACGTCGGCAGCTCGTCGAAGACGATGTCGCTTTTTTCGCTCAGGGAATCGCCGATCCGGAAAATGCCCGGATCAAACAGACCGATGATGTCGCCCGGATAGGCTTCATTGACGATATCCCGATCCTGCGCCAGGAACTGCTGCGGCTGAGCCAGCTTGATGTCCTTGCCCGCGCGGACATGTTTGACCGTCATGCCCCGTTCGAACTTGCCGGATACGATCCGCAGGAACGCAATCCGATCGCGGTGCGCCGGGTTCATATTCGCCTGAATTTTAAAGACATAGCCGCTGAACTTTTCGTCTGTCGGCTCCACAACGCCGGCCGTACTTCTGCGAGGCTCCGGTTTGGGCGCCAGCTCCAGGAAGTTCTCCAGGAACGTCTGCACGCCGAAGTTGTTAACCGCACTGCCAAAGAAAACAGGCGTCAATTCGCCTTTCATGACTTTGTCGTAATCAAACGGATCGCCTGCCACGTCCAGCAGCTCCAAATCCTGGCATAGCTGATTGTGCAGGTATTCCCCCGCGATTTCCCCGATCACCGCATCCTCGTAACCGTCGACTTTCCGGACCTGAATGGTGGAGTGGTCATCGCCCTGGAACAATTCGACCTGGTTTTTCATCCGGTCATACACGCCGGAAAGCTCGCGGCCCATGCCGATCGGCCAGTTCATCGGCACGGAGCGGATGCCCAGCACGTTCTCCAGCTCTTCCATCAGCTCAAACGGGTTGCGGCCTTCCCGGTCTAGCTTGTTGATAAACGTAAAGATCGGAATGCCGCGTTTCGCGCAGACCTGGAACAGCTTGATCGTCTGCGGCTCGACGCCTTTGGCCACGTCGATCAGCATGACCGCGCTGTCCGCGGCCGTCAAAGTGCGGTAAGTGTCCTCACTGAAATCCTGGTGACCCGGTGTATCCAAAATGTTGATCCGGTGTCCTTTATAATCAAACTGCATCACCGATGACGTAACGGAGATCCCCCGCTGCTTCTCGATTTCCATCCAGTCGCTTGTTGCGTGTTTGCTGGCTTTTCTTGCTTTAACCGAACCTGCCAGACGGATGGCTCCGCCGAACAGCAGCAGTTTTTCCGTAAGGGTGGTTTTACCCGCGTCCGGGTGGGAGATGATGGCAAACGTACGGCGTTTGTCCACCTCTTGCTGCAGCACATCCAAAGCTTTGTTCATTTCTTCACGGTTCCCTTCATTCCTCAAGTATTGCGAACGCACATGTAAACATATTGTATCATAATTTGCGGGTCCGGGCAGGAAAGGATTTGCTGCCCATCCCGGCGGAACATGCCTATGCGCTCCATCATATTGCCCGTCGTGATTTCAGGCCGGCTTTTCGTTGTCCGGCTGCTTCGCTCCTGCATCCGCTTAAGCTTTGCGCTGTTTCTGCTTACATCTCCCGCACCGCTCCTATCTCTTATTCCGTATCAGGATGAACCTTTTAGGCGAAAAACATCCCCATACGTTAAGCGTATGAGGATGTTTGCGCACAGGTTCATATTCCTTTTTAGCCTGCAGACCGCTTTGCCTAAACGGCGCTCAATCCGCCGGCTCCCAGATGACGTTGTCTTCCTCCTGACCGTTGACCGGCCACCATTTGAAGCCGTCTTTGGCGAGCAGATCGTGGGTGGCCTGCGGTCCCCAGGCACCGGCCGGATAGGTTTCCAGCTTCGGCGTGCCCTCTTTCCAGGACTTCGCGATTTTATCGATAAACGACCAGGCCGTAGCCACTTCATCCCAACGGGTAAAATACGTCGAGTCGCCGTTCGCCGCGTCATGTATCAAACGCTCGTAGGCTTCCGGAGAGTTGATGCCGACCAGGCAGCTTTGGCAGAACTCCATCGCCGTCGGTTTGATCTCGGACTCCGTGCCCGGATTTTTGGCATTGATTTTAATATAAATGCCTTCCATCGGGTTAACCCGAATCACCAGCAGGTTCGGCTCCAGCGAATGTTTTTGCCCGAGGTACACGTTGTTCGGCATGTTTTTGAACTCGACGACAACCTCGGTCGTCTTCACCGGCAGGCGTTTGCCCGTCCGGATATAAAACGGCACGCCGGCCCAGCGGAAGTTATCGACGAACAGCCGCGCTGCAAAATACGTTTCCGTATCGGAGTTCGGGTCGACCTTCTCCTCTTCCCGGTAGCCCGGAAGCGGTTTGCCGTCCCTTTCTCCCGCGATGTATTGACCGCGCACCACGTTTGCGCCGACTTCCTCGTTGGTGTTGTAGTGGCGCAGCGAACGCAGCACCTTCACCTTTTCGTCGCGGATATCTTCCGGCAGCAGCCGGCTTGGCGGTTCCATCGCAATCATCGTAAGCATCTGCAGCATATGGTTTTGCCCCATGTCGCGCAGCGCCCCCGCATGGTCGTAATAACCGCCCCGTTCCTCGACGCCTACCGTTTCGCTAAGCGTGATCTGAACGTTCGAGATATGCTTGTTGTTCCAGAGCGGCTCAAAAAACGCATTCGCAAAACGGATCACTTCAATATTCTGAACCATCTCTTTGCCAAGATAGTGGTCGATGCGGTAAATTTCTTCTTCCTTAAAGACTTCGTTTAGCTCCTCGTTCAGCTTTTCGGCTGAAGGGAGGTCGTAGCCAAACGGCTTTTCAATGACCAGACGGTGCCAGCCCGCGCTGTCCAGCATGCCGCCTTTCTTCAAATTCAGCGACACGCTGCTGAACAATTCCGGCGCCAAGGCGAGATAGAACAACCGGTTGCCGGGGATGTTAAATTTCCGCTCCAGCGTTTCCGTATGCTGCTTAAGCTCCACATAACCGTCCAGATTGTTGATGTCCAGCGACTTGTACTCAAAATGCTCGGCAAAACGGTTCCATTCTTCTTCATCTTTGATTTTGTACCGGCAGAACTCCGTGATGGACTCCCGCAAATCGTTTCTGAACTCTTCAGGGGTGCGCGGCCGGCGGGCTACGCCAATCACGGCGAAATCCTCGGCTATTTTCCCTTCGCGGTACAGCGAGTAAATTGCAGGATAAAGCTTGCGGTGCGCCAAATCCCCGGTAGCCCCAAAGATAAAAAAGGCCGTTCCCGGCGTTTGCAGCGTTTCAACATTTTGATTATCAGCCATGGCTCCTCATTCTTTCTATAGTGGATTAGAATAATGAATTGATGCCTGAATCCATCTCCAATTCTGAAATAGATTCGCTGCCCTGCAAAAACATGGATATGCCCATCCAAATATTTACGTGATGTATTTTAGCATATCCCAAATCCCGACTCCAACTTCTTCCTGTCCCTAAAAAGATCCCGCCTTAATACTCGATCGTCAGCATCGGCGAACCCCACGAAACCTCCTGCCGGCCCGTTACCGTATCGGTGTGTGACGCCATTTGCAGACCGGCTTTGCGGCCGTCAATCAGCGTCGTAATGCCGAAGGAAGGCACTTCATAAGTGCGGGAAACCGTCGTTCCGTCTTCAAAAGAGTCGATGGTGTCTGCCCGAAGTCCCTCCGCCCCCTTCTCCATTTGGCTCAGCATGATAGAAGCGTCTTCGGAAGCGGAAGCCTGGCCTTCGTCTTCGTGCGAAGGGGTTGAGGCGTCTTCCTTGGCGGCAGGGGCCAGCCCCTGAACGGAAGCGTTCCATTTGGCGTCCACGCCGTTTTGCAGTAAAACGGATCCAGCCTCATGCTGCTGCTGAACAAGCGCTTCAGCCGCCGATGCCTCCGCCTCCATCCGGTAAACCACATAGAGAGCGCCGTTTACTTCCATCAAGGAAAGTTTACCCATTATGCCGCCCTTTAACTCCTCTGCCGCATATACCTGGTGTCCCTGCACGTTTTCCGCTTTCGGCGAGGACAGTCCCAGGAGGCCTGCGAGCTGCTGCGCGGCCGTCTCGGCCTGCAAGTCCGTGTTCCAGTTCCCCTGCCACTTCACAACCGTATCCAGCTTGCCGGCAACCTGTCCCCGGCCCAGCTTCAGCAGCTGCCGAAGCTGCCCGTCAGCCTGATCGAGCTGCTGTTCATCCAGGCCAGATTGAGCGGCTAAAGCCGCTTCGCTGGCCGCAGCGTTATTTTTCCCTTCCATAGGACCAAATCCGACAACAAACATAAGGACCATTACCAGACTAACCATAAGAATCATAATCATGACGGAATGCCGCGTTTTCATCCTTCTACCTCCGGTCCGGCCGGGTCCTGCCCAGCCGCGTATAGTAATCTATGAGACTAGCATTGACCGGATTAAGAGATTGTATTCATAGGCTGCGGAAAAAGGATACAGAAAAAAAGAGAGAGCCGCGTGGCCCTCTCCTTGTTCATCCCTGCCGCTTTTAGCGGGCCCAGCTTTGTTTGACTGCCGTGACCGTCTCGCCCGTCTGAATGGCCTGTTCGATCATCCAGCCCAGATAACAGTCCTGGGCCGCTTCTTCCAGCCCGTAAAAGGCCGGGCCGCCGGCAATATAGTCGGACATTTTTTGCAGGCAGGCCGTAATCGCGATTTCATCATCGTACAGCCGGGCCGGTGCAAACGGGTTCGTATAAAGCCACTGCTCCCCGCATAGGATGCCCTGCAGGAAATAACCTTCCGCATTTTCGTATTCGCCTTTGTTGACCCGCTTAAGCTCAAGCTGCTGCTGAATTCGGTCTTCCGGCTGGACAAGCACGCGCTGGTCAAATATTTCGCCCCGCTCGCCTCTCACGGACAGATGGTTCGAACGGATCCAGGACCGGTGCTGGTCTTTCGTAAAATCATAGATGCCCAGCGCATCCCCGAAATCAAGCCAGGCCAAATCCCGCTGCATGGGCACGATTTTGTCCTCCTGCGGCGGGCCGCTGCGCGTCGGTCCCTGAACCCACCGCGAATCGAAGCGCATTCCTTTGATCCGGACTTCTTCAAACGACTTTCCCAGCATCCTGCGGATCAGGCTGGCGGCATGGTACAGATGGGAAATGGAAACGGTAGTTTCCGTTATTTTCCCCAGCTTGCCGGAACGGATTAGCTCCAGGCGCGCCTGCTGAACGGGGTGGAACTGGTATTGTTCGGCCACCTGAATCCGGGCGTTCAGGGCGGATGCACGCGCCAGCAAATCCTCAAGCTCGGCCAATCCCGAAGCCGGCGGCGTTTCCGCCAGCACCGGAATCCCCAGCTCGGCCAGCTTCAGTAAATAGTCGGTGCCGCTGCCGCCTACGGACACGACCACAAAATCCGGCGTTTCCTTCGCTAACAGCGCCTCCAAAGTCCGGTAAGCGGCGGTTCCCCAAAGCGCCTCCATTTGTTTGCCTTTGGTCTCGTCCCGAACGACCATGCCGCTGACCTGGAAGCGATCCGGCAAAGCCGCAGCAATCCGCAAAAAATATTGCGCCCTGAAGCCCGCTCCGCCTATCAGGCTGAATTTGACGGGCCGGATCTGCCGTTCTGCACTGCCGGGTTTTCCGTCTATCTTTCCGGTTTGATTGTCCACTGTTTATACTCCTCCTCCGGCCCCGTCCCCGCTTTGAACGGGAACCGTATTTTTCCGCCCCGGCAGCGAATAAGCCGACGCGGCGGCCAAAAATCCGTTCCGCGTATAAAAAGGACTGGCCACGCTTAAAGGCAAATCTACTGTTTTGCCGGTTATGGCCGCTTCATAGATTGCCGTTATCAATTCCAGCGTTTTCCGGCCTTCCCGGCCGTCGATCAGCACCTTATTCGTCCCGCCTTCGATCGCTTCCAGCACGTTGTCCACTTGTCCGGCAAGGCCGTCAAATTGCGGTTTCTCCATCCGGTCCATAAACTGCCCGATCTCTTCCTCCAGCAGCGGGTTGCGGACCGGAAACCCGTCCTCGCCCGCAAGGGAAGCGTAAACCTTCCAGGGGGACGAAACCCTGGCCCGCTCCCCCTGAAAAACCATCTGCCTCTCTTCCCCGTGATGCACCACTGAACTCGTAATCTGGGCGAGAGTGCCTCCATCATAAGCAAGAATGGCAACGGAAAGGTCCTCCACCTCCGAATTGGCATGGGAAGTGTTGCTGATGACCGCCTGAACGGAACGGGGCATGCCCAGCATCCACTGCAGCAAATCCATGTGATGGACGCCATGATTCAGCGTGCAGCCGCCGCCTTCCCTTTCCCAGGTGCCCCTCCACCAGACGTCATAATAGTTTTGGCCTCTCCACCAGAAGGATTCGACCTGGGCATGCACGATCCGGCCGGGCAGGCCGGAATCCAGCACAGCCTTCAGCTGAATATTCGGTTCACGGAACCGCTCCTGCCCGATGACCGACAGGACACAACCGGAACGGGCCTGGGCCTCCAGCATCCGGTCGCATTCCTCCAGCGACATCGCCATCGGCTTCTCGACGAGCACATGGACGCCGGCTTCCAGGCAGTGAGCCGCTATCTCCGCATGGGTATGCGGCGGCGTGCAGATCGAAACCAGATCGAGCCCGCCATCCTTCAGCAGCTCCCGGTAATCCTCGGCCAGCCGGCAGTCGAGCCCGAATTTCTCCATGAAAGCGGCAGCTTTCCGGATGCGGGGATTGGCGAGCGCAACCACGCTGCAGCGGCCGCCGAAGGCTGCATACGCTTTCAAATGGGCCTCCGCAATAACGCCGGTGCCGATGATTCCTACCCTGATCATCTTTTCCCCTCCTTGAAACATCGCTACTTGATTAAGTCCGTAGGGTTTTGTCCCGTAATTTTCTTGAACAAGGTGCTGAAATAAGGAATGTTTTTGTAGCCCACCCGCTCGGCTACCTCATAAACCAGCATATTCCGTTCCAGGAGCAGCTCCCGCGCTTTTTCGATTCTGACCCGGGTCAGATAGGTATTAAACGTCTCGCCCGTAATATTTTTAAAAATAATAGACAGATGATTCCGCGAGATATACACCATATCCGAAAGATCGGCCAGCGTGACGTCCTCCGCGTAATGCTCATGAATATAACGGGTCATGAAGTCCACGATTTGTCTGTGCTTGCTGCTGCCTTTCCATTGCCGGTCCTGAAAAATGCCGGTAATTTTGCCGGACAGCCATTCCTTCAATTGATCCGGATCGGCAAGATCCGTCAGCTCTTTGGCCGTTTGGTCGCTCGAAAAAAGCTCCTCCAGCGCCAGGCCCGACTCGTACAGGGAATAAGTCAGGATCCCCCATAGCTCGCTGCCCAGCAGCTGCACGTAATCCCGGGTAATCTGCTCCCTGCTCGCTTTCAGCTCGGCGATATATTCGGCCACCAGCTGGATCGCCTCCGCCTCTTGGGAAGCTTTTAACGCGCCAGCCAATTTGTACAGGAATTTGGCCGGGAACAGCGGAACCGATTCCTGCTCCGGCTTCCGGATTTCGGCAGGATACCGGTATAAATCGTAACCGGCGCTTAACCGCTCCTGCTTCAGCTCAATCGCCTGGAACGCTTCGTCCGTCGAATCGGGGATTTCGGACCAGCTCTCTTTGATTTTGCCGACGCCCACGCGAACGTCCAGCTTCAGGCAGGTTTTGATGCTGTCGATCAGCAGCATGCCGACCTCCCGCAGGTTTTGTCCGACATTGGCCGGCTCGGCGGCCCCGATGCGGGGATGCACGATCAGCAGCGCCCGGGTGCTGTGAAGCTCCGTATATTCAAGGTCCGGAAAAACCTTCCGCACCACCTCGCAGGCGATGTTGCCGATTGCAAAGCGGAACAGATTCCAGTCGGAGACGGACAGCTTCCGCGTCCACTCGTTTCTCACCAGATCGATGCCGATCGTGACGTGGTCGACCTCGGTCCAATAGGCATAAGGTGCGGGCAGATAAACGCCGCTGCTCCGGGCCTTTTCCAGCGTGCCGATCGCCGCGGATCTGACCCATTCTTTTTCGATAAAAGGTTTGTACTGCACGACGGTCTGCTCCATCTCCAGCCGCTTCAGCCGGTTCTCTTCTTCTTCCGTCAGCTCGTCGATCACTTTGGTCAAAATCGCCTTTAAGGTCGGCACGCTGATCGGTTTGGAGACATAATCGCTGACCTGGTATCTGAGCGCCTGTCTGGCATGCTCGAAATCCGAATAACCGCTTAAAATAATGATTTTGCCGTTATATCCTTCTTTCCTGATCTTCTCTATCATGTCGAGCCCGTTCATCTCGGGCATATAAATATCGGTAATGATAACATCCGGCTGGGAAATGCGGGTCATCTCCAGCCCGTCCAGACCGTTCAGGGCTTCCCAGGCCCACTCCGCCTGGAGCTCATCCCACGGAATTACCCGTTTCATCCCCTGCAGCACGTGGCGTTCATCGTCCACGATGGCAATTTTCCACACGAAGCTTCCCTCCCTTAAATTCGTCAGACTTGACCAAGTATACGGGGGTGCCTTTCGACTTCATCATATCAACGATCTCACGCCGTTAAAAGACGAAAAATGCACGATCTGTTTCAGAATAATACGGGTTTGGAAAGGTCGGGCGCCCCTTCCTTGTCCGGCGGGCCGGTCAAAACCGGCAGGGTGATCTCGACCCTTGTTCCCCCTTCCTCCCGTTCCGTGAGCGTTACGCCGTACCGCTGCCCGAAATAACCGTCGATCCGTTCCTTCACGTTACGGATGCCGTACCCGCCGGTACGGCGTTTGGCGCTGTCCGGAACAGACCGTTTAAGTCCCGAGCCGTTGTCTTCAATGGTGACCCGCAAAATTTCTTCGGCGGCCTCCATCCTAATCCAAATATGGCCGTGGGACTGCTTGTTGAAGCCGTGAACGATCGAATTCTCCACAAACGGCTGCAGGGTAAGCTTGGGCATGTAATACACGCCCAGCTCCTCTGGCACTTCAACCGTATAGTCCAGACCGCCGCTACGTCGCAGTTGCTGGATTTCCAGGTAGCTTTCGATATGGACCAGCTCTTCGCTGACCGGGATAAAGCTGTCTCCGTTGGACAAGCCGATCCGGAACATCCGCCCCGTCAGCTCCAGAATCCGGCTCAGCTCGTCCTGTCCGGCTTCGATCGCCATCCAGTTGAGCTGGTCGAGCATATTGTACAGAAAATGGGGATTGATGTTGGCCTGCAGCGCCTCAATCTCCGCTTTCCGCTGCTGCTCATAGCGGCGCTGCAGGGAAAGGTACAGCTCTTCGATCCGCTCGTTCTGCTTGCGGTAGCCGGCGAATAAGTAACCGAATTCGTTCTCGTAATCGGTCGGCAGGTCCGTTTGCTGGCCGCCGACGGAATACATCCGCATGGCGGTGACCAGCTTTTTGATCGGTTTCGTAAACTGCCGGCTCAGGAAGTGGTTAAGCAGCAGCACGAACAGCACGGACGCCAGGCCGATCAGGCCGATCACCTCCGCCAGCCGGAAGCTGCTGGCCGTAATCTGGTTCCAGGAGCTGACCTCGATCAGCGTCCAGTTGGAATTCGGCAGCTTGGAATACACGAGCAGGGAGTCGCCGACATTTTTGCTTTTGGGGATATGGACGTAACCGGACTCCTCCCTGGCGGTGTCAATCCACCCGTTCAGCTCGTCCTGCTCCGGAACGCTGCCGATTTTGAGCAGCTGCCGCCCCTCGCCGTCCGTCATCATCCGGTTCATGGCTTCGGAATGGCCGGCCAGAATGGACTGGATTTCCTTGGCTTTTACGTGGATGACAAGCACGCCCAAATAAGTGTTTTCATACATGATTTTCCGGCCGAAGCTGAGCACCGGAACGTTCCCCTGAAAGCTGGGCACCTCGTGTTCTTCCGACCAGGCGAAATCGTTTTTCTCCAAATATTTCGACAAATCCCACTTGCTCAGCTCAGGCAAATCGTGAAATTGGATGTAGCTTTTATCGTCACCCTGAAACGGATCTCTCATATAGAGGTCGATGCCCTGGATCAGCGGAATCGAATAGGTGAGATTGGCCAGCGCATGCTGTACGCCCTGATATCTCCGGTAACGGTCGTATTCGTCCCCTTTCCCGTTGTCCCTTAGAAAAGTAATCAGCTCATTGTCCCGTGAAGTGGACAACGAAATTTGTTCGATCGTGACCAGCCGGGTAGTGATTTCGTTGTTCAGCTCGTCCAGCAGCTCCTGCTGGTAGTGCGAGGTGGTGCGGACCAGCGCTTTGGACGACAAATTGTAACCCGTCCAGGCAACCAGCGCAATGATGACGATAATCAGCAGACCGTAGCTTTGGAAAAACAAGCGGTCTATGCGGAATTTCTTAAAGGGATTAATCAAGGGCCGCTTCACTTCCTTCCGGACAATTCAAACGCAGCAAACGGTAAAGCGCATACATTCCTCCGCTTTACCGTCCCCTGCAGGTTTTGAATTCACTTTATCCCTTAATTCCCGTAGTGGCAATCCCTTCGACAAAATACTTTTGCAGGAACATAAATACCAGCGTGGCCGGAACAATGGAAACCAGCGACATCGCCAGCAGCTGGCCCCATTCCTCGCCGGATTGGGAATCATTGATCATCCGCAGCGCCAGGCCTACCGTATATTTATCCACCGAGTTGATATACAGCAGATGGCCCAGGAAATCGTCCCAATTCCACAGGAAACAAAAGATCGTCACGGTGACGATGGCCGGTTTGGCCAAAGGCATAACTACCCGCCAATAAATGCCGAACCAGGAGCAGCCGTCAATCTTGGCCGATTCATCCAGCTCCTTTGGAATTCCCCGGACAAACTGGATCAGCAGGAAGACGAAAAAGGTGCCTCCCGCCCCGCTCGCCAGCAAATGCGGCACGATAAACGGAAGATAGCTGTTCACCCAGCCAAGCTGATGGAACAAAGCATATTGCGGAATGATCAGGACCTGTCCCGGCATCATCAGCGTCAGCATCAGCAGGGAAAACCAGAATTTTTTCAGCGGAAAATCCAATCTTGCGAACCCGAATGCCACCAGCGTGCAGGAAATCAGCGTTACGATCAATACCGCGGCTTCAAGCTTAAAGGTGTTCAGGTAGAAATCGGTGAACGTATGGCCGGGAATCGCCTTCCAGCCTTCCGTAAAATTGCTCCACGTCGGCGCTTTCGGGAAAATGCTCGGCGAGCTGAGCTCCTTGCTGCTTTTGAAGGTGGCGCTAATCCACCAGACAACCGGATAAACCATGACAATGCTGAACACGATCATAAAAAGATGGCGCACAAACGGCTTCCAGGTTTGGGTCATTTCCGGTTCCTCCCTTCAGGTTCGGTTTCATAGAACACCCAGTACCGCGAAGTGCCGGCAATCAGGAGTGCCGCGGCCACGATGATCAGCAGCATGACCCAGGCCAGCGCCGAAGAATAACCGAGCTGATACTGGCTGAACGCCCGTTCGTACAAATATATCGCATAAACGTAAGTGGCGTTCATCGGACCGCCTTTTGTAATGACGAAAGCCGAAGTAAACATTTGAAAGGAGTTGATTACCGCCATAATCAGGTTGAAATACATGATTGGCGACAGCATCGGCAGCGTGATCCGGAAAAACTGGACAAACTTGTTTGCGCCGTCCACCGAAGAGGCTTCGTAAAGATCGCCTGGAATCTGCTTAAGCCCGGCCAGAAAAATAACCATCGTTGAGCCGAACTGCCAGGCGGCCAGCAAAATCAGCGTCCACAGCGCCGAATCGGGACTGGTGATCCACCCTTTCCCCTCAATGCCGAAAAAGCCGAGCAGTTTGTTAAAGATGCCGTCCACGCCAAAAATATTCCGCCACAGCAGAGACACGGCAATACTGCCGCCGATCAGCGACGGGAAATAAATCGCCGTCCGGTAAGCGGTAATGCCTCTGACGGCTTTGTTGAGCACCATGGCCACCAGCAAAGCGGCGATCAGCTTTATCGGTACGGAAGCGATTACATATTTGAACGTGACGCCCACCGACTGCGTAAATTTCGGGTCATTCGAAAAGATGCGTTCATAGTTGCGGGTTCCTACCCAGTTAATCGGTTCCAGCAGCGTATAGTCGGTAAAAGAATAATACAGGGACAAAAACAGCGGGTAGGCCGTCAGCAAAAAGAACCCGAGCAGCCAGGGCGATATGAACAGGTACCCGGTTAAGGCTGTTTTCCATTTGCTGCGGGAAGAGCGGCGCGTTTTCGCTTGCGGTGCCGCTTGGGGCAAGGCGGCTGCGGTACGGTTCATGCAGAATCACTTCCTGTAGTCAATTTTATAATTTAACTATATAGGGTTGCCGGGCCGCGTTAAATGAGGGGAATGTTTGAATTCTTTCAAAATATAACGAAAAAAAACAGCCCCACAACGTGGGGCCGCTCCCTGCTTGCAAATCCACTCCTGCCGGTTAAAAAATCTTTCTGCCCCGTTCGTCGGGAATGCCGCTTCTCCGGTAGAAATACGTATTGATCCGGTCACGCCACTCCTTGGCATGCTCGGCCTGCTCTTCCAGCCGGTCCGCAACCTGCCGGTGCAGCCCTTCCTCCATGGAACCTTCCAGGGAGCCCCAGGTTTCCACCAGGCCGGCGGCCCGTTCCGCGCCTTCAAAATGCGTGTCGTAAATATGCTGGATCACCGTTTTTCCGGAATGAAGTTTATGGGTATAAGGAACATGGTGAAAAAACAGCAGCAGCTCATCAGGGCAGTCTGCAAGCGATTCATATATTCGGAAATTGGGTTCCTCATACTGCGTCGTATAGCCGGTGCCCGTGGCTTTCGTCCGGTCTACGCCAATGCCCTGCCAGTCCGCAAAATGATAGGTGCCCCACATCGAATATTCGTAGCCCTCCACATTAGGACCGTAGTGATGGTCGGGATTCACCATAAAACCTACGCCCAGCGGAGCGGTATAAGACTCGTAAATGCTCCAGGAATCCAGCAGCAGCGTTTTTGCGGTTTCGATCAGCTTGGCGCTGCCGTTGCCAAATGTCAGCTTGAGCCATTCCCCGGCAATTTCATCGGCGGTTAACCCGGGATTCCAGGCCAGCCGGCCGTAGCCGTAGAGATTGGCCTGGGCCAGCAAATGGCCGGTCCAATTGGCGTCGCTGCCGATGTTCGAAACGGCGGCAAACCCGGCCAGATTGCGGCCGTGCAGCTCCCCGCTGGCGATCCGCCGGACGGTGGAACCCTCTCCATGGATGTGGGTATCGAAATCCAGGATTTCCTTCCACTGCGGAACGAGATAACAGACATGACGCTGCTGGCCGGTGTATTCCTGAGTAATTTGCAGCTCCAGCGTCTGGTTGGTGGACGGCATGGCCCCAAGCAGCGGCGATACCGGCTCGCGGACTTGAAAATCGATCGGGCCGTTCTTAACCTGCAGGATGACGTTGTCCATGAACCTTCCGTCCAGCGGTTTGAAATGATCGTAAGCCGCTCTCGCCCGGTCAGTCATCCGGTCGCGCCAGTCCTGCTTGCAGTTGTAGACGAAGCAGCGCCAAATCACGATGCCTCCGTGCGGCTTCAGCGCTTCGGCCAGCATATTGGCCCCGTCGGCATGATCGCGGCCGTAAGTGAACGGGCCGGGCCGGTTCTCGGAATCGGCCTTGACCAGATAACCGCCGAAATCCGGAATCGCGGCGTAAACCTCTTCCGTCCGGCCGCGCCACCAATCGCGGACCTCCGGGTCCAGCGGATCGGCCGTGGACAGCTCGCCCATCTCCAGCGGGGCCGCATAATTTACGCTCAGGAACAGCTTGATCGCGTAATCCCGGAAGATAGCGGCAAGACCGGCCACTTCTTTCAACAACGCAGGCGTGATCAGCAAAGTTTCCTGCTTATGGACATTGACGTTATTGATTACGATACCGTTAATCCCGGTAGAAGACAGCAGCCTCGCATAATCGCGGATGCGGGCCGTCTCGGACGTGATCCGGTTATTTTCGAAAAAGATCGATTTCCCCGCATATCCACGCTCGATGGAGCCATCCATATTGTCCCATTGGTTAATCATACGGAGCGGATTCACAGGCTGCTCCCGGATGTCCAGATTCTCGACCGACTGCCCGGTTCCAAGCAGGCGCAGCAGATGAAACGCGCCGTATAAAATGCCGGCCGGCGAAGGCGCGGCGATAAAGATTTCGCCGGACCGGACATCCGACTTGAGGGCATATCCTTCGGCTCCAAGTCCGCCAAGCCCGGCCTGGATTTCCGGCGTTGCCTCCGTAAAAATCCGGTCCAGCCTGCCGTTTTCGCCCAAAAGGCCTAGGACGATGCGAAAAGTCGATTTCGTTTCCGAAGATTCCGGCGCATTGGAAACTTCACTTTCCTGAACAATCGTTACGGAACGCCCTGTCAGCCCCTCTAATCCTCTCTTCAGCTCCTCGGCGGCCGAACGAATGACACCGCTCCCGCCGCTGCCAGGATCGGGTCCGGTTACTATGATATACCGAAAATTCCCGTTCAAAGTCTCGCTTGATTCAGAGCGGCTGTCCGGCGAAAGGTCCGGCTGCTTCTGCTGTTCCGTTCTGCGGTATGAAAGCCAAGCTTGATAACCGCTTTCCAATGGATTCTGTTGCGGCGTGCTCATGGTCAATCCCCCTTAATGGCTTATTCTGCTAAATCCAGTGAAACTCATGATGCCCGGAAATAAAATGAACCGGAATCTCCGGAAATTGAATGCGAAGCCTGCCCGCCAGCAGCCTCATGCCCGGCTCCTCGCTTTGGGCGTGTCCCAGCAGCAGCAAAGCTTTGGGCCTGCCCTGAAAGCAGGCATCGCGCACATACTCCGGGGTTTCCCATTCCGGCCCTTCCCCGGCGATGATCAAATCCAGGCGTTCCTGCTCGAACAGCGGAATCGCCAGGGAACCGCCGCCGCGGTATCCGACCAGCAGGCCGACGCGCCTGCAAGTCATGGACAAGTTTCCGACGGCACGCAGAAACGGAATGCCGAGACTGTGCTTCGCATGTTCGGCCACCTCCCTTAAGGAGGCGGGCGGAATTTCGGCAACGGCCCAAGCCGGCTGTTGATCGGCAATGCAGCTCTCCCAGCCTAATTCCCGGATCAGTCCAGCCGTTATTCCGTCGGGCCGGTAGCGATGAATATGGTCATGCAGCCGGTAAACGGCAAGTCCGGACGCTTCAATCAACTTCCGTTTTCCGGCAAACACCGGGTCCCGGAGCACGTCCTCCCCGACGGCCGGATGGTGGCTGTAGAACAGGCCTTCATGCGTGATTAATAAATTGGCTCCCAGAGAAACGGCACGGTCGATAACGGCGTGAGTCGCAATAAAAGCGACGGCGATTCCGGTGACCTCCCTCGCCGCGGGCTCGCCCCCTGCCAGGAAGCCGTCCACCGTATTCTCCAGCCTGCCGGCCGGTTCCGTGAGCCAGGCTATGATTTCGTCCATGGGTATGCCCAAATCCTCACCCCGCTTGCAAGGCAAGGCCCGGAACCATAGCGGTTCCGGGCTTCCCGTGCTTATCTTATTTTTCGTAGGCCGTCGAAGCGGCTTTCAGCTCATCGAAGGCTTGCTCAGGCGTTACCTTCTTGAAGCTGAGCTCGTCGCGTACCAGCGCCCAGTCCTTGTCGATGAAATTCGTCCAGCCGCCCGCGCCGGCTGTCCAGGTTTGACCGTCCGGTTCCGTGGCGCGCAGCAGTGCAAGACCGGCCTTATCGAGATCGCTCATCGTCGATTCCAGCAGCGCGGCGTTGTCTTTGTTTACCGGCAGACCCCGCGAGGTTTTCAGCACTTTTGCGGCTTCGGGATCGTTCAGCAGCCAGTTCACGAACTTCTTGGCTTCCGCCTGCTGCTTGGAGTCAGCAGAAACGGCCAGGAACATGGAAGGTTTGATCCATCCTCCGGCTTCCGTAGAGCGCGGCATTGTAACCAGCGCATAGGCGCCCGGCTTCAGGCTGTCCCAGGAAACCAGATTGTTGGAGAAACCGTAGCGCATCAAAATTTTGCCGCCGACCATGAGGTCCATTTGCGGGTCGAATTCCTTATCAGAGGCGTTTACGTCCGCCGGAGGAACCAGCCCTTCGTTGCGAAGCTCTTCAAATTGTTTGGTCCATTCCAGGAATGTGCCTTGGTCGATGTTGAAATGTCCGTCGTCCGTAACGACAGGTCCTTTGCCCTTGCTGTACTGGAACGCCGAATACATAAAGTAATTGCCGGCATAGTCGAGCGTAAAATATTGGCCGCTAGGCAGCTTGGACTTGGACTCCTTGGCCAGCGCGAAGAAATCGTCCCAGGTCCAGCCGTCCGCCGGGCTTTGAATGCCCAGTTTATCCATGGCGGCTTTGTCATAGATCATGCCAAAGGCAACCGAGCCCATCGGAATCGCATATTGTTTGCCGTTAGCCTGGCCGCCGACCAGCAGATTCGGATCGAATTTGCTGACGTCGACATCGGTCGAGGACAATTCAGCCAGCTGATTGCGGCCGGCCCAGTCCGGTACCCAGCCCGGATCCAGCTGGATGATATCGGGCGCGTTTTTGGCGGCAGCCTGTGTCGATAATTTGTCCAGATAACCTTCCATGCCGGAATATTCAGGCTCAAAAGTGACGTTCGGGTTATTTTTCGTATACAAGTCCAGCGCGGCCAAAGTGGCTTCGTGCCGGTCCTGAGAACCCCACCACATGATACGCAGCTTAACCGGCGAGCTTCCGGTGTCCCCGGAAGACGAATCCGTCTGGCTTCCGGTACCGGAGTTTGCGGATGCTCCGCTGTTTCCGGCATTATTGGAACCGCAGGCCGTCAAGGCGCCTATCAGGGTAACCATGAACAGAATCATAAGAGAACGCTTCCATTTCATCATTCGTTTAACCCCTCCGTAAATGATCTTTTTACAGTAACAGCATAACAACTGCCGGCTTTGGTTGGTATAAGAGCAATGCACGATTTATTATAAAATCGTCCGATTTATTTGTTCGGCGCCGGGCCGCCCATCTCCCTTTAGTCCCTATTTATCCGTGCAAACCCCGAGCGAATATCTAAGCAAAAAAAGACAGCCGCCCGGGGACCCGAGCGGCTTATGACCGGTTACATTCTTCATTATTAATCTAATATTATGAGAAAAGGATTATTCGGCAAGCCCGTTTTTATAGGCGTAAATTGCCGCCTGCGTCCGGTCCTCCACCCCAAGCTTCGCCAAAATGTTCGTGACGTGGAACTTGACCGTTTTGACCCCGATGATCAGATCATCCGCGATATCCTGGTTGGATTTTCCTTGGGCGAGCAGTCGCAGCACGTCCATTTCGCGTTCGGTCAGCTCCTCATGGGCCGGTGCCGCTGGCTTGGGCTGGCGGAAACGGTTCATCATTTTGGAAGCCACCTGGGATTCCAGCACGGACTGGCCCCGGGCAGCGGCGCGAATCGCATCGGCGATTTCCGTCGCCCGCGACGTTTTCAGCAGGTAGCTAAAAGCGCCGGCTTCGATGACCGGGTACATTTTTTCATCATCCAGATAGCTGGTCAGCACAATAACTTTGCAGTCCGGATACAGCTTCAGCAGCTGCCGGGTCGTTTCAATGCCGTCCATGCCTTCCATCACTAGGTCCATCAGCACCACATCCGGTTTATATTCCGTCGCCAGCCTGATGCCTTCTTCCCCGCTGCTGGCTTCCCCGACAACCTCGATGCCGTCTTCTGTGCCCAGCACCGCGGCCAAACCGATCCTTACCATCTCATGGTCATCCACCAGCAAAACCTTAATCGGCGTCTCAAGCTCCATTCTGCACGTCATCCTTTCTTTCTTCGATTCCCGTCAGCAGCGGGACCGTGATTTCAATCCTTGTCCCTTTGCCCGGCGCGGTAATAAACTGAATGGAACCGCCGATTTCCCGGACGCGCTCCTGCATATTGGACAGGCCGTAGGAAGCCTGCTTCGCTTCGTCCAATTCAAAGCCCACCCCGTTATCCCGCAAAATCACCCGCACCGAATCGCCCCGTCTGAAAATCCGGATTTCCATCCGTTCGGCTTTCGCATGCCGCAGCGTATTGGACATGGCCTCCTGGATGATGCGGAACAAATGGTTTTCGATGCCTTTCACCAGTCTGAGGTCCCGGTCCATCTCCAGCACGATATCCATCGGCACTTTCGTTTTAAGCTCCCGGACAAGCTCCTCGACGCCCTGCGTCAGCTCCTTGCCCTCCAGGTAAACCGGGCGCAGGTGCAGCAGCAGCGCGCGCATTTCCGACTGCGCGACCGAAGCCATCTCCTCGATCAGCTCCACCTGCCGCTCGGCTTTGTCGAAATCTTTTTCCAGCGTCCGCCTGACCGCCGTCGCCGTCATCGAAATCGCGAACAGCTGCTGGGACACCGCATCGTGCAGCTCCCGGGCCAGCCGCTGGCGCTCTTCCACAATCGCCGACACCCTGGCCTGCTCGGCAAGCTGGGCGTTGTTCGTGGACAGCCGCTGCAGCGACGTCACCTGCTCCTCCCAGCGTTTGCCGAGCCGCTCGATCTGCTCGCCCAGCTGCCCGACCTCGTCTTCCCCCAGCTTCGGCACCGTACGGGACAAATTGCCTTTCTCCCATTGCAGCAGCGAGCTCCGCAGCAGATCCAGCCTGCGTTTGATGCGGTAAACGTCATAGAAACCATACGCAGCCCCCACGGCGATCAGAACCGCCGCCAGCGTTAATCCCGCAAATAAAGCCTGCTGCCAGGAGCCGCTCAAATTCAGATAGCCATATGTATTCAGAACATACAAAATCACGGCCAGCAAAAAGATGGACAGGAGAATCCCGTCCCGCATGCTGCGTGAAACGATGTTCACCGGCTTTTTCCTCTTCATCGGGCCAAGTCCTCCTGTCAGTTATTAATCCGTATATCTACGTCCCCCACCAGATAAGAGACGATAATTTTCACTTTTTGTCCGCTTTGCTCATAGTTCGGGGAACGCCAGTGAATCCGGTTCATAAGCCCCGTGTCCGATTCCCTGCCCAAACCGATCCTGCCGAAAAATACAAACGCATCGATTTCAATCCCGTAATCCTCGGACAACACAAGGTCGAGATCGCCGACGATGCCCTGGAACATCAAAATATTGTCCCCTTCCTCCACGATGGCCAGCGTCAGGTCGACGTCCAGCTCGCCCAGCACATGCATCATGCCGATATTGCGCAGCACCCAGGGATCCCGGTCCCAATGAATGCTTTGCACAAAGTTGTGTTTCTGCATATAATCTTTGCCCGGCCGGGCCTTTCTGGCTTTGGCATAAAACACCGCAAGCGAAATAACCAGAATGGTAATCACAAGCAGCAGGTGATCGAGCAAAATAATGCCGCTGCCCACCGCCAGCAGGACGTAGCCTGTTTTGACGTCTTCCCCTTGCCGGATCTTATATACGCCGTATACCAGCAAAACAAGTGCGACAATCGTAAAGAAGCCCATCCATTTAAAAGCAATCAGAGCGATGCCGATCATCATCAGCGTTATCGCCCACATCCGGGTTCTGTCTCTCATGCCGCACCTCCTCTGGCTGTAATTGAACTGTAGAAAAGCCATAACAGCACGCCTTCGTGCCGTATGGCTCCCCTGTCCGTACAGAATCCCGGTCCGCCCGCCGGTTTACAGCGGCAGCAGACGGACCGTCCATGCCTGTACAGCATAACATATTTATGAAGGTTCCTGAATCACTTATTCCTCGGATTTTGAAGCCGGTTTGCTTTCACTTCCGCCGTTCAGCTTCGATTTCAGCGCGTTCAGCTGTTCTTCTACCTTCAGCTGTTTTTCGGCGTCAACAGGGCTTTGGTTGTAAAGGCTGCTGCCGGAACCGCCGTATGGCGTACGCATGACGTCCGCTTCGGCCTCCAGCTGCATGATTTTCTCCTCCATCCGCTGGAAGCCGAGCGAAGCGCTGCCGCTTTCGATCGTATGCAGGCTGCTGATGGAGGACAGCTGTTTCTTCGCTTTCGCCATCTGCGCCCGGGATACCAATTCGTTGCGTTTGTTGCGCAGCTTGTAGAATTCGTCCTTCATGTCATGCAGCTGCTGCTTCAGGTCCTGAGCATGCAGTTCGGCCTGCGTATGAAGATCATAGAACTCGGCCTGCTTCTGGTCGTAGTAGATTTTTTCCTCCAGCAGCTTGCGGGCGATCTCCTCCTGACCGTTGGTCAGAGCTGCTGCGGCCTGGCTTTCGCGCTGTGCGGAGATGCGGACCGCTTCATCCAGACGCTGCTTCATGCGGCGTTCGTTCGCCATCTGTTTGGCTACGGTTACCTCCGCCTCGCGGATTTCAGCCTCCATGTCGCGCAGATACTGGTTCAGCATTACGATCGGATCTTCCACTTTGTCCAGCAGTTCATTGACGGACGCTTTTGTAATATCCTTAATTCTTTTAAATACTCCCATTGTTATTCGTCTCCTTTCGTTTGCTTTCCGTTTTCGTATTTAGCCAGCTTCTGGCGAAGCTCATCCAATTCCTTCTGCATAGCTTTCTTCTCAATGTCGCCCATCATGTAATCGAGATTGGATTCATCCATCCGGCCGTAGCCCTCCGGACCTCTGCGGTTATCATTCCCGAACTGCGGGGATCTTGGCGGCGTCGGCGGTGTAAAAGGCCCGCGCCGTCCGGAGAAACGCTCCTCGAAGTCCCGCTTGAAGTCCTGGTGGGAGAACCGGCGGTCCGGTCCGAAGCCTCCAGGGCCTGGTCCAGGTCCCGGCCCGGGGCCGGGATTATAATCGGAATTCCAGCCTCCGCCGTAAAAAGGATCATGCGGCTGATAAGGCTCCTTCGATACCACCAGCGAGGCGATCAGATAAATCAGGATCACCGCACCGCTTGTAAAAGGAATGGCGATGACGAGAAGCAGACGCAGAATGCCCGTACTGATGCCGAAGCTTTCCGCAAGTCCGCCGCATAAGCCGGTGATCCACCGGTCTCTGCGGGATCGATATACTCTGCTCACACGCTTACACTCCTTCCTGTTTGTTCAGCTTTTGTCTGAGACGCTCCAGCTCGCGCTCCAGCGTCGACTGCACGCTTGCGGCGCCGAAGCTGCCGCCTTGCCCGGCGGTTTCACCGCGCCGGAGCTCGCGCAGGCTGCGCTGCTCCCACTCCATATCGGATACGCGGTCCTCCAGCCGGCCGAACATTTTCGGCACGTCACGGTCGGTGCCCATACGCTGGTTCATGCGCTGCTGCAATCGCAGCGTCTCCATCCGCGCATAATAATATTGGCGTTTGCTGTACACCGTCTGATATTCGGTCTTCAGCTCCCCAAGCTGAAGCTCAAGCTCCTGCAGGGAATCAAAGCTTTGATTGTAGAGCTCTTCATACTGCTCGAGTTTTTCCTCGTACAGCATTTTTTCCTGTAAAGCCAGTTTGGCCAGGTTTTCTTCGCCGGCTTTCAAAGCCAGCAGCGCCTGTTCTTCCCTTTTGGAGCGCATGGCCTTAGCCTGCTCAACCTGCCCTTTTAAATTGCGGGTATGGCTGGAGCATTGCTGGTACAGCTTTTCTACTTCTGCAATCTCCTGCCGGGTTTCGTACAGAAACCGGTCAATCATTTGCACCGGATCCTGCGCCTGTTCCAGCCGTTCGTTTAGTGTAGCCAATGTGATGTCTCTAACCCGTCGAAATACGCCCATGCTGAGCTGTCCCTCCTAACCCTTTCGGATGTTGTGCTTATTATGGTCTGGTAAATACCGAGTTCTTCTCCCGGTTATCCGTGCCTTCTGCCATTTCTAAAAAACGAAATCCCGTACAGTACCACTCCGATGCCAATCAACGGAATGAGCAGCCAGGCCAGCTTGGCAAGCAGCACCAATACGCCGATGGCCAAAACGATCCAGCCGAAAAAGGCGTTGCCTCTGCGAATGCCGTAATAACCAAGTGCAATCATTGCCGCCGCAAAAATCAGCCCGAAGAAAAATCCGAACAAATGACCGAGCAGCGGGGTGAATTTACCAAAAATGATGAGCACCCCAATTACAATAAGTATAACCGCAAGTCCTTTAGATCCGCTGTTTCTCATATTGTTCACCGCCTCTCCTTTAACTACCTTATGACTCTATTCTAAGCTTCGGCGCCTTTTCTCAAAACAGACCGGGGGCGGTTTTTGAACCTAGACCAAAGTCGAGGATCGTTTCAGACCTGGAGATTACGGGACGCCAGCCTTTTGCGGATTTGTCCTTTATCCGATTAATGGTTTACATCAACTCCATTAAAATTTATACTTATAAATATCTTTCGCGAGCGTGTTTAGCGGAAAATCAAATCGTTTTACTTGGGAGGAGCCTGTCACCGACGGGTTCCTTTTGTCTTTTTCAAAGAGATTCGCTCTCCCTCCGCTTTTATTTTCGTCATTCACAGCTCACATCATGAAGAGTTCAACCTATTAAAGGAGGTAGTTATGCACGCTCAAGCCTGGTGGGCGGTTGCTATTTTTTTTGTAACCTACGCCCTTATCATCAGTGAAAAAGTCCACCGGACCATCGTCGCCATGTTAGGCGGCCTAATATTGATCGCCGCAGGCATCCTGAGCCAGGATTCGGCCCTGGAGCATATCGATTTTAATACGCTGGGCCTGCTTCTCGGCATGATGGTTATCGTCAATACGACGGCCGAAACAGGACTGTTTAAATTTATCGGCCTCTGGGCGGCCAAAAAAGCCGGCGGACATCCGGTCCGCATCCTTTGGATGCTGGCCGTCATTACAGCGGTAGCTTCCGCTTTTCTGGATAACGTCACCACGATCATGCTCATGGTTCCGGTCACCTTCAGCATCACCCGGCAGCTCAAGGTCCCGGTGTTTCCGTTTATTTTCACGCAGGTCGTGGCCTCCAATATCGGAGGCACGGCTACGCTGATTGGCGATCCGCCGAACATTATGATCGGCAGCAGCGTCAAGGAAATGACTTTTAACGCTTTTCTGCTGAATCTGGCTCCGATCGTCGTAATCATCATGGCAGTAAGCATCGGGCTGTTCCTACTAATTTTCCGCAAGCAGCTGGTTACCTCACAAGAGAACCGGAAGCTGCTGATGGGCTACAATTTGAACGGCATTATCCACGACCGGCCGCTCCTGATTAAAAGCCTAATTGTGCTCGGCCTGGTCCTGATCGGCTTTTTCCTGCATCAAGCCCTGCATTTGGAGTCGGCCACGGTCGCCTTGGCGGGGGCTTTCCTCCTGCTTTTCCTTACCGGGGAAAAAATTATGGAGCGCGCCTTTCGTTCCGTGGAATGGCCTACTTTATTTTTCTTTATCGGGTTATTTGTTCTGGTCGGAGGCCTTGTGGATACCGGCGTCATCTCGCTGCTGGCGGACCGGGCCATTTCGCTTACCGGAGGCGATGCGCTGGCCGGGAGCATGCTGATCCTTTGGCTGAGCGCGGTCGCATCCGCTTTTCTGGACAATATCCCGTTTGTCGCCACCATGATCCCTTTAATTCAGGACATGAACCAAATGGGCGTTCAGCCGATTGAACCGCTTTGGTGGAGCTTGTCCCTTGGAGCCTGTCTGGGGGGCAACGGCACTTTGATCGGGGCGAGCGCCAACCTCGTAGCGGCCGGCCTTTCGGCCAAGGAAGACGAGCCGATCAGCTTTCTGAAGTTTACCAAATACGGCTTCCCGCTGATGATCGTTACCGTCCTGTTATCGGCCGTGTACATATATTTGAGATATTTTTGAATTTAAACAAGCGCCTTTACTCCAGTTCTCGAAAGGATGAACCGGGTAGAGGCGCTTGTTTGGGGTTGGTTTGGTATGCTTATGTATGAATATCGCTAACCGGTATTTTATTTCTTTAAAGTTATTTGTGGTTTCTCTTGACCACTTTCCGCGTCAACTCCAGATACCGGACAGATTGCTCATAATTCCGGCTGGATACCGCCAGATACAGAATATCAATAAGGTTAAGCTGAGTAATCCGGGAAGAGGTGGCCCCACTGCGGATTTCCATTTCCGTTGAAGAGATAGACAGCGGAATATCCGCTAGCTCGCTAACCGGGTTGTTTCCGTAACGGGTAATCGAAATGACCGCGGCCCCCCGCTCTTTTGCATGTTTAAGACAATCCACAACCGGCGGATTCGTCGAAGAGGCCATTCGAATGGCTCGGTCAGAGGTATAAAAGAACCCGGCTGCGCCCAAAGTCTCCCCTCTATTTGAAGAGCCAAGTTCATCTATGCTATCCTTTTAGCACGGGCTATTTAAAGCTAAGGAGGAGAGCGCCTATGACAATACGCCGATTCGATTTAAGCGGTTTGAAGCTGATTTGTCTGTTTGCGCTCTCCTTGATTCTTTTTCTGACGCCTCCCCACAGCACCGCGGCTGCAGCCGCCACTTCTTTCACCTGGGTTCAGACAGCTGCAGAAACCAGTGATGCGGCAGAAACGGAGGAAATGGAAAACACCGTCCAGTTCCGTCCTGTCGTTCGCGCCTCCCTTCAGCAGGTCTTCAAAGACAACCTGCGCTTCTCCCCTATGCTGCTCTTTATTCTGTCGTTACTGTGCTCCGCTTACTTGGCCTTATCCTTTATGGCTGTCCGCCCTATTATCTCAAGGCGCCTCAAACAAATCCTGCTTTATCCTGTCAAATTCACCTCCAGATTTGTGGCTTAAATTCCTCCGATTCACTCATGGTTTTCGTTTTTTTCAAACCTAACCATCGGGTTTATTTTCGTGCTGCCATTTTGCGAAAAAAAAGTTCAACTGGAGGAATTTAAGCGATGAATTTGAAAGAAACCGATCTGCCGGGCATTGGCAAAAAATTTGTGGTTACCACCCGCAGCGGCGACAAGCTGGTTATTATCGTTCACGATGACGGAAGACGCGAGCTGTACCATTTCAAGCATGACGATGAAGAGGAAAGCATCTCCATGGTCACGCTAGACGATGATGAAGCCAGACATATCTCCGCTATTGTAGGCGGGATCAATTATAAACCCAAAGCGCTCGAAACCATCGAAGTCGCCCTCGATGATCTGATCATCGAATGGTACCGCATTGAGAGTGGATTTAAGTGTGTAGGGCTTTCAATCGGAGAGTTAAATGTAAGACAGCAAAGCGGCGCAACCATCATTGCTCTTATCGACCCTAAACACGGGAAGACAATTAATCCTGGTCCGGATGTAGTCATCACGGCCAATTCGATGCTGGTCGCCCTTGGCGAACGCCAGCACCAGAAGCAGCTCCGGCAAGTCCTCTTGAACGGGGGCGGTTAATTTGGACCATCTGATATTTGAGATTGGTTTGGCTGTGGCTTTGATCGCCGCAGGCGGATTTATTTCCGCTAAGCTGAGATTCTCCGTGATCCCCTTCTACATTCTCATCGGCATGGCCGTAGGCCCGCACGCTGGACAAATCTGGCATCTGGACTTTCGTTTTATTGAAAGCGCGCCTTTGATTGAATTTATGGGCCGGATCGGCGTATTGTTCCTTCTGTTCTATTTAGGACTGGAGTTCTCCGTGGGAAGGTTGATCAAATCGGGCAAATCGATTGCCGTTGGCGGAACCATCTATATAGCCATTAACTTCACATTAGGGCTTTTATTCGGCTGGGGGGCCGGGTTTCCGCTTCAGGAAACGTTGATTGTCGCCGGGATTACCACCATCTCTTCAAGTGCGATTGTCGCCAAGGTATTGGTCGATCTCAAGCGCACGGCCAATCCTGAAACGGAAATGATTCTGGGAATCATCATGTTCGAGGATGTTTTTCTCGCTGTTTATATCTCCATCTTGTCCGGCCTCGTCCTCAGCGGATCATCCACTCTTGGAGGCGTGCTGCTATCTGCCCTGCTATCGCTCGGCTTTATGCTGGTTCTCCTGATTGTCGGCCGCAAAGCCGTACCCCTGCTGAATAAGTGGCTGAATGTATCCAGCAATGAACTGTTTGCCTTAATCATCTTCGCCTTGCTGTTTATCATAGCCGGGTTCTCGGAGACCATCCACGTAGCCGAAGCGATCGGTGCGCTGCTGGTCGGCCTGATTCTCGCCGAAACGGAGCATGTCCACCGGATAGAACGCCTGATTATTCCGTTTCGGGATTTCTTTGGGGCCATCTTCTTCTTCAGCTTCGGCCTGACCATCGACCCTCTCGCCCTAGGAGGAGCCTTGTGGTATTCGCTTGGAGCGGTAGTCGTGACCTTGATCGGCAACTTTGCGGCGGGCATGTTTGCCGGCCGGAGTGCCGGATTATCTCCTAAAGCCTCCTCCAATATTGGCTTGACGATCGTATCGCGGGGGGAATTCTCCATCATTGTCGCCAACTTGGGCAAGGCTGGCGGACTTCTGCCGCTGATTCAGCCCTTTGCGGCTCTCTATGTGCTGATCCTGGCCATTCTCGGGCCGCTTCTGACCAAAGAAAGCAAACATATTTATAAGCTGCTCAACCGGATTTTCAAATTTGAGAAACGAAATCAGACGGATGAGAAAGCAGCCTTAGGCGATGACCCGGCCGGCTGATGTAAAGTATCCTTTCAGTCTACAAATATCAAGCTTTTATGACTTTTGGGTCCTGCTTTCGTCTCCGCCACTTGGGAGGCTTATTATGGACGACATATTCCCAAATCCGAATGAGATTGCCTCTATGGAAGTTGTGGTTGTGGAGGCATCAGGTAGTGAACAAATTGTGAGTTTTATCTTCGTAATCGCCGTTCTGCTGTTCGTTTATATTTGCATGATCAAAAAGGTGGGCTTTGCCGCCCCCAAAATCGCACGCATTTACTGCAGCCGGCATGCCGAGGTTGCTCTGGCCATCAAGCAAAGATTAAACCGCGAGACCCGGTTAATTTCCCCGCCGTCGCAGGCTGGCTCCAAAGCCCTGCTCAGCTGCGATACCAACCGGCTCGAAATCACCAGGCTTGCAGCCATTGCCAGGCTGGCGGACCCCGCATGCGATATTGAGGTTTCCGATTATTAAACCAAAAGCTTTAAAAACAGAAACAGCCAGCCGCAGGGCGCGACCCGCGGCTGGCTGTTTCTGTTTAAGAACGGAGAACGGCTTATCTATTTAACCGCCGAAACCGGCAGGTTAATGCGAAAATCCGCCGCTTCTATCCATTCGCCCTGAGCGAAGTCCCGTCCTTTAACCCGCACATGATCCGGATAAACCTCGACGTAAAAGCCCTGGCTTCCTTCTTTATGTTGATCTTCATCCGTCCACAAATAAGCTACGGAAGCCGCATTAAATATATGAGGCAGCTGCCCGTGTCCATCGAAATGGCAGTTCGGCGCCTCCATCTCCCAATGGGTATGCCCATTAAAAAGAATAACCTGCGGATGTTTGGCCAGCACGGCCTTCAATTCTGCGTCTTCGGTCACCCCGTACCACTCCTGCGCTTCATAGGAACCCGAAACGGTATTCAACAGCGGCTGATGCAGAAATACGAATACCGGTTTCCCCTCATCGACGTTCTCGCCCAGCTTCCGGTCCAGCCATTCAAGCTGTGCGCCCGATAAAGAACAAAAGGCTGTCAAACCTTTTTCCGTCCCCAGAAAAATAAAATGATACCCCTTGATCCAGTGATCATGGTAAGCCCCCGGCATGTCCGTCGCGGCGAGAAACTTCTCCAGACGGTCCGGCCAAACACCCAAGCCCAGCCCCACATCATGGTTGCCCGTTGCAGCTATCGGCAGAGGCAGCGTCCCGGCATGACCGCTCCAAAGGCGCCGCCATTCCTCGTATTCACGGGAAAAACCATGATCGGTCACGTCACCGACATGCAAAATGCCGTCCGTGTCCGGCGCATTCGCGGCGATATCCAGCAGCGCCCGTTCCAAATTTTTATTATAGGTATGTTCCGGATCTTCCGTAACATGGGTATCCGTGATCACCTGAAAGGATAATAACAAATCATTGTTCGCCGTTTCATTCTCCGCCATGCCGGATCAGCCTCCTTTAATGCTCATATTTAAACCCACTACCCCAACGACGATGATCACCATCCATAACATCGCGGATAGCGGCAATTTTTCTTGAAACACCAAACCTCCCGCAATGGAGATCAAAACAATTCCGATGCCCGACCATGTTGCGTATACGATGCTGATCTTCATGTATTTCAGCGCATAATTCAAAAACGTAAAACTCGCTCCATAGAAAATAAACATCAGCATGGAAGGAACCCACCGGGCAAAGCCATTCGACAGCTTCATGGATAACGTGCCGGAGAACTCCAGCACGATAGCCAAAAGTAAGAATAACCACCCCATACCTTTTTCCACCTTCCAGCATTATCTGGCTTCTTCTTTCATCCATCCCAATTCCAAATAAGATCGGATTACCCGGTCCGCTTCCGGAAAACCGTCTTCCGTTACATCCATGGCGCCGTCGTTCCGTATATCAAGTCCAACCGCCAAAGCCCCCGCCGCCTTGGCCATCATCATGTCGCCGTTTGTATCCCCGATCACGGCAGCCTCCCGGGGGGAAATTCCCAATCTGCGGCAGGCCTCCTCTACCATATCCGGAAACGGCTTGCTTTTGGATACCTGGTCCGCGCCTAAGCAAACGGAGAAATAAGATTCGGCGCCCAGCCATTCCAGATGTTTCACGGCAGCAGCCGTTTCATCGGAAGTAACCAGCCCGACTGGAACTCCGGCTTCCCGGCAGGACTCCAGAAAGGCTAGCGCCCCCGGCAGCAGCCGGACGGCTTTTTCCTGTTCAAGCGCAAAATCCGCATCCAGCCTGCATTGAACGGCCAGCTTTTTGGCTTCGGCCCAGGACAATCCCCGCCGAAAACCTTCCCACGCCAGCAGCGTCAGCAGCTCCTCAAGGGTACCCATGGAAAGCGGGCCGTTGCGGTCATAACCGGTGATGGAACCTTGCGGGTCATAGAGAATTCCCCATCGGGCCAGCATGCCGCCCTCCAAGGGCTCCAACCGTCTTGCTTCCAGCTCTTCGGAGAAACGGGCGAGCAAAAGCTCGCCCCAGCGTCCCCAGGTATAAACAAAATCAAGTATGGTGCCGTCCTTATCGAGCAAAACAGCCTGCAGCTCATAATCCTGTCCGGCAATCCTTAATCTAGGCATGGATTCGTCCTTTCATGGATGGAGCCGTTTATTTGTTCATTGCGTCAAGCGCGCGCTGTGCCGTTTCTTTGGCTTCCTTGAGCGCTTTTTCGGCCGGCACGTTGCTGATTTCCACTTTGTCCGCCGCTACCTTCAAGGCATCCGTAATTTTTCCTCCGGTTGGATCCTGGAACGGTTCGGAAGCGTGTGTAGCTTGTTTCAGCGGAATAGTTGCCTGCGGATTTTTTTGGCTGTAAGCGACGAAATCCGGGTTATCCAGCGCGGATTGGCGCACGGCAATGTATCCGGTATTCATGGACCAGAAAGCCGTATTTTCAGCGCTCATAAAGAACGTAAACCACTTAACCGCCGCCTGCTGCTGCTCCGGACTGGCTTTGGCCGGAATCCCCGCTAAGATCGCCTGCGCTACCGGTTTGCCTGCTCCTACTCCTTCAAAGCCAGGCTGCTCCATCGCCGAAACGAGGTTAAAGTCAAGATCGCCTTGGTCGCCGCTCGAACCGGTATATCCGGCAGCTTGGCCTTTCATCACGTCATCGATCGTTTTGTACCAATATTCCCAGCCTTGGCCGCCGGAGTGAATGCGCATGATTTTATCGTCAAAAATCCACTTGCGGAACATATCCCAGGTTTGGATCCACTCCGGAGAGTCGATCAGCACCGTTTTGCCGTCGTCGCTTAGAATTTTCCCGCCTTTGCTGTATACGGCATCAATCAGGTTGTCGGCGCCCCACATCGGTTCCCAGCCGTAGAAGGTCGTTTTGCCCCCTTCTTTCACAGTCATTTTTGCCGCGGCTTCGCCCAGCTTCTCCCAAGTTGTCAGATCTTCCGGTTTGATGCCGTTTTTCTCCAAAGCATCCTTCCGGAAGTACATCACCTGCGTGGTGCCGTACATCGGCAGGAAATATTGTTTGCCGTCCACTTTGCCTTGCTGCAGGAACGTCTGCACGACATCATCTGCATTAAAGTCAGGCTGGGCAGCCAGCAGATCGTCCAGCGGAGCGTAATATCCTTTGCGCGCCCAATCCACGTTGGAGGATAAAACGGCAGCCGGAACATTGCCCGAGGCAATCGCGGCCTGAAGTTTTTTCTCCGTTTCATCATAATCCGCCTGAACTACAGGTTTTACGATAACTTCCTTCTGGGAAGCATTAAATTTGTTGATTAAGGTCTGCATGTTGTCACCCAGCTTGCCGCCAAGTCCATACCAGAATTCGATCGTAACCGGCTCTTTCGCCGGCTCCGTCGAAGTTCCTCCGTTTGCAGAACTGTCTGAAGAGCTATCCGCAGAACTGGTGGCCGCATTCGCTTCGCCTGCTTGTCCTGCACTCGCCCCCGAATTTGAACCGCAGGCTGCCAGGGAGAACACCGAAAGCAGCAGCATCAAGCTGAGCAGTGACTTTTTCAACTTCATTTTTATTTCCCTCCATAAATTAGGTTTGATTACGACGTATTCGATTTGGAATTGAACCCCTGACTTTATCCATTCGTTTCAAGGACGAAGGGGTGTACAACCCTTTATCCTTTCGTTGCACCGGCAGAGAGGTTAACGCTCCGCATGATGGTGTTCTGCGTGAAGATAAACAACAGCAATAAAGGAACAATCGTAAAGGCGCTTGCGGCCATGATCAGCGGCCACTTCAATCCGTAAGCACCCCCCTCCACAAAAAAGCTGCGCAGGCCGGCGGAAACCAGCTGAAGATTTTGGCTTTTGGTGATCAGCATCGGCCAGAAATAGTTATTGTACTGCTCTATGAAAGTAATCAGCCCAAGCACGGCAAAGGAGGCGCGCGTGAGCGGGAATAAAATCATCCACAAAATCCGGAAATGGGAAGCCCCGTCCACCTGACCGGCTTCGATCAGTTCATGCGATACCTGCAGAAAGGCCTGCCGGATCAGAAAGATCGAAAAGACGCTGACGCAGTTGGACAGGATTAATCCGGCGTAAGAATCAAGCAGCCCCAGCTTGCCCAGCACAATGTATCCCGGCAAGTAGACTGCCGTACTCGGCACCATGTACCCGAGCAGCACGACGGCCGTAAAAAATCCCTTCAGTCTAAACTTCATATGGGTCAGCGCATACGCCATCATCCCGGAATTGATGACCTGAAGGACCACGATGGAGACGGCCACAAATAAGCTGTTCAGGATATACCGGTCAAAAGCGGCTGCATTCCAGGCTTCGGCAAACTGTCCCCACTTTGCCTGATGCGGCCACAGCGTCGGGGGAAACTGCCAGATTTCATCGTTGTTTTTTAACGCGCTGGTAGCCATCCAGTAAAACGGGAAAGCCATAACTGCCGAAGCAATGGCCAGCAGCAGATGATTAAGGGATTTTCCCACGAATTTGTATCCCGGCATAGTTGGTTTTCTCTCCTTTCTGCAGATTTAGGAATAATGGACCGTCCGGCGCCCCACCCCGAAGGAAAGCAGCGACAGCACCACGCAGCCGAACACCAACGTGATCGCCACGGCGGAAGCCTGTCCGATTTGAAAAGATTCAAAAGCAGCCTGATAATAGAGGTACAGCAAAGTCCGGGTAGAACCTGCTGGGCCGCCTTGAGTAAGCACATTAATCTGGTCATAAGCTTGAATGGATTGGATCAGCTGCATGACTACCAGGAAAAACGTAATCGGGGAAATTAGCGGCAGAGTCACGCTAAAAAATCTGCGCACGCTGTTTGCCCCATCGAGCTCGGCTGCTTCAAGCAGGTCTTTAGGGACATTGCGGAGGGCCACAAGGTAGAAAACCATAGCCCAGCCGGCCGATTTCCATACCGTGACCAAAAGAATGCCGACCAAAGCCCAGGTTGGGTCTTCCAGCCAGCGGACTCCCGAGAAACCCAACGCTTTAAGCAGCGTATTGGCCAGCCCGACATCCGGTTCAAAAATCCAGGACCAGACAATCGAAACCGCCACCGTCGGCGTCACCCAGGGGGAGAACAGCAGCACCCGGTAAAATGCTCCGCCTTTGAGGTTCCGGTTCAGCAGAAGGGCCAGCGCCAAGCCCAGCACGACAATCGGCACCACGCTGCCTGCGCAGAACAACAAGGTGACCCTTAGCGACTGGTAAAAAGCCGGATCCGTAAACAGGCTCCTGAAATTATCGAGACCAACGAAAGTCTTGACAGGACTCATGAAATCCCATTCCATAAAACTTAGGTACAAAATGTACCCGAGAGGAAAAAACCAGAACAACGCTAAAGGAATCATGGCCGGCAAGGTAAAGAGCAGGGCCTTCAGCTCCTCTACCCATCGAATTGTTTTCATTTCTCCTCCTTTTTGTTCATTATTTTTTGAATGTTTAACTCAAATAAGACATTTTCCCCCTAAAAAACTCATTCATTCAATAAATATTGTACGTTCGATTTAAAGGAGAAGGGTTATCCGAGCGTGAAAGTTCTTTCAGTTTTTTGTAAAATTTTATGACAGCAGGCGACTGCATTTTACCCAAGGCGGTGGAATTGTGAAGAAAGATCTTTCCGGAAAAATGAAAGAGCCCTCCAGTCCTTCTGAAGAGCTCCGATTAAAAGTCATAGACGCCATTGCCCAAACGATGGACTTGTATGGCGCCAACTATTCTTATGGCCAGCTTTATGCCATCATGTTTTTTGAAGACAGACCTATGACCCTCGAAGAAATGCAAGAGTATATGAACATGAGCAAAAGCAGCATGAGCTATGCGGTTCGCTCCCTGATGGAATCGAAAATGGTGTCCAAGCTGGGCGAGAAAGAAGAAAGAAAAGATTTGTATGTGGCAGAGACGGACTTTTTCAAAGCTTTCCAGTCCTTTTTTACAACCAAGCTGCAGCGGGAAATCGATGTCATGCGAAATGTCATTTCCGAGGTCTCCCCGAAATTGTCAGAGATCATTTTGGATATCGATACGCCGGAAGCCGAGCGGCAAAACGGTTTAAAAGATCTGCACAAGCTGCGTCACGCCGCCAACTACTACGAATGGCTCCAGCAATTCGTCGACGGCCTGCAGAACGGAAACTATTTTGAGGATTTAAGAAAACAAAACGCCTCCGGCGATTCTCAAAAAGATTCTTAATCCCAGGGCCCGTTCCATCTCCTGAGCCCCCTCTTCTCCCTCGGCGGCAAAAAACCAAAAGCCTTCAAGATCGCCTGTTCGCGGTTTTGAAGGCTTTTGTTGTGCCGCTTTTGTTTACTAAACAAAGTGAATGATTATTATTAGAGATTCCCCGAGCATAGGCTTTGAAACGATTTCTTTTTAACCTCATTTCTATAAAAATATGGAATCTTTCCTAATCAACCCCCAATAATCCGGGTTTTTATATTTTTGTTTACTGTACGTTTCGTAAATTGTATACTCTAAACAATAAATAAAATCGTGCTTGCATAGGGCTGCTGCAATTGGGGGATGACAGAAGATGAGGATGTCCGGATTATCTCAAGCCTACGTTTTTTGCCAAAAATATCGCTTAACGCTTTTGTTGTTTGCCCTTGGAGCCCTTCTGCGGCTGCTGCAGTTAGGTTCGGTTCCTCCGGGGCTGAATCAGGATGAAGCTTCAATCGGATATGACGCTTTTTCCATCCTTCATTACGGCATCGACCGCAACGGCGTGCATCTGCCCGTTCATTTGATTGCGTGGGGAAGCGGCCAGAACGCTTTATACGCTTATTTATCCATGCCTTTTATCGCCGTAATGGGGCTCACCCCGCTTTCGGTAAGGCTGCTGGGCGCCTTGGCCGGCATTGCCGCCATGCCCGTATTCTGTTTGCTTGCCAAACATATTTTCCGTTCCAAAGCGGCTCCTCCTGTCGCGATGCTGCTCATTGCCGTCAATCCGTGGCAATTCATGATGTCCAGATGGGCGCTTGAGTCCAATTTGTTTCCTACGCTTATTTTGTTTGCCGTTTATTGCCTGGTCAAAGCACTCCAATCGCCTCGTTGGTTTTATGCCTTTACCGCGGTTATGGCCGTTTCATTGTATGCGTATGGAACTGCCTATTTTTTTGTCCCTGTGTTCCTAATTCTGACGGCCCTCATGCTGTTACAACGAAAAAGGATCACCTGGCGCCTGCTGGTGCTGAATTTTTTATGGTTTTTGGTGCTTGGCTTGCCTATCTTCTTATTCCTGCTGATCAACTGGCTGAAGCTGCCCGCTATAAACACGCCGCTGTTCTCCATTCCGAGGTTGACCGTGCCTCGCGTTGAAACCGTTACCAATTTATGGGATGGACCTTTTTGGACTTCGCTGAAGGATCATTTTCACAGCTTTATTTCCCTTTTGCTCACCGGCAGCGACGGCCTGCCCTGGAACTCGATCCCCGGGTTTGGATACGCCTACCCGATAGGGCTTCCGTTTGCCGTGCTTGGCCTATTCGCCTCCATTTGGGCTTTGCGCAGCAAGAAAGAGCCTCTTCAAGCCATTATGCTTCTCTGGCTGGGCGCTTCCCTCCTGATGGTGTTCATTTTGGACGTCAATATTAATCGGGTTAATGTTCTATTTTATCCGATTATTTTTTGGATCTGCGGAGGCGTGTTGTATTTTTACCGATTAAAAAAAGGGTTGGGCGTCCTTGCCGTCGCGGCATTTGCCATTTACTTTTCCTTTTTTGCAGCCGACTATTTCGGGGACTATCCAAAGGAACTGGACACACTCTTTGCCGATCATTTAGGCGAAGCCATCGAATACGCCTCCGCCTCGACCCCGGGTACGGTTTATGTGAGCGGCCGAATTAACATGCCTTATATCTACGTGTTGTTTTACGAACAAACCCAACCACGCGACTTTTTGAACAGTGTGGTTTACGCCAATCCCGGCGAAGACTTTCAGCAAGTCTCTTCTTTCGGCAGATACCGGTTTGGCCTTCCTTTCCTTCTTCCTGACAAGCGGGCCGCCTATATCTTTGCCAAAGGCGAACCCCTTCCCGAAGAAAACCCGGGCCTCACATTCAAACGGTTTGGCGGTTATACGGTTGTGATTGCCCATAAATAGGGAGCTGATTATCAAAAAAGAAGGCTGCATAGAACCCTAAAGTTCCATGCAGCCTTCTTTATTCATAGGGGCCGCAGTCTGTCCTCCTCAACAGCCTATCCGTCAGTAACTGCCCGGAATCTGAATGGACAAAGCGCTTTTGGCCGGCATAGGGAAAGTGAGGATGTCGGATCCCTGAAGTGTTAAGCTGACCGTTTCCTCTTGCTCGCTGTCATTGAAGAGGACAACCGCCTTAGAAGAATCCTTGTTGACAAAAGCAACGGAATGAATCGCTTCCGCGCTCGATTCGGAGGCGATCCGCAAAGCGCCCGGACGGATCATTTTGCTGAAATGGGCCAAAGCGTAATAGTCCAAAGTATACACAAGCTCCCGCGTCTGCTGGTTGATTTGGACAATCCCCCGGCACGTGCTGGTACCAAAACCCGGCACCGTCGGCCCGTTATATTCATCCAGCGCCATATTCCACAAAATAAAGGATTTGCTGTGATGACGCAAAATTTCGATCCCCGTCCGCATGACGTTGCTGAAAGCCTGTTCGAAAGGCGGAATCCATTCCCCGCCGGAGCCTTCCGTGAAATGTACTTCCTTGCCCGGGAATTTCTCAAACACTTCACTTTGCGCCGACGGTTTCCCTCCATACCAATGCCAGGCTACGCCGTCCACCTGTTCATTCGCCTGCTCCAAGACGGACGACGGATAATCGGGACGATCCCAGTTATGATCGTAACAAAGAATTTTGGTATGGAGTCCATGGCTGAGGAATGCCGGTTTCAAATAATCCTTAACAAATTCCGTCTGCGCTTCAGGCAGCATTTTCATGCTTGGATAATGGCTTGGCTCATAAAGCGGTTCATTTTGCGGCGTCACCGCGTAAATATCAAGTCCCTGGTCCTGGTAAGCTTGAATATACCGTACAAAATATTCGGCAAAAGCCGGGTAATATTCTTTCTTCAGCTCCCCCGTTTTCATTGAACCGCTTGTTTTCATCCAGCCGGGCGCGCTCCACGGCGAGGCAAATAGCTTCACTTCGGGGTTCAGCTCCCTGGCCTTTTGCACCAGAGGAATAATGTCCTCTTCATCATGCGCAATGGAGAACCGCTCCAGCCCCGGATCAGTCTCGCCATCAGGCAGATCGTTATAGCTGTAAATGGATCTGGCGTAGTCCGAAGCCCCCATTGGATTTCTTAACACGGACAAACCAATGCCTTCCGCCGGATCGAACAACCGGGTCATGACCTCTGCCTGCTGCTCCGAATCGAGAATCTGGTGGATCAAATAAGCGGCCGAATCCGTAAAAGAGGCCCCGAATCCATCGATCTCCTGGAAGGTTTCTTTCTCGTCCAGCGTTACAATAACGTTCTCTCCTTCTGGCTTTGTGCTGCTCGCCAGCTGCTCCGGGGACTTCCGGATAAACAGTTCTCCCTCTCCTTTGGACTGGTAAATCAAAAGCTCGGACATTGAGTCGCCTCCTGATGTACAAATTAGGGGGAAGAAGAGCCCTTTTCAAGGCTCTTCTTCGTTGTTCATTACTTGATTCCCAGTTTCTCTCTGTTGCTCTGCATTTTTTCACTGCGAATATCTACGATTTTGCTCCAGCTGTTCTCATCCAGAAACTTTTTGTAGGCATCCAAGGTTTTATCGAAATCAGCATCTGTTTTGGCCCGGATCAGACTAACCAGCGTAGTATTCCAGTTCGTATCGATCGCGGACAACGCGCGGGCTTCCGGCGTGCCTTGATCCGGATTGATATTTTCCAGGATGAAATGCGGTTTCAGCTTGCCTTTGCCCCAATCCTGCATCTGTTTGATCGCATCCGGGGAGGAGTCTTTGTTAAGCGCTTTATAACGGTCGTGTCCGAAGAAAATGAACTCGCCCATCCGGTAGTCCTTTTTGAACTTATCGGAGTTGGTCAATTGGAGTTGTTTCACTTCCGGCAGGAATTCTACTGTTCCGTCTGCATTTTTCTTGTACGTTTCACCTTCGATACCGAAGTTGACCAACGCCTGGCCTTCGTCGCTCAGCAGATAAGTAAACACTTGAATGGCTTTCGCCGGATCTTTGGCTTTTTTCGTAATGTAGTTGATCATCCAGCCTGTAATCCCCGATTGGTTAAGCGTCGGCTGATTGCCCACCGTGCTTTGCGGTCCGTCGACAGCGACGTATTGATCGCCGGGATTGTTGGTCATAAATGTCTGCAGGTTTCCGCCCTGCTGCGGCACACCGTCAAGAAGCATCGTCGCATATTTGCCGGATTTAACTTTTTCCTCAAAGCCCGTTCCGTCATCCGCAAAGCTGTCATCGCTGATATCGCCGTTGCGATAAACCGTATTTAAGGTTTTGAGCCATGTCAGGTAATCCTGATCCAGGTTGCGGTTATAGAATTTGCCGTCTTTGTCTTCCAGCGGCACGCCCAGGTAATCCTGGAGCACATCTCCCAGCGAACCCGTGCCTGTTCCGATCGAGTTGAAACCAAACGGAATCAGCTGTGGGAACTGGCTTTTGATTTTCTCCATCGCGCTGACAAACTCTTCCGGCGTTTTCATGCTAGGTTTGCCGATCGCGTCATACACGTCCTGGCGGATCACAAACGCGGTTTTAGCCGGAATGGTACCGCTGTCATAATCGGCTTGCGTATTGGAGTAGTCCGGATAACCATAAGTTTTGCCGTCTTTCTGCTGGAACCAGTTCATGGTGTCCTTGGCCGCTACCTTGTCGAAATACGGATCATATTTTTCGGCCAGATCATTAAGCGGCAGCGCCCAGGTGGAAGCTTTCTGCGCAACCGGCGAGTTGGAATCAAAGATCGTAATTATGTCAGGCATATCGCCGCCGGCAAAAAATGTATTCAGCTTCGTATCGTCCCCGGTAATGAATTTAATGTTGATGTTCAAATCTTCTTTAATTTTTTTGGTGACCGTATCTTTGCCGAAGTCTGTATTCCACCAATCCGCATTCACGTACCAGGTTAAATCAGTCGTTTCCTTTTTCGTATCCAGCTTCCAGGCCGGCGTCGATGGATCCGGCGTATAACGTCCGTCTAACTCGGGGAGTGCGCTGCTTTTAGACGATCCGCCCCCGGATCCGCAGGCCGTAATAGTCAGCATAACGGCCAGCAGGACGGCTCCCATCGAAATTCCTTTTTTTCTCAATTTGCTCATTTTGATCATACTTGTTTACCTCCCTTTTTTTAAAGCGCTTACCATTTGGCTTGAGCTTTCGTTTCTTTTTGGCGTGCAGCTTGCTTCTATTCCTTCACCGCCCCCATCATAATGCCAGAGATAAAGTATCTTTGAAGCAATGGATAAATCACAACAATCGGCAGAGTGGTAATCACGATTGTCGCAAGCTGAACCCCTTTGGTGGTAGTTTCGATCACGGCCGAGCTCGCATTTTGCATGGACTGCGTCTGGGACTGCACAATGATCTCATACAGCTTCATCTGAAGCGGGTATAAGGCCTGATCGGTAATATACAGCTTGGTAGTCAAGAAATCGTTCCACTGCCCGACGCCGTTAAATAAGGCGATTGTTGCCATAGCCGGCATGGAAAGAGGTATAAAAATCTTCAGGAAAATGCGCCATTCGCCTGCACCGTCGATTTTGGCCGACTCCTCAAGCGCATCCGGCACATTCCGGAAGAAATTCATCAGGATTACCACATCGTAATAACTGAAAAGAGCCGGAATAATGTACACCCAGAAGGTGTTTAACAGTCCCAGGGACTTAATCAGGAGGTAGATCGGAATCATGCCGCCCGAGAAAAACATCGTAATGACGCCCATGGCCACGTACAGCCTGCGTCCACGCAGATTTTTTTTGCTGAGGGCGTAACCGATCATCGCACAGAAAAAGACGTGTGTAACTACCCCAAGCACGGTCTTGGATATCGAAATAAAAAACGCCTGCCAAATACTGTCGTCCTGGAATACGGCACGATAGTTTTCGATAGAAAACTCGGGGCTCCAGAATATAAAACCGCCTTCTGCCAATGCTCGCCCCGAACTTAATGAGGAAATGATGACATTCCACAAAGGAATGATGATAACCAGAGTAATGATAATAAGCAGCGTAGTGTTGAAGGCATTAAAGATGCGGCTGTTTAAGTCCTCCCTAATCGCCTTTCGATTCATGAAAATGCCTCCTCTTAGAGCACGGATTGATTATCGTTCAGCTTGCTGGTCACTTTATTGGCGGTAACAAGCAGAATGACGGAAACAATGGAAACGCCCAAACCTACTGCGGTTGCGTAGGAGAAATCCCCTTGCGTCAAACCCATACGGTATACGTAAGAGTTGATGACCTCCGCTTTTTCCCGGTTCTGCGAGTTCATCAGCACAAGGGTTTGATCCAGATTGGAGCCCAATAAACCGCTTACAGTTAAGATCAGATTTAAGCTGATGATCGATCTCATGTTAGGGAGCGTAATATTCCAGATTTGCCGCAGTCGGCTTGCGCCATCGATCTTTGCGGCTTCATAATAAGTCGGGTCGATTTTAGCCATGATGGCCAGATACAGAATCGTTCCCCAGCCGGCTTCTTTCCAAATGTCCGATAAAGTAGCGATCCACCAGTATTTGCCCGGATCCAGCAAAATGTTTTGTCCCTTTGAGATGATGCCGAGGTCAAGCAGTATCTCATTAAAGAGTCCTGTCGTCGAAAACCAGTTGATCATCATACCGCCTAACACGATCCAGGACAGAAAGTGCGGCAAATAAGAGATTGTCTGAACCATTTTTTTCAAACGTGTGTAGCTTAGTTCGTAGATCATAATCGCCAGGAGAATAGGGATAACAAACCCGATCCCCAATTTCAAAAAGCTGATACCCAAGGTGTTAACTACCGCGTCCCAAAAATACCGGTCCGACATAATAATTTTGAAATTATCCAAGCCCACCCATGGGGCTGAATCCAGCGTATCGATGACCGTGTAGCTTTTAAAGGCGATCGTAAGGCCATAGATAGGGATGTAACAAAAAATAATCATAAAAATAATGCCCGGAATGATCATGGACTGCAATTCCCGTTGTCTCCAGAAATCAACGGCAAAATCCTTGATTTTCTGCCCGAAAGTCCTTTTCTCAGGCAATTTGCCGCTGACCGGCTGCGTTACCGCCAATTTGGCCATATCTCTTCTCCCCTCCGGCCTCTCACCAGGTTATTAGTGAAATTCGCTTGCTAATAAAAACGTTTTTATAAAAAAGCATAAAAACCCCCTAAGCTCCCTCCCCCTACCCGAATCCGGCCAAATCCAACCGGTTCTAACGAATCCCCGGCCGTTTATTTCTTCTCCAGCTTAACCTGACTTGTTCCTCTGACGACAAGTTCGCCTTTTAACCTTTGACTCTGCCCCTGCTCCTTTTTCTCGATCATTCGGATCAGGTGTTCAATCGCCAGAATCCCCTGCCTTGCAATCTGATTCCTCACAGTTGTCAGGGGCGGCGAAAAATAAGGAGCTATATCAATATCGTCAAAACCCACTACGCTGACCTGCGTGGGCACCTCATAACCGTGATTTTGGAGCGCTTTTATACATCCGATTGCACTTAAATCATTCCCTGCCAAAAAGGCGTCCGGCAGCTGGTTAGGATGCTGATAGATAAACGACTTAATCGCGTTATAAGTACTCTCCTCCTCAAAATACCCCTGCAAAATGTATTCCTCGCTGGCCGGCAGCCCATAATTCCTGAGCGCAGCCAGGTATCCTTCCTTGCGCTGCTCACTGTCAAACATGGTTTCAACCCCTGAGATATAAGCGATTTTCTTATGCCCCAGGCTGATTAAATATTTCGTGGCCTCATAACCGGCTATGTAAGAATCAAAAATGATGCTGCCCATGGTGTCATTCTCAATATCGCGATCCAAGAACACAGCCTTGATTTTGTCCTTCTTCATCACCGCAATATCGTTTTCATCGATTCGCAATTCCTCATAAATAATAACGCCATCAACCCGGCGGCCTAATATATTGTTCATAATGACCTGCTTATCCCGGGTAACAAACACATTTAGTCCGTATCCGTAACGGTCGCATTCACGAGCCATCGTTTCAACCAGCTTATAAAAATAAGGTCCAGACACGCTTGTTGTGAAAAATCCGATCATATGCGTTTTCCCCGATTTCAGCAGCTTGCCATTAAGGTTAGGGACATAATTCAATCTCTGCGCTACCTGAAGGACATGCATTTTCGTCTCGGGATTAAGCACATCTACATCATTAAGCGCATTAGAGACAGTAGAGATGGAGACGCCTGCTTCGCGGGCTACATCTTTTATAGTTATCTTTGCCAAAGGTCTTCACCTCAAAATAAAAACGTTTTTATAGTCCTAAACTTATCATAAAAGCGCTTCCATGACAACCCAAATATTTCATAAAGTTTCGAAGCCGGCTCGTTGACAGCCCTCAATAAAATCACTAATATTAGAATGAACGTTCAATTTATAATAGCGGAGGTTTATTTTTATGAAAAAGAAACTGCCACTTGTGGCGGGAGCCCCCAGCAGCTGTCGAAATGCTGCAGCCGTTGCTTATGCAGCTTGGAAATATTCGATCGCCGCTCCCTCCCTTTTATTAACGGCCGAGCCGTCATCGTATGAGGAGAGAAAACAATGAAAAAACCGACCAAAACAGTCCTTATAACCGGAGCCAATTCAGGGTTAGGGTATGCATGCGCTAAATATATCGCTTTGGCGTCTTCCGAATATCATATTGTTATTGCGGGAAGAAGCGCTGAACGGATCGAACAAGCAACCCGATCGCTAATCAAGGAAACAGGCGTTAACCGCTTTACTCCTGTGCTAGTAAACTTAGCTTCATTAAACTCTGTTCAAGAGTTTGCCGTGCAATGGCCTTCTCTTAATCTCCCCCCCTTGTATAGTTTAATTTGTAATGCCGGGGTGCAATACACGAACCATATTGAGGAATCAGCAGAAGGATACGAAGCAACTTTTGCGGTTAATTATCTGGGACATTTTCTATTAACCAATTTGCTTGTTGAATATATGAGCGATAACGCGAGAATCATTATGTTATCAAGTATCAGTCATGATGATCGGGCTAAAACGCCCCTCCCGAAGCCCGTATTAAAAAAGGCTGAAGTGTTAGCTAGTCCCACACTCCCACCCGGTGAATCCATTTCTGACTTCCTGGGGAGAGCTTATACGACTTCGAAATTATGTATCCTCATGTTTGCCTATGAGCTTGAAAGAAGACTACATGCGTCTGGCCGGAGCGATATCTCCGTCAATACATTCGATCCAGGCGGAATGTTAACCGGGATGGTAAGGGAATGGAAGCCGGCTGCACGCTTTATGATGAAACTGCTATGGCCATTACTTCGGCTTGCACCAAATGCAAGTACACCGCAAAGCTCAGCTAGAGTACTAGCCGAAATGGCGATATCTGAAAAGTATCAGCAAATTTCCGGAAAATTTTTCAGTATGATTGGTTCATACCGGCAAGGCGCCAGAGAAAAACAAACGTCGGTCATTTCATACGATAAGCAGAAAGCTCGGGAATTATGGGAAGGAAGCGAACGTCTAATCAAGGATAGAGGATTTAAGAGGATGCAATTTTAGCTTTGCTCATTCGACATGGACTCTAGCAGACTAGTAGAAAAAATAAACAAGCCCACTAGAATTAATCTAATGGGCTTGTTTGTTAGGTATGATGCCGGTGAAGGGACTCGAACCCCCACGGTTTCCCTCACGATTTTGAGTCGCGCGCGTCTGCCAATTCCGCCACACCGGCTTATTAAATTAGAAGTATATATGGCGTGCCCTAAGAGATTCGAACTCCTGACCTTTTGATTCGTAGTCAAACGCTCTATCCAGCTGAGCTAAGGGCACATATTAGATATACAACTTCAAAAAATATACTGGAGGCGCCACCCAGACTCGAACTGGGGATAAAGCTTTTGCAGAGCTGTGCCTTACCACTTGGCTATGGCGCCAAAATAATGGAGCGGACGACGGGAATCGAACCCGCGACCCTCGCCTTGGCAAGGCGATGCTCTACCGCTGAGCCACGTCCGCAAAATGGCTGGGGATATAGGATTCGAACCTATGCATGACGGAGTCAAAGTCCGTTGCCTTACCGCTTGGCTAATCCCCAACAAGGTTTTGAAAATGAAATGGGGCGATCGATGGGACTTGAACCCACGAATGCCGGAGCCACAATCCGGTGCGTTAACCCCTTCGCCACGACCGCCATAAAGACTTTCTTATTCTGTTTTAAAAATTGGCAGGGGCAGCAGGAATTGAACCCACACCAAAGGTTTTGGAGACCTTTGTTCTACCTTTAAACTATGCCCCTATATAAACTGGTGGAGGCTGATGGATTCGAACCACCGAACCCGTAAGGGAGCAGATTTACAGTCTGATGCGTTTGGCCACTTCGCTAAGCCTCCACAGTAAATGGTGCCGTCGAGAGGACTTGAACCCCCAACCTACTGATTACAAGTCAGTTGCTCTACCAGTTGAGCTACAACGGCTTATTCAATTGTAAAAATGGTGGCTCGGGACGGAATCGAACCGCCGACACGAGGATTTTCAGTCCTCTGCTCTACCGACTGAGCTACCGAGCCAAAAACATGGCGGAACCGACGGGATTCGAACCCGCGATCTCCTGCGTGACAGGCAGGCATGTTAGGCCTCTACACCACGGTTCCACAGCCTAAGTCTTTCATAAGATCCCTCATGGGGATTATTGCGGGGGCAGGATTTGAACCTGCGGCCTTCGGGTTATGAGCCCGACGAGCTACCGGGCTGCTCCACCCCGCGTCGTTATAAAATATAAAATTGTAAATGGTGGAGGCTGAGGGGATCGAACCCCCGACCCTCTGCTTGTAAGGCAGATGCTCTCCCAGCTGAGCTAAGCCTCCAAATTGAACACAATATTTAGTATATCATATTCTTAACAAGTTAGTCAACTTCAAAATATTGAAGTTAATGGTGACCCGTAGGGGATTCGAACCCCTGTTACCTCCGTGAAAGGGAGGTGTCTTAACCCCTTGACCAACGGGCCTTACTATAATGGCGGAGAGAGAGGGATTCGAACCCTCGAGACGCTTGTGACGCCTACACGATTTCCAATCGTGCTCCTTCGGCCAACTCGGACACCTCTCCATATGGCTCCCCGAACAGGACTCGAACCTGTGACAACTCGATTAACAGTCGAGTGCTCTACCAACTGAGCTATCAGGGAATATAAGTTTCAAGTGTTTGATCACCTGAAAACTGGATACGAAACAATTATTTGCCGAATTAGCCCCTACTTGGTTTCCCGGGGTCCCCGAAAAGTACTCGGTAGTACTCTCCGAAGCCTCCGCTTCACTTTTTGGGGGATCTTGGATAAGCCCTCGACCGATTAGTACTGGTCAGCTCCATGCATTGCTGCACTTCCACCCCCAGCCTATCTACCTCGTCGTCTTCAAGGGGTCTTACTAATTGGGAAATCTCATCTTGAGGGGGGCTTCACGCTTAGATGCTTTCAGCGCTTATCCCTTCCGCACTTAGCTACCCAGCTGTGCTCCTGGCGGAACAACTGGTGCACCAGCGGTGCGTCCAT